>CAYIZP010000006.1:0-27080 GCA_964367905.1 uncultured Lachnospiraceae bacterium
AAAATAAAATCATTATTTTTTTATTTTACTATTGACAATTATTAGCTGGACTTTGTTTTTGTTATCTTCCTTTTCACTAAACTAATAGTATTTAAATATTTTATCAACCACAATCACTTTATTAAATGATGTTTTTGCTTATTTATTGATATTTTTCCATATTTCAACGTCATTGGGGACGTAGTTTTTCTTCAAAAAACTACGTCCCCAATGAAACAATCCCTGTCCCTTTTAAGCCAACATACCTCCTAAGGTTCCCCCTCCGGCACATACCAACATCGTTGTCAAAACACTGAAGTTATCCAATCCCCGATACACTACTAAAGATACGATTAACATCAATGCAAAATATACAATTCCAATTACGAACCCCCAGAAGAATTTCCTACTGCGAACAAACTTCCCCATGATGAATCCTCCAAGAACTGTAACTAATACATAAATTACAGTTATCGCAATGGAAACTACATTTGCCTGTAAACTAAATCGATACAAAACAAATGCTAAGAGTGCCAAGAATGCTCCTGTTACCAGATATGCTATCAGAAGTGACTTGAACATCCACGTAACATATTTTTTCTGTTCCACCTACTCCGCCTACTTCCCTTCCTCATTCTGCTTTATCATATGCAGATTAGTAAGGATTTAGACCTCCTATTGTTCCATCTGACCCCCAAGATAATGGGCTCCTACGTTGGCTAACTGTTTTTCTAATTCACCAAGTTCTTTTTTCTGATCTCTTTGCAAGATTACAATACTACCGATAATATCACCATCACAAACAATCGGTGTGATTAAGATTGCATAAGCCTCATTGGACATATTTTCCCAGATGTCTAGATACTCTTTTTCTTCTTTCTTAACTAGGACTTGTTTGCGCTGCTTCACAAGTTCTTCAAATTCTACTGTCAGACTTTTATTGATAGCCTCCTTCCTCCCACTTCCCTCTGCCACAATTACTTGATCCAAATCTGTAATGTATATGCTTTGTCCTATGGTATCACTCATTGCAGCTGCATATAGGGTCGCATATTCGCTAAGTTCTCCTATCGGCGAATACTTCTTAAGCACCACCTCGCCATCTCTTCCAGTAAATATCTCCAGTGGATCTCCTTCACGAATTCGTAGAGTCCTTCGGATTTCTTTTGGTATTACGATTCTGCCTAACTCATCTATTCTTCTTACAATACCTGTAGCTTTCATAAAAAATTTCCTCCATTTACAGTTACTAGTGTTTTCTCTAGTATTTGTAAATTGGAGGAAATTATTCCTTACACGTAATTTTTTACTTTTTCTACCAAGACGTCTTTGGATACAACTCCTATAACTCTATCTACCAACTCACCATCTTTGAATATCACCAATGTCGGTACGCTTTGCACCCCATGTTCTACTGCAAGTTCTTGTAGCTCATCGATATCAACTTTTAGAAATGTTGCCGCTCCATTCATTTCTTGATCGGCTGCTTCGAAATTTGGTCCCATCATCTTGCATGGTCCGCACCATGTTGCAAAAAAATCAATTATCACGGTTCCTGACTTAACTACTTCCTGAAACTCTTCTCTTGTCGATACTTTACTCATATTTACCCTCCTTGTTATGTTTATACATTCGTTGCTTCAAAACCTAGTTCTTCAACATCATCGGATTGATACACGCCCCATAGATACAATACTGGAAGCACAAGACTAAGTGCTCCACTAATCATTGCAAGTCCTAATCCACCAATGGCAATACTATCAATGGTACTATAGATTAAGTATAATATATATATACCCATCATAATATAGCATACCTTCTTAGACTTACCTAACAAACCAACAATTGCTGCTGCTAACCCGAATACATTTACTGCTAATCCCAATATCAAAAGTGGAATATTATAAATATCTTCTACTCCTTGCATTCCAGACTCTTCCATCAATTCTATCATCATCGGAGCTGTAATAATAGAAAAAATACTTGCAATAATTCCTAGTGACATAAATACAATTTGAATAATTGATACTACCTTTAATAGTTTCCCTGTTTTATACATCTTATTCCTCCTCTTTTCCCTTTGCGCGTTTACATATATTCCTTTATAGCTTTTACTTTATCATTAGTCTTTATATTTTTCAAGTTGTTTCTTTACATTTGTCTCAACGCTTCAATCGGGGTCATCCTCGCAGCTTTTCTAGCTGGATATATTCCAAATACAATTCCAACTCCACATGAGAATCCTGTAGCAAGTAAAATTGCCTCAATGGATAAGCTTGCTGATAACCCTCCAACCCCTGTAAATTCTATCAATTGGGCAACTCCTCCTCCAATCATGATTCCGATGATTCCACCGATTCCAGAGATGATTGCTGATTCACATAAAAACTGTGTCACTACAGAAGATGTCTTTGCCCCAAGGGCTTTGCGAATTCCAATTTCCCTTCTTCTCTCAGTAACCGAAACCAGCATAATATTCATGACCCCAATCCCACCTACTAGTAGGGAAATACTCGCCACAAATGCCACAAATGCTGTCATTGCATCTAGTACTGATGTAATCATTGTCAAATCCATCACTGCCTCTCGCTGAAACTTGCTTTCTTCTCCTCGCCCGTGCCGAACATCTAACACATCGATTGCTTCTTTCGCCACCGCATTTTCATCAGCTTCATTTGGGAGATATAAGGTGACACTTGAAAATCCATCATACTCCACGCCCCAGTTCTGCGCAGCAGTATACGGCATCTCTATCATAATTGGCATGCTCATACCAAACATCTCCATAGTAGCTTCTGTTTCCTCTGCATATGCTTGGTCTACATCGCGAATCCCCTTAATCATTGCAGAAACGATGGAGCCACCAATTTGCATATCCATATTCATTCCAATTACATCATCTGTTCCAAAAAGATACACTGCAGACATTCGATCTATTACCACAACCATGGATGCATTCTGCATATCAACATCTGTGAAATATTCGCCAAGAATAATTTCCTTTTTTGTCTCATCACCTTCTGCGTCTGGAGTCGTCAATGTGATATAAGCATCAAACTCGCCTTTTCTCGTCTCGGTAGTTCCAAATTCCATAAAAGAAGAAACCACCCCATCTATAGAGTCTCCTAGTGCGACACTAAGGGCTTCCATATCTTCTAGCGTGATAATATTGGGATCATCCACTTCCTCTGGATTAACTGTTACATTGATGCTAGATAAGCTAGCCACCTCCACAAACTCCTCTTGAATTCCATTTCCGATGGATACAATGGTAATCACTGCTGATATTCCAATAATAATCCCCAACATCGTAAGAAAAGAACGTCCCTTATTCTGCTTGATATTATACAAGGCCATTTTTACATATTCGATAAATTGTGTCATGGCTACACCCCTTGTTTCTCAATTCCTAGAACGCTTTTTCCTTCCAATTCCCCTACGTCCCCATCAATTACCATGTCACCTTCCTCTAATCCATCTACTACTTCACTATACATATGATCATAGACTCCTAGTTGAACAAATCGCTTTTCTACAATACCATCTGACATTACATAAACAAAATCACCTTCTGTGGAAACATTCGTTACTGCTGTCGGAACAACTACAACCCCCTCCGCACTCGCTACGGCCAGATTCACCTTCGCTTCTACTCCGATGAAAATACTATCATCAGGGTTTGTAATTCGAACCTTTGCACTAATGGATGGAGTCCCCTTGTCATTCGGCATTGCAATCTTATCAACTTCTTCCAATATACCCTGATACTTGGAAGCACCTAATGTTATCTCCGCTTCATTGCCCTCTATTAGCTTATCAAAATCACTAGTTGGAACTGAAATAGAAACCTCCACTTCCTCATTACTAACCAGTGTAATGATTGGACTTCCTTGCGCTGTCACTCCGCCTTCTTGCACCATAATCTGGGATACTACACCATCGGTCTCGGCTACAATCCCTAGTTTTGCAAGACTCAATGCCTGCTCTGCACTCAATTGCTCGATTTCAGCCAATTCCTGCGAAATTGCCATATTATTCTTCTGGGCTTGACTAATTCCAGATGTAGAAGCAGCTTGAGTCTTTGCATCCTCTAAGCTCATTCTCAGAGCATCAATTTCTTGTTGTAATTGCGCCTGTTGTGTCGCAGTTCCCCCACTTGGAGTCCCAAGCGCTAACAATTCAGCTTCTATTGTTCGCAATTCAATCTCTAGATTACTGATTGTAGTAGTTGCTGTGGTTGCCATGGCTAACAATTCCTGATACTTCGGATCTGTGTCTGATACTTTCTGTAATTCTAATTCTGCATTCTCTTTGATTGCTATCTGCTCACTTTGACTATTGAGGTTCTCTTTTTTCTTCTGTTCTAATTCGGTGATTTTCACTATGAGTGCAGCAATTTCTGGAGCCATTGCCTCATCATCTTTCTTCAATTGACTCAATTGGCTTTCTTTCTCGCTAATCTGCCCCTCCAACTGTGCAATGCTATTTGCACTGAGTTGTTGCGCTTGTGCCGCCTGATTCTGTGCATCTGCATTGGTATTTAACACACTGGTTAGATTTAAGTCTGTCTGTGTCGACATCTTCTCTAAATCCTTTGTATCAAAGCTGACTAGCACATCACCTTTTTTTACTACTTGCCCTACTTGGGTCGTAATCT
This sequence comes from uncultured Lachnospiraceae bacterium, assembly GCA_964367905.1. Classification (GTDB taxonomy): domain Bacteria; phylum Bacillota; class Clostridia; order Lachnospirales; family Lachnospiraceae; genus CAUPWF01. The sequence continues at coordinate 4,637 of CAYIZP010000006.1, forward strand.
CCTGCACTGGTGCATTACTCGGCGCATAGTAAGTCTGATTCATCTGGCTTTCCACAAGTCCAGATGTGGTGTACTCTTGTCGTATATCCCCTTTTTCAATTGTGATATATTCCACTTGCTGTATAGTTTCCCCTTGAGGAACCAACAGGGTGATTCCTACCACAATAAGTGCAACCACCCCTAGTATGGGAAAAATCACCCATGCTGGTAACTTTTTTTTGTTTTTTTTACTCTTTTTCACCTGTTCCACTGCTACTATTTCGCTCATTTTCTCGTCTCTCCCTTCAAGCCTATTCGCTACTTTTACATGCATTGTTTCACCTATTCTGCCTCACTATCTTTTACACTTGTATCCTCGACGATTTTACCGTCTTTTAACACCACCATTCGATCTGCGATTTCTGCAAGCTCCTTCGCATGAGTAATCATAATAATAGTGCTTCCTTCTTTATGTAATTGTCTCAGAATCTGAATAACCTCTTCCGTAGATGATGAATCTAAATTTCCTGTCGGTTCATCAGCTAATATAATGGACGGCTTTGCTGCTATGGCTCTGGCAACAGCAACTCTCTGTTGTTGCCCTCCTGAGAGCTCTGCTGGACGATGTTTCATCCGCTCCTTCAGTCCTACTTTCTCCAATGACTCCACTGCTAATATTCTACGCTGCTTCTTCCCAATCCCCCGATAAATCAGTGGCAGCTCCACATTTCCAATCGCATCCAAGTTAGCAATTAGGTTAAATCCTTGAAAGATAAATCCAATCTCCTGATTTCGAATCACAGACAAATCATCATCTTTTAACTTCTCAACTTCCTTCCCCGCTAGATTATACTTACCTTTTGTTGGGATATCAAGACACCCTATCATATTCATCAAAGTGGATTTCCCTGACCCCGACTGTCCTACAATTGCCACAAATTCACCTGTGTCAATCCGTAACGAAACATTATCTAATGCACGCACTTCATTCTCGCCTGGATTGTATATCTTGGACATATCTTCAATCTCAATCAACGCATTCATCTAAGTCTCTCCCTCATCGCCATTTTGTACTGCTATACTGCTTCATTGTATCATTGTGTTGTTGTACTGTAAATATAATACAACAGAACAACTTTTGTCAATAGAAATCTATAAATTAATAAATAGGGAAACAAAGTATTCCTATAATCAAAAAAATATGGAGTCGCCTGATAAAACGATATCAACCGACTCCATGGCTTAAAAAAAACCTTATTTAATTCCTTATCTCAACTCACTTCTTCTATCTCTATCTCGCACTCTTTCTTATTATGAGCCACTCCCATAAGCAAAGTAGCCCCTTCATATTGACTGCATATTTCTTATCCTTAATCTGTCTCATAGCCTCACGTACTTCTTTTTTTATATCGTCACCTTGTTTAAATTCAATCACTAGATTCGGATATCTCCCTTGATTGTGTGAAGTCAAACTAATATCACTACGTCCATACCATGCGCTAGATATCAGAACAATTTTATTTCATCAAATCACTTGCAATTACACCATGCTCCGAATATTCTTCATTCGCCTTGATTCCTGCCTCTGCATGCAAATACGCGCCATACGCTGCCGCCTGAACCGGTATCATTCCAATACACAATAATCCCGCCACAATCCCCGTCAACACATCACCAGTTCCTCCTTTTGCAAGTGCACTCGTACCATTGATATTCAGATAGGTCTGATCTCGCCCATCTGTAATGACACTCGTAGCATCTTTTAATAAACAAATCACCCTATTTTTTTCGCTATACTCTCTCGCATATTGGATCGGCGATTGCTTTATATCTTCAATAGAATCTCCTGTCAATCGACTCATCTCCTTCATATGTGGGGTAATAATGATATTATCTCTATACTGTTTTTCTAGACTTATATCTTCTGATATTGTATTCAATGCATCCGAATCCACTACCATAGGAACTGTTGTCCTCTTCAATGCCACTTCTACAAGTCTCTTCGACACTTCCCCACGACCTAGCCCTGGTCCGATTACCATCGTCGTTGCCCACTGATACACAGCCGCGATTGCTTCCTCAGACACGTCCTCATCATAACCTTCTACAATTGCCTCTGGTAATTGCATCTGCAAGATAGAACAATTCTCCCTTGCTGTATAGATTTTCACAAGTCCCGCACCTGTTCGATATGCCGCCAATGCTGATAAATATGCCGCTCCGCACATTCCACCACTCCCTGCTACAATCAATAACTTCCCATAGGTACCCTTATTGGCTAGAGCATTACGTCTGGGAATATTCTCACAATCCGTCTGCTCTAGAATCATCACTTCTGTATCTTGTCCAAACTCACAAAGCATCTGAACTCTCTCGCCTCTTGGAAATCCAATCTTTGCCGTGAAAACTTTTCCCGTATACAACTTTCCTCTTCCCAAATACAAACCAAGCTTCTCATATTCAAAAGTCACGGTTCGTGTAGCCTTCACTGCACATCCTAGAACTTGCCCCGTTGTTGCACAGAGCCCTGAAGGAAGATCAATGGCGATTACCTCCTGACAATCTGCTTCATTGATTCTACCAATCACTTCTTTGTATTCACCTGCCACCGCTCTAGCCAATCCAATTCCAAAGATGCCATCGATAATGCATTCGTTTGAATCTGGATCAAATTCATTCATGGTAAATAAGGGGATTTCTAGTTGCTCCACCATATTTTTTTGTATATAAAACTCTTCTGTAGCTTTCGATTGATGCCCTACCAATACGACTTTTACTTCATAAGCATCTTGATGAAGTAGTCTTGCAACTACCAATCCATCTGCTCCATTATTTCCACATCCACATACACACCAAACGATTGTGTCTTTCGTGATATGCCGAACCACTTCCTTGTAGACTGCAAGTGCTGCATGCTCCATCAGTATAAGAGAGGGGAATCCTTGTTGTTGAATGATTCTTGCTTCTACCTCTTGCATTTGCTGTGCACTCAAACATCTTCTCATGGTCAAAACCTCCTCATTTTTCAAAAAGGGACAGGGGACTACAACTTCAACCCTAGTTCAGCCAATTGTTTCGGATCTACCACATCCGGTGCTTGAGACATCAAGTCCGATGCGTCTTTGATTTTCGGGAATGCGATAACATCACGGATACTATCTTCTTTCGCCATTAACATTACTAATCTATCCAATCCATATGCAAGTCCTGCATGTGGCGGTACTCCGTATTTGAATGCAGACAACAAGAAGCCAAACTGCTCTTCTGCCTCTTCTGGTGAAAACCCTAACATTTCAAACATCTTGCTTTGAATTTCGCTATTGAAGATTCTCACACTTCCGCCACCGATTTCGTTTCCATTTAATACGATGTCGTATGCCTTTGCTCTTACTCTTCCCGGATCTGTATCTAGGTATTGTAAGTCTTCTTCCATCGGCATGGTAAATGGATGATGCATGGCTGTGAATCTCTCTTGCTCTTCATTCCATTCTACAAGTGGGAATTCTGTTACCCATAAGAATTTATATTCGCTCTTATTTAAGAGTTCCATCTGTTTTGCTAATTCTAAACGTAAATTCCCCAGCACATTCCATACTACAGAGTTCTTATCTGCTGCAAATAATAATAAATCTCCATTCTTACCATCCATTGCCGAAACTAAGGCCGTCATCTCTTCATCTGTCATAAATTTTGCAAATGATGACTTCATACTTCCATCTTCTCCGATTGCGATGTAGGCAAGTCCTTTTGCGCCGAAGTCTTTTGCGAATTCTACTAATTTATCGATTTTCTTTCTTGGCATGCTTCCTTGTCCTGTGGCATTGATTCCACGAACGCTTCCACCTGCTTCGATTGCTCCTTTGAATACTACAAACTCACAACCTTTTACCACATCCGTTACATCTGTAAGTTCCATTCCAAATCGAATATCTGGCTTGTCTGATCCATAACGGTTCATCGCATCATGCCAGCTCATTCTAGGTATTGGCAATTCAACTTCTAATCCCAAGACCTCTTTAAATAATCTCTGTAACAATCTTTCATTTACTTCTAACACATCATCTACATCGACAAAAGAAAGTTCCATATCTATCTGAGTGAACTCAGGTTGCCTATCCGCCCGTAAATCCTCATCGCGATAGCATTTCGCCAATTGGAAATATCTATCGTATCCCGAGCACATCAACAATTGCTTGTAGATCTGTGGTGACTGTGGTAGCGCATAGAAAGACCCTTGGTGTACGCGTGATGGTACAAGGTAATCTCTTGCTCCTTCTGGAGTACTCTTGATTAAGGTTGGCGTTTCTATCTCAAGAAATCCCTCTTCTGCCAAGAATTGTCTTGTCAATGTAGCTACCTGACTTCTCATCATCATATTTTTCTGAAGATCTGGTCTACGTAGGTCTAGGTAACGATATTTCAATCGAAGTTCTTCTTTTGTCTTACTGTTTTCTTCAATTGGAAATGGTGGTGTCTCTGCCTCTGATAAAATTCTTAACTCAGATGGTTTGATCTCAATCTCACCTGTCTTTAAGTTTTCGTTCACGGCTCCGCTTCTTGCCACTACTTCACCAACAACTGCTACAACAAATTCACTTCTTAATTTTGAAGCCTTTTCTACTAATTCTGCACTATTGTTGTCATCGAATACGATTTGAAGAATTCCTGTTCGGTCTCTCAAATCAACGAATACAATTCCTCCCTTATTACGGTTCTTTTGCACCCATCCCATAACGGTTACTGTCTCACCAATATTTTTACTTGTAATCTCTGCACAACGGTGCGTTCTCTTTAAACCATGCATTAATTCTGCCATCGTTTCTTAACCCTCCCATATCTCTACAATTTCTTCATAACCTTCAGTTGCTAACTGTTCCTTTTGGAACTTCTTATTCTTCTTCATATTTAGGATTGTTACCTGTTTTCCTGCTTCTCTATCTGATTTCGCAGCTGCAAATGTCTCAAGCATCTTCTCAGAAGATAAGTTCTTCGCTAAAAGATATGCTTTCTTCTCTCTTTGCTTCGGTAATTGGTACCCATTCTCTAGTAGAATCATTACGATTCTCTCAAACCCAATGGAGAATCCACAAGCAGGTGTGGCTTGTCCTGTAAATAATCCAATCATCTTGTCATAACGTCCGCCACCAGCTACCGCTCCACCGAATTCATCCATTCGAACTTCGAAGATTGTGCCCGTATAATATGCCTGTCCGCGTACCAACGTAGGATCAAAAGCCAAACGAAACTCTGCGTCTTTTGCTACTTCTACACTTGACATAATCATTTCTAATCTAGATGCTGTATCACCGTCCAAATGTTCTCCCAAGGTAGAGACTAGGTTCTTCAGCCCTTGTATATCTTGAGACACTGAATCGAATAACTGTAGATATTTCCGCACATTCTCCGATTCATACCCCAGTTCAACCAATTCCTTTTCTACACCTTCTGCACCAATCTTATCCATCTTATCTAGGATTACAAAAACTTCTTCATAATCCTTTTGTTCAAACCCGCAATAAGAAGCCATGGCTCTGAGCATATTTCTATCATTGATACAAACTGTAAAATTCTTGAAATTCAACTTTCCTAACATGGTAGTTGTGGCAAGAATCAATTCGATCTCCGATAGACAGCTTCCTTCTCCTAGGATATCGATATCGCATTGAGAAAATTGTCGATATCGCCCTTTTTGCGGACGGTCTGCCCTCCAAACACTTCCGATCTGTAATGCCTTGAATGGAGAAGGCAACTCATTAGAATAATTCGCATAATATCTGGCAAGTGGAACCGTCAAGTCATAACGGAGCCCTCCGTCCACCACTTGGCTCTCTTCGGTTGCCGATTCTATCTTCAATTTCTCTCCACGTTTCAGAATCTTGAAGATTAACTTCTCATTATCCCCACCTTGTTTGCTACATAGATTCTCTATATGCTCAACACATGGTGTCTCCATAGATACGAACCCATATGTCTTATAAGTTTCCTTGATTAGGTGAATCAGGTAATCTCTGATTTCCATTTCATTCGGGAAAATATCCTTCATTCCCGTAACAGGTTTCTTCTTTAATGCCATAACCTTTCTTCCTTTCGTTTCATTATATCCTTGATGGTGCTCATATACTGATGTACATCTTTTGGATTCTCAATTCTCTCAATCTTCTTGTCATTACCTCTGCCGACTAACTTCGTTGTCGCTCCAGCTCCGACAGCTATAATGGATTGCTTTTCCTCCATAATAAGTATATTGTAAATTCCCGCTTTGTCAACCTTTGCATATCCAACATTTTCATAATTTCCAGCAATATTCTTCTGGCGATACAGATAATATGGTAGCAATTCGTGATTTCTAGCCGCTTTTTCTATCTGTCTTAACATTTCTCCGATTGAATTCTCTTGCGAATTCTCCTCCTGTATATCCACCTTATTCTGGTTTAGGATAGATGCTCTCTTCATAGCAAGGGAATGAACGGTTAGATTGTCTGGTTCTAGGCTCAATATCTTCTCCAACGAATCCACCACATCTGAGACAGTCTCACCTGGTAGACCTACAATCATATCCATATTAATATTATCGAATCCTAATTCCCGCGCCAATTGATAGATTTGATAGATTTCTTCCGCGGAATGATCTCTTCCAATCTGCTTCAATGTCTTCTCTTGCATGGTCTGGGGATTGATGGAAATACGACTCACAGGATATTGTTTCATCACCTCTAATTTCCCGCGGGTAATGGTATCTGGTCGCCCAGCTTCTATAGTAAATTCCTGCAAGTGTTCCAAGTCAAAACTATTGCAAATCGATGATAGTAATCGTTCTAATTGTCTAGCCGACAAAGACGTTGGAGTTCCCCCACCGATATAGATAGTATCTAGTGTCTTACGCTCCGATAACCTAGCAACCGCAGTCAATTCTTCGATTAATACATCTACATATTCATCCACTCGATCTTCCCACTTATGAAGGGGATATGCGGTAAATGAACAATAAGAACATCTGGATTTGCAAAATGGAATACCGATATATAAGCTATATCCATCTTCATAGTCAATCTGATCTAAGAGCTGTCGCTCTCTCTCTGCTATCTCTGCTGATAACCGTGCCTTGGCTTCCTCCATCTTATAATACTCTGTGAATTCCTTCACGGTATCCTCTATACTTGCACCCGCATCTAACCGATTCATAAAAAGTTTGGTAGGGCGAACGCCTGTGAGAATCCCCCATTCAGGTCTCTTCCCAGTATAATGATTGAATGCCTCAAATACTTGGATATTGATATCATGTTTTCGGGTTTTTTTCATCTGAGATTCAATACCCGACTCCGAAACGTCGACATCAATCTGCAAAATATCATGAACTTCACCGCAATCATGCTCCTCTACAATCTTCAAAAAGAAATCAAATTCTCCGTTCACATCGACCTGTATCTCTGTGTTTGGTCTATAAATCTTCACCAAATGAAACACATCATATCTGTATAATTCTTCTCTCAGAAAAATCTTTATCATTTCATCCTCCAAAACTCAATTAGGGACAGAGTTCTAAACACTCTCGTCCCCAATCATCGTCGTCATCATATGTCCCGGATATACGACTACTTCCTTCGGCAATATTAGTAATTTCTCGCGGATACTTTGAATCAATGTCGAATAACTACCTGTCGGTAAATCAGTCCTTCCAATGTCTCTGCAGAACAATGTATCCCCTGTAAACACTTTCTTCTCCGCCTCAAAATAATAGCAACATCCACCGATGGTATGTCCTGGTGTTGTGATGACTTTAATCCGAAACCCTGCCATTTCCAACACTTCTCCATCCTTCACGCTGTTCGTTTTTTCCACCTTAATCTGTTTGCCTACTTGAATCGATGCATTCATCCTAGGATCTGTAAGTAGCACATCTTCTGCGTCTGTTGCATAGATTGGCGCTCTGTATTTTTCCTGCAATGCATTCACTCCCATGATATGGTCAAAATGTCCATGTGTTAGAAGAATTCCTTTTAATTCCAATCCTTCTTTCTCAAAATAATCCACAAACTGACTTGGTGTGTCTGCTGGATCGATGACCAATGCTTCCCTCGTCTCTTCTTTTATAATTACATAGGTATTTGTCTCTACCATTCCAAGTACAAATGTTTCTAATCTCATTTCTAACTCCTATCTGCCTGTCTTATCCCGCAGAGCGCTCGATGTCCATAACGCCCTCAATTCCTCTAAGCTGTGTCATGATTTTTGCCAATTCATGTCTACCATGAACCACAAAGCCAACTTCCATCGTAGCAATTCCTTGCTTACTAGTTCTAGTATTGACATTTTTCACGTTGGTTTTATTCTCTGTAAATGTTCTAGAAACATCTAAGAGTAAGCCTTGTCTATCCTGGGCGAATATCTTCACATCCACAAAATACTGTGCCTGATGTTCTTCCTCCACTTCCCACTCAGCCTCTAATAGTCTAGCACGTTCAATCCCAGAGAGATTCATCATATTGATACAGTCCGTCCTATGAATCGATAACCCTCTCCCCCGTGTAACAAAACCGATAATTTCATCCCCTGGCACTGGGCTACAACATCTAGAGAACCGTACTGCTACATCATCCAGGCCTTTCACAACAATTCCACTCTTGCTCTTTGTTGTCTTGCTTTCCTGATGCCGTTCTACTTTAGTGTTATTTTCTGCTATCTGCGCTAGGACTTCTTCGTTTGTCTGTACCTTCTTATGTTCCTTCTCAAACTCTTCAAAAAGTCGGTTTACAATCTGCCCTTCTTTCATGCCACCATGACCGATGGTTGCCATCAAGGCTTCCCAATTTTGAAATCCATATTTCCTTATAATCACCTCTTGGTACTTTGGTTTCGTCAGTTCGGTCCATACGATGCTATGTGCCTTTGCATATGCGGCACACATCTCTTTGCCTTTTACGATGTTCTCTTCTTTGAATTCCTTTTTGAACCACTGATTAATCTTATTTTTTGCCTGTGTCGATTTCACGATACTCAACCAATCACGACTTGGACCCTTCGAATTCTGAGAAGTCATAATCTCCACACGATCACCGTTTTGTAACTTATGGTCGATGTTAACCAACTTACCATTCACTCTAGCCCCTACCATCTTATTCCCTACGGCACTGTGTATCGCATAGGCAAAATCAATTGGATTCGAACCCGCAGCAAGGTTTTTCACATCCCCATTCGGCGTGAAACAATACACCTCTTCGGAGAATAAGTCTAAATCCCCCTTTAATAGATTCAAGAATTCCTTGTTATCTGTCATGTCTCTCTGCCACTCTAGAATCTGGCGGAGCCATGTAAGCTTCTCCTCTTCTTGAATCTTTACGTCTGTATTGTCATTTGTTTCTTTGTATTTCCAATGGGCTGCAATCCCATATTCCGCAGTCTTATGCATCTCTGCTGTTCGAATCTGTACCTCGAAGGGTTCCCCCTTCTTACTCACTAGAGTCGTATGCAAGGATTGATACATATTCGCCTTCGGCATCGCAATATAGTCCTTGAATCTTCCAGGAATCGGTCTGTAATTTTCGTGAATTACCCCTAGTGCTGCGTAACAATCTCTTACACTATCTACTATAATTCGTACCGCGAATAAATCATATACTTCATCTACAATTTTGTTTTGATTCACCATCTTCTTATAAATACTGAAGAAATGCTTCACACGTCCATATATCTGTGCTTCTATCTTCGCCTCTGTCATGATTCCTTCTACTTCATCGATGATAGATTGGACAAACTCTTCCCTTTGATGGCTTCTTGCATTAATCTGGTCAACCAAATCTGCATACGTATCTGGTTTCAGATATTGAAGGGATAAATCATCCAATTCTGTCTTGATTTTTGATATCCCTAGTCGTTGTGCAATCGGTGCATAGATATCCATCGTCTCTCTGGCTTTTTCCTTTTGCTTCTCTGGAGTCATAAATTCCAAAGTACGCATATTATGCAAACGATCGGCAAGCTTTATGATGATAACACGGATATCTCTGGCCATAGCGAGAAACATTTTCCTAAGATTTTCCGCTTGAACTTCAATCTTATCCGCAGAATAAGACAGCTGTCCCAGTTTTGTAACCCCATCTACAAGCAAGGCAACTTCATTTCCAAATTGCTGACAGACATCATCATAAGTCATAATGGTATCTTCTACTACGTCATGTAATAAACCTGCTACAATCGTTTCTTTATCCATCTCCAAATCCGCGAGGATATAACACACCCATAATGGATGGATAATATAAGGTTCACCCGACTTTCTTCGTTGATCTTTATGTGCAGCATATGCGATATCAAATGCATTTTTCAAAATTGTAACATCTGCAGAAGGGTGGTATTTTCGTACTCGATTCACTAATTTTTGATAGAGTTGCTGTGGATCCTGATAATCTTCTTCCTGCAATTCAACTTCTTGTATCAAACTCGTTGTCTTATTCTTCTTCTCAATAATTCTATCAAACATACCATAACCTCCTTTTTTCGTATTCGCATCCTAACCTTTTACTTTCCTTCATAGGCGATGACTGCCTCTGTATTATAACCTTGTAATTTTTTTCTACCCTCAAGGCCTTTAAGTTCCATAATATACACAATCTTCACCACTTCACCACCAAGTTCTTCGATTAATTCAATCATTGCCTTTGTGGTTCCTCCTGTGGCTAGTAAATCATCTACAATTACCACTTTCTGCCCTGGCTTAATCGCATTTTTATGAATTTCTATTGTGGCTGTTCCATACTCTAGTTCATATTCTTTTTCAATTGTCTCGCAAGGCAACTTCCCTTTCTTACGAACAAGAATAAAAGGTTTCTTTAGATTATATGCCAGTGGCATTCCAAAGATAAACCCTCTAGATTCTGGTCCCACAAGTAAATCAAACTCCAATCCTTCCATCTTTTCCTGCAAAGAATCAATTGCTAATGCCAATCCGTCAGCATCCTCTAATATGCTAGTTACATCTCTAAATATAATTCCTTCATGTGGAAAATCCACGATACTTCTTACATATTCTTCTAATTTCTTCATCTGTTTCCTCCAAAATATATGAGATTAATAGATTTATTATAACACCATTCTCCAATTCTTACAACAAAAAAACAATGTTTGCAATCATAGAAAACATTGTTTTTTGTTCTACTTCTTCTTATAATATTTTTGTCGTCCACTTGGAGCAATCCCAGACTTCATTCACTACATCTTGATAGAATTCTGGCTCATGACAAATCAACAGAATGCTCCCTCTATAATCCAATAAGGCTCTCTTCAATTCTTCCTTTGCATCTACATCCAAGTGATTGGTAGGCTCATCTAATAACAAGATATTGGTATCACGATTAATCAGCTTGCATAATCTGACCTTCGCCTGCTCTCCTCCACTCAATACCCTTACTTGGCTTTCAATGTGCTTGGTGGTCAATCCACATTTTGCCAATGCCGAACGTACTTGATATTGCGTATAAGAAGGGAACTCCTCCCATATTTCATCAATGCATGTCCTCTTGTTCTCACCTTTAATCTCCTGCTCGAAATAGCCAATCTCAAGATTTTCTCCCAATTCACTACTTCCCTGTAGTGCTGGAATCAACCCCAATATACTCCTAAGCAGTGTTGTCTTTCCAATTCCATTGGCACCCACCAAAGCAATCTTATGTCCACGTTCCATCGCCAGACTCAATGGCTTAGACAAGGGTTCATTCTTGTCATATCCGATTACTAAGTCCTTTGTTTCAAATATGTACTTCCCTGGAGTCTTCCCATAACGGAATCGAAATTCTGGTTTCGGTCTCTCTACCGCTAATTCAATGACATCCATCTTGTCCAACTTCTTCTGTCTCGACATCGCCATATTTCTAGTCGACACTCTGGCCTTATTTCTTGCAACAAAGTCTTTCAGGCTGTCAATCTCCTGTTGTTGTTTTCGATAAGCCGCTTCTAACTGGGACTTCTTCACTGCATAAACTTCTTGAAATTTATCATAATCCCCTACGTATCTATTTAGCTCTTGGTTCTCCATATGGTAAATCAAGTTGATTACACTGTTCAAGAATGGAATATCATGAGATATCAATATAAATGCATTCTCATAATCCAACAAGTAACGCTTTAACCACTCTATATGCTGCTCATCCAAATAGTTTGTCGGCTCATCTAATAACAAAATATCTGGCTTCTCTAGCAACAATTTAGCCAACAAGACCTTCGTCCTCTGTCCGCCACTTAAGTCCATAACATCCTTCTCTAACCCTACATCTAATAACCCTAATGCTCTCGCCACTTCCTCCACCTTCGCATCAATCACATAAAAATCATGTAAGGTAAGCGTATCTTGAATCGTCCCAAGAGTTTCCATCAATTCCATCATCTTCTCTTCATCTGCATCTCCAAGTGAGTTACAGATTTCATTCATCTCTTCTTCTAGTTCGAACAGATGTGAAAATGCAGATTTCAACACATCTCGAATGGTCATCCCCTTCTCCAAGCTCGTATGCTGATCTAAGTAGCCAACTCGGACATTCTTCGACCATTCAACCTTCCCCTCATCTGGTTGAAGGGAGCCAGTTATTATATTCATAAAAGTAGACTTTCCTTCTCCATTGGCTCCAATTAATCCAATGTGCTCCCCCTTCAATAGGCGAAACGAAACGTCTTGAAAAATCGCACGGTCACCAAAGCCGTGAGTCAAATGTTCCACATTTAATATACTCATAAGTTCTCCTTTTTATTGGGGACGGAGGTTATCGTCGAAAACCTCCGTCCCCAACGAAATAATCCCTGTCCCCTATGATATGAAAATCGGGAAACTAGGGGGATAAATCGTAAATATCGTCATCATTCCTACAATTAAGAATAATACTAGAAAGCATATAATCTTGTCAATGCTAAACTTTCGGTGATGAACGCTGATTATATAGATAATGCAATACATATGAACTACACTTACTAAAAATAAAGCAATGTCCAATACTACACTCTCAATCCCGAATCCTGCAGTGTAAAAATAATACAAAGATGGTATTAAGTATAATGAAGCCACAAGCCCTATTGTGTAGGTTCCAAAAAGATTTCTGTATTTTCTCACATGCTGTCTAAGTAGTGTAAAATAACAAATCAAAGATGGATATACTAGCATCTTCAAGTGTTCCCATACCGACTCACTGACTGGGCAAAACAACCCAATCACCTTATTTTCTCCTAATAAATCGTATAAAAAATGAAAGGCACTACCAAGTAAAAATGTAATGACAGTTGCACCAATCAAACTTTTTCTAAAGGCTTTCATAGATTCCTCTCTTTCCTAATTCGCAGTGAAACTGTACTCCCACTGCAAATGGATGGTTTTCCACTTCAATCCCCTCAACTATCCCATCTATCGTAGTTGCCGACACAACCACACCTTTCCCCAGCTTTCCTATCGCCTGATGGTGATGTGAATTGGTACACTTGCTTTCTCCATAAATTTCCCTTAATATAGTTCTCTCCCGAAAATACACTGTGTGGCTTACATCACTTCGCAGACGTGTGTGTTGCTGATGCTCTATACAATCTTTCACTGTACTTCCTATGTCTTGTATCAGCGTTCCCCCTAAAGCTACGTTCATAACTTGCATCCCTCGGCATATTGCAAGTACTGGCTTCTTCCTATCTATCACTAACTTCATCAGCTCAATCTGGAATCGATCAAATTCAAAATCTGTCTCACTGCTGTTATCCACCGGCTCCTCTCCATATAGAAGCGATGATATATCCCCACCACCACAAAATAAAAACCCATCACATACTTCTACATATTCATGGATAGAATGGTAATCATCTAGAACTGTTCTTGATGTTGCGGGGATGATTAGTGGAGTTGCGGGGATTCTGACAATTGCATCGATGTAGTTCTGAGTAACAAACTGTCTATTATCACTAATTGCACAAGATAGCACCCCTATGATTCTCGACATAGCATTCCTTACAAGATAAGTGTTTTACCACTAGTATATAACATAGCATAAAAAATATGTGCCATTCTAGATTCTTTACTATCCAATAATTGGTAGCACCTCATCCAAACTGACACATACTTATATTAATCATTCATTTTCGTTTAGTATTGCATTTCTAGCACTCTGTTCCACAATCGTAATTTCAGAAACTAGCCTTTTTAGACTCTGCGTTTGTTCGAATAATTCCCCACTTGCAACAGAACTCATTTCCGCTGTATCTGCATTCTCTCTTACTGCAGTAGATAGTCCCCTCATAATATCATCCGTCTGCAAGACATCTACTAATTGCTCCTCTGAGTCCGCAGAAATTGTAGTAACCTTGTCTCCTAGCGACAACGCACTTATCTGTAGCATCTCCATGGAATCTGCTGATGTTTGCATCTTATCTGCTACTATCTTAACTGTTTCCGATGTCTCCCCGATTAAAATAGCTGTATTCTGTGCTGCTTCTGCTGATTTTGCAGCTAGATTTCTCACCTCATCTGCAACAACTGCGAATCCCTTCCCCGCTTCCCCAGCTCTTGCCGCTTCTACCGCAGCATTCAATGCTAGTATATTGGTCTGGAATGCAATGTCATCGATTGTTTTCACAATCTTCTCAGTCTGTTGAAACTTCGAATTAAGCAAATTCATATAAGACAGCATTTCCTGCATACTGGTATTGCTTACTTCTAACTCTGTCTTCGTTTTTTCATTAACTTGACTGGCAATTCTAGTATTCTCTGTAATTCTCTTAGCCTTTGATGAAAGTTGCTCCATCACTTGGGCTAATTGTTGAATCGCCTCCACCTGCTCCGCCGTCTTATATGCAATATTCTGTGCCGAATCTGACACCTGCCTACTCTTTGTATTCATACTTTCTAGCATATTTCGTATGGAAGAAATAATAATCGACAGCTTCGCTTCAATTCGATCCATACTCAGATAAAATCCTTCAAAATCACCCACATAATAAGCTTCTGCATAACTCTCCGCTGCAAAATTCCCGTCTCCCATCTGCGTCAATGCTTGGTCGATATCCTTGATAATTACGGTAAATGATTCCGCCAGTGTGCTAATTGCTTCTCCCAACTGCTTCGTCTCTAGGGCGACTGTTTCAATCGGTACCGAGGTACTCAAATCCCCAGCCGTCAGACTGTTTAATCGCTCCGCATATGCCTTGACTGGTCGCGAAATCTGATTACTCACGCGACGAATCAACAAAATCAACACGATAATAATCGCAACTCCAAATCCAAAATTCGCCATAATATATAAGCGTAACTGTTCATAAAACTGCTTTTGATTCGATGTAATAACCAATCCCCAATCATTTGTCCCACTGATTGGCATATACGTTGCAAATTTATCTACGCCATCATATGTATATGTTGTAAATCCACTAGATCCATTCAATAACTCGTCTGCAATCTGCGCCAATGCTTCATAGTCAGCGTTTTCGCCACGACTATCGATTGCATTCGTTTGACTCATAATCAACTCCTCATCCGGATGAGCCATCAAAGTTCCCTCTCCATTTAAAATATACGAATATCCATCTGTATTAATCTGTATTTCTGTGACACTCTGTGAAAAAGCACTTGGATCAACTGCATATACCAGACAACCAATAAACTCACTGCCATTCATAATTGGTGCTGAAACAATCATAACCATATCACCAGATAAATCGCTCGGCTTGGGATCTACTACAAAGGTTTCCCCGCTTGATTTTGCCACTTGATAATACTCTTCATAAGAAAAATCCATCCCTGACGCTAATTCTACCCCATCTTTATCCAACACTTCGACAAACATAAAACCATGTATGTCCTTTATTGAATCCGCCTTCCGCAATATAGCATCCTTCGCACTGTTTTGGGTTGCACTTCCATTCACTCCACTCTGTAGTTCTTCTAAGGATTCTACAATAACTGAATCACTTGCAATCTGTAATGCCAAATCCTGATAAGAAGATAACTGGTTACGCACTGCGTGCCCCACAAATGTAGCACTCTCGCTCATAAATGACTTCAGATTCGAAAGAGTGATATTATATATCCCAATTGAAAACATAACAATAATGAACAAGCATCCCAAAACAATTGGCAGTAACGTAGCCTTGTAAATCTTCATCTTCAATGATTTCATAGTAACTCTCCATTCTTAAATGTTTAACACACAAACTGTAGCCTACAATTCAATACCGAACACCTTCTTCGACTCTAATAATGCCCTGAAGTCATTCTCGCTGATTGGTCGCTCGAAATAATAGCCTTGCGCATAATCACAATCAATCTTTCTAAGCCATAGAGCTTGCGCATAGGTCTCTACTCCCTCTGCGACAACCTTCATCTTTAACTCCTTAGCCATAGCTATTACATTGGTAACAACCACCGCACTCTTGCCGCCTTGATCTTTCAAGTCAAAGAACGCCTTGTCCAGTTTGAGAACATCTGCCTCAATTGCGGATAATCGATTCAAAGAAGAAACTCCAGCTCCAAAGTCATCGATAGCAATTGGATATCCCATTTCTCTCAATTGTTTTACTCGTAACATGAATTTTTCAGTATCACCTTCCACTGCACTTTCTGTAATCTCTAATTCAATTTCATCCGGTCTAATAGAATATGTTGAAACGATATCCGTGACCCTTGCCACGATATTGTCTGCAAGAATCGTGTTCGCTGACAAGTTAACTGAGATTCTTGGAATACTCATAGTTCTATAATTTGATCGAATAAATTTACATACATCCTCTAGTACATATAAATCTAAGAACTCGATAAATCCGTTCGCTTCAAACACCGGAATAAACTGGTCTGGGAATATCGTGTTCCCTAATTTCGGGAACCAACGCACCAACGCCTCCGCACCACCGACTTCCAGAGTTTTGAAGTCTATCTTCGGTTGGTACACCACCGTGAATTCACGGTTTTTAAGTGCTTGTTCCATTCGAAAGGTCACATTTACTCTTTCCTCATAAAATTTTTGCATCTTCTCATCGAATGTAATGAAAGTAGTCTTATGTTCATTCTTTCCTTGTACTCTCGCATTGTCCGCCTGTCCGATAATCGTAGATGGGTTTTCCTTACAGTCTCTGATTACCACATTACCAAATGACATCATAACATTATATTTCTCACCCATGACTCCCTGAATACTTGGCAGAATATCTGAGCTGTATATCTGTCGCAAAGTTCCACCATCATCTACTCGTCTAAATACCAGGAATTGATCCGCAGTTTTTCTACAAATCACTGCTGTTTTTCCTTCAAACACTGTTTTCAATGAATTTGCTATTGCTTTAATTACATTGGTACCTCTTTCCGCACTAAAATGCGTATTGATTGTTTTAAACATGTCAATATCAAATGAAATCAACTCATACTCATTCTCTTTCGCTTCACTCAACTTTTCCTTCACAATCTCTCGGAATCTATGCATCGCCAGAAAATCTGTCAAGGCATCCGTGTCATACGCCTCCTTGAGTGCATCCTTCTTTTTCTTCTGTGCATAAAGCGCAAAACCTAGGAAAGTAGCTACTATAACAAGTGCCGTGCCTAAAAACATGTACCATCTATCTTGCATAAATTCTAAAAAATCCATCTCATTTTCTGGATAATATGCATTTGCATTGGTAGTAAGAACTGCCTCGTATTCATCTTCTGTTTGTCTATCTAACATCACATTAAAAATCGGAATATACTCATCTGCAATTTCATGAGAGATGAAATATTGCATCGGAATTTGTAGATCTGTGGATATGGTTTCTCTATCTACATCTTCTAGGTATAATTCAGCATACCGAGCTGCACTGTCTGTGGATATCATCATATCAACAGCCCCATCCGCAAAATCATCCAATAGTTGGTGCCAATCATCATAGAACACAAACTCATTATCAGGAAACTCATCTAAGAATACTTCATATTCCACTGATTGATAACGCAAACTTCCAATTCTTGGAGATGCTTCTATCGTCTCTTTTGTCGACCCGCTACTACTATGTACACTCGCCTTAACTTGAGCATATACTGAAATCAAATAGTATGCCTCTGTTGGTTGATAATATTCGAACTCATGTTCCCCTTCTCCATACAACGTTACAAGCAAATCAAACCCCTCATGATTGTTTGGATCATCTAGAATACTATATGGATGATAGTTCACTTGAAAGTCATACCGCTCTGCTAACACACTCAAAGTTTCAACCATCGCTCCATCTGGTTCTCCATCTTCATTCGTAAAAGAAATCGGCTCATAATCTGAGATATAACCTACCTCCAATGGTCTTTCTCGCAATGTCTCTATCTCCGCTATCGTCAACCCTCTGTGATTAATCTCTAACTTATCCGCTAGATACTTTTCTTCTAACTCCAAAAAAAAGTTTCCCTCTGTCTTCACCACATCTATAAATATACGATCTATCTTATCCATCAACTCCTGATTCTCAAAACTGGTAACCAAATATAGATTGTAAACGCCGAGGTTTAAAACATTATTTCCCTCTTCAACAACTCTACTCTCCGACATGTTGATGTAGAAATCCGTATCTAATTCCATATATTCCTCTAAGCTAGCATAAACATATTCAACAGAAATGTTTCGTGCATCGCAGAACCGCTCCAAATCCGTCATACCCTCACTTCCCTCATAAGTCGCTACTGTCTTTCCGTCCATGCTCTCATAATCTGCATAAATCATTTCCATATCATCTGTCATCAATGCAACCGATGTTTTAGAAAATGGATTTGCAGAATATAAAACTTCTTCTCTTCGTTCATCCGACCTGATATTCAATCCACCAACATCTACAACTCCTGAATTAACTGCTTCAAACATATCCCCCTCTATCGGAACAAATTCAAACTTCAAATCACTCACTTCTTCTATCTTGCGAAACACCTCATATCCATACCCTTTATTATTCAAGCTTTCTATATCCTCGATAATATCTGTATAGTCTGTATAATATCCCACTTTCACAACTTCTTCCGCAGCTAAGACTGGCACAATAGGCAAAGCACTCATCAATATACATACTGTTACAATAGTTCCAACACATTTCTTCACCCACATACAGCCTACCTCCTATAAATAACTCTTCTAACCTGAATCTAATATTGGGAATATTTTACCCTTCCTCTTCATAAAGATAATAGCAAAATTCGACAAAAAACACAATGTTTTCCAGTGTTTTTTGTCGAATTTTATCGAATTATGTTGTTTTTTGTTGCATTTCCTCTCTCGCTATCGTTCTCGCATTTACACCATTCACTTCAATATGGTCGTCTACTGCAATGACCAAACAGTGCCGTCCATCAATCACACGTGTTTCAATCAAGTCTGCCCGCTCTGGATTCACCTTAATCACCACATCTGGTGTCTGAATCTGAAACTTTCTATTCTCTGTAATATTGCTGACCATCAAATGATTCTTCTCGCCAACTAATCCGTCATAATGTTGGTCAAAATTCTCCAACTGCTCTTCGCCCACACCACTTTCCTGCAACAGCCTTCTCACATCAGGCTTCGATAATTCAATCGGGTCTGGATTATCTTGATTCTCATCCAAAATCCCATTTAAATTCTCATGCACATTGCGCACAACTTCATAGTCACATTCTTCCCCTAACGCATCTTCCAATAACAAATTAAAATGATCTTTTTGACTTCCAGCAGATAATGGTATACGACTTCCCAACATCTCTTCTATAAATTCTTCCTTTAACTCTTCTGATTTCTTAGAATAATACAATACTCCATGAATATCCGTATTGCGATCTGTAAATGCAGGAAATAAGAACCCCTGCAACGGTGCCTCAACAATCCAATCCCGCACCCGCTCCTGAATCGTATTATGTTCTGGATTGTAGCTAAGCCCTGGCTTCGAAAGTGTCATCGGGCAGATACTGCACAAGATATGCTCATACACATTATCCGACGCATCATCCATGGTGAATCCATCCGAAGCTTGTCCTGGTATATCGTAAACAGCATGAATGAGTATGATATAATAATTTTCTGGATATTCATAATTCCCAATTATCTTCTCGTAAAATTCTTGGATTAAAGAATCATCTTGCAATTTGCTATTACGTAGCTTCATCAGAAATTCTTGTGTTCCCCCTTCAGCTTCTTGCTCTAATGGAAACTCCATGTGTAATAAATTCTTACCAATGCTTCCAGACAAAGTCTTCTTAAACAGCTCAAAATATTTAAATTCTTCCTCTTCTGGCAGTGATAAGAACGCACTCTTCCAATTTGTAATCTGTTCCTTCTCATGATTCACATAACAACCACAAATTCTTGTAATCGCACAATTTGCTGGTGAAAATTGTTTTTTAATTTCTAATACTTCTTTTTTATTCATCTCTGTCCCTCATCTATAATCTTTATCTAATCTTCAAACTGTCCATTCAGCCACACCAACGCCTCGTCATATCCACTCTCATCAAAAGAAAACTCTTTTCTAACTTTCTCCTCGTCTGGTGTCACATCGATACAATATGGTTCTGGCCATGTAACGACTGCTAATTTATAATCTGGTTTTTCTCCTTGTCGTACAATGGAATACCTTATTCCTCTATAGCCGCCATAATACGGTCTGCCGTACGTATAATAATTGAAAACAACCGGTTTTTCTATCATAATTTCCTACTTTCTTGAAAATATCATGTTTATAATTGTAACATAGAGACAAGGATTTTTCAAATGGGGACGTAGTTTTTCTTCAAAAAACTACGTCCCCAACGAAAAAATCCCTGTCCCTAATGAACTACAACTGTGCGATTCTAGAAACTCCCACATATTTTTCAGATATTTTATACCATGTACTATAATCCACCTTCCCAGTTTCTGGTAGATTAAATACTGACTGAAACACCTTGACAGAATTCTCAGTAGCTGGCCCATAGATTCCATCTACATCCAAAGTGGGTATGAGCGGAAAACCTTCTGCTACTCCATTAATCTGCATCTGAATCGTCTCTACTGGCTCACCTGTCGAACCGACTTCCAAGGTATACCCCGGCCAAGAAGACGGTACCCCTGAAACTTCTGGAGCTGTATTGATGTAGATATCATCCCCATAATAATATCTCAAAATCTCAATCGGAGTATAACCTTGGTCACCTAGATATTTTGATCCCCATTGTGTCATCCAATTTGGACAGGTTGATTTCTTTCCATCACAATACTGTGCTAAAATCGGCTGTTTCACATTTGGTCGCGATAAATAATCTGTAAACAACTCATCCACCACTACTGAAATTGTATCGTAAATATTACGATTTGCAATCCATTTTTGATCATATGCCGTAGAAGATGTAATCGTAAAATCATACCCTTTGTTTCTATACCATTCAGTATATACTCTGTTCAATGTGAAGGACATTATCGCTAAAACATTTGCCCTTATCGTGTTTGTTGGCCACGTAGCATAGATTTCACTTGATGCAACATTCTTAATGTAATCTTTATATTTCACATAATGATTCTTTGCCGTGGTATCATCTGGGCTACCGTCGTGTACGATGATAAATTCGGGAATAACTACTCGATCAAGTACAATTTCTCCGCTATTATCAATTGGTTTAATCTCACTTTCCGAAATTTTTTCTGGATAGTTTCCGTAAAGTGTATGTGCATCAATTACATAGGTATTCGAAGTAGAAATACGACTATCTTCTGGACTAAGTGCCACATTCTGCAATGCATTAATATCTGCAAGAACCTCAATACCTGCGATAGAAATTGGTCGATAGCCTGACGCCTTTATCTCCACTGTATATTCCGAATAGGGTTGCTGCGTATTGTTCACATCTAAGCTATATTCAATGGGTGGTGCAGCCAATTCTATTGTTTCTGTCTGCCCATTCTTATCTGTACTTAATATTTCTATCGCAGATTCTGGTACCCCTGTATAGGCGATAGATACAGCCGCATTCTCAATCGGATATGCCGTTACATTGGAAACCACCGATATCTTTAATTTTCCTTTATTCTCCGTATTCACCTGTGCCGCTCGCATAGATTGCATTCAATTCCTCACAATTATTAATTATATAAATTTATATGACAAATTCTCAATTTCATTCCTAAATTTCAAAAAGGGACAGGGATTTTTTTAATAGGGACGTAGTTTTTCTTCAAAAAACTACGTCCCTATTATCCGTCCCCATTATCATTATCGTCAATTATTAGTCATCATCGCCATCATCATCGTCATCGTCTGAATCATCATCGTCATCATCTGAATCATCCGAACTTTCCGGTGCTGGTTGACTTACCTCTACATCATCATCATGATCATCTGAATCGTCGTCCATGTCATCTGCGTCATCATCCATGTCATCGTCATCGTCGTCCATGTCATCTGCATCATCATCCATGTCGTCATCATCATCGTCCATGTCATCTGCGTCATCATCCATGTCATCGTCATCGTCGTCCATGTCATCTGCGTCATCATCCATGTCATC
>CAYIZP010000006.1:27180-89023 GCA_964367905.1 uncultured Lachnospiraceae bacterium
CATCCATGTCATCGTCATCGTCGTCCATGTCATCTGCGTCATCATCCATGTCATCTGCATCATCGTCAATGTCATCGTCGTCCATGTCATCCGCATCATCGTCCATGTCATCGTCATCTATGTCATCATCGTCCATTTCTGTTTTAAGTACAGCGCCTGTCGTTGCATCTACTACAAACTCGTATTTCACTCCATTTACCAATGTTTCAATTTCATAAACCATCTTTCCGTCTTCAACATCAAACTCTATTTCTGCATCTGTCATTGTCAATTCAGGATTTCCTAACGATGCTAAAGCTGCTTCTAATGCTGCATCCTTCAAAACATAGTCCTCTGCCTTTGCAGTTCCAAATTCTACCACATCATCCCCTAGACTACGTGTACCTTCTTCTGCAAGTAGACTTAATTCATTGATATTTAGTTGTAATAAATCCTCTAGTAACAATGTGTTATCACTTGCCATAATATTTTGAATAATGTTAGCCTTACCTACTGAAATATTATTTTCTGTTGCAAATTGTTCTAATTCTACACTTGTAACAACATTTTGGAATAAAACAGATGTTTCATCATTTCCACTTTCTAGGAAGGATTCGATTTGCTCGACTACTTCTTCTTGTACATCTGCACTTACATTCTCACCTTCTAATGTAAGTAATACAGAAGCGATGTCCTCTTTTTCATATCCGTTTTGTAACATAGAACCGATAATTGCGTTCAATGCAACATCTACTTTCGTACCTTCTAGATCCATACCTTCTAATACCGCAACTGCATCACTATTCTTTGCTGAAACTTCTTTTACTTCTTGATCTCTAGATACTACGATTCCATAACTAGGATTTACATCCATACCTAATGTATAATATGGCGAATCCATATATCCATTGTAGCCAAAGATTCCTGCTACAATCACTAACATTGCTGCTGCCATACTAGGCATAATAAATTTCTTCATATTTTTATTTTTTCTTTGTAAGTTTTCCATTTTTCTCACCTTTCTGTTCTCGGAACACAAACGGAGAATTTCTTCAAAATCATGATCTGGTCTAGTAGACTCAATTGCATTTCTTACCTTTTCATGTATATTTTCATTCGTCATGACTTTCCACCTCCGTTAAAATTTTTCTTACTTTCTTGATTGTTCTATTATATCTCGAAAGCACCGTCGATAAATTCATATCCATAATCACTGCAATTTCTCTATGTTTTAATCCACTGATTGCATGTAGTACTAAGATTTGTCTATCTTCTTCTCCTAAACCTAGAAGCACCTTTTCTAGTATCATCCTGTCCTCGCTCTGCTCTGTAAAACAGTAACTTGAAAAATCGGTGTAATTTTCTTCTCCATCTAGGTAATCTGTTTTCTTCATATCTCTTATCTTCATAAGCGCTAAGTTTCTTGTAATTTTCAATATCCATGCCATTGGTTTTCCCTGGCACTTATATCTAGCTGCGTATGAATGGATATGTAAGAACGTATCTTGTAACACATCCTGTGCATCTTGTGGGTTCTTCAGAATCGAATATGCAAATCCATAGATTGCACTATTCGTTTCTTCATAGAGCACTCGCATTGCCTCCATATCCTGATAGCCGATATCTACTATCAGTTGTTCGGAAATCTTCGGTGCACTCCACTTTGAAGTGGCTTCTTGTATTGTTGACGTCAATATTATAAACATGTTTTTTATCCCCTTCACTTTAATAATGCACGAGAAGTGCATTTTATTGCAATTAATTTTAAATTTTTTTTACACCAATATTTTAGCTACTAAAACAACGATCACTAAAGCGACTGGATAGGTAGCTGCATATGCTGCCGACACCTCGTCCGTCTTTGCCACAGAAATCAATGTCCCCAGTGCTGGTGTACTAGTCATTCCACCTGTTAGAGACCCTAGGTTATTAAAGATTCTCAACTTAAATATGTATTTTCCTACTAGGAACCCAACGAGCATAGGTATGAGAGTCATAATTGCTCCATATAAGAAATATGCTGGTTTCACATATTGGATGAAATTAACTCCCCCTGGAATTCCTGCTCCAATCAAGAAGAAAATCAATCCTAGCTCACGAAAAAAATTCAATGTTTGCTTATTTACTGTTAAATCTATCTTCCCAATTCGTCCAAAATGCCCCACAACAAGTCCCACAATCAGGGTACCTCCTGCTGCTCCCAAAGAAAAATCAATTCCTGGTATGTATAATGCACCAAGTATCATACCAAGCACAATTGTCATAATAAATGGAAAGAAATCTAGTGCATCGATTTTCTTCAAATCCTGTTTCTTTTCTTCTGTCTCCGCCAGCTCTACACTGGCTACCATTTTTCTCTCTTCTTCTATATTTACCTTTAAAATCTTCGGAACCAATTGAACAAATAATACCACACCTATAATTCCAAATATATAGGCAATTCCATATCCTGCTGTGACCGCCTCAGCATCCACTGCAGCATCCTTCGCAGCTGACAGCCCTGGTGTACTCGTAAGTGCACCCGTGAGAAGTCCAATTGCTAAGGATGGGGATACTGCTGTAATTTGTATAATTGCAAATGCCGTTGCTGCTCCTGTTAAGATTACAACCACACCCATTGCTAAATAAGCCAACATCTTTTTATTAAAGTTGCGGAAAAACTTTGGCCCTGCAATTAATCCCACAGCTGTTACGAACATAGCTGTTCCAAAACTAGAAATCAAACTATAAAACGACTTGATCTCATCATTATATAGTGTGATTGTACGCTCTCCAATCGAAAATGCTCCCACTTGACTGCAGATAATCCCAAAAACCAGAGCAGATAGCAATACCCCTGCTGTTCCTAGGGAGATTCCCTTTATCTCAATTCCTCCTAGTAGATATCCCCCCATTGCAACTAAAAAAGCTATAAAAACTGTTGTTAATAATGAAGTTATCACCGTACTCATATATACTTCCATTGTAAGTCTTCTCCCTTGTCCACCCTATTCGGGTTTCTTTCTCATATTATGTCTATTTTTTCATGCTTCCATATCTACGGATTCTTCCGCATGTCGTGCTCTTAGCATTATATTACTGCCGTGCATAGATGTCAAATGAAAACATTTTTTTCAACGCCTTGTACAACAAGAGATGCATTTTTCTTCTGTAATCTCCACAAAGATAATCTCATCTCCAACCTTCTTCACACATTCATAGGGGATTACATATACTGTATCTTTTGCAAACAGCCCCAAAACGCCCTCTACCTTAGGAACAATCAGTGCAATAATGTGCCCCGTACACAAATCCACTTCTATATCTACTACATAACCTAATTTCTTGCAATTACATAGATTTATTACCTCCCTTGTACGAACTTCACACATCCGCATAATCATTCTCTCTTCTATACTTATTACTTTATCATATGTGGAAAAAAAAGAAGTGTGACTAGCACACCTCTCATTTGCTCTATCAAAACTGTATGATAATTTTTGTTCCTACATTTTCCTTGCTCTCTAATGCAATCTCCGCATTATGAACCAGTGCTGCATGTTTTACAATAGATAGGCCTAGACCTGTTCCGCCCGTTTCCTTGGAGTGACTCTTGTCCACTCGGTAGAATCGTTCGAATACACGATCCTGTTCTTTCTCTGGGATTCCAATCCCTGTATCACTCACCACAATCTTGGGGCCAGCAAGGGTATCCCCTACCCATATATCAACTTTTCCACCATTTTTGTTATACTTGATTGCATTCTCGCAGATATTGAATATCATCTCATTTAAAACCTGCCGAACACCATAAATCTTCGCAGTTTCCCCACTGATCTTAATATTTACCTTTTTCGTTTTCGCTTGCAGAGAAAGTCGACTACAGATTTCTCTGGCCAAAACATAAATATCTACATCTTCTTTTAGCGATTCAATATTATTCTCATCCAAGCGCGAAAGCTTGATGATATCTTCGATTAATCTTAGAAGCCTCGTTGCCTCTGTGTGTATCTTCTCCGAAAATCTTCCGATATCTTCATGTTTCACCATGCCGTTACTCATCAGTTCCGCATATCCTGATATCGACGTAAGAGGTGTCTTCAGCTCATGGGAAACATTTGCAGAAAATTCCCGTCTCATGGACTCATTTGCTATACGCATGTTATTACTCTCCTCGAGGCGAAGCAATAATGGAGTAATCTCCTCATACACTTCGTTTTCCATCGGATTCTCAACATTTAAGTTATTAATCGGATAAATCAGCTTCCTCGTTTGTGCTCTGGATATGAGAATTCCAATCACAAGAACAATTCCCCCTAATAAGAGAATCATCGGAAGAACATTAAGGAGGGTGTCAACAACACTTTCTACTGTATTAGAAACACGTAACACAGACCCATCATCTAGTAGAATTGCATGATAATATGTATACTCTCCTGTAGATGTGGATTCTCTAGTATCTTTACCAACACCATCCTCTATCGCCTCTACAATCTCGTTTCGACTTCCATGATTCTCTAGCTCATCCGCAACAGCTCTTGTGTCATACAAGACTTCTCCTGTTTCTGAAATCCATGTAATTCTACTACTTAACGGATTACTTCCCAGTTCATCTAGAAACTTTTCTCCATTTAAATTCATAGCCACACTAATATATTCTGCCTCTGTTTTTATTTCTGACTGCATAATACGTAAGCTTTCACTATATAACAAGCCTGCAAATAAAACATAGCCTAACACGAGGGTAATTGCTATAATTTGTACCATACTCTGCTGAATTCTATGCTTCATTCTTTCCACCTAACTTATATCCAATGCCTCGAACTGTTTCAATGTATTCCCCAGCTTTTCCAAGCTTTTGACGCAGAGACCTTACATGTACATCAATGGTTCTGGTTTCCCCATCGAAATCATACCCCCAGATTTCCGATAACAAGGCATCTCTGGTCACAACAATCCCTGGTTTTCTTACAAGGCGTTCTAACAACTCAAATTCTTTGAGTGTCAAATTCACATTTTCATTTGCAACCATTACTGTATGTTGTTCAAAGTCCAATTGAATATCTTTATACTCAATTGCCTTTCTCTTCACTGTATTTCCACTTCTTCTGAGAACCGCCTTAATACGGGAAACAAGCTCCATCATCCCAAATGGTTTGGTCACATAGTCATCTGCTCCACTGTCTAGTCCCATGACCTTATCATACTCTCCACACTTGGCAGTCAACATGACAACTGGAATATCCTTTGTCTTTGATGAGCTCTTTAATTTCTTTAAAATTGACAGCCCATCTTCGCCAGGTAACATGATGTCTAGCAAAATAAGCTCTGGCGTATCAAACGCCAAAGCTTTCATAAAACTTGCTCCATCCTCGAAACCCAAGGCCTTAAATCCAGTTGTCTCCAATGTGTATACTACTAATTCCCTTATATTACTATCGTCTTCTACACAAAAAATCACTTTCTTACTCTCCTTTAGTCTCGTTGGTATCTGGGTGCACTCCTGTGATTGAGAATTCAACCCATTCTGCGATGTTTGTCGCATGATCTGCAATTCTTTCCAAGTATTTCGCAACAATAATCAGGTCAATTGCAACTTCTTTATGCAATTTTTCTTTTTTGTCCACATCATCTGTAATCAAATCCACTAACGCAAATTTAACTTCATCATATAGTACATCTATTTCGTCGTCTGCTTGCATTACGCTTTTTGTCAATTCCAAATCCTTTGTTGTGAACGCTACCAAACTATCCTTAACCATCTTCGCTGCCATCTTCGACATTTTTTCGATTCTCTTGATTTCTCCAAGATCTCTCAGATGTTCTGATGATAGAATTATTTCTGCAATATCTGCAGTCTGATCACCGATACGCTCCATATCTGTAATCATCTTCAAGGTCGCCGAAATCTGTCGCAAATCACATGCCACAGGTTGTTGTCTGAGCAAAAGCTTCAAGCAACGTCTCTCGATAGCCTTCTCAAGTTGATCAATCTCATCATCTTCTAAAATGATTTTTTGCGCTAAATTCTTATCCGTAGTCTTCAGAGCCTCTGTGGAATCTACAATTGCTGTTACACAAAGTTCCCCCATCTGTGTTAGCTCATCATTCAACTTCATTAGTTGTGCTTCATATTTACTTCTTAACATATCAACCAAACCTCCCTGTAATATAATCCTCTGTTCTTTTGTCTGATGGTATGGAGAATAACTTCTCTGTATTGTTATATTCTACCATTTCTCCTAGCAAAAAGAAAGCCGTATTATCTGAAACTCTGGCTGCTTGCTGCATGTTGTGAGTAACCACGACTACCGTGTAGTCTTTTTTCAGATTTTCCATAAGTTCTTCTATCTTCAATGTTGAAATCGGGTCAAGTGCAGAGGTTGGCTCATCCATAAGCAAAACTTCTGGCTCCACTGCCAAAGCTCTCGCAATACAGATTCTCTGCTGTTGTCCACCCGAAAGTCCAAGTGCACTTTTCTTCAGACGATCTTTTACCTCATCGAAAATCGCAGCACCTCGAAGTGAACGTTCTACAATCTCATCTAATTCAGATTTATTCTTGATTCCATGAATCCTCGGTCCATAAGCAATATTGTCATAGATACTCATTGGAAATGGATTCGGTTGTTGAAATACCATACCAACTTTTTTTCTAAGTCTTGTTGTATCTACGGTTGGAGCATAGATATCCTCTCCATCTAATAAAATCTTCCCGTCGATTCTCACACAATCAACAAGGTCATTCATTCGATTGATACATTTCAAAAATGTAGATTTTCCACATCCAGATGGTCCGATGAATGCAGTGATTCCCTTTTCTTCAATTTCCATATTTACATTCTTCAGTGCATGATTATCACCATAGTGCAAATTCAAATCGTTTACAATTATTTTAGCCATTTCGTTCTCCTAAACTATTCTTTTCTATTCACATCAAATTTTCGTGCCAAGTATTTTGTGATAAAGTTGATAATGAGTACCACCACTAACAATACACTTGCAATTCCAAACGCAACATCGTACTCGCCTTTTGACATACGCAAGTACAACTCTATGGTCAATGTTCCGCCTGATTCGAAGATTTTCCCAAAGAAATCTGCAATATCTTTGGCTAACTTTCCGTCTGATCCTGCGGTAAATAATAGCGCTGCACTCTCTCCAACAATCCTTCCGATTGCTAAGATAACTCCAGTGATAATTCCTGGCATAGCTGATGGAAGTAGCACCGTACGAATCATATACCATTTTGTTGCCCCGATTCCAAGTGAACCCTGACGGTAACTCGCTGGAACTGTCTTTAATGCCTCTTGTGTATTCCGTGTGATCAATGGTAGAACCATAATCATCAAAGTCAAAGAACCTGTCAATATGGAATATCCCCAGATATATCCAAAGAACATCATCCCGAACAAACCATAGATAATGGATGGAATCCCTGATAAGGTCTCCGTTGTAAACTCAATAATAGAAACAAATTTTCCTGGTTTCGCATATTCATTTAGATAGATTGCACTTCCCACACCAATCGGTGTCGCAATCAATAATGTAATCACTACAATCATAACTGTATTTAAAATATTTCCCGCAATCCCTACCGTACCGGATACGAAACTTGAGGTAGTGGTTAGGAATGTCCAGTTCACCTGACCTAGGCCTCTAGCAAATACATAGATGATAATTCCTGCAATCAGCAATACGGATACTGCTGCTGCCATATAGATTAGGACATACATGACGATATCCGATACTCGTCTGTTTTTTTCGTTAATCGAAGGTGATTTAGTCATGTTTCAATTCTCCCTTCTTTAAGATCTTAGTCAACGTAACATTAATAATCATAATGAATACAAATAGAATCAAGCCAATTGTAAACAATACTTCCCTATGTGTATCTGCTGAATATCCCATCTCACTTACAATTGCCGTTGTCAAGAAACGAACCGAGTTAAATGGAAGTGGCATATTTACACTAGAGCCAGAAACTAAAGTGATGGCCATGGCCTCTCCAATGGCTCTACCAACACCGAGTACAATCGCTGTGATTACACCTGATTTTGCTGCCGGTAATGTCACCTTGAAGATGGTCTGAATCTTACTACCACCTAAGGCAAGGGACGCACAACGTAGATAATCTGGCACTGCCTTTAGCGATGATGTACTTACATTAATTACCGTTGGTAGAATCATAATTGCTAATACAATAACTGCAGATAGCAAGTTCGCCCCCCCAGTAAATTGGTGAGTCTCGCTGCCCTCAAAAATAAATAATTCTAACTTATACATCAATGGATTTAATATGTAAACCCCTAACAGTCCATATACTACAGATGGGATACCAGCAAGTAACTCTACTGCTGGTTGAACAATTTTCACCAATCCTTTTGGTGCCACTTCACTGATGAATACTGCTGTGAGAATTCCGATTGGCACCCCTATTAGAATCGCTAATCCTGTACCCAAAACTGATGTTAAGATAACCCAAAGGATACCAAATTGTGGCTCTGCTGCTGTCGGAGCCCAAGTCGTTGTAAATAAAATTTCAAACAAGCCAACTTCAAAGATTGCTGGCGTTCCGTTTAGAATCATGAAGAAAGTAATGGTCGCTACTGCTAAAATCGCAGCAAAGGCACAGAAGATGAATACCATCTGTGCCACTTTCTCAACCAATGCCTTCTCTTTTTGATTTCTAACAATTGAGTATTGTTCTTTCATTGAGATTCGTTCCTTATCATTGTGAGATTTTGCTGTGATTTATTAGTTTACTGGTACAAGTCCTACTTGCGCTACAATTGCTTGACCTTCCGCACTGAATACATAGTCAAAGAATGCTTGCACTACATCGCTTTGCTCTTCGATTGGTCCGTTTGTTGCCATAACGAATGGTCTGCTTAATGTGTATGTTCCAGCTTTGATATTGTCAGCTGTTACTTCTACACCTTCATAGCTAAGCGCTTTTACAGTATCGTTCAATGCATCTAATGAAACATATCCGATTGCACCTGGTGTTGCACTAACTTGTGCCATAACTGTTCCTGTCGAATCTAATTCTGATGCATATTCACAAGCATCTTCTACTCCAAGGATTTCTTCGAAAGCTCCTCTTGTACCTGAACCAGCCTCACGTCCGATTACTACGATTGGTTGATCTGCTCCACCTTCAACGTCTGACCAGTTTGTGATTTCACCTGTGTAGATCGCTACTAGGTCATCCATAGAGATGTTTGCTACTTCGTTTGCTGTATCCACTACAACTGCGATTCCATCGATTGCAACGATGTTCTCAACTGCTCCAGCTTCTACTTCTGAATCTTTTAAATTTCTTGAAGCATTTCCTACATCAACCGTTCCAGAAAGCACTTGCTCAACTCCTGCTGATGAACCAACAAACTCTGCTGTTAATTCTACATCTGGAAGTACTTCTAAGATTGTTTCTTGATATGTCTTCACTAATTTTTCCATAGATGTTGATCCTGATAATGCAACCACACCACTTACATCTGCTGCTGGCGCTTCTTCTGTTGCTTCCTCAGCTGGTGCCTCTTCTGCTGGTGCCTCTTCTGCTGTTGCTGTTTCCTCTGCTGGTGCCTCTTCTGCTGGTGCTGAACATCCTACTGCCATTGCCCCTACCATTACTGTTGCTGTAAGTAATGCGATTAATTTTTTCATTTTCATAATTTTCTCCTTTAAACTATTATTCAATCTTTTTTCAATGTGCTAGTTCCAATTTCTTAAGCACAAATATGATTATATAGATGAAATGTAAAGTTCAATATCGGAGTTATGTAAAGTTTATGTAAAATTTATTTTTCTCTTAGCCCATCTCGCCGTGTTAACTCTAGATTCGTCGTCGCATTTGTTTAACACTAATATGAATTGTCTGTCATTCACATCCTTTTTTAATATATTTTTAGAGTATACCATATTTAAAACATCGTCTATCTCTACGATATCTTTTTGTTTCTTCCCTAGTCTATCTTCCACATATTCACTTCGAAAGCAAACTTCCTCATATGTTCGCCCCAATGCATCCATCCCAATCACCCCTATTACAAGATTCGATTCTTGTGGAATCACGGGCTCTGTATCATTTGGCAACTTACATGGGTAGCCCTTGGCTCCATCCGCTTCTATGAAAACCATGTCGGCCTCTTGCATAAAAAGATTCCACTCCCCTTCTGCAAGCACTTTGAGCTTTGCTTGTCCACTCGGCCTACCAACCACTGCGAATCCGCTCGCCTTCCACAAAGCCCTTACCTCCTTCATATCTTTCGCCCATATCTTCTCTTGTGGTATAAAGATATGTGTAGTCGTCGTTGCGATTACCCTCTTGCCCTTCCTAGCAAAATAGGATGCAAGCTCATACATAATGGTGGTTTTACCACCCCCACCAACTAGGGATACAATCAGTTTCTCCCCAGAGCCCTCTTGTATCCCATCTACTATTTCCTCAAATTCATTCAAAAAATTTGTTTCCAACTTCCCTCTAAGCAATACGTTCATCGTAATAACCCTCTCCTCCATTGAATTAGCTCACCAACTACGGAAATCGCCAACTCTTGGGGGGTCTGTGCACCAATATCAAGTCCAATCGGTGTAATAATTCTCTCCTCCACACCTTCATAGCCTTCCTCCATTAATGTTTGAAATGTTTGCGTCTTCTTCCGCTTACTTCCCATAAGTCCAATATACGATGCCTTCGTGTCAAGAACATAACGTAACACATCTGCATCACCTTCGTGTCCTCTGGTCATCACACATACCCCATCATTTGCCCCAATGGTCAGATTCGTCCCACCCTCTTTCATCTCCTGCAAGTCCTTAAAATTTATCTTCCTTACATTTTTCGCATTTGGGAATCGCTCCTTGCATGCAAATTCATCCCGATCATCCACTACATAATACGGAAAATCCAGACCATCTAACAACTTTGTAACCTCTAAGGAAACATGACCCCCACCGAAGATATATATAACTGGTTTTTCCTCGATTGGTATGTAGAACCTCTTCGTATCACTCATATCAATTCTGTTGGTTTGCTCTTTTTTCATTTGTCCTTCACCAACAATACTCACTTGTTCCACATCGAGACTCAAAAACCATTTATCTTCACTCTCACTTTTATTGTCTTTATAAATCGAATTTAGTTCCACTATTGATTCCATCTCATTAATAGGGGTGAACAGTATTTCTGCACTACCTCCACATATCATCCCTAGAGCCCCTGCCTTTGAATTATCCAACTCAAACCAGCGATATTCACCCCTTTCCTGTCCAATCATAGATTGTGCCAAACTCTTGCACTCATGTTCTAGCGCCCCCCCACCGATACTTCCTACTAAGACTCCTTCTACTCCTACCACCATCATTGCTCCCCTCTTCCGTGGTGTAGAGCCCTTTGTTTGTGTCACGGTAGCTAAGACAACCTTTTTCTTTTCATTGACTTCATCTAAGATACATTGAAATATTTCCTTCATAGTAATAACGCACCCCTCTTAATCTAGTTTTTTTACATGTCTATGACGAATACATATAAAACCTCTTAAAATTATGTTTTTATATGCAATTTCTTCCACTAAAAATCACATTTCAATGACAATTACATATAAGATGTGAATTTGTTTATAATATTATATGTAAACCAAGAAACAATCAAGTGATTTCTCGACAAAATTACATATAATCGAATGGATTTTTCATATTCTTATCTGTAAAGCACCTTCAGTAGGTCAATTTATCATCACAAAAACATATAAGTCTGGTTATAGAAGTTAAATTTATATGTATCTGGAATTTTTTTAAATTAGATAGGGTACAAAAAGGACAGGGAAGATATGAGTGATACTCATCCTTCCCTGCCCCGAATTATTTTATTCTTCTGAACCGTAAAGTGTTACTAACTTAGTTAAGTATTGATAACGCTCTTTTGCAGCTTCTTCTGATTGTGCAAATAATGCTTCTGCTCTCTCAGGATTTTGTCTCATTAATGAGTTGTAACGAACTTCGCCATCCAAGAATGCTCTAAAGCTTTCTGTTGGAGCCTTACTGTCTAGAGTAAATTTCTTCTCTGCAGTAGGGTTGAAGCGGAAGTTGTGCCAATATCCTGACTTAACAGCTAATTCTTCTTCTGTTTGTGCCTTGCTCATCCCTTGTTTGATTCCGTGGTTGATACAAGGAGCATAAGCGATTACTAATGATGGTCCTGGATATGCTTCTGCTTCTGCGATCGCTTTTACTGTTTGGTTATAATCAGCTCCCATAGCGATTTGTGCAACATATACATAGCCATAGCTCATTGCAATGCTTGCAAGGTCTTTCTTCTTCACATCTTTACCGCCAGCTGCGAATTGTGCAATCGCTCCTGTTGGTGTTGCTTTCGAAGATTGTCCACCTGTGTTAGAGTAAACTTCTGTATCAAATACCATGATGTTTACATCTTCTCCACTAGCTAATACGTGGTCAACTCCACCGAATCCGATATCGTAAGCCCATCCGTCTCCACCGAAGATCCATTGAGATTTCTTAGCTAAGAAATCTTTATCGTTAAGCAATGTTGCTTTTTCTTCACATGAGCAATCTGCTGCTTCTAGTGCTGCAACTAGCTTGTCTGTTGCTGCTGTGTTCTTAGAACCATCTAAGAATGTATCGATGTATTCTTGTCCAGCTGCTACAACTGCTTCGTTTCCACCGTTTGCAACTAAAGCTTCAACTTTTGCTTTTAATCTATTTCTCAAAGTTTTTTGAGCTAGATACATACCTAAACCGAACTCAGCATTGTCTTCGAACAATGAGTTAGACCATGCTGGTCCTTTTCCTTCTGGAGTTCTTGTATAAGGTGTTGATGGTGAAGAGTTACCCCAGATTGAAGAACAACCTGTTGCATTTGCAATGTACATTCTATCACCGAATAATTGTGTGATTAACTTCGCATAAGGTGTTTCTCCACAACCTGCACAAGCTCCTGAGAACTCAAGTAATGGTTGTAAGAATTGGCTACCTTTTACTGTATCTGGCTTGAATTTAGCAACCACTTCTGCATTTACAGGAATTGCTGTACCAAAGTCAAATTTCACTTGCTCGTATACATTTGCTTCCATGTTCTCCATAACAAGAGCTTTCTCGCCCTTTTTACCAGGACAAACATTTGCACATGATCCACATCCTGCACAGTCGTATGCTGATACAACCATAGAGAATTTCATTCCAGGCATTCCAGTCATGTCGATTGTCTCGAATCCTTCTGGTGCGTTCGCTGCTTCTGCCTCTGTTAATGCCACTGGACGAATCGCTGCGTGAGGACAAACATATGCACAACGGTTACATTGGATACATGTCTCACATTTCCACATTGGGATATCTACTGCGATACCACGCTTCTCGAATGCAGATGTTCCTGATGGTGTAGAACCATCAACATAATCAACAAATGCAGATACAGGAAGTGAGTTACCTTCTTGTGCATTTACTTTTGCTTGGATGTTCTTAGCGAAATCTACTGCATCAGCAAATCCATTCTCCGCCTTAGGAACGAATAAACCTTCGTCTTCACAAGACTTCCATGATTCAGGAACTTCAATCTTAACGATTTTCTTAGCACCTGCATCGATTGCATCATAGTTCATTTGAACGACTTTATCACCTTTTTTACCATAAGAAGCTTTCGCTGCCGCCTTCATCAATTCGTTTGCTTTGTCTGAAGGAATGATTTTCGCTAATTCAAAGAATGCAGATTGAAGTATTGTGTTGATACGTCCGCCAAGTCCGATTTCTTTTCCTAATTGAATACCATCGATGGTATAGAATTGGATATTGTGGTCTGCGATAAAAGCTTTTACTTGTCCAGGTAAGTGTTTCTCAAGTCCTGCCATATCCCAAGAACAGTTCAATAGGAATGTTCCGCCATCTACAACTTCTTGTACCATGTTGTATTTGTCAACATATGAAGGGTTATGACATGCAACGAAGTTAGCCTTCTTAATTAGGTATGTTGACTTGATTGGTGTATGTCCAAAACGAAGGTGAGACATTGTAACACCACCTGATTTTTTAGAATCATACTCAAAATATGCTTGTGCATACATGTCTGTATTATCACCAATGATTTTGATTGAGTTCTTGTTCGCACCAACAGTACCGTCAGCACCAAGTCCCCAGAACTTACAGTTGATCGTTCCCTCTGGAGTTGTGATAACTGGCTCACCAACTTCTAGAGATAATCCTGTAACATCATCTACGATACCAACAGTAAATACTGCTTTCTCTGTGTTGTTAAGAACTGCGATGATTTGTGCAGGTGTTGTATCTTTTGAACCTAAACCATAACGTCCAGAAAGGATTTGAACTCCGTCAAACTTGCTTCCTCTTAGAGCTGTAACAACATCTAAGTATAATGGCTCACCAAGTGCTCCTGGCTCTTTTGTTCTATCTAATACAGAGATTGTCTTAACTGTATCTGGAATTGCATTGATTAAAGCTTCCGCTGAGAATGGTCTGTAAAGACGTACTTTAACAACACCAACTTTTTCTCCAGCTGCTAGTAAATGATCGATGGTTTCATCGATTGTATCACATACAGAACCCATAGCAATGATAACTCTCTCTGCATCTGGTGCTCCGTGATAGTTGAATAATTTATAGTTTGTACCGATTTTAGCATTCACCTTGTCCATGTACTCTTGTACGATTGCTGGCAATGCTGTATAAGTAGAGTTACATGCTTCTCTCGCTTGGAAGAAGATGTCAGGGTTTTGTGCGGAACCTCTATGACATGGGTGGTTTGGATTCAATGCATGCTTTCTGAATGCATCGATTGCATCTTCATCTACCATATCTTTTAGATCTTCATAATCCCATGTTTCGATTTTTTGTACTTCGTGAGATGTTCTAAATCCATCAAAGAAGTTGATGAATGGTACTTTCCCTTTGATACCAGCGCAGTGTGCTACTGGTGTTAAGTCCATTACCTCTTGAACACTTCCCTCACATAACATTGCACATCCTGTTTGACGACATGCATATACATCAGAGTGATCTCCGAAGATAGACAATGCGTGACTAGCTACTGCACGAGCCGACACGTTAAATACACCTGGTAATTGCTCACCAGCGATTTTATATAGGTTCGGAATCATAAGTAGTAAACCTTGTGATGCAGTATATGTTGTTGTCAACGCTCCTGCCGATAACGAACCGTGTACTGTACCTGCTGCTCCCGCCTCTGATTGCATTTCAGTTACATGAACTTCTTGTCCAAAAATATTCTTTCTTCCTTGAGTTGCCCACTCATCTGTTGCTTCTGCCATAACAGAAGATGGTGTGATTGGATAGATAGCCGCTACATCTGTATATGCATATGACGCATGTGCCGCAGCATGGTTACCATCCATTGTCTTCATTTTTCTAGACATTATAATATCCTCCTTAATATGATAGCTTTATTCGCTAAAGAATATTATAGCCTTATCCTCGTAAAATGTCTATATGATTTATACAAATATTATGGATTTTATTCAAATCTTTTTGTTTTTTTGTAAGAACAATCAAAAACCTCTATCAATCGACACGAAATTTTATTGCATTCCTACTGCTTCTTCGATACAAGCGATCATTTGGTCTAATCCTGTAATCGCTCCATCATTTTGGTACCAGATATTTCCTGGTGTTAAATATACGATTTGATCATTGATATGAGCTTGTGTTTGGTGAATCACCTCATTGTCCATCAAGTCTTGAGCTAGAGATGCACCCTCTGCCGCTACTGCTAAGTCTTTATCAATGATAAATATCCACTCTGGATCTTCTTCTAAAAATGTTTCGTAACTTGCTTCTTCCCCATGGTTCACATCTGAATCATTTTTTACATTCGTGAATCCCATATCTCTTGGAATAATCGAGCATCTTCCTTCATCGCCTAATACAGTTACCTGTCCTTCTGTTGCAAGACCAATCATACAAGTTTGTCCATTCGCAACCTCAGCAATTGCTGCAATACGCTCTTCATATCCTGCAATGATTTCACCAACTGCATCCTCTACACCAAAGATCTTAGCGTGGTTGTTCGCTAACTCGATGTAACCATCCATAAATGTATCACCGAATGTATAGTCTACATATGCACAATATACCGGCGCAATTGCTAGATAATCATCATAAAAACTAGCTGTTCTATCACTTGTAAAAATCATAGATGGCGCCAATGATGCTACCGCTTCCATATCAATATCTTTAAGCCCAGTACCAACTACAGTAATAGATTCATCTGTAAGGTATTTTTGTAAGTGGTCTGCTAGAGACGATTCTTGTCCTACGATACCAACTACTAAATCACCTAATCCTACTGCATCTACAAAGTCAAGTGTTTGATAGTTTAGACACACAATTCCGTTGCTAAAATCTGCTGGCACTGCTACTTCCACCATCTCGTCAGCTCCATTTACAGTCATAACCGATGTCGATTCAGCACTCTCTTCCTCCGCTGGTTCCTCTGTCGCCTCTTCTGCTGGTGCTTCTGTTGCCTCTTCTGGTTCTGCACTCTCATTGCTTCCACAAGCCACTACTGATAGTGATAAAGCGCACATAAGTGCTAGTAC
Organism: uncultured Lachnospiraceae bacterium; assembly: GCA_964367905.1. Classification (GTDB taxonomy): domain Bacteria; phylum Bacillota; class Clostridia; order Lachnospirales; family Lachnospiraceae; genus CAUPWF01. Next base: position 43,728 of record CAYIZP010000006.1, read on the forward strand.
TAATAATTTTTTCATTTCTTTCCTCCTGAAAATGTTGTTTTGTTAGTTTTTACTAACTTGTTATCTATATAAAAACTGTCTTTCGACAGTCTTTATCCCTTATAATCTAACTAGTAATACACCGAAATCGGTTTCCCTTTAATAGTTTGTATATCAAAGTCCACTTGATATAAGTCCTTTAGACACTCTTTCGTCATGATATCCTCAACTTTTCCAAACTTATATAATTCTCCATCTAGAAAGGCTCCCATATAATCGGAATACATGGATGCAAAATTAATCTCATGCAATACTAGAATAATAGTTTTCCCCTTCTCTTCACTCAATCTGCGAACCAACTTCATCATATTAGAAGAGTGGTAGATATCCAGATTGTTGGTTGGCTCATCTAGGAATATATATTCTGTGTCTTGTGCAATTACCATTGCGATATACGCTCTCTGTAGTTGCCCTCCCGATAATTCATCGATGAATCGATCTGCAAATTCCGTCAATTCCATATAAGCAATCGCTTCATTCACCTGAATCCAATCAGCCTCTTGAAGTCTGCTTCCACAGTGCGGAAAACGTCCAAATGCTACCAATTCCTTTACGGTCAACTTCATGGAGATGTTATTTCTCTGTGTTAAAATCGCTAGCTTCTTCGCTAGTTCCTTGCTCTTCCATTCTCCTAGGGTCTTATTATCCACATGAACCTCACCCTCATCTTGGGCTATCAACCTTGTAATAATATTCAAAACTGTCGACTTTCCCGCTCCATTTGGACCAATCAGGGAAATCACCTTTCCTTTCGGCAGTTCAAAGCTTACATCTCTTACAACTCTTTTTTCACCATATGCTTTATGTAATTTTTTTATTTGCAATGTACTTTACTCCTTCCCTATCTCTCATTGTTTCTAAGTATCAAGTACAGAAAATATCCACCACCGAATAAATTGATAAATACACTAATTGGAGTTCCAAAACCAAAGACATGTTCAATTAGTGTTTGACCACCTAATAATACGATCACACCCATCAGGAAACAGCCAACTAATAGATAACTGTGTCTATATGTTTTAAAAAACTCTCTGGCTAAGTTCGCAATAATAAGTCCCAAAAACGAAATCGGTCCTACCAATGCGGTTGCTATCGTAATGAAGAAGCACGTAGCAATCAACAATCTTTTGATTGTTTTATCATAATCCACACCCAAGTTAATCGCTTGATCCTTCCCTAAAGTGATGACATCCAAGAGCATCATGTCTTTTCTAAACACGAGGATGGTTGCAAAAATCAAAACAACCGACAAAAGAATAACTTCTGAATTAATATGATCGAACCCTGCCACCAAAGTCGCAAGTAATACATCATATTCATTGGGATCCATCAATCTCGTCATGGTATTAGAAATACTACCAAACAAAGTAGCCAAAACCGTACCTGCTAAGAGCACATATAAGATATTGTACTTCGTCTTCTTAAATAAAGTCCCATATATAATAGTTCCCAGAACGCCCATCATCACAACATCGATCATAAAAATCACATTACTATTTGAAAACAAGGCATTATTGACGCCAAGGACAAATGCCAAAACCGTATGGATCAATATATATAATCCATTCATCCCCAATAAACATGGGGTTACAATTCTGTTTCTTATGATTGATTGGAAGATAATACTACCAAATCCAATACAAAACGCACATAGCAACATACCAATCGTCTTCGGAGTTCTAAGTTTCATTACAAAATCAAAAATCTTCATATCTATGAATATAAACTGATAGGTCAATAACATCCCAATAGCCAGAATGATTAATACAATCATTTTTGAGCGATTACTCATTCTCAGTTTTGACATTTTTTCTCATCCTCCTAAAGATATTATCATATGGATTTAACTTGACATAGAGCAATACGAGGAAGATGACACTTCCAATAATACCTGCAATCAACTCAATCGGTAATTCATATGGTGCAATAACAATTCTCGCAATGATGTCGCATATCAATACAAACAAGGCACCAAACAGTCCGACATCCACAATACTTCCTCTGATTTTGTCACCTCTAAACATTGCTACAATATTTGGAACGATAAGTCCTATGTAAGAAATCGTACCGACTGTCACAACAATGGACGCTGTAATAATGGCGGCAATGGATAATCCCAAGAACATAATCCACTTGTAGTGAACCCCAAGGTTTGTCGAAAATTCTTCTCCCATCCCAACAATATTGAAATGATTCGCATAAATATATGCAATGATAATCATAGGAAGTATCAAGAACACGACCTCATAATCCCCCGCAATAATCATTGAAAAACTTCCTGTGATCACACTGGTAAGCGATTGTGTCAAATCATTTGTATATGCCAAATAATTCACAAATGCGCCAATTACACTACTAAACATAATTCCAATCAAGGGAACCATGATTACATCTTTTATTTTGATTTTTTGAATAAACCACACATAAATCCATGTTCCAAGCAACGCAAATACAAAGGAGAATGCTGTATTAATCAATAATGTCCTTGTCGGAACAAATATAATTGCAATTAATAAACCTAATTGAGCACTCGTAATTGTCGCACCTGTTGTCGGCGAAACAAATTTATTCATACAAATATTCTGCATCAAAAGACCTGCAACACTCATTCCGATACCCGTCATGATAATAGCAAGCACCCTTGGAATTCGTGAAACAATAAGTAGCATCACTTGATGTTCTCCGTCTTCTAACACACCTTCCAGCGTCACGTCATATGCGCCTATGAAAATAGATATAAAAGACAACACTACCAAAGCAATGACCATAACAATGGTTGCTGTATATTTTTTGATAATAACACCTCTTTCTTCTTACGTTTCCTATAATAAATGTATCTCTATATCAAGTTAGACTCCTCTAACTCTTTGAGCACCACGTTAGGTTAACATTAACTAACTGCTTTGTCAACTATTTTTTCACTTGACATTTCATTTCATTTGTATTATATTTGTAGTACAATGACACAAGGAGGTTTTAAATATGGCATGGGCACTAGATAATAAAACTGCAATTTACCTGCAACTTATGGATCATATACGGCATGACATTATAACAGGCCGTTATAAATCCGGTGAACAAATCCCACCTGTACGGGAATTGGCATTGACCGCTGCTGTGAATCCAAACACGATGCAAAAAGCATTAGCAGAACTAGAGAAAGCTGGATTACTTCGTACACAACGCACCAGCGGACGATTTGTCACTGAAGACACAGATTTATTGGCATCATCTAAGAAGGATTTTGCCCAGAAACACATAGAACAGTTTATGAATGCAATGCTCGGTCTAGGTTATTCCAATGATGAGATTATTACATTTATAACTGAATATTCAATCTAAAGGAGGGAAAAAATGACACCTATATTACAGTGCCAAGGGCTCACGAAACGTTATGCGACCAAAACTGCACTATCCAACGTAACATTTACTCTTGAACGCGGAAAAATCGTAGGTTTATTAGGACCAAATGGGAGTGGGAAGACAACATTAATCAAATTAATCAATGGGTTATTAACACCTACACAAGGAAATATCTATATAAACAATTTAGCTCCATGCGTAGAAACCAAGAAAATAGTATCGTATCTACCAGACAAAACATATTTAGATGAGAATTCAACGGTCAATAAGACCATTGATATGTTCGCAGATTATTACGAGAATTTTGATGCGAATCGTGCATACTCTATGCTACAAGCGCTAAACATCAATCCGAATCAGCGAATCAAAACATTATCAAAGGGAACAAAAGAAAAAGTACAATTGATTTTAGTAATGAGTCGAAATGCAGATTTGTATGTGCTAGACGAACCTATCGGCGGGGTTGACCCAGCCGCAAGAGACTATATCCTACAAACGATTATCACAAACTTTAATCCGAATGCAACCATTCTTATTTCCACTCACTTAATCTCTGATATTGAAAGCATCTTAGATTATGTAGTATTTATCAATCAAGGGCAACTTGTTCGCTGCTCTAATGTGGATGATATAAGAACTCATGAGGGCAAATCAGTAGACGAACTGTTCAGGGAGGTGTTCCGATGTTAGCAACAATCATAAAACACGATATAAAAGAAAGTTATAAACTGCAATTGATGTTTCTTGGTATTACTTTAGTGACTGCACTGCTATTTTTTATTCCAATGTCAGTGGTATCAAATGCTCAATACACCGATGAAACTGTTGTAGTCTTAACAATCATTTTCTGTACACTAATTTTTGTTTTTGGGGGCATCGGCTCTACCATGGGCTGCCAACTCTATATCGCAATCCGTTTCTACAAACGTTGTTTCTCTAGTCAAGGTTATTTTACATTCACAACACCTGCGACTGGGGGACAGATTTTACTAAGCAAGGTTCTAGTTGGCTATATGTACACTGTGATTAACATGCTGTTCTTATTCCTCTGCCTAGCAATTGGCATATATGCCTTAGTCACTCCTCACATGAGCCAATTCGACCTTTACGGATTTACTTATGGACTGGAACAAATTGGATTCACAGGTCCCACTATCCTGATATATATAATCAGCGGTGCTTTAGGAATGTTTTTTTCAATAACAGCCATCTATGTTTCTATCTGTGTGGGTCAGTTATTTAACAAACACAAAGTATTGGCATCCATTATTTCATATTTTTCGATTACGACAGTTACACAAATCGTATTATCTATGATTATGATTATACCGAATATGGAATATTCATTTGGCATGTATACAAATGAATATAGTGTGGCAGATTACTTCCAGTCAATTGGATGGATTTCCATAGCAGCTTCACTTGTATTATCAATTATCTTCTATGTGATTTGTCATTACATCATGACCAAAAAAGTGAATTTAGCTTAAACGTTGGGGACAGCGGAGATATGAGCGTAGCTCATCCTACCACTGTCCCCTTTGTTTGACGGTAATTTATTTAGTTTTATAGGAGCATTTTGGCTGCGCCACATACCCCAGCATCATTTCCTAATGTAGCCAATGCAAATTTCACATCTGCGGTTGATTTTAATGTTCTTTCTCGATAATATTTCTCAACATACTCAATAAGAACCTGTCCTGCCTTTGACACGCCCCCGCCGATTACAAATACTTCTGGATCTACAACACAGGCGATATTGACAAGTGCATACCCTAGATATCTTGCGAATTCTTCTGCGATTTCACATGCCACTTCATCCCCTGCCTTAACTCCATCAAATATCGTCTTTGCAGATACTTCTCCATCTCTTAACACACTCATGCGAGCATCTTTCTCTAGATGTCGTTTTGCCAATCGCACAAGCCCAGTTGCCGATGCGTATTGCTCTAGACACCCTTGTCTTCCACATCCACAGCTTGCAGTTTCTTCATAATTCACTGTAATGTGTCCGACTTCTCCACCAGCTCCGTTGCTACCATTAACAATCTTTCCTTGATTGATGATTCCACCACCGACACCTGTTCCAAGGGTAATCATCACTAGGTTCTTATGCCCTTTTCCTCCCCCTAGCCATAATTCTCCCAAGGCCGCTACATTGGCATCATTTCCAATGACCACGGGCAAACCTAGACCTTCTTCCATCTCGCGTTTCACTTCTTTGTACTTCCAACCTAGATTAGCGCTCCATGTAACAATCCCATCATCAGATACAGTTGTAGGCACACCCATGCCTATCCCAATAATCTCGCCCATCTTCAGATTTTTTTCTGCTATTTTAGCTTTTAGAGATGTAATAATATCTGGAAGAATTGCTGCTCCATCATTTTCCGTTTTACTTGGAATCTCCCACTTGTCAAGAATTTCTCCTTGCGTACTCAACAAAGCAATTTTAACTGTTGTTCCACCAACATCTACTCCAAAACAATACTTCATAGTTCTTAATCCTCTTGATTCTTTCTCAAATTATCTTGCACTCTTCTGTACAGTTCTTCTGCTGCATTATATCCCATAATCTTCTGCCTATGGTTAACTGCTGCTGACTCTACAATGATTGCCAAATTACGACCCGGACGGATTGGAATCGAATGGCGAACGATATTAATTCCCATGAACTCTGTATATTCTTCTGTCATCCCTAGACGATCGTATTCTTTTTCCTTGTTCCACTCTTCTAAGTTGATTACAAGGTCAATGGTCTGTGTCTTTCTAACACTCTGCACCCCAAATAATGCCTTAACATCGATGATTCCAATTCCACGAAGTTCAATGAGGTGTCTTGTGATATCAGGTGCTGTTCCCATGATTGTAACTTCACTCACCTTATGCATCTCAACTACATCGTCTGTTACTAGTCGATGTCCGCGTTTGATTAATTCAAGAGCCGCTTCACTCTTACCAATTCCACTCTCTCCCATAATCAACACACCCACACCATAAACATCGACCAATACTCCATGAATGGAGATACACGGAGCTAGTTCCACGTGTAACCAACGTACAATTTCCGCTGTGAACGAGGATGTTTTCTCCTCTGTCACAAACAGCGGAACACCGTATTTCTCTGCTTTTTTCTTGAAGATTGGCCCCGGTTCAAGCCCGCGACAGAAGATAATGCAAGGAATATTATAGGACAACAATTTCTCAAATGTAGTTTCCTTATCTTCTTTGGACAACGTATTTAGGTATGTATATTCAACATATCCTATAATCTGCACCCTATCCGATTCAAAATAATCGAAATATCCACTCAACTGCAATGCTGGTCGATTGGTATCTGGCACAGTAACTTCCTTGCCATCTAATGAAATCGCCGGTGTCACACTTTTTAGTTTCATCTGCTCTGCTATTTTTTCTAATTTTACTTTTTGCATATAAACCTCCTCTTTCTGAACTATTGCTATTATTTTAACACATTAATGAAAAAAACCATAGACTTCTTTTGCAGATTTTTCATTCATTGTAGGAATAGACTTCAATGCCTCGATATTGGCCTCCTTTATTTCATCCAAACTACTATAGTGACGCATCAATGCTTTTCTCCTTGTTGGACCAATTCCTGGAATGTCATCCAATATCGAATGTACTTGCCCTTTACTTCTTAAGCTTCTGTGATATTCAATTGCAAATCTATGTGCCTCATCTTGAATTCGAGTGATGAGACGAAAGCCCTCAGACGAGCGGTCAATACTAATTTCTTGATTATCAAACAACAATCCTCGAGTTCTATGATTGTCATCTTTTACCATTCCACATACCGGAATATGAATCTTGAGTTCATCTAAAACTTGTAGTGCAATGTTGACTTGCCCTTTTCCACCATCCATCATAATCAAATCTGGAAACACGTGGAAACTTCCCTCTTCACTATTCTGTTGCTCATTCATTCCTCTTTGGAACCGTCTACTCAGCACTTCTTTCATACTACCATAATCATCTGGACCTTCTATCCCTTTGATTTTAAACTTTCTATAATCACTGCGCTTTGGCTTGCCATTCTCGTATACAACCATGGATCCTACGGATGCAAATCCGCTGATATTCGAGATATCAAACGCCTCAATGCGCTTCATATCACTAACCCCAATCAGCATCTCTATCTCCTGTAGCGCTCCCTGTGTTCGGCTCTTCTCGCGCTTCAACCTCTCCTTATCCGTAGATAGCACGAGCTTCGCATTTTTCTTTGCAAGCTCTACCAACTTCTCCTTACTCCCCTTTTTCGGAGTTTTGATCATTACTTTTGCTCCCTTTTTCTGAGATAGATATTTTTCTAATATCTCCACCTCATCCAAGTCCATTTGTAACATTAATTCAGAAGGAATATAAGGGGTTCCCGCATAAAATTGTTTGATAAACGAAGTCAAGACTTCACTTTCCACCTCTTCATTTGCAATTTTGAGATAAAAATGCTCCCTGCCAATTAACCGTCCAGAGCGTATAAAAAACACCTGCGCGACCGCATCCTGTCCCTCACTTGCCAATGCAATCACATCTCTGTCCTCACCATTACTGTTCGTAATCTTTTGCTTCTGTGCCATCCTCAACACATTGTTGTGCAATTCTCGAATTTCTATTGCTTTTTCAAACTCTAATTGCTGAGAGGCTTCTTCCATCTTTTCTTTCAAATGCTTAATGATAGGGTCTAGCTTCCCATTTAAAAATGCTATCACACCTTGAATCTGCTGCTGATACTCTTCCACACTCACCGCGCCTTGGCAAGGCGCCTTGCATTGCTTAATATGATAATTCAAACAAGGACGTTCCTTCCCAATATCTTTAGGCAAAGAACGATTACAGGTACGGATTTGATATAATTTTCGTATCAAATCAAGCGTATCTTTCACTGCACCTCCATTTACATAAGGTCCGAAATATTTGGATTTATCTTTTCCTACCTTTCTTACAACTAGAACACGTGGATAGGCTTCTCCCATGGTAATTTTAATAAATGGATATGTCTTATCATCCATCAACATGGTATTATATTTCGGATGATGCTCTTTGATTAGATTACACTCTAGCACCAATGCCTCTAATTCAGAATCTGTTACGATATATTCGAATCTAGTAATCTGTGTCACCATATGATCTATCTTCGCACCTTTTGAGCGACTCAACTGAAAATACTGCCTTACACGATTTTTCAAATTGATCGCCTTCCCCACGTAGATAATCTGCTCATCCATATCATGCATGAGATACACACCTGGTTTAGAGGGCACCTTCTTCAATTCTTCTTCTATGATAAATTCTTGTTTCTTCATAAATATTTCCCACCTAATTTTTATGCTTTCAAATCACCTTAGTTTATTTTATCTTATAAACAAGACCGTGTCAAAGATATGTCTAAGATCTACCATTCCTTGAATGTTGACAAACGTTTTCATATAAGCTAGACTAATTCTTATAAAAATTCTAAAGGAGGATTTAACAGAGAAAAAAACAAAAGGTTCGCTTCTCTTGAAAATCATGTCTGTTGTCATGATTTTCGGGGGTATTGCTGCAATTGTGATAACCTTCACCAATTCTACCGCAAAGTCACTACTGGAGTCAGGCGATGTGATGATGTATTTTGGTGTTATCGGTTCTGTTATACAAGCCATAGGTGGATTATTGGGATTATTCGGCAGTAACAACCCCAAAAAGGCCGATTCAATTGTTACAGTAGCAATGCTATTCCTAGTAATTAGCGTCGGTGTATACTTATATCCAATCATAACAGTCCGTGCTCCAATTGATATATTGGAAACTCTCACCGACTTAGTCGTACCAATAGTATTCCTAATCACCGCTATGATTAACAAAAGTAAAATGAAATAAAGAATTTCTCAATGTATTAAAAAAGAATTTCGTATCGCATGTATACGAAATTCTTTTTTAATTACTTATCCTCTGTATCTTCACTGCTTTCTTCGTTCGATTCGGCTTCCCGCACTTCTTCAGCTATTTCTCCTTCTTCTACTACTTGCGCTTCCTCGTTTGCTTCTACTTCCATGACTACTTCAGAATCTGATTTTTTCTCTAGTCTTGTCTTTTCTTCCTTCTTATCATCTTCTGGTTCTGGAATTCCTTCTACCTCGCGATAAATCTTCATAAATTCTTTCCCAGTAATGGTTTCTTTCTCAATTAGGAATTCTGCAATCTTGTCTAAAGCTTCTCTATGATCGGAAAGTAATCTCTTAGCCTCCTCATAAGATTCTTTGAGTATCTTCATAACTTCCGCATCAATCTCAGCCGCCGTAGCATCTCCACAGTTGGCAACTGCTCTTCCATCTAGGTATCTATGTTTCACGGACTCAAGACCGATGAGGCCGAATTTCTTCGACATACCGTATTGTGTTACCATGCTTCTCGCAATCTGTGTCGCTCGTTCAATATCATTTGACGCGCCTGTCGTCACAGTTTCAAATACCAACTCCTCTGCTGCACGTCCGCCCAAGAATCCCACCAACATTGCTTCTAACTCTTTTTGTGTATTTAGGAATTTCTCCTCCTCTGGAGTCTGCATAACATAACCGAGCGCTCCCATGGTTCTTGGAACAATGGTAATCTTCTGCACTGGCTCTGAATGTTTCTGCAAAGCACTCAATAGCGCATGCCCCACTTCGTGATAAGAAACAATTCTGCGTTCCTCCGCACTCATGATTCGATCTTTCTTTTCCTTACCTACTAGTACTACTTCTACGGCCTCGAATAAGTCTGTCTGTGCAACCACACCTCTTCCATGCTTCACCGCTGTGATTGCGGCTTCGTTGATCATATTTGCAAGATCCGACCCCACTGCTCCCGATGTTGCTAGGGCAATCGCCTCTAAATCTACGGTCTCGTCCATCTTCACATCTTTCGCATGTACTTTTAAAATATTCACACGACCTTTTAGGTCTGGCTTGTCCACCACAATTCTTCGATCAAATCGCCCTGGTCTAAGAAGTGCTGGATCTAGAATCTCTGGTCTATTAGTTGCTGCCAGTAACAACAGTCCCTTATTGGTATCAAATCCATCCATTTCTGCTAGTAACTGATTGAGGGTTTGTTCTCTCTCATCATTGCTTCCCATGGCTGTATCACGACTCTTACCGATTGCATCAATCTCATCGATAAATACAATACAAGGTGCCATCTTCTGTGCTTCTTTGAATAAATCACGTACGCGTGACGCACCAACCCCTACATACATTTCTACAAATGCAGAACCTGAGAGTGAGAAGAATGGTACATTCGCCTCTCCAGCTACCGCCTTTGCTAATAAAGTCTTACCTGTACCTGGAGGTCCCACTAAAAGTGCCCCCTTCGGCAGTTTCGCTCCAATTCCAGTGTATTTCATCGGATTATGCAAGAAATCTACTACCTCTTGTAGAGATTCTTTCGCTTCATCTTGTCCTGCAACATTCTTAAATGTTACACCAGTTTCTTTCTCTACGTATAATTTAGCATTGTTTTTTCCAACACCCATCATGCCCCCACCCGAGGACATTTTTCTTATAAATACATTGAACAGTACTACTAATAAAATAATAGGCAAGAACATGCTTAGCAAACTCAAGACCATATTAGTAGTCGAACTCTCCATCGATCCTTCAAATACTAACTCTGAATTCTCGTCCGCTTCTTCTAGTCGAGAAATCAGTTCTGAATCACCGACCATCACTGTATAGTATTCTGTAACAAATGTTTCTGGGTCTACTTCCTTTGGTGTAATGTAGATTTCACCACGTCCCATGTCCATTACTACTTTCTCGATGCTCTCGGACTCTAGCATGTCTAGAAACTCATTATACGGGATTTCTTTTGCCGAAGTACCTTGCATAAATTGATACATCCCTAATAGCAAGCATGCCGTAATTAATGTAGTCAATATAATAATCGTATAATTCTGCTTATTGTTATTATTTTTGTTGTTATTATTATTGTTATTATTTTTGTTGTTATTATTATCTTGGTTACCGTTTTGCCGATTGTTATTCATTGTCTCCTCCTATTCGTACTTTTCTTATTATATGTTTATTCTGACAATTAATCAACCAATTTTTTCTAAAAATTCTGTGTCCTATTACAGAAATAAGGATGATCTCCTAATCTATCAAGAGTTCATCCTTATTGTCATCCTTGTTAATTTAAATCCTGTAATCCTAGCTTCGAGAGCGTCAATGGATCAGACAATCCCTTCAATGACTCTTCCTCTGGAATAGTTGTAGTAACTTCTAAGTATAGTTTCATATTATGATTATCTTGTAGTTGTTCCAGTATTTCTTCTGATAAATAATACTCATACATAGTTTCATTCTCTAGTGTTACATCACCGCTCACTTCACTTCCAGACGCGCTCTTTATCTTCATATCACCTTGTGATATTCTAGCATAGTACACTTCATCTCCAGAAGGATCTTCCACTTCAATCATATCCCCAGACTCTAATCTATAGTAAGTTTGCCCCTCAATTATAGCTGTTGTTTCGTAATACAATGCAACTTGAACTTTTTTATTTAGGTCTAGGTTGCTGTCTTTTATCTGGAAATCTAACATAGTTCCTGAAAATTCTCCGGATTCTGCAATCCCTGGCAAGATAAGCTGATCATCATACTCATATCCCGCATCATTCTCATTAAATTCTGTTAAAAGATAAAAATCTGTGATTGTAGATCCATGCTCATCTAGGAATTCTGCTTCTGGAGCGGATACCGATACCCGATATGCAGCGATTATTGTATTGATAAAAAGTTCAGCTTCTGCTTCCGTTGTTTTTTCATAGCTTGCAGTTCCCACACCATGCCCTGCTCCCGTATAAGTTACATTTCCTATATTATAAATATAATAACTATTGATTGCATCATTGTAACCATGTCTATAGGTATCTGCGGAGGAGCTACCATCGTCTGTAAGACAATACCATACCACAATATCTTCTGTATTCATATTTAGCTGATACCACTGATGATGAGTCTCTGCAATGTCTAATGTCTGTGCAGTATTATCCCCCAGTGCAAACTCACCTACATTAACATCATATGGATAAGAGGTCACCGCTCCTTTATTTACTTGAGAAACCGCCCCTGTAGTTGCAAATGAACCATCTCTAATGTAGGATGTTTGTGTCGGATATTTTTGACTTGAATATACTCTATGCGACATCATAGAATATCCATTGTATGCTTGGGTTTGAGCAACCGTTGCTTCACGATTGGAATCGTGGTCATACGCAATTCCATAGCCAGCTGCTTTGATCTGATCTTCCACTTCCTGTGTCATTCCCTCATAACCACTGGCTACATAATGGGTTCCATTTTTATTCGCGTCTGCAACATAGGAATATTTGGAATAACCAAATTGGTCACTTACTACTCCATATGGATCTTGTCCCGACTTTCCTCGATTCAAAACAGTCAAATAATAGCTAGAATAGTATGTTGTACTATTTACTTGATGACTGGAACCATTATCCATAGGATACAAGTATGCCGGAACATTTTCATTGGAAACGTTATCATGACTAAACAAGGTCGCCTTCCCAGAATCAATAAATTCGTTGATCTGATCCGATACACTTCGACTAAATCCATCATAAGAGTCTGTTCTACCATAGGATTCTTGAAGTCCCATCAATATCATATTGATATCTTGTTCTTCAATGTAATCTAATAAAGCCTTTACTTCTTCCCCCTCTGCTGCCACTGCTTCGGCATCTGTTTGCATCTGATTTAAATCCGTAATCGTTTTCTCAATGATATTGATGTCATAAATTGCACTTACCTCTATAATTTTATTGTCAAATACACTCGGAAGCCCATCTGGAGCTTTTCCTGTAGAATCCGACCCTGCAATCTGAAGCACATTGATTACGATATCATTCTTTGGTTTTCGATAAGTGATTCCAGTCTGGGAATTATGAACCGTCCCATCTGATATCTTCTTCACCTCTAACTTCCATGGGATTGCCCCATAGAACTCATTCGGAAGAATACGCTCTACAATATACGTGGAATTGGCAGTCAATTCATTCTCCGCTATCGACTGTCCTCTTCCTCCCTCAGCCGTTGCTTCATATACCTGTAAATCTGGAATCTGCTCACTCTCTTCAAATTTTCCATCTGCATTTTGGTCGATATAGAGCCTGGTTTCATAGGTAGTCGTATGTGCCGTTGGGTCTGTCGCATTACGAATCTCAAATTCAAATCTTAAAGAATCCTCAATCAACGATTTCCCTAGCGCCTCAACAGAATCTCCAACATACTCCTCAGGCATTCCCTCCTCTGTGAATACTATCTCTGGTTTCGATAAGTTCAGATATTGCACAATGGTAGCTGAATTTGACTCTGCTTGACCAGCAGACATTACATTTTCTCTCCATCTCGCTTCATTTAGAAGTTGATACATATAAGAACTATTATCCACCCTATCTTCATGAATACCCATTCCAATATCTGGAGTTTCCGGGATTTCTAATGTCCCGCCCCCTCCTTGTGATGTTCCTACTCCTGCCTCAACAATAGACACCTTTTGGGACGTTAGTTGTCCTCGTGCAGCTAGAGGTGAATTGGAGTTAAACTCAGTATAGACGGAATTATCTCCCATTGTTACCATACACAAATATTCCTTTTCAGTACTGTCAACCGCTAAAACACTGGAGGTAGCACCTATCATTGCTACATACTCCCCACCCTCATCTATTTCATACCATTGGTATTCATAGGATAAATCATCAAAATATTTAGGGTCTGGAATATTCTTGTTCCCACCTCTAGCAACCAAACTCGGTGTAGCAGTAAGCTCATATCCTCTCTCCGTTTTCACTGATGTAGTCACCACCGACATGTCGTATCGTGCTGTATCCACTTCTTTTGACCCTATTTTACCATCTACCGTTGGAGTTGCAGCATAGAAAGGACCCATAGGTATCGCTCCATCTGGTTGGAAATCTAATCCACGACGGTCGCTTACAAATTGTAGAGTCTCTCCATCTATTTCCACCTCGAATACGCACATATATCCCTGAACAGACCTCGCTACAAGTGGTCCCGATAACATACTCCATCCTTCACTAAGGTTTTCTTCAACACTGACCTGATAAAATTTTGACGTCTCCTTTAGTACCTCCGTATAAGTTGAATAACCTGTATACCAGGTTGCACTCTTTATGCCAGCTCCTTCTGGTAATTCAAAGTTCAATGATGCTGTGGTAGAGTAGCTGCCCGCCTTACTTGTTGCATCCCATGTAATCTCATCGACTGTGCGTAATGCTCCATAGTCTGCACTCTCTTGATACCCATCTGGGAATCTAATCGGGTCTGATGGGATGGCAGCGATACCCGAACTCTCGACTTTCATCACATCACTCTTTACACTCTGAATCAGTTGATTCGCTTCCATAAGAGATAACTCACAATAATACATTCCGTCTTCTTGACATCTATAATAATCGTAATTTGCCCCTTCAATCATTACATTGTCTTTATACCATTGGTACTTCAATGTATATGGTGTATCTTCCACTGCCTCTATCTCAGTAACAGAGAGCAGTACTGTTCCATCTTCACTGCTAGTGGATTCTAATTGAACACTTACGCTTTGTGCTGGTCTTGAAGTGTCTTCTGCTGCAACCAATTCATCTTCTATGATAATTGGAAATCCCGAATTCGCAAAATTAATCAGTTCTTCGTATTTGCTCGGTGTCAAATCCAAACCTGAAAAACGAGCATTGAAATTGCTAGCCGTACTAACAAATGGATAGACATCGACTGTTCCCCAAACTCCCGTACTACTCCCAAAAGCATTGACCGTCTTCAATCCCCCAGTCGTTGAATAGTCGGAGTCTAAAATCCCTGCAATATTCTTCGAGTGAGTCATGGTATCTCCAATATTGGTATAATACAATCCATCCATACCATTGTCGTTATAATCCGGATGTCCATTCAATAAGTTGAATCCTTTATCACTCGCCCCGATATATACCATATCGTATTCTTCTGTAATATCCTCGATTTTACCAATAAATTCTGTAATCGGCATGGTTGTAATAATAATATCATCCGCAGTCTCTCCATCATAAGAGGCATCTAATCCCGATCCTTCTATCCATCCTGCCACCGTTGTTTCCGTGAGCTCACTCTTAATCTGTCCAGAACCAAGCCCTGAAATTGTCTCTGTGCTAGTAGTTCCATTCCATATAGGTTGTACTTCCAATACTTGAACACTATCTTTTTCACTATCCATTCTTCGCTGTGGGTAGTTGATGATATGTCGAAGTGAGGTTGCAACCGATACTTCCACTGGTAAAAGCGTGGCACCAGTTACCTCTCTCAAAAAATTATCATCATTAATTTCTTGGTAAACCTGATGGAAAGCGCTATATGCTACTTCATACTCCACGGTTTCGAATACATCTTGAAATGTAGGGGATACCAATGGCTTTTCTTCCAATACCATAAATGAATTATTTACTGCATCAGAGGATGTGCCAATTGTCATCTTCACTTCTCTAACAAAGCTTCCTATATTTGTTTCCCTTGCAATCTCCCCCTCTACATACAAAGGAGTCACAATCTCCGCCGTTGTTGTTTTTGCTTTTAGGTGTGCTATTAGTTCCGAAGACAAGTCATTCGTTGCATCATAACTAGTAGTCGTTCCATATCCATTCGTAATTAAGATGAAATCCGCCACTTCAATTAATTCCTTAGTCACCTCACTTGGAAGAACACTATCCACTACAATTGGAAAACCTTCTGCAAATGCTTCTGTCCCATCGTCGAATACTCCATATCGAAACCAATTATTGTTGATGAATCCACTATCCACAAATAAACTGCTATAAATAACGGTATTCAATGGGGCAGCAACTTCTCCCTCTGCCACACTATAAGCGCCGTTCCCTGTTCCAACATACTCATACTTCGCATTCAACGATTTAAAATATCCTGCTTCGCCTGAATCAACATTCGTAAATCCACTCCCCATCACTGCATAAGGATGTGTAGACTCCGAATATGTCGTTTCTGGGCGTCCCATCGCTTCCCCGATATAATAAGTTTCCCCCAAATCAAGTTCAAATCCCGATTCCAACATTTCTTCTACGGTAGAAGGGAATTTCCCATAATATTGCCAAGCATCACTTTCGTCTTTCGTAAAAATCAGTTTATCCTTGAGTAGTGTGACTAGTTCTTCATCCGACAAACTATTTAATGGTACTATTATTGCTGGGGCTCCTTCTGGTTCATCCCCCCAATATCCTCCTGTAGGTGCTGTCTCTCCTGTTAACCATAATTGCTTGGAAAAAGTCATATTATAATAGTAATATCCAGATGTATCATATGATCCTTGATCTGTGGTCCTTACCTCATCGATAACTTGTTTATATTCGCCTGTTTCTCCATCTGCAACAAGCTCATAGGTTGCTTCAATCTGAGAAAAATCTCCAGCTCCTGCTCCTTGGTAGGAAAAAATAATCTCCAATTGCTCTTCTTTTTTTTCTCCATAAACAAGTTCTTCATACCCATCCCCGCGATTCGTTTCCCATGGATAACTCTCACGATAGCCGCCTTTTTTCGTTAATGGGGTACTCTCATCTGCACCCAAAAGACCCTCTCCCTCAAGCTCCACTAGCAAAGCATTCATATAGTTCATTCGCTCCTGAGGTGTCTCTTTTTCCATTAAGTTGGATTTCCAGTCAAATGGCTCCTCACCTGGTATATAATATCCGACACTTCCACTACCTGCTTCTGGTATAATCTCAAGAATATTATAAGGATTCTCAGCCGTGACTTGGGATTTTATCTCTTCAATTCCACTCAATGATAAATAGTCTTTCTCGCCAGAAGCGACCGATCCTTGCCCTATAAAAATCATGGCAGACAAAGCCACAACCACCAATGCAACCCCAATACTCATTATCATCTTTTTGACATTCCATCTTAACTGTTTCATCAATTTCTCCCTTAATTCATATCACGCACTGTATCTAAGAGTATTTCTACCTCAGAATGATAGTATATCTTATTTCTCATCGCAAAAATCTGTTCCCCTTCATAGACCGCTCCCTGGTAATCAAAATCCATACCGATTCCGATCTGTGGAAGCATTTCATTCAGTGCCACATCCCCTATATCCACGGTGAAGTCCGTCATATAATTTGCCATGATATCATCATTTTCTTTTACATCCTTTATAAATCTCTCTAACGTATCCATATCGGATTCATTTAGAATTTCCCCATATTTCAAGATTTCTCCATCCAAACGGAAACTATGTATCGCGTACTTGACTTCTCTTGTATCATCGGGAATCACATTAATTAACCATAGTATTCCCTCCGAATCATCCCATGCAATCCCCCCATTGCAATCAATCACATAAGACTCTACCTGCTCCGTGGCTAGTTGCGATTCATATTGTACTTTTACATCCTTATCAATGTAATTATACATACGTGCTCCCGATACCATCAACTCACTTACACATATTGCAACCAATGCCATGACTGCCATTGCAACAATCAATTCTACTAGGGAGATACCTCTATTATTTATTCTCATCTTCTTCCCTCCTAGCTTTGGCCAACTCCAAAATACCCTGTAGTCTGAACGATTTCTATCTCATAGCTTCTATCTCCGCCCTCAAAACTAAGACCAATTATACCATCTACATTTATCGTCAAATCACTTGGGTCGAGCAGTAGTTTTCCCGTCTCTCTGTCAAACGTAATTTCCAAATCCGCCGTTACTTCTTGTTTGGAACCGTTTTCAAATAGATAGAAAACTTCTATGCTTCCCTCGCCCAAACCTTCGGCTTGTTCCTCATTTTCATCTATCTTCAATCTTCCAGTATAGTCTCCTTTATTCGGATCATAATCTAGGGTGATACTCGGCTCCCCTCTTCCACTTACCGTAGCAACTTTTCCCTCTGCCATGAGAGAAAAAAACACATCACTTGCCTCGTTTGCTCTGCTCGAATATACAAGTGTGAGAAAGCTTGTTGCTACCACGGCTACAATCGCAAGAATCGCAATGACTACGATTAACTCTACCAAGGTAAATCCTCTGTTATTCAACTTCAATTGGCTTCCTCCTACTGTTCTTTCCAGTTGACATAGGATACTAAATCTGTCATCTCCCATGATTCAGACCCAGACACCTGCTCTTGCTGTCTATCCGCGTCTTCTAGAAATTGACGAAATTCAACCACCGTATCTCCACTAGTCAAAGTTGCATCAAATGCCTCTAATACCGCACCTTGATTGGAACTGATATTCATCGCATTCATTGTAATATCATTTGCCGATAACACAATTCCCTCATAGTCCCGATCTATTTCAACCGAAATACCACCAACTGCTATGATCGCATTTACTTCACTATAATCCCATCTATATAATGTAGAAATTTCTGCTAAAGAGAATGCTCCCGACGAGCCATAAACCAGTAATCCTCTCACCGCTCCAGCGCTATCAACAAATTCCCATATTTTCCACGTAGTTGATGCTTTACTACTTGAAACTGCGCCTTCAATCGTTTCTGGCATAGCATCTTCTCCATATTCACTTGCAACCTCGTCCCCCATCAATGCGTTGATATTCTTTCCATGAATCACACTATAAAACGGAGTCAGATCTGGTGCCTCTGATTGATAATCCAAAGATAAATTCTGGCCCAATGCTTGATATGCTGTCTCTATGGATTTTACAAAATCAAGGTCTATCGGTTCCTCAGATGTCCCTAAACTATAGGTACTCCCGTCTTGTTCCATAAAGTGCCCACTCGTAATCGCATTCTCTGGAAGCAGAGATAATTCCGTGTATATCGACAAGTATTCCGCGATTTCCTCTGGCTTTTCTGAGAAATAATCTCTAAAATATTCATTTGCATGCTCTACGGTATCAAATCTTAAGTAAAAGTAAGTAACGGTCTGTCCAGATGTTAAATTCACTGAATTCGTTACCACATCTGCTCCATAAGATTCCATTGTTTTCTCTATGCCATCGACGGTCAGAAGGACAACATCTTTATCCCACTCGTAAGTTGCAATCGGATCTCCTACATAAGGATTGGTCAAATCAAGAATGATCACTCCTCTCCCATCAATGACATTGCTGATTGCATCCACTGGTGCTAGATAGCTTCTCTGATTTGTCTTCGTCGAAATGGATTCCCCCATCATAACCGAAGATTCACTCCCAATAAATCCATGTCCGGCAAGCATCAATTCATCCACCTCTTCAAAGTTTAATCTAGTGCCCGACGCATTGACTAGGATTGCACTACTTGTATCTTCATCGCCGTGTAATATCTCTGTATTTGTGACCTCATTGTTACTATAGCCAAATCCATAATATTCATGGTTCACATTCACTTCCGAGTTTTGCCCATTCAAATTCAAGTCATTTTGGGCATAGACAACTCCATCAAGGGATAAGGTCGCACCGAATCCCACATCAATGTTATTCACCCAAAGCGTTGTAGAATCAGCAAATACTGTTTCTTTAACCCCTGATAGAAGAACCTCTCCATTCGTGATCACCATTCCATTTGAGAAATGGTTATCTATCGTCGTTACTCCTGTTAAATCAATGGTCTCCGCATAGATACTACCACTGACATAATGGTCACCGATTGTAGCATTATGTAATGTTTCTTCCGCAACCATCGCATATTCCGTAATCGCCGTAGCATCAAACCCGCTACCACTTGCCAATTGAAAGCTCGGAATATCAATCGCAATATCTGCCGATAAGAGGGTGTTATAACCATCCTCTCCCGTATAAGAAACTTCAAACCCCTCGAAAACCACTTTTGTTGCATGAAAATTCACCTTTGTTTGTCTTGGGTCTCCTTCCCCTAAAAGGATTTCTATTTTAATTCCATCACTTCCTTGGATGGATGAAATCGTATTCTTTGCCTCATTCACAGTCCAAGTACTTTCAAGATCTGCCTTCTTCAACATATTTTCAATTGCTTGTGGATTATATTGTTCAGACACACTGCCTCCAGCCACTAAAAACAGACGTTCTCCACCTACTTCCACCTCTTTTAGCTGTTCTTGAACAAGCTCGTGAAACTTATCATCGATATTCTCCCCCTCTGCAAACTCAGCATGATAGGCATTGTAATTTGTTAATACATCTTGATACGCTACTCGAATCGCTTCTGCTGCTACTTCTTGAAATCCTGCCTGTATTTGATCTAATACCTCTGTTGCACTATAAAAATTCGTTTCGCCTTTTCTTTCAGTCGCTTTGATTAAAAATCCTGTATACGTCATAGAAAGCAAGGTAACACCAAGGATGGTAATAAACATCATCGCTACCAAAACTGTAACAATACTAGAACCTTTGTTATTTTTTTTAAATTGTTTGGCTCTCACTATCCAACTCAATGTACTTTGCCTCCTTTCTTTTTATATATTATGTATATAGATACCTGCGGATTGCTACTCACTTTGTGGTATCCTTGTCATTGTAGATTTGTCGTTGTAAATTCATACAATGGTGTCTGATTATAATCAGGAGCATCCCCGACCCGTTCAAACACTTTGATGGTAGTCTGAAAGATCCGTTCCCCCTCTTCTTGAACGACCAAATCATTGCCCTCTTCAAAATCCCTAGTCAGTACAAAGATAGACCCTGTTTGAATCCTAAAATTCGCATGGTTATTGGGTTGCCCTGTCTCTAAATTGATTCCCACGTTTGATAAAACCTGCGCACCCTCTTCTGCGACTATTACCGGTGGAATCGCCTCTGTTCTAGATTGAGTCAATAAAACTTGTGCCTCATATGACATTTCTCTCTCTTCGCTAGATTGAATTGTTTTCTGCTTTGCTAATACGATGGTGACAGGACAATTATTGGCATTGATAATCTCTACTTCATCTCCCTCTCCATAATACCACGGATTAAACAACACATAAAAAGCTGGATATTCTTCCCCTTCTTCTACTTCTACTCCACCCTGTGGTGTTATCTCACTCTTGCCTGTTGCTATTTCACCTTCTATAGTTGGGCTTCCTGATTGCGTATAGGAAAAGGTATAATTCATCTCTAGAAAAAATTGCACTTGATGGTCTACTTCTAATATTTCAATCGTGATTTTTCTCTCTCCTGTGATACCTTGACTATCCATTGATAAGGCAGAATCTAATCTATTATCTTGGATAAATTTCTGGAATGCACTTTCGTCGGGGTCTTCTAGAGAATTATTCTGATTGAACACGTAATCCATGGGTGTATATTGAGGAATCGATGTTTGATTCAGATTCCCATATCCACTTCCTACATCTCCTGATACCGAATCTGCGGGAGTTCCAAGTTCAAAATCCACCATGATATCGTACTGTCCGTATTGCATCTGCACACCTGGAAATCCTACATGATAAGAATAGTCGGGCTGCATTCTCTCCTCACTCACACCTAATGCGGTGTAACTCCCATCACCTTCTAGCTTGTAAAATGAAGCCTCCGAAGTTCCCCCACTTTCCTCTGCTGTATTAGAAATGCTTGGCACTCCTCCACTATCAGTCGGCAGCACAGCAGACAAATCCATAACCTCCAATTGCTCTGCTACATTCTCCCCCACCTGTGTCGCTTCACCCATCATGGTGCTTTTTGCTAAAGTATTTGCAGAAGATGAGAACATAGAAAGTAGGGGTGTTGCAATAATCGCTAAAATTGCTACCCCTATTATCAATTCTACTAATGTAAAGCCTTTGTGATTGTTTCTTAACTGTTTCACTATCACTCTCACCTTTCACTCGATATTACTTCTATTTATTCGACTGGTTCCTCCGGCGTCTGCTCTTCCGGTAAGCCTGATGTGGAATCTTCTGTTGACTGCTCTTCTGATTGCCCTTCTGCCTGTTCTCCATCAACTAGAGGTTCTTCATATCCAACGCGTCCTGCAACCGTACTTCCGAATAGTTCATCTGTTCCAATTGGAACCAATGGCATTTGACTCTCTTGATACTGTGCTTCTGGATATGTAATAAAAAACTTGCTAATCACGAAATTTCCAGCCAGTTTTGATGTTTCTGCATCGTAAGAAATCGACACACTGTCCAATGCTGTTTTTTCCTCTGTGGCATAGATATAGTCTATACTAGATTTAAGTTGTTCGTAGGATAACTGCCCAGTTACATTGGAAGTAGTCTTATATGCAGACAAATCTGTACGCACTTCCTCTCCATCTACCGATACATATCCCGGAAACTCTACCACTAACTGCTCTTCTCCAAATGTCAATGTGTCGATGTCAAAATCAACCTGCTCTTCTAGGTCCAAAGTCCACACAATGATGTCTTGCGGGCGAATACCAGCAGGATATTGCTCAAGTTGTTCCGCTGCATATAGCTTATCACTCTCAATCTCACTCAGATATGTTGCCCGGTCAGCATATAGCGCCTCTAACTGTGTCAACTCAGGTTGAATTACAGCAAGTTCTGCTTCTACCTCCTCTGTACTCTCAATTACCCTGTTGTTTACAACAAAATACATCACGACAAATAACAGGATCCCACCTAGCACAATTAATAGTCTTGCCTCATTTTTCGATATTTTCATCTGTGACTCCCCCTTATGGTTCTACTTCTTCTGTTGTTTGCTCTTCCACCACATCTTGTTGTGTACTAGATGTAGGAGGGGCTTCAATCTGCTCTGGTAATACATATTCGCAACTAATACTAAATGATGCGATTGGAACTCCTGCCACGTTCGCCCCTTCTGTGATGCCACTAACACTAATCTTGTCTATGGACTCAAAAGAATCCAGTTGAGAAATCACGACTGCCGCACTCTCCATATCTGGTACTTCCACATTCATGGACACTCCAAAATTGTCACAAGAAGCTGACAGTAGTAAAATGCTTGATGGCATCTTATCCTCTAATTCCTCTAAAAATTCCCTCAGATTAGCATTATTACTAATACCCTGTTCCTCTAGCAATTGTAAATTATATTTAATTTCCTCATATTCCACATATAGGTCATATTCAGTCATTACACTGGATAAACTTTCGATTCTCTCCTTCGCTATCTCTAACTCATTTTGTGCTGTGAAGTAATCCAGCGTTGTCCCTGCAACAACCCCTACTCCCGCTAGCAAACACACTCCTGCAAAGACAATTGGCAAGCGTAACGATCCTTCACTGCCCTTCTTCTTTTGTATCTCAATGAATTTTGCAGGTGTCAACTCAAGGGGTTCGATGTAACTTCCTAAACAGTTCACATATAATATCGAATCTGCTCCAGACACCACTTTGTCGATTCCCTGCATCTCAGGTAATAGCAATACCTCTTCTTCCATTGCATCTGCAATTTCCTTGTCTAAACCTGCAAGCTCCGCACAGGTTCCAAGTAACACAATCTTTGAAATCTCATCTTCGGAATATGTCATTTTAAAGAACTCTGCACTTCTTACAATACCATTTGCAAGTCTAGAGTAAATATCTTGTTTCTCATCTTCCTCAACCTTACTGTCCAACCATTCCTGGTTTTTGCATTTTTCTAGTACATCTCCAAATGCCAATTCTTCCACTCTAGATGCAAGCATTGCAGAGGAGATTACTCCTTCTCCCCCGAAAGGAAAAGCTCTCTGAAGTAATAGTTTTCCATCTCTCATAAAGGTTGCCAAAGTCTGTTTCAGTTCGAGTGAAACATACATAGTCACTCCCTGTGTCTGTAAACCTTTGAAGGTTTGATATTGACAATTGGCACTATAGTCAAACGCCTCTAACTCAAGACCTGTCTCCTCTATCATCTTCTGATAACTGTTCAATATAGGGATTGGAACAGCTGTAATCAACACTCTATGCCCTGGACTTTCTCCCTTTTTAGTCTCTAATAAGGTATATGCCACCTGGTATCCCGACAAATCTACTGGAAAATACTCCGAGGCATTCGCTAATACCATTGCCTTCAATTTATTTTTCTTCACAAGAGGAAACACAACTTGACGACTGACCACTTTAGATGTGGACAATGTAAAAATTGTATTTTTAACATCCAACACCCCATGAGATTTCATTTCCTTTTCTAATTCTTGTGCAATCGCCTCTGGCTGAATAATCTCTCCATCCATAACCGACATCGTTGGCGTGTCAAAGTGAAAAGAATTGGTTGCATGCACTCCCTTTAATCGCTTCGTTATTACACAAACTTTTACTAGCTGATCACCAATTTCTATACTTAGTACTTTCTTAGCCATAATTCCTCCTACCCCTCTCTTATTTCAAATATTTTTCATATCTCCCCTTAGAGTCCTAATCGACTCGTGTACCACTCTATCACAGGTGTCCCCCATAAGAATGAAACTGTAATTCCAATTGCCAAATATGGACCTAATGCTAATTCTCTACTTGCTCCATAGAATCTCATTCGAATGATGTGGATTATGGATGCAACAATACATCCAAGAAAGAAGGCAAATATCGTCGGATAAAGTCCTAGGAACAACCCACTTCCTGCCATCAACTTCACATCTCCACCTCCGATGGCGCTTCCACCTGATAGGAAAAAGAAAATCAATAACACACCCGCAACTCCAATAAATCCGAATAGATGATTCTTCCAATCACCTATATTTATCATAAATCTCGTCAAACCTAGAAAAAATATAAATATCGTAGTCTGTAACGGAATTTCTTTCGTTCTCGCATCAATCACCGATATAATTAATAAGGTCGACAACAAGAAACACCCTAACACTGCATCTATGCTGTATCCATATACCGAACAAACCACTCCCCACAGTACTCCATTACATAATTCAATCAACAGATACTGTATGGAAATCGGATGTTGACAATTAGAACATCGACCTCTTAAACACAACCAACTAAAGATGGGAATCAATTCCCACCACTTTAACTCTTTCTTACAATTCATGCAATGGGAATGTCCCATCACCACACCTTCCCCCAAAGGGAGGCGAAGAATACATACATTACAAAAACTACCAACCATAATTCCTAGTATTACAGTCATCATGATTAATGTCATCTGAATGAAATCCATCTTAATAACCACCCCTTCACACTATTTCCTTTTAGGGATATTTAAACTATTTTGTATCAGACATAAGATAACACTCGCTCTCTATTCCCCTGCTAACCTGAAAGAATCATTGTTTCTTTTCAAGAATCAGGGAAATACGGCGAGAATGTTATAGGTCTAGGGATAGACCTATGTAATTTGTTTTCGGATCATTTAATCCGTAGTACTATCAGAAGAAGCCTCTACTTCGCCTAATAAAGTCTTCCAACCTGTAGAAGTACCTGTTGTAAATGTAATTTTCCCTGTCTGTGAATCGATTGTAAACTCCAACACACCTTTTGCATCTGCGGACTCTACTTTTAGCTCAGATAGAGTCATAATCGAATTTAAAATGCCCTGAAATGAATTCGCATCTGCTGTCGCTGCACCTGTTACAAATTCGCCTGCTGCTGTTCCACTTGTAAAATCAATTCTCACCGTATAACTCGCTTCTGACGTTCCAAGATCTGGATCGACAATAACTGTCGACGCTGCCTGCATCAGGGATTCTCCCATTCTAATGTCATTTGTTTTTCTTGCATCCTCAAGATACCCTGTGTACATCGGTGCAAATACTGCTGCCAAGATTGCGATTATCGCAACAACGATAATCAACTCAACTAGAGTAAAACCTTTGTTGTTTTTGACTCTTTTCTTCATTTTTTCTAATTTTTTCATCTTCTTAATCTCCTTTTCATTTTTTTAGTGCCAATTCTGACACCCTCTCTCATCTTATGTAAAGCGAGAGCTATCTTATGTCTGATCTCATGCCTCGACCATCCCTATTGTCAAGACATCCTAATTTTAATAACCATCTCTTTCCCACTACATTCCTTCTAATCCCGTATACATCTCTGCCATCGGTAGCATCACTGCCATTACAATAACACCTACAATTAAGGCCAAAAATACAATAATCAATGGTTCTATAGCTGACATCAGTGAGCCTGTGGAAATCTCTACCTCTTCATCGAAGTAATCGGCTTGCTTGTTGAGCATCCCCTCTAAGTCACCTACTTCCTCTCCGATTTTTGTCATATGACAAACAAGCGGAGGGAACATGCCTGATTTTGATAAACTCTCTGATATTGGTGTTCCCATAGACACCTCTTCCTTCGCCTTCATCAATGCATCTTTATAATGTATGTTTGTCATGGTATTGGCCACAATCTCGATACAGTCAATGAGTGGAATCCCTGCCGCAATCAGCGTACTCAAGGTTCGACTCATTCGTGCTGATGAAGTCTTGATTGCTAATTTTCCAAAGAGGGGTAACCTTAATTGAATGCGCCCAAACACTCTTCGCCCACTTTCTGTTTTTGACCAAGTACGTAGAAAGTAAACAATTCCTCCTAGCGTCAATAATATGAAAATCCAATACTGTTGTACAAAATTACTTGCTGCAATTACCGCTAAAGTAATCCAAGGAAGTTCCATTCCCATATCCGTCAACATAGATTCAAATTGAGGGATAACATAGCCCAATAACACCATGATTACTACAAGGGCAATTAAGAGAATCACAATCGGATATACCGATGTTTTTCGAATCAATCCTTGCAATTTTGCATCCTTTTCAAATTGGTCTGCCATTCTACCGAAAGAAACTTCTAAACTACCCGTCGCTTCCCCCGCTTCTACCATTGTGATAAATATATCTGGAAACACACTTGGGTGTTGTCTCATAGCCTCTGAAAATGAAGTCCCCGACTGAATATCAATTCGGCACTCGTTAACTGCATCTGAGAGAATTTTGTTCTCTATCTGCTCTGTCAGCATTTCTAATGCTGCAGTGACAGAAACACCTGCCGAAGAAATACTAACAAACTGCCTACAAAAAATCGCCATATCTCTTGGTTTTGGTTTCTTTTTTAATGCACTAAATTCAATGCTTCGGTTAAGCCCCCCTACTTCTTTAATCGTAAGCGGGATTTTCCCCTCTGCTTTTATCACATTTACTACTTGTTCTTTTGCGCTTGCATTTACCGTCCCTTTGGACTCTTTGCCTGACTTATCAATGGCAACATAAGAATAAACCGCCAATTCCTCACCTCCCCCTCTGTAATCATTCGTTAATACAACCTCTTACTCAGTGCTACTTTGTCCTGTGCATATTGAAGCGCTGCATCATAAGTGATTTTATTTCTTTGATACAATTCTAGGATTGCATCATCCATTTGCTTCATTCCGATTTTTCCATTCATCAACATCACCGATGGAATTTGGAATGTTTTTCCCTCACGAATATTGTTTCTCACTGCACTATTCGTTAACATTACTTCAAATGCTGCTACACGTCCTTTTCCATCCGCAGATGGAATCAATTGTTGTGACACCACACATTCCAACACATCGGCAAGCTGTGTTCGAATCTGTTGCTGCTGATGAGGCGGAAACACATCGATGATACGATCGATGGTGTTCGCTGCACCTACTGTGTGCAAGGTAGAAAATACAAGATGACCCGTTTCCGCCGCTGTTACTGCAATGGATATAGTCTCTAAGTCACGCATTTCTCCTACTAAAATCACATCTGGATCTTGTCGTAGTGCTGCTCTTAGTGCATTGGGGAAACTCTGTGTATCACTTCCCACTTCTCTTTGATTGACAATTGCCTGTTTGTGTTGATGCAGGTACTCAATCGGGTCTTCTAACGTTAACACATGATGGGGATATTTTTCATTGATTTCATTGATTAGGCTCGCCAACGTAGTGGACTTTCCACTTCCTGTTGCTCCAGTAACGAGAACCAGCCCTCGTTTTTTATCACACATATCAACCACTGCCTGTGGAATGTTCAACTCCTCTGGCAATGGTATTTTTGCATTCAGCACACGTGCTGAAACCGCAAAAGATCCTCTTTGTGTAAAGGCATTGACACGAAATCTCCCAATTGAGGTTGCTGAATATGCGAAATCAATCTCCCCTTCTTTTTTGTAATGAAGCATCTGATCTGGGGTCATAATTTCTCCCATAATTTCCTCAATGTCTTTTGGCATTAATTTTTCGCTCGCCAAGGATACTAACTTCCCTTTCACACGCCCTGTCGGAGGCACTCCCGCGCTCAAATGTAGATCCGAAGCGCCTTTTTCTGCTGCCAGCTTTAATAATTCCGTGAACTTATTCATGCATCTTTCCCCTTCTCACACTATTCTTCAAATGAAACCTTCATCATTTCTTCGATGGTAGTCACACCATCTACTACTAATTTTGCTGCCACCATTCTAAGCGTATTCATGCCTTGGTCAATCGCTGTCTTCTTGATTTCTTCCGTAGTTCCTCTGGACACAATAATTGCCTTCAATTCTGGAGAAACATCCATGATTTCATATACCCCGATTCGACCATAGAACCCTACATCTCCACACAATGGACACCCTGCTGCCTCATAGATGATCAATTCCTCGCCCTTTGGCACCCCTAGTAATTCTTTTTCCTCGTCTGTTGCTACTTTTTCTGTATTGCAACTCTTGCATAATTTACGAACCAATCGCTGCGCAATAATCCCTGTAAGAGAATCTGCCAAGAGATATGGTTCTACCCCCATATCGAGCAGACGACTTACGGTTGCTGCCGAACTATTTGTATGCAATGTACTGATCACAAGATGTCCTGTAATCGATGCTTGAACCGCAATCGATGCTGTTTCGTAATCACGAATCTCCCCGATCATAATAATATCAGGGTCTTGTCGCAATATCGAACGAAGCGCCGTCGCAAAAGTCAAATCAGCTTTCACATTCACCTGTACTTGATTGACTTCCGGCAGATTCGCCTCCACTGGGTCTTCTACCGTAATGATATTTACTTCTTCTGTATTCAGCTCCATTAACGAAGTATATAATGTAGTGGATTTACCACTCCCCGTCGGTCCTGTAATCAAGATAATCCCGTTTGGCGTCTTTAGGATATGTTCAAATTTCTGGAACTCTGCCTCAGCCATACCCAATTCAGCCTTAGACACATTAAAACCAGTAGAAGAAGCGATACGCATAACAATCTTTTCCCCAAAGGTAGATGGAAGTATCGACACACGCACATCATAATCAGCACGGTCAACGATAAGGGAAAGCCTTCCATCTAGAGGCTTTCTCTTTTCTGATATATCCATGCCTGCCATGATTTTAATACGTGTTACCATAGCTGGAAGCAAGTTGATATCATATAACATTTTTTCTGTTAATGATCCATCGATTCGATATCGAATTCGAATTTGCTTCTCTAGTGCGTCAAAATGAATATCACTTGCTCTTTGCCTGACAGCTTGTTCTACAATAGATCGTACCAACTGTACAATTGGAGCATTCTCTACTTCCGCTTGTTGTGCCGCTTCTGCCGCTTCTAGCTGCTGTACATATACTTCTCGCTCTTTTGTATATTGCTCTGCTGCAGTTTGAGCTTCTCCCGAGCCAAAATATTTATCGAGTATCGCATTGATTTCACTCACCGTTGCAATACGTGGCTCTACAAGGCAGTTGGTAATAATCGAAATATCATCTTGCGCTACCATGTCCAATGGATTAGACATTGCAAGAACTAGAACATTGGAGTTTCCATCACTATATTCAAGTGGTAACACATTGTGTTTTCTTAATACAGATCCACTTACAAGGGAAATGATATCTTGCGAAATCGCCACTCCTCGTAACTGTATTCTAGGTATTCCAAGTTG
The DNA here is from genome assembly GCA_964367905.1 of uncultured Lachnospiraceae bacterium. GTDB lineage: Bacteria > Bacillota > Clostridia > Lachnospirales > Lachnospiraceae > CAUPWF01. The sequence continues at coordinate 73,865 of CAYIZP010000006.1, forward strand.
GACTTCTAAGGCATTTGCAATATCATCATCCGTGACAAACCCCATTTCAACCAGATAGTCCCCTACCTTTTTATTCGTTCTCCTCTGCAAGTCCAGAGCATCTTCTAATTGTTCTTCTGTTATCATCTCACTAATTACTAGCAAGTCACCAAGTTTGAAATTTCTATAGTTAGCGCTCATCACTGCCCTCCTATCCTCAACATATATAGAATTATAATAACAGATTTTTATGGAAATTGCACTATATTTCCTCCATTATCATTTTCTTTTTTTCTTTTTATTTTCTAATATTTGTTGTACAATTAATTCATGAAAAAAATCAAACAAGAAAGTGAGAATATCTCATGTATATTAGACTCGCAACCACCTCTGACGCAAAACAAATTCAAGACATCTATCAATACTATGTAGAAGAAACCTCTGCAACCTTTGAGACTGTTCCTCCCTCATGCGCGGAAATGGCACGACGCATGACTGAAACGTTGAAGAACTATCCCTATCTCGTATGTGTAGAAGGAGAGCAAATCATCGGTTACTGCTATGCCTCTGCTCACAATCCACGAGCAGCCTATCGATTCAACGCCTGTCTTGCGGTCTATCTAAGACAAGGGTATCAAGGAAGAAAAATCGGTGTCCTTCTCTACAAGAAACTAATAAAATTATTGAAATTGCAAGGAATCTGCAATGTGTATGGATGTATTACCAGCGAAAATGAGGGGAGTATCAAAATGCACTCCAATATGGGCTTTACTATCAATGGGGTCTTCCATAAAACCGGGTACAAGTTTGATCGCTGGATTGATGTAACTTGGATGGAAAAGCGAATTCAAGAAATACCAACCGAGTTTATCCCATTTTCCGAATCACCTTACAAAGATGAGCGATAGCAAATCCACTCTGCTATCGCTCATTCCCATTATATTTATTTCTTCAGCTTATCATAACAACGACTTTATTTCTTGATAGTATTCCTCCGTGATTTCCTCAGTCTGACCATTGAAGAATATATAAGTTTCATCTTCTAATTCTAATTGGATGTAGATTGGAACCTCAACCATAATTTCTAACGTTGCCATCCCATATCCCGAAACACGAAATTCTCCTGCCTTCACCCGCTCTGTTGAACTTCCATTGATTCGATAAGTAGATGGTAGCTCAGTTATCATCTGAACACTACTCACATCTTCTATGTCTATGTGTAGTGTATCGTCAATTCCAGCAATAACAATTTTATCGTTGATGTTTCCATCGCTAGAGACACCCACTTCTACCCTCATTGTTGGAACATAAAAATCAACCGCAATCATAATAACTGTACTCCAAATAATAGTAGCTATTGTCATTACAGCGATTCCAGCCATAACAACTTTCCCAGCAGTATGCCCCATATTAATGGTAAATCCAACCCCTACTTTGCGGGGAACCCACAATCGCTTATCATGAGGATTACTATACATGAACATATTCCAATATTCATCATCGTCCACCTCTAAGCTATCTTCAATTGGATTTAAGATTTTCTCTTGCTCTTCTTTTATTTTCTTGTTTGTACGTACAAATATTACGACGATAAACACTGGAACCAAAAGCGTCACTAGAAGCAACAAGCTCATCTGCATCGTCAGATGAATTTCGTTGGTATAATATAGTTCATTCGTAGGTGCAAATAAAACAGGGATATACACAATCGCACTCCACGAAAACAACAATCCTATTTTGCTCCATTCATGATGACAAACTCGATTGGCTGCAAGATTAATCTCTGTATCCTCACTATATACCTTCGTCGGTAGTCTGCGGTACATGATATAGAAAAACACTCCACATAAGTATGTAGTTCCCATGACAAATGCACTCGCTCCCAATTCTGTCCATAGGGATTCTGGTCCTACATAGAAGACAGTTGGAATCATCAACCCCAATGGTATGAGAAAATATTGCCATTTCACTAGAAATGTATTCTTCTTCCTGCTCACTTCTGTATCAATACGGACTACCGCATCTACCTTTCCTCCCCATCCTTCTGATTTCTTCAATGCCTTGAGTTGATTGGAAGAATGATTTAACCCCATCGTATATACATAAATCAACCCAAATAGATAAATCCAAAACCAAAGCATAGTGAGAGACATATATCCCCGAATGGGATATCCTACCACTTGCAAGAAGAAAAAGATCCAAAAACGCTTCTTCCTACTCTTCTCATATTGCTCCACAATCTCCTTAACCCTACTATCATTCCAGTGTGCCCTCGGTATCTTCACAGCCAGAATTTCATTCGCCCCAGCTGTCATATTTTCCTTCATGGTAATGTGGATTAACAGCAGTGTAAATACATTTGTCACAAGAAAAATCCAAAACAACATATCTGCCACCCCCTAAGATTGTGCCAAAAAATCGACTTGTTTAATTTGCAAGTTCGTTATCATATTCTTACATAATCCATACAATTCCTCATTGGAATACCCCTTTAACTTCGCCTCTGTCAGTAGGAGTTTCAAGTCATCTTCCATCTTCTCCTCAAAATGTTTCTCATGTAATCCTTCACTTGAAATCATGATTGTTGCACCATTTCTACGATCTGTCTCGATAAACCCTTCCTGCTTCAATATTCCATACGCCTTGCTTACAGTCATGGGATTGACTCCGATATCACCAGCAAGTTGTCTCACCGTTGGTAGATTCTCCCCAATTCTACAATTACCCTCTCCTATATTGAGTACAATCTGATTTCTCAATTGTACATAAATCGGAGTATCACTCTTCATATCTAACTTTAGAATCATAACAATAGACCTCCTTTGTATTATTAATTATAATACAAATAATACAAAAATGCAATAAAAATGAGGTTTCTGCATTACACAAAAATCCCAAGCATATAAACTTTTCAGTCTACATACTTGGGACCATATGTTTTTATTTACATCTCTTACATCTCTTTGATTCGTTTTAATGCCTCTACTGTATTCTCGTATGTACCAAATGCTGTAAGTCGGAAGTATCCTTCACCACTTGGACCAAATCCAGAACCAGGAGTTCCCACTACGCCCGCTTGATTCAATAAGGTATCGAAGAAATCCCACGAAGTCATTCCTTGCGGTGTTTGTAACCAGATATATGGTGCATCCACTCCACCCGACACGCTATATCCCATGTCTTTCAACCCATTATAGATGGTGGTTGCATTGTTCATGTAGTATGCTACTTGTTGCTTCAACTGCGCCTTACCAGCATCCGAGTATACAGCTTCTCCCGCACGTTGCACGATGTATGGAGCACCGTTGTATTTTGTTCCATGTCTACGTGCCCACAATGAATGAAGTGACACTTCTCCACACTTCAAGTCCTTTGGAATCACAGTAAAACCTAGACGAATCCCTGTAAATCCTGCATTCTTAGAGAAACTGCGAAGTTCGATTGCACAAGTTCTTGCTCCCTGGCACTCGTAGATGGAATGTGGAACATTTTCTTGTGAAATATATGCTTCATATGCTGCATCGTAGATAATAACTGCCCCTACTTTGTTCGCATAGTCTACCCATTTTTGCAACTCATCTTTTGAAACAGTTGATCCTGTTGGGTTATTTGGGAAACACAAATAGATTAAATCCGGTGTTTCTGTTGGTATTTCTGGTGCAAAGTTATTCTCTGTTGTACAAGGCATGTAGATGACATTATTCCAAGTCTCGTTCGCTGTGTCATATACACCTGTACGACCTGCCATTACATTAGTATCCACATAAACTGGATATACTGGATCACAAACTGCAATCTTATTGTCTTTTGCAAAAATTTCCTGGATATTTCCAGAGTCACACTTCGCTCCATCCGAAACAAAAATCTCATCTGCGGCGATATCACATCCACGATCTGCATAGTCATTCTTCGCTATCGCACTTCTTAGAAATTCATATCCTAAATCTGGTGCATATCCTTTGAATGTAGATGCATTTCCCATCTCATCCACAGCACTATGTAGAGATTCGATGATTGCTGGTGCAATCGGTTGAGTTACATCACCGATTCCAAGACGAATAATCGACTTCTCAGGATTAGCCTCTGTAAAGGCACTCACTTTTTTCGCAATATTCGAAAATAAATAACTTCCTGGTAGTTTTAAATAATCTTCATTAATTTTAAACATTTCCCTCTCCTTTTTCATTGATGTAATGATACCTACAAATTCTCACGCTCATATCAAGCCTGAGAATCTGCCCTATTCGGACTACTTCTTCATGTTTTTTTCGCGACCCCAAGTCATGATTTTCCATGCAAGCATGAAATCATGACCTTTTGTCCCCGGGTATCATTTTAATACAATTTAATCTCTCCGTCAAATACACTTTTTGCTGGACCAGTCATATACACCCGATTGTCCTCTCGCTTCCATTCGATTTCTAGGTCTCCGCCCAATAATTTTACTGTCACCTTATCCTCCGTTAGACCATTCAAAACCGTAGAAACCACAACGGCACACGCCCCCGTTCCACAAGCAAGCGTCTCGCCACTTCCTCGTTCCCAAACTCTCATCTCTACCGTATTTCTATCAATCACTTTAACAAACTCTGTATTAATGCGATTTGGAAATCGATCGTGATTCTCAAATATTGGACCTAATTTCTCCAAGTCCAAATCCTGAACCTCATCCATAAATACAACCGCATGTGGGTTCCCCATAGACACACAAGTCATATGATATTCCCGTCCCCCCACAAGAATCTTCTCATCAACACAACTCTCTCCATCTGCCAAAACAGGGATTTTCTTAGGCTCTAAAATCGGACTTCCCATATCCACCTTGACTGCGTATACTTCATCCTTCTCCACAAACAATTCCAAGTATTTCACACCAGCCAATGTCTCCACAGATAATTTCGTCTTCTTTACAACCCCATAATCATATACGTATTTCCCAACGCAGCGAATTCCATTCCCACACATCTCAGAACGAGAACCATCCGCATTATACATCTCCATCTCGCAATCTGCCACCCTCGATGGATTAATCAAAATCAATCCATCTGACCCGATTCCAAAATGTCGATCACTAATTTTAATCGATACTTCTGCTGGATTCTCGATCACTTCCGAAAATCCATTCACATAGACATAATCATTCCCTATGCCTTCCATTTTTGTAAACTTCATATCCAACCTCCATTCAAATAGGGACAGGGATTTTCTCATTGGGGACGTAGTTTTTCTTCAAAAAACTACGTCCCCAATGAATCAATTAAACCCGAAAATCCTCCTCATCAGTGTATACCCCAATACTGATATCTTTCTACCTGCATCTCCTGGCAAATTCATAGACTCACCCATTACACTATGACGTATATAAAGGAAAGTTCTCATATCCTTTTTCCTCAAATATGTCCACAACTCTCTTTTCTTTTCTAAGTTTTCCTCTGACTTTGATCGTATCAATATGATAGAGGAAACTGTCATCATAATCGCTAGATAACTCCTCATATATCTTCTGAGTTTCGCAGGATCCACACTTTTTAATTCATACATGTCTATCATTGATTTTGTAACAAATACTTGCTGGTCTACCCTAGCAATCATATTTTTCTCATTGATGGATTGATCATCTCTCCCGATGTAATAACGATAAAAATCTGTATTGATATAATACATCTTTCTTACATATGGCAAGGGGTAATATACAAAAATATTATCCACATAGAATGTGTGCTTCGGCAACTTCAGCTGACATAGTTTCAGAAGTTCTGTTCGGTAGATTACCGAATGCATCAAAATATATTGCCCTGGCATAAACAGTCCTAAATCTTTCCACCCAAACACTTTATTCTCTGGCAAAAAATTGGTGTAACGAATTACCTTTTTCTTCTTTGCTCCAACCTTTTCGTATACATAATTTGCAAGTATCATGTCTAGCTCTTGATTTTCGCTTTCGAATTTACGAATGGTATCGAGAATCACATTCAGAGCCTCTTCATTCACCCAATCATCACTGTCCACTACTTTAAAATATTTCGCAGTGGCATTTGCCAATCCCGTGTTAACTGCCGACCCATGTCCACCATTCTCCTGATCTACCACCCTTATGATGTCTGGGTATTCTTGCGCATATTCATGGGCTATCTTCGATGTATCATCCTTCGATCCATCATTCACAATAATAATCTCTATCTCGTCTCCACCCTTTAACACACTCTCAATTGCATTGGCCATGTAATCTTGTGAGTTGTAACTAGGTATTGCAAAAGATATCAACTTCATGTAACTTTCCTCTCTCTCCCTCAAACTAAAAATTTTATGCTGCCAAACTTTATAATTCGAGACTATATTTAATTTCCATACTATATCAAACTTGTTTCCAATTATATAACACATATTTTATGTGAGTCAATTAAATATTATTTAAGTTTTATTTAACTCTAGTATTCGTCTAAAAAATGATGTTTTATTCCATCTTTTTTATACGCAATAATCGTACTCAGATTCACATTTTCTATACTTTTGAATATATTTCCTTCAATCGAAGGATTCACTTGCTTCAATGTCTTGATTAACTGTTTGATTTCTTGTCGTTTTGAGTCACTGCTACCATCTTCACGGAGCACACTAGTATTTTCTGTAAATTTACATGCGCATTGCAGAAACTCCAGATTATGATAGTCTCTCCAATTAATGATATCCTCTTCTCTCACGAGGTAAAGTGGACGTATCAATTCCATTCCATCAAAATTGGTGCTATGAAGCTTTGGCATCATCGTCTGTACTTGTGCCCCATACATCATGCCCATTAAAATTGTCTCAATCACATCATCGTAATGGTGCCCGAGTGCAATCTTGTTACATCCATGCTCCTTTGCCCTACTGTATAAATATCCTCTTCTCATCCTTGCACACAAATAACACGGGGACTTCGGAATATCATAAACCGTATCAAATATATTGGATTCAAACACTGTAATCGGTATATTCATCTCCTTTGCGTTGGTTTCAATCAGCTTACGATTACACTCCTGATAACCAGGATCCATCACCAAAAACACCAACTCAAACTGGAACTTGTTATGACGTTTCAACTCCTGAAATAATTTCGCCATCAACATAGAATCCTTACCGCCAGAGATACATACCGCAACCTTGTCCCCTTCCTCTAGCAATTGGTATTCATTGATTGCCTTTGCAAATTTACTAAAGATTCTCCTGTGAAACTTCTTGCGAATCCCTAATTCAATCTCCTCACAAATGTTGTTCTCATACATCGCCACTTCTATCTTCCTCACATTCTCATCTTCTCTGTTCATACATGTTTTCGGCTAGAATAGTTCTAGATTTTTTCATAGATTTTAAAACATCAATAATCCTCTGATTTGATGACCCGCGAAATCTCAGGGAAATATCCGCATACTCTAACTCAAACTTGCCGTCTACTATAATAGAGAAACAATTCATCAGTCTCTCTGTCACCTCAGTAAAAGCCCTTCCTCCTTGCTGCAAATCGGTATCAAATAAATATCCCGTATAACACCATATTGATTTCTCTGGAAACTCTGTCTTTACCTTCTCTACAAATTCCACCAAACCTCTTTGGTTTTGTGGTTCCATAGGCTCCCCACCTAATAGGCTAATGCCATCTACATGTCCTTGTTTTAGGCTAGCAATAATCTTTTGCTCCACCTCTTTGTCAAATGCCTTACCATCAGAAAATTCCCATGTTTCCTCGTTGAAACATCCCGGACATCGATGCGTGCATCCCGATACAAACAGACTGGTACGAATCCCCACTCCATTTGCAATATCATTATATTTTATATTCGAATAATTCATATGCTCACCCACTCCCAAAAAGAGTGTGCGGCTCGCCACACACTCCCATCTTATAGATGTAATACTCTTTCTTTGATTTCTTGCGTTCTTCCCTGATTCCAGAACTGTGTTCCGATATATCCACAAGTACGTCTTGCAACATTCAAGGTAGCTTCATCCGTATTGCCACACTTTGGACACTTCCAAACTAGCTTATTGTCCTCTTCTATGATTTGGATTTCTCCCTCATAGCCACAGTCTTGGCAGAAGTCTGATTTTGTATTTAGCTCCGCATACATGATATTATCATAGATAAATCGCAATACCGAAACCACCGCATCGATATTATCCTGCATGTTTGGTACTTCGATATAGCTAATCGCACCACCTGGAGAAAGTTTTTGGAACTGACTCTCAAATGATAATTTAGCAAACGCATCAATTTCTTCTGTTACATGTACATGATAGCTGTTTGTAATATAATTTTTATCTGTAACACCCTTGATGATTCCAAATTTACGCTGTAAGTTCTTTGCAAATTTATATGTGGTGGACTCTAGTGGTGTACCATATACACTGAAGTCGATATTATGTTTCGCCTTCCACTGTCCACATCGATCATTCATATGTTGCATAATCTCCAATGCGAACGGAGTCACACCTTCATCTGTATGTGACTTTCCAGTCATATATTTACAGCATTCATACAAGCCCGCATACCCCAAGCTAATGGTAGAATATCCACCATATAGTAACTCATCGATCACTTCGCCTTTACCTAGACGTGCCAATGCTCCATGTTGCCATAGAATTGGTGCTGCATCCGACAACGTTCCTCTGAGACGCTCATGTCTGCATAACAATCCTTGATAACAAAGCTCTAGTCTCTCATCAAAAATCTTCCAGAATTTTTCCGCATCTCCTTCACTGGTAAGCGCCACATCCACAAGGTTAATGGTTACCACACCTTGATTGAATCGACCATAATATTTCGCCTCATTGGTCTCTGGATTCACATATGGTGTTAGGAAACTCCTGCAACCCATACAAGTATAGCAGTGTCCATCTCCATTTTTATCCACCTTGGACTCCAACATGATCTTTTCACTGATGTAGTCCGGAACCATACGCTTCGCCGTACATCTTGCAGCAAGTTCTGTCAGATAATAGTATGGACTCCCCTCAGCTAGATTATCCTCTTCCAGTACATAGATTAATTTCGGGAATGCAGGAGTAATCCAGATTCCATTCTCATTCTTCACCCCTTCAATTCTCTGAAGCAATGTCTCTTCTATGATAATTGCTAAATCATCTTTTTCCTGCTGACTTCTAGCCTCATTCAAATACATAAACACTGTTACAAATGGAGCTTGCCCATTGGTTGTCATCAACGTAACCACCTGGTATTGAATCGTTTGAACCCCACGTTTTACTTCTTCGCGCAAACGTGTCTCCACAACTTCTTTCTTCTTCTCTTCTGTAATCTCAACTCCCATATTCTGAAGTTCTTGTTCTAAATTAATGGCAATCTTTTTTCTGCTCACTTCTACAAATGGAGCTAAATTTGTCAAACTGATACTCTGCCCACCATATTGACTACTTGCAACTTGTGCAATAATCTGTGTTGCAATATTACAAGCGGTTGAAAAACTCTTCGGAGGATCAATTCTCGTCTCGCTGATTACAGTTCCATTTTGCAACATATCTTCTAGATTCACTAGACAACAATTGTGCATATGCTGTGCAAAATAATCTGCATCATGGAAATGTAAAATCCCCTCATCATGCGCTTCAACAATCTCCGCTGGTAATAGGATACGACGAGTCAAATCCTTACTCACCTCTCCTGCCATATAATCCCTCTGCACACTGTTAATGGTTGGGTTCTTATTTGAATTCTCCTGTTTCACTTCTTCATTATTGCATTCGATCAATGTTAATATCTGATCATCCGTGGTATTGCTAATCCGTTTCAGATTTTGAATATAGCGATATGTGATGTATCTCCTAGCCACTTGGAATGCACCGTGAATCATCAATTGATTCTCCACCATATCTTGCACTTCTTCTACACTGACCGTACGTCCACATGTCAAACATCTTTGCTCCACATTATCTGAAATATTCATAATCTGCTCACGTGTTAATTTTTCATTATCATTTACCACATCATTCGCCTTATGAATTGCACTAATTATTTTTGTTATGTCATAGGTTACTTCTGAACCATTTCTTTTAATTATCTTCATTCTCTTATTCCTCTCTCTTTATTAAATAAAGGTGTTTCCTATCGAATCCGTATGCATCCTCTTGGAGCGTTTTATGTAAGGGAAACGCAGTTTCCCTTACATAAAACAAGGGTAAAACCATAAATCTATTATATGATTTCACCCTCCCTTTGTCAATAAGAAAAACACAAGATATTCTATTTTTTCACATCACCAATACTACATATAGTGTTTATCTAATTATTTTCTAAGATTTTGACTTTATTCTTCTCCTTTGCCGCCTTCATTGCAAAATGGAATAAGATAAATCCTACAATAAATAAAATCGATATTCCGCCTACACCCATATTAACACTTCCAGTCGCTTGACTAATAAAACTCACCATGCTTGTACCTACAAACGCTGCACCTTTTCCACAGATATCAAATAACCCAAAATATTCTCCTGCTTTTTCTGGAGGAATGATTTGTGCAAAATAAGATCTAGACATAGCCTGAATTCCACCTTGGAATAAACCTACCAACACTGCTAGTAACCAGAACTCTGCCTGCGTATCTAGGAAAAAACCAATGACTGCAATCCCCGTATAGGCCACAATCGCAATACGAATCAATATCGTATTATCCACTTTCTTTGAAAGCATACCGAATATGATGGACGCTGGAAATGCAACAAATTGTGTAACCAATAACGCCAATAGCAACCCTGTAGAATCCAATCCTAACGCTGTTCCATAGGCTGTAGCCATATCTATAATCGTATAGACCCCATCAATATAGAAGAAAAATGCTAATAAGAAAAGAAAAATATGCTTTTCATTCTTGATGTCCTTCAATGTTTCCCCGATTCTACCAAAACTCTTTCGAATAATATATTTGTTTTCTTCAATATAATATTTCTGCTTATAATTTTTAAATAATGGCATTGCTACTATGAGCCACCAAACTGCAATCAGGACAAATGTAATCAACATGGAAACTGGAAGCGAAAGTCCGACACTCCCCCCGCCTAGGACTAGAGCCAGTCCAATTCCAAACGGAATACAGCTTCCGATATACCCCCATGCATATCCCTGTGAAGAAACCACGTCCATTCGCTCTGGATCTGTTACATCTGGCAACATGGAGTCGTAGATTACAATACTCGTAGACACTCCAAACTTTGCTAACATAAAGATAATTAAAAATGCCAACCAAGAAGTCGCAATCCCCATAACCGCACAACTCATGGTTCCTAAAATCACACTCCCAAGAAACAACTTCTTCTTATACCCCTTCGTATCTGCAATGGTTCCCAGAATCGGTGCAAATATCGCCACTAGGAGTGTTACAATAGAAATAGAATAGCCCCAATACGCCAGATATTCCACCTCCGACAGGTTATCTGTACTCGCAAGATATTCAAAGTAAATTGGTAACAATGTCGATGTCAGCAAAATAAATGCTGAATTCCCTACATCATATAGAATCCAATATCGCTCCATCTTTGTAAATTTGAATTTTTCCATAGTTTACCTTTCCTCATCCTCTTAATTTTAACAAAATCGACCTATTCCCCAAACGTCCTCTGATAGCGACGGTTTAATTCTGCATTACTATCTATATTCTCATAGAATTCCGAAATAAGCGCACTTGCAATCGGAACTGCTGCCTTGCACATCTGAATTACATTCTTGGTACTCTCCATGCATTGTGGATTTTCTTCATAATTGATGACTAATCCTTTCATCCCATCATATTTTCCTATACATTTCATGACAAAAAATACAAATCCTCTCTTTGCCTTTCCTGGAGCACAGAGTAATTTATGAAACATCTTCATATCCTTCAACGACTTTTGTACCTCATCAGCTGAGATATCATCAAAAAACTTCGCTATGATTCCTGTATTAAATTCCGTATTTTCAATCAGATTCGCTCCTAGATATCGTAGTGGATCCTTTCCATCGTGAATCATCAATCTTCGGTCAATTTCCGCTTCGATCTCCGAATGCGAGACCCCTTGCTCACGAACCACCTTCTCTATATATGGATGACATTGACTATCAAATGTAAAATGACAGATAAATCCCGCGATATAACTAAACGCAGCCTCCCGCTCATCTGCATCCTGGCAGTCCGCGATTACTGTTCTTGCATGTTCAAAAAACTTTGCTCCAGGCTCCGAGTGCATATGAAATCCTAGCGTATTCACCTTGTTTTTCTTAATGGCATCATAATAAAACAAGATGTCTGGTCCCTGAAATCCAATGTAAAAAAGACCCGGATACTTGTTCACAATATTTGATATATTCCTCGGAAGCATCTGAAAAACTTTGTTGCCAAAATGGGCATGTGTATAAAATGCTGGCATATTCTTTATCTCCTACTCATTATCCCCTCATTAGGGACCGATTGTCCTACAACTGTCTACGAATAGAATCAATCTCTTGATTTCTCACACGGATCTCTTCGCATATATTGCAATACTTCTCTTCTAATATTTCTCCATTTTGATATTGTTGATAAATCATTCTACCAATCAATACAAATTGCTCCTCATTATTTTTAGAAAGTTTACGTATTTGACTTTTCAATTTCTGCGTCTCAATCGCCTCTTCTGTCATCTTTCCAACCTGATCAGCTACTTCTCCTACTTTCTGTCCAAATTCATAAAAAATATCTTTCATGTCCTGTTCTCCTTATCCGCTCTTCTAGCCCCATATCTTTATCTTATTTTTCCCTATTTGTAAGCTCTTGAATGGTCCCACACCGGCAACCTCATCCCTATGTTCTCCAAAATAGTCTTCATCAATTGTAATCATGCTACCATCTGGTGCATCGTAGATAGTATCGACGATACGAAGTGAACCAAGTGTCTCGGTTCCATGTACCATACCTTTGAGTTTCACAACTTCCTCTGGCAAGTCCATTTCCAAGTACAAGTCATTCCCCTCTTCTACCAATACTACATTCGGATTGTAGGTTGTGTCAATATAATTATTTTTTTCTTTATCGAATGCTTCGGCTCCATTTAAATATGCGTTGTCATTGATATACACTGCTTGCTCAATTGATGAATATTTCTCATGATCTTGTCCGCCTGAAAAATCAATCTGTTTCAAATATTCTTCATAAGAAGCCACATTACAATTATATCCAGCCGTTCCATAGAAGGCCTTTGGATGTTCATATGTTCCCACTCCTACAAATAAATTGTTGTACAGTCTTTCATCTCCACAATACACATAAGCATATCCTGCCACTGCAGTAGAGTGTGGGAAATGGTATGGTGTCGCACGGTCTAATATCTTAACCTTATGCATACGTCCACACATCAGATTATTGATATAAGCCGTTCCCTGAGCGTGATTGTCTAATCCATATTCTGATGCAAAAATATTGTTGTCCACGATACATGGTCCATGAGTCACCTCAATATTGCCATCTGTCAGGTTATTATATAACACGTTCTTGCTGATTCTTGTCCCTTGCGCTTGCCAATCCATCCAGAATCCAAAGATACAGTTGTGAATACGATTCTCATAGATTTCTACATCAATTGGTGCGTGGAATTTGATCCCTGCGATCTCCCAACCAAAGAATTCATGCTTCACCCCTATATTGTAGATATGGTTGCCATAGACCTTGCTGTATGCACAGCCCATATGTCCTACCACACCATTTTGTCCACAATCATACATGACATTATTTCTCACGATATGAGAGCCTATCTTCTCCTTGTTCCACCCAATCTGAAGCCCGCGAAACACAGACTCCAATTGATATTCATATCCCGATTTTTGTTTTGTTCTATAAGAATCCTGTGCACCCGTACTTCCTTCTTTTCCCAGACTCACAGCACTACATTTCGAATCATGGAAGCGATTATGCTCAATCACCCATCCCTTGCCCCAATTGACACCTAACATTCCAACCTGGTCTCCCGTTGGTGGTGCCCAATGTGTGGCAGCATGTGCCATCTCGAATCCACGAACAGTGATATAATTAACCCCTAGTTTTTCAGGATAAAAACAACATTTTCTCACATTGATTTCTACCGTTTCCTCATTTGGATTCTTCCCTTGAAAATTAGCATAAATTACCGTATCTACCTCACCCACTTGCGAATACCATTGATATAGGGTGTCCTCTGGACAAATCGCCTCTTCTATAAACGTTCTACCTAGACAAGTAAATTCCTCCCTTTTTTTCGGATTCTTCACCTCATCTAGATTCGGTGCTTCATAGAAAGACTTCCCATTCAGATACACCTCACCCGCATGAACCTTCCAATCAAGCGGAGAAACCATCCAATCCCCGTCAATGGTTTGCTCATAAGGATTGTATTCTCCAAACATCGTATTTGGAAGGCTTACCTTCCAGACATCTCCCTCTACAATTTCCCACCCCTTGATCACCTCAGATCCCTTGATGATCGGTTTCTCCCCTTTCACTGCACAATAAGTAATTCGAGCCAATTCGCTCATCCCTGACCACTCTGGTTTCACCCATTCGCGATACGTTCCTCCATGTACATAGACAGTGTCTCCTGGTTTCGCCACCTTGGCAGCCTTTGATATTGTTTGAAATGGTTGACCTTGCTCCCCAGTGGCAAAATCATTTCCCGTTGTTGCTACATAATAATTCATTTTGCTTCCTCCAAAATCAGATTTAATACTTTTAGCAATAATAACTAATACTTCCATAAAAGTTGTACCATTTATTAATCACATCCGAACTCCTTGCTTCAATAATATCCATAATATTTCTCAATACATTTTTCTTTATTTGAGATGAATTGTTACACAATATACATTTCCCACTTTTAGTAATCCATACCTTAGTTGCATGTTGAGAGGGAACGCCTTCATTGATATGAACATGAACTGGCTCAAGTGGCTCTCCTTCATTAGCCCAGAAATAAACTACATATGCACCTATTTTAAAAATTTGTGGCATTTTCAAATCCCCTTTCTTTTGAGAATTTAATAATCAAATGAGCTGTAGTTTCTAAGATTTCTTGAAATTTACTAATATCACTCTTTGAAAACCCTTCTATATTCGACCACCTGTATTCTGGCAAATAACATATAGCATTAAAAAATCCACCCTCTACTATATAATCTGAATGCACTATTTCAGTATTATCATCCAATTGCAT
>CAYIZP010000007.1:0-88237 GCA_964367905.1 uncultured Lachnospiraceae bacterium
GTTTATGAGTGCAGTGGATATAGATTGTTTTCGTTCGCTTAGAGATAGTAGTTTAGGGGAAAACTTGTCCTATGCAGATTTATTACAGCTATTCATCATCAACCACAAAGAAAATATGACAGTGAGCGAACTTGCCACAAGGCTTAACCTCTCTCGCCCTGCGACTACACAAAAGGTAAACGAGCTTGAAAGACTTGGGCTTGTCATTAAGACAACTTCTGAGGCTGATAAGAGAGTAGTTTTTTTATCTCTATCTGACAGTGTAAAAAACAGTTCCAATCCTTCAAAAATGGAGCATATTATGGATAAGGTAGATGAGAAATTTTCAGAGGAAAAGAAAGCTGTATTTGATGAAATCCTCACATTTATGGCAGACTATCTAATGGAGGAAACAGAGTGAGAAACGAAGTTATAAAAATAAAAGGTGCAAAGGAAAATAACCTTAAAAACATCTCTGCCGAGATACCAAAATACAAACTTATTGCACTTACAGGTGTATCGGGCAGTGGTAAATCAAGTTTTGCAATGGACATCTTGCAAAAGGAATGTCAAAGGCAATACTTAGAGTCAATGGGTATGATAACCGATGGACTTAATAAACCTAAAGTAGATTGTATCGAGGGTTTATCTCCGTCTATCGCCATAGGACAACGTGTACTTTCAAGCAATCCACGCTCAACAGTTGGCACTTATACCGAAATTCTAACCTACTTGCGTATTTTATATGCTGAACTCGGTACAAGGATTTGCCCTACTTGTAGTAATGCTATTGCTCCAAACTTTGAAGAGGCTTCTGATACCGAACTTGATACAAAAGAAACTGTTTGTCCTCATTGCAAAGCGAAGTTAAAACCTCTTTCAATGGCAACTTTTTCTTTTAACAAGACAGAGGGTGCATGTCCAAAGTGCAAAGGCTTAGGAAATGTAACAACTGCTGATTATTCTAAAATTGTTGATGAGGATAAAACCATTGCTGAGGGTGCGTTTTACCTTTGGGGCGGAGAGCTTTTTGCGGAGCATTATGTAGGAATGTTTAGGAAATGTGCGAAACATTATGGTTTTGACTTTGACACAGATAAAAAAGTGCGTGATTTCAACAAGATTGAAAGGCTTGTTTTTTACAAAGGTGTTGATAGCGAGGAATTTATAAAGCATTTCCCCAATATCAAAAAACCAAAAAGAGTAGCTGATGGATATGTGGAGGGTGTGGAAACCTTTGTAGAAAAGAAAATCATAGAAATGCAGAGCAAAGCTGTTAAAAATCCTGTTCTTATGAATGCTTTATCTGAGGGAGTTTGTACCGAATGTAATGGTACTCGCTTAGGGGAAACAGGCAGAACGGCTACACTTTGCAGACGAACAATAACCGAAATCAGTCGTGACACTGTAGAGGAACTGATACAGTTTTTAGATGTAGTGGAAAAATCTCTAACAGAGCAAGGCAGACTTGTGGCTGACACCATACTGAAAGACCTTAGAAAAAGGCTTAAAGGAGTTGCGAAAATCGGACTTGATTATCTTTCGATTGACAGACCTGTTTCCACCCTATCAGGTGGTGAGGCACAAAGACTAAGGCTTGTAAATGTTATGGACAGTGGACTTACAGGAGTGCTATATATTCTTGACGAGCCAACAACAGGACTGCATCCACGAGATACAAAAATGCTACTTGATACAATCAAGAAACTTCGTGACCTCGGCAATACCATTATCGTTATAGAACACGATATGGACTTTGTGAGCGAATGTGATTATGTGATAGACTTCGGTCCATTTGCAGGAAGTAAGGGTGGAGAGATTGTCGCAGTCGGTACACCAAGAGAGGTAATCGCAAAGAACATCGGTGAAACATCAAAACATCTATCAGCCCTAGACAGAAATGCGAACAGTCATCATAAAAAAGCAATGGGGTTTATCGAAGTGGAAAAAGCGAGGGCAAATAACCTCAAAAATATTTCGCTTAAAATCCCACTGGGGCAGTTTGTTAGCTTTACAGGAGTATCGGGCAGTGGTAAGTCAAGCCTTGTTTTTGATGTAATTGCGGATTATGCAAAGACAGGACGGACAAAAGTCGAAAAGGTGCGAGGGCTTGAACAGATAAAGGATATTGCCATCATAGACCAAAAGCCGATTGGCAGACAAAGTCGCAGTAATATTGCAACCTATACCGATATTTTCACTTTGGTACGTGAACTTTTTGCAAGCTTACCCGAAGCGAAAAAACTGAAGTTAAAGCCATCTAATTTTTCTTTTAATGTCAAAGGTGGCAGATGTGAAAAATGTTTAGGACTTGGGGTAATCCCTCTTGATATGCAGTTTTTAGAAGATGTAGAGGTTACTTGTCCCACCTGCAAAGGACAGCGTTTTAAGAAAAATGTGCTTAGTGTAACTTACAAAGACAAAAGCATATCAGATATACTCAATAGCACAGTAGATGAAAATGCAGAGTTTTTCAAGGGCAATAAGGAGATTGCAAGTAGGCTTAAAACACTACAAGAAGTAGGACTTAGTTATCTTAAACTTGGTCAATCTACAACTACACTTTCAGGTGGAGAGTGCCAAAGAATAAAACTATCAAAAGAACTTGGCAAGCCATACAGTGGGCATATCCTCTATATCCTTGATGAGCCAACAACAGGGTTACACCCTTCGGACATAGACAAACTAATAGAATTGTTACAAAAATTAGTGGCTGAAAATAATTCAGTTTTTGTCATTGAACACGCACTTGAAGTGATAGCACAGAGTGATTTTGTCATTGATTTAGGTTTGCAAGGTGGCGTAAAAGGTGGTAATCTCGTGGCAATCGGCACACCTTTTGAGGTTTCACAAAACAAAGACAGTTACACAGGAAAATTTTTATTAAAAGGAGATTTGAAATAATGAACGGAAAAATAATTTTGAGCTTGGCAATGAGCCTTGACGGTTACATCGCGAGTGAGGATGGTGGATTTGATTGGATTGTTGGTGACGGAGATAGTAAACTGAACACCAAAGAAACAAATGATTTTGCAAAGTTTTTAGAGGGTGTTGATATTGTTGTAATGGGTGGAGATTGTTACAGACAGGGATTTTCTAAAGATTATTCGACAAAGACTGTTTATGTAGCTACTTCACAGCAAGAACAAGACCACGATAATCTTCGTTTTATCAGTGGAGATATTGTTAGCATTTTAGAGAAAGAAAAAGCAGAGGGGAAAAACATCTTCTTGTTCGGTGGTGGCAGAATGATTGACCCATTTATTAAAGCAGATGCCATTGACGAGTATGTTGTAGGAATTATACCAACGATTTTGGGAAGTGGCAGAAAGCTGTTTTTAGAAAATAATCCGAATATACTTCTACACTTCGATAGTTATAATATTACAGACGGAGTAATGGTAATGACTTATTCTAAAAGATAAGGTTTGATAAGTAAGATTTAAGGCTAAGCCATCTATATAATATTATAGGTGGCTTTTCACTATCCTTATGCGAGTATTAACAGGGCTATAGTGGGCGTATAGCATACTCATATAGAATATCCCTCCTTTTCAAGATGAGATTTTAGTTTGGCGCGAGTTCTTGAAAGTATTACTTTGGCATTACTAACACTAATGCCAAATAATTTTGATATATCTTCTGTGAACCCTGCAATAGAATTTCCAATTCTGAATGTTTCCTCAAAATATTGCTCATCTTTTGGTGTAGCATTAGGTCCTGTAATACCACGCTCAGTGTCTTTTGATACTTCAGTAATAAACCCCTCAATATTTATTGCAATTTTTGCAGTTGGAAAAACTCATTTGTTTCAGTGCCAGAGCTGTCAGCATTTTCGTTATTTTCGCTTAACATTTGATCGAAGTCTTCAGCAAGTTCCACATCAACCGTGTCTATCTGCAAAGGATATGACTCCATAATCTCGCCTGTGTAATAAACAACAATTTCATCTCCCACCGTAAACTCGCTATTAGAAGCAGATATATTTACTTTTACTTTATCACCTGATGATAAGATATGTTCTTGGTCACTGTTTGGAACAACAATAGCTATGTTTTCGTTTATCTCATCGATAATGCCTCTGAAAATTGCAACAGAGTTTTCAGTGGATATATTTTGCTCATTAGTTAATTCTCCAGTTAAAATATTATTAGTAGATTGCACTTGTTCGCTACAAGCAGTTAAAAGGGAAATTGTCATAGCACCCACAAGTAAAGTTGTAAGTAATCTTTTCACACTAAAATCCTCCAAAGTTTAGTTTGATTTTTGTATTTCACCTATACAGTAGAATTTTAGCTGAAAAGGTTACAAATGATTATAAAAATATCTTATCATAATTTAAAGAAAAATTAAATACGCAATTTTAGGAAGAAAATTTTATATTCGTACTGTATAATAAAAATATGGCAATTAGGCGAGGTGGCAAGATGTATTTTGAGTATGGCGAAAAAGAAACTAATTACTTAAAGAAAAAAGATAAACGATTAGGTGAATCGATAGACAAAATCGGTATGCTTAAAAGACCGATTGACACAGATATATTCACTGCAATTATTCGTGCTATACTTGGGCAACAGGTGTCAAGGCAAGCGAGAGAAACTGTATTCGGGCGAATGGAAACTGCTCTTTCAGGCATTACAGCTGAAAGTATCAATAACTTAACAAAAGAAGAAGTGCAATCTTTTGGCACAACTTTTAAGAAAGCTGAATATATGAAAGATTTTGCTCAAAAAGTGTGTAGTGGTGAATTAAATCTTGATAAATTGCAAAAGCTTGCCGATACAGAAGTGATCAAGGAATTATCTGCGTTGAAGGGTATTGGTGTGTGGACTGCTGAAATGCTTCTTGCAAGTGCTCTTAAGCGTAACGATGTTTTTAGCTATGGAGATATCGCCATTCATCGTGGGCTTCGTATGCTTTATCGCCACAAAGAAGTCACAAAGGAAATGTTTGAGCGTTATCGAAAGAGATATTCACCCTATGGAACTACTGCAAGTGTGTATCTATGGGCTATTGCAGCTGGATCAATTCCGGAGCTTAATGATCCGAAAAATAAAAAAGCTGTTAAGAAACAAGCTAACACAAATATTGATTATTTCTAATATATAGGTGGAGAAAAAATATGTTTGACAGAGAAACCGAAATAAGAAAAGAGTTATTTTCACTTAGTGATGAAAAATTCCGAGAATTTGCAACTTCTTTAATCCCCGGTTGTGATAACCTCATAGGGGTGCGAATTCCCATGATACGAAAGATAGCAAAATGCATTGTAAAAGATAATCCGATAGATTTTCTTGACAATGCTGATGATATATATTTTGAGGAAACAATGCTAAAAGCACTTATTATCGGCAACATGAAGGAAGATATTGAAGTAATACTCGAGCAAGTAGCGTTATTTGTTCCAAAAATTACGAATTGGTCGCTGTGTGATAGCTTTTGCAATGAACTGAAAATTGTAAGGCTACATAAAGAGCGAGTGTGGAAATTTTTACAGAGATACCACCAGTCAAGCAAAGCCTATGAGATAAGATTTGCTGTGGTTATGTTTCTCTTCCATTTTATCGAAGAACAGTACCTTGATGATATACTATTTATCTGTGATGTAGTAACTCACGAAGATTACTATGTAAAAATGGCTGTTGCGTGGTGCTTGCAAGTGT
Organism: uncultured Lachnospiraceae bacterium; assembly: GCA_964367905.1. Classification (GTDB taxonomy): domain Bacteria; phylum Bacillota; class Clostridia; order Lachnospirales; family Lachnospiraceae; genus CAUPWF01. Next base: position 5,643 of record CAYIZP010000007.1, read on the forward strand.
GTTTTGTAAATTTTCCAAGTGAAACAATGGCATATCTTAGAGATAACAATTTAGATGACTTTACCTATAACAAAGCTTTGCAAAAAATCACAGAGTCGTTAAAAGTGGACAAAGTCACTAAAGAAACCATTAAATCTATGAAAAGGAAGTAGGTGCGTTATGAATAGCAAATTTAATATGACATTCGCAGAAATGTATGATGCTGTGATTTCAAATGATGAAAGTTATGATACAGTTTTCTTTTACGCTGTAAAATCTACAGGAATTTATTGCAGACCGTCTTGTAAATCCAAAGCACCGAAATCAGAAAACATAAAGTTTTACGCGACAGCAGAAGAAGCCATTAAAGCAGGATACAGACCTTGTAAAAGGTGCAGAAGTGATTTGCTTGACTATAAGCCAATGAAAGATATTGCCGAAAAACTCAAAAATCTTATTGATGATATGTTTCATGAGGTAGAAACTTTAAACACTGAAATAGACAAACTCGGACTTTCACGAAAGCGAATGGTGGAGGTGTTCAGAGATGAGTATGGACAAACACCAAGTAGCTATGTTAATGGTTTAAGGTATAAAGAGGCAGTTAGGCTATTAGAACAGACAGATAATGAAGTTATTGATATAGCTTATTCAGTGGGTTTTAGCAGTCTATCAGCATTTTATAAATTCTTTAAAGAACGAGCAAAGATGTCGCCAGCAGCTTATAGGAAAGATAAAAGATGATGATATTAAGCAAGGTGCACAAAAAACATTTTTGAAAAACAGGTGGTAAAATGATAATAAGTGCTGCAAAAAGAACGGATATACCATCTTACTATGGCGAATCGAAAGTCAGATGTTGTTATTTTAATAATTGCATTAATATACGAAATAATCGGTAGCCATTAGGTTGTCGATTTTTCACTATCCTTATGCAAGTATTACCTTGGATATAGTGGGCATATAGAAAACTGCGAATTTTACATGGTATTAGTTTACAATAATTTTCTTAGAAAATAATTTGAGTTTCCTGTGCTATATTCCAACTGACCAAATATTTCATACCCATATTTTTCATAAAAATGCTTCGCTTGAAAATCAAATGTTTCAACATAAGAAAAAGTGGCACCTATTTGCTTTGCTTCATTTTCTATTGCATTCAATAGCTTTTCTCCAATATTTTGACCTCCTAAACTCTCATCAATCCACAATAATTCAATCTTTAATGCACATTCAAGTTCTACAAACCCAGAAATACCTCCTACGACTTTCTCGTTTTGTTTTAAACCCTTACTAATACTTTGGAAAAACTTTGCTTGCGTAATTCCACTTTTTTCCGTGTTGAATTGTATAAGTTTTTCATCTAGAATATTCAAATCAACAATTCCATTTGCATTTGATGAAGATTTCAACTTCAATTTCGTTTCGAAATCAACATCGTTAATATCCTTGCCACTTTCTTCTTTTAATTGTGTAGCAAGTTTTGAAAATTCCATATCTGTAAAAATGATTTCTTCATTGTTTTGAATGTCCTTATGGGGCAATACATAGCTTGTCATTCCTTTATATTTTATCTATTGCTATATCATAACATACTTGTAGCTTATTTTTAATGATAAATAGAAAAATCATAAAACAGAGGACTTGATTTTATTATATTTTTTTGCACAAAAATTCTTTTTTGTTGTCCAGACAACGGAATTATTGTTTTAATCGAACTATAATGAATTGAAAGCAATCAAGGAGGTTCGCTTTATGATGAATATAAAAAGAAATGAAATTAAGGAGAAAATAATGAGCAAGAAAATTATAAAAATTGATGAAGAAAAATGTATCGGCTGTGGACTTTGTGCTGGTGCTTGCAAGCAGAGTGCCATTGAGATTGTCGACGGAAAAGCAAAAGTAACTCGTGAAGATTATTGTGACGGAATCGGAAATTGTCTTCCGGTCTGTCCTGTGAATGCAATTAGTTTTTCGGATAAAGATGTTAAAGCCAAAGATGACAAGCCCTTGCCTTGCGGTTGTCCAGGTAGCAATTCAAAAGAGATAAAACAAAAAGAGCAAACTGTAAGTAATTCTACAAGTCAGCCTGTATCAGAACTGAGACAGTGGCCTGTACAGATAAAACTCGTGCCTGAAAACGCACCTTACTTTCATAATGCACACCTTTTAATCGCAGCAGATTGCACCGCCTATGCTTATGCGAATTTTCATAATGAATTTATGCGGAATAAGGTGACATTAATCGGCTGCCCAAAACTGGATGAGGGTGATTATACAGATAAACTTGCAACAATCATCGCAAATAACGATATAAAAAGTGTTACTGTAGTACGAATGGAAGTACCTTGCTGTAGCGGGATTGAAAATGCTACTGTAAATGCTCTTAAAGCAAGTGGTAAGTTCATACCTTGGCAAGTGATGACAATTTCTACAGATGGTTTAATCTTAGATAATTAGTGAACTATAAAAAATCCTTGTATGCACACTACAAGGATTTTTTTATGGTTCTTATTGTTTTTCTAATAATTCATAAAGTCGTTTTTGCAGACCAATGATAACATCGGACAGATTATCACTATCTATTTGCTCTTTTTTGCTTACGAAGATATTCTCGAGCATAGAAATCAGCTTCTCAAAATCGTTTTTTCGTGCACGTTGTGCTAAAATTTCATCCGTGCGGTCAATAATGACCTCAATTACATTTTCCACTGCACCATCGCTTTGCACAAGTGGCACTGCAAAGACATCAAAAATCTTACTCCTACTATGCTTTAGGATTTCCTGTTGCATATATTCCACTTTATTGCTTTCCAAACACCTTAAAACTGCACAATTCGCACAAGAATTTATTCCAACATCTAAAACCTCAAAACATGCTTCTTTTGATAAATCTTCCTCTGATAATTCAAAATATTGACGCAAATAATCGCTGACAAAAAGGACTTTTCGATTATTATCCATCAAGATATACCCGCAAGGAGTAGCTTCAAATATCTTTTCAAACAAACCAGATAAATCAATACTTGATAATTTTGACATTTCAGTTTCATCGGCAATATCTATATCAGTCGTTTGAGTGATAACTCTCTCAAGATGATTGGAATTACGCGAAGCATACAAGCCATCAACCATATTTTCAAAATCCATATTAATAAAGGCTTTAACCACGTCCTTGTCTAACTGCGTGTTCATGACAGTTGTCATTTCCTTTAAAGCATATTCGTGTGTATGTGCCTCTCTATAGGAACGCGTCGTAGTAATCGCATCATAAGTATCTGCAACTGCAACAATTTTAGAACCTATAGATATTTCATCCTTAGAAAGTTTATCAGGATAGCCATAACCGTCACACCTCTCATGATGGTGCCTTGCAATGTTTCTAATCTTACCAAAACTTTCAAGCCCCTCAAGCATATTGTATGACTCAATCGGATGATTTTTCATTACACGGTATTCGTCCTCTGTAAGCTTACCGTTTTTGTTGATAATAGAATCAGGAATCCTAACTTTACCGATATCATGCAAACTTGCCGCAACAGAAATTTCAAACACTTCATCGGGAGTTAAGTTAAGTGCACGTGCAATATTAAGCGATAATTTTCGCACATTATCCGAGTGACAAGCTGTATAACTATCTTTTGCTTCCAATAAAGTTGAAAGGATTTGAAGTATCTCATCATAATCTTTATTGCGTTGCTCCAAAGCAAGCATCTCTTTTGTTCGATCTATCATTATTTCAAGTACATAAATCACTTTTCCATTTTCATCTAATTGCAACGGAATCGCATAGTCATCAATATATCGTATCGCACCATTGGGCAAAAAGTCTTTTCTTGAAATAAATGCTTTCTCACAATTTTTAAGCGATTTAGCAACCGCGCATTTTGCGCATTGCTTCCCACCATTTGACAGGTTATAGCATTTGTCCCCATAAACTTTATTCATATCAAGATTTCTGAGCTTTGCAAAACTCTCATTAATGTAATGAATTCTATATTGATTGTCCAAAATAACATACGCAATCGGTGTATGATCAATAAATAACTTTATAAGCTCATTTTTTGATTTTAATATATCCAGCATCTTCTTCCCCTTTATCCTTGCCTGTGCAAGTATTTTACAAATATTATGATTATACTGGAAAAATATTAAATTTTCAAGTACTCTTTTGTAGTACCTTGTCCATCACCTTCATAAGCTCTACTCTGTTTTCCTTGCTCAACGCAAATGGATGCAAGCTTGAAAATCTTCCGAAATCGTTGTCATAATAAGCTCCTGTCTTATCTGCAAATTCGTCTGAGACCGCTGCACGAAATAGTATATCTGCACCAATAGACAAATCATAACCGTTTCTACCATACGCCTCTTTTACCATTTTACTCCCTAGAAAAGACTTCGGATTGACTGAAACAACCACTGCCTTGTCACCCAATTCTTCTGCAAGTTCCATAGTCCACATCGATATAGCAAGTTTACTTTGCGCATAAGCACTATCATGCGATAATTTAGTTGCTCCTATTAACGCTGAATCATCCACACTTGCCTGTGCTGCCGAGGAAAGATTTACAATTCTACCTTTTTCACTCAAGATAGGAAGTAACATTCTCGTTAATATATATGGTGAAATTGTATTCACAGCGAATCGAACGTCAAGCCCATCTGCTGTTCTTGTTTCGTCAGTAATAAAAACCCCCGCATTATTTATAATTACATCTATCTTTGATACGGTCCCTAATATTTCATTTGCTATAGATTTTGCATTTTCTATCAATGAGAAGTCCGCCACAAAACTTTTGATTTCAATATTTTTATTAATGTCTATAAGTTCTGCTTTTACTTCTTCTAATTTCCTAGTATTTCTACCATGGATTAGCAAGTGATAACCTTCTTTTGCAAAAAACTTTGCCGTCTCTAATCCAATTCCATCTGTAGCTCCTGTCAATAGTATTGTTTTTGTCATATATTTTCCCTCTTTTTCACCAAATCTACTTCTATAATCATAGTATAATCAATGCTTTTATCTTTATCAATTATAGATGTTTTTATCCGTACAGACAAATTTGTCCGTATCCTATTCACAAATCACTTTTGCATATTTATGCTGCGCATTATATTTATTTCCCCATTGAGTTAGCGCATTTAACAGAGGTAGTACTTCATTTCCTATTTCAGTTAACGAGTATTCGACTCTCAGAATTTTCTCTCTGAACTCTTCTCTTATTATGATTCCATTCCCATCAAGTTCTCGAAGCTCCCGAGACAAAACCCGCTCGCTAATATCTGGAATTTGTCTTTTAATTTCACCATATCTTAGTTTTTTACTATTTCCTATATGAAAAATGATTAACGGTTTCCACTTACCACCAATAATATCCAGTGTAAGTTCCATGTTGCAATTAAATACTTTCAAATTCTCCATTTTACAAACGTACCCTTCTTATTCTCTCAAATTTACATATCTATCATGTCTACTATTCTATGTTTTAATCGCTTAGTTTTTCCAAATATATCAGTAGCGTATGCTTAAATACCGCCTCAAAATCAGGTGTCACATAACCCGTTCCCGAAAGTTCTATCGCTTGTCTTTGAATCTCGCTTTCCTCTGTCATCGGACACAGTCCACTTGCAAAGCACAGGCAAAACAATATAAAATTTCGAATCTCTTCATCACTGGATTTTGGATAAATCGTTTTAAACACGGACACTAAAACATTTTGATACGCCACCACGTCCCGCTTGAACTCTGCCAACGCCTCTACCGATACATTTTTCTCAATCATGGAGAACAATACCGTATATAGATGAGTGAACTCTCCCACTTCTCGAAAGCTACTCGTCAATGCTTGCGCTACATATTCACGATCCTTTCCTCCATCTCCCTGAAGATTTTCCTCAAGGCCGAGGACAAATCTCTCCAAATAAATAACCGTAAGCCTCAGCAGAATTTCTTCTTTTGTCTTGAAATAGGAATAAATAGTTGGCCTTGTAAATTTCGTCTTTTCAGAAATCCTACTAAAAGTAACTTCATCAATTCCAAATTCTTCATATATTGATATCGCCGAATTTATAATATCGATTTTTCTCTGTTCAAATTGTTCTTTATTTCTTGCTCTTTTAAATTCCATAAATTTTATACCTCATATGTGACTTTTTTAAATTGTAACATATAATTTACAGTTTGTAAACAATCCGCTCAAAATACTTGACGCGTTGTAAATTATATGATACTCTTCAATTATCCAACACATTATAATTTATCACGGAGGTAACACACATGGGCAAAGTCGTACTAATCACAGGAGCAAGTGCAGGATTCGGCAAACTAGCCGTAACAGAACTACTAAATCAAGGGCATACTGTATATGCAGGCGCAAGGCGAATTGAGAAGATGCGGGACATCGAAAAGCGAGGAGCTAAAATTTATAAAATGGATGTGACCAAAGACAAAGATGTGTCTACTGTTGTTTCTGCGATCATGAAGAACGAGGGACGAATTGATGTTCTTGTAAATAACGCAGGCTATGGCGGTTACGGAATGGTCGAAGCGGTTCCCCTAGAGGAAGCGCAACGTCAATTTGATGCAAATGTATTCGGATTGGCACGACTTACAAAGGCTGTTCTTCCTCACATGAGAGCCAAAAGAAGTGGAACAATTATCAATATGTCCTCTGTTGTAGGCCAAGTAGGTTCTCCGATGATTGGATGGTATGGAGCATCGAAACACGCAGTGGAAGCACTGAGTGATGCATTGAGAGCAGAAGTAAAAAGTTTTGGTATAAAGGTTTCATTAATCGAACCTGGTGCAATGCGAACAGAATTTTTAGATGTTGCACTAAATCAAATCAAAACAGTAGAACACCCACAGGAATATCGGTCGAATGTTTCTAATTTTGTTGAGGCATTTAAGAAAGCCTATTCCAATGCACCTGGTCCTGAAAAGGTTGTAAAAACCATTTTAAAGGCTACAAATTCTAACACCCCTAAAGCGAGATATACAGTAGGCAGTGACTGCAAAGCAGCTATTATACTGAGCAAGATTCTACCTGCAAAAGCTATGGATAATGTTATGCGAAGCATGTTCAATATTAAATAAAAATTTTTAATTTATTTGAAAGGATTTATTCCTCTCATTCGTATTACTTATGAAGAGGCTCATACTCTTACTAAATATTTTATTTGGAGGAATTAATCATGAAAAAATTTATTACGATTGGACTAACAGCAACACTACTACTTACAATTGGGGCAACAACAGTATTTGCAACCGACATTACAACTGGTACTAATTACGTAGATGCCGATAACAACGGGGTTTGTGATAATGTCGGTAGTGGTGCTGGCGAATATTTTACCGACGCGAACAACGATGGGGCATGCGACAATATCGGCAGTGGTACTGGTGGATATTTTGCTGATGTGAACAATGATGGTACTTGCGATAATATCGGTACGAGACAAGGCGCTAGTAATCGTATAGGGACTGGCGGAAATTCGAATGGTGGAAATGGCGCAAGGAGAGGCCAAAACAGAAACTAAGGAGTTAAGTTATGAGGGATGAGCAGGACTTGAAGGATGCCATAGATTATTATGCAGATACCATAAAACGTATCTGTGTCGTTTATCTAAAAACTTCAGCTGATACGGAAGATATTTTCCAAAATGTCTTTCTAAAATATTATAAAAGTTCTGTTCATTTCGATAATGAAGAACATAGAAAAGCATGGCTCATTCGTGTCACAATCAACGAATGCAAAGACATGCTTAAAAGCTTTTTCAGGAGAAACACTACAACCCTTGATGAAGTATCTGAGCTCGCTACAGATGGCAATATGAATGAAAACAGTTATATTCGTGAAACGGTACTTCAGCTACCCGAAAAATATAAGCTTCCAATATATTTGCATTACTTTGAAGGCTATTCGGCTGTAGAGATTTCAAATATCTTAAATAAAAATACAAATACGATCTATACTTTGCTCGCACGTGGACGAGAACGATTAAAAAATATTTTAGGAGGTGATGAGCATGAATGGTAGAATAAAAAAATCTTTTTCAGAAATTCATGCTGATGAAGACCTAAAACAACAAACTTTGAACCATATCCTATCAACAAAAAAGAAACCAATACCCATGGGCTACAAACTAGCACCCATTATGGCTGCATGTTTACTGCTTTTCTTCGGCAATATGTATTTCACCCCTGTGTCTTTCATCAGCATTGATATCAACCCATCAATCGAACTATCGGTCAACACCTTTGACCGTGTGATTGGAGTGACTGCAAATAACGAGGATGCACAGAAAATTGTAGACAGTGTAGTTTTAAATAACACGAACTATGTTGACGCCTTGGAGCAACTAGACGAAGCCCAGAGTTTCTCAGACTTCTCTGATAGTTATACAGAAGTCACTGTAATCTCAGATAGCAGTGATGAAATAATTGAGCACATTGAAGCTTGTAGTTTCAATCATCAAAATATGACCTTCCACTCTGCTAATCAGGAATTGAAGGATGAGGCTATAGAACACGATATTTCATTTGGAAAATATCGTGCATATCTTGAGCTCTTAGAATTTGATTCCACTGTGGAAATCGATGATATTCGCCATCTTCCTATGGCGGCGATTCGTCAAATGATCGAAGGCGGTGATGTATATAAGGAAAATCCCGAGTCGCAATATGGTAATAGTAGCGGTAACGGAAAAGGCAATAACAATGGTAATGGACAGCAAGATGGTAGCGGAAATCAATATGAACGTGAAAAATAATTAAATATGTATGAATCCTCTCTCTACGAGTCTATCATACATTTGCTCTGTAGTTATGCTCTCCGAATTAAATACGCAATTTTCGGAAGTAATTTCTTAATGTATGTAGTATAATTAAGGTATTATAGAAAATCGAGAGAATTAGCGGTGGCTACGCTAGATACACTGCTTATCAGAAAGGAAACAAAAAATGAGTAAATATATCGTACTATTCGAGGTAACACCCACAGACGCAGGCAAGACTAGGTATTTAGAGCTTGCGGCAATGCTAAAGCCAATGCTTGCTGGATTTGACGGATTTATCTCAGCCGAAAGATTTCAAAGTTTAGTAGACGCGCGTAAAATCCTGTCTATGAATGTATGGGAAAGCGAGGAAGCTATGACAAAATGGCGCACCATGACAGAGCACCGGATGAGCCAACTTGAAGGAAAAACCAAATTATTTGAAAGTTATAAAATCTCAGTGACAAGAGTTGTAAGAGAATATACAGACAAGGACAGGACTGAGGCTCCTACAGATTCAACCGAGTACTTTGAGCACTAGCATGTCCATTACCTTCATAAGCTTTATCCGGTTTTCCTTGTTCAATGAAAAAGATCGCAAGCTTGAAAACCGTCGAAATCGTTATCAGAAAGGAAGTAAAATATGAAAAATTTTGCAATCTATAACACCCCAATGGGATATTTTAGAATGGAATATGAAAATGGTGCTATCGTAGTCTTCCAGAAGGTTCTAAAAGAGCATATCAGTGATTTTGGTGCAAAAACGGAGCTCACAGACAATGCCTACAATGAACTGTTAGAATACTTTGATGGAAAACGAAGGCAGTTTGATATTCCATACAAACTAAATGGTACGGATTTTCAAAGAAAGGTCTGGTCCGCGCTTTGTGAAATACCTTACGGAGAAACAAGAAGTTACAAGGATATTGCTATCTCTGTTGGCAATCCAAAGGCTAGTCGTGCCATTGGTATGGCAAATAACAAAAATCCTTTGCACATCCTAGTACCATGTCATAGAGTTATCGGAGCTTCAGGGAAATTGGTAGGATATGCAGGTGGGCTTGCTATGAAAGAACATCTACTTACTATGGAGAAAGAAAACAAATGATAATCAGTGCAACAAAAAGAACGGATATCCCGTCATATTATGGTGAATGGTTTATAAACCGATTAAAAGAGGGCTATGTACTAATTCAAAACCCGTATAATAATAATAGATATTCTAGAGCACTTTTATCTCGGGATGCTGTTGATATTATTGTGTTTTGGACGAAAAACCCAAAGCCATTTCTGAAGCAACTCCCCATCATAGAAGAAATGGGATACCCCTATTATTTCCAATTCACGCTCACACCCTATGGTTCTGAAACAGAAAAAGGACTTCCATGCAAAGAAGACCTACTTGATACATTTATTACATTAAGTAAACGCATAGGAAAAAAACGGGTTGTATGGCGATATGACCCTATCATAATCTCTGATTCTTATACTATAGATTATCATACAGAACGATTCTCATATATGGCAAAAAAGCTATCAAATTATACAGAACGATGTGTAATTAGCTTTGTTGACAGTTACAAGAATGTAACTAAGCGTATGGGTACAGACCCTGCTTATAAAATGACACAAACGAATATCTTTTCAATAGCCGAGGTATTCTCAAAAATTGCAACTGAAAATGATATCGAAATCTTCACCTGCGCTGAAGAACTTGAATTAGCTCAATTTGGTATAAAACACGGTGCTTGTATCGATAAGGGATTAATCGAAGAAATTCTAGAACAGAAGATTGATGTGAAAAAAGATAAAAACCAGAGAAAAGCATGCGAATGTGTAAGTAGCATTGATATCGGAACATATAACTGTTGCGCGAATGGATGTAGTTATTGTTATGCCCTGACAAATGAAAGATCTGCACTTTCTAATATGGCAAGGCATAACCCCAACCTTCCTGTATTAATAGGAGAAGTAGACCCCCATTCTATCATTACAACTAGAGATAGCCATAGTGTTATAGACGGTCAGATGTCTTTGTTTTAATCAGAGTCATACTCTGAAAAATATATATTGGTTTTTTCAAGAATTTCCATAAACTTAATGATTTCTGCTTTCGAATATTCTGCTTCTAATTTCTCAAAAACATAAATATTTCTTGTCAAGAAAGCATCTTGGCAAGGACAAAATTTGTCAACACCATAGAGATAAGAAATCCGCTTATCTTGATTACTTTGCTTTCTTATCACATAGTTTTTACGCTCAAGCTCATTTACTTTTTGTGTAACGGCGGTTGTTTTTACCGATAGCAGATTCGCTATGCTTGAAATTGTATGCTTCCCTGATTCTTTACAGATAATTCTTCTATAAAGAGAGCTGTTATGACTCAACTCATCTTGTAGCTCATTCTCAGCCTTGATCTCCGCAAGTGAAAATCGGAAGCACAAATCATCAATTAGTTTTGAAAATTTCTCTATCATTTATTCCCCCTGAATCGATTCCTCTAAAGCCTGTGCAAATTGATCTGGACATGAAGTTGATTTAAATCCACATTTTACTCCCTTAAACTTCTCAATCACATCTGCAGCCTCCATTCCAACAACAATCTGACTTATCCCAAGTAAATTACCTGGACATCCTCCTTCAAAGTTAACTGATTTTATTTTTGTTCCATCTAACTCATAATTTATCTTTTTAGAACATACGCCTTTTGTCTTAAAATCCATTTCCATTTCTCCTTTTTTATAATTATAGTTACATAAGTTTAATTATGTTTACATCACTATACTCTAATATGCTGCCAATGTCAAGATTAATTATTTCTTAATAATGATAAATCGTCTTGTACCTTTTATAGAGATAAAATGCCACTATTATTGCGCAAAACTCCGCTACTGGTACAGCAATCCATACTCCGTTCAACCCTAATATTTGTGGCAAGGTATATAATGCTACCACAATAAACACCAAACTCCTTAGGACAGATATTGTCGCCGACACTTTACCATTTGACAAGGATGTAAACATCGCTGAGAAGAAAATATTAAATCCCATAAATAAATAAGCTGGAAGGAATAGGAGCAATCCTTGTTTCGCCATTTCAAATGTTGCACTTTCCTCTGCGATAAATATCCCAACGGCTTCATTCAAGAAAACAAAAGTGATTACAATCACTAAAATCGACGCTACAGCTGTAATCTTAAGACTTTGCATGATCACCTTATGTAACCCTTGATGATTTTCTTCTCCATATTTGAACGCAATAATTGGTGACACACCCAGTGTATAACCCATATAAATAGCATTTTGGAACATTTGTATATAGAGAATCACACTAATTGCTACAACCCCTGTATCACCAACTAAGTCAAGCAAGATAATATTAAACAACAATGTTGTGATTGATGTTGCCAATGTCCCTACCAATTCAGACGCACCATTAAACATACTTTCTAGAAGCGTTTTCACTCTTAATTTAGGTTTTACAAAGTGTAGCATGCACTTCCTGTTGAATATAAAGTAAAAGAATCCGACAACTCCTGGTAGTGAATTTCCGATTCCTGTTGCAAGTCCAGCTCCCACAATTCCTAGGTCTAATAAGTCAGGCGAAATAAATACATAGTCCAAAACAATGTTGGTAATTCCGCCTGCGAGTCCTAGCACGAGGCCAAACATAGGATGTCCTGCTGTTATCATAAATGATTGGATGAACACCATAAAAAATACAGGAATCAAAAAACCTGTCAAACTAAGCATATAGTCTTTCGCAAGAGAATATAAACTTTCACTAACATTTAACATATCTAATAATTGGTTTGGAAATATAAGTACAATCGCTGTAAGTATCGCACCGAGCACTCCACCTATGATATATAGTACAGTTAAAAACTCGCGCGCCTCTCTCTGCTTTCCTTGCCCTAAAAGCTTTGCAATTATCGCATTTCCACCTGTTGCAAACATCAATCCTACAGCCATCACAATCCCAAGTAAGGGCATGACCAAGTTGACTGCCGCTAATGCATCTTCACCAACAAGTCTAGAAACGAACACGCCATCTATGATTGAATAGGTAGACATGAACACCATCATCACCATACTTGGTAATGTAAACTTCAACAATCCACCCATATTAAAACTTCTTGCCAAAGGACTACTCATAACCTTCTCCTTCTTCTAGCTTCTCTGTATAAGCACCTGAGATATACTCAAGTATTTCACAGAAGATATCAATCTTCTGCTCTCCATATTTCTCTAGGATCTCAGCCTCTAGAACATTCTCATCTTCCCGAGTCACGTCGTTAAAATATGGACTGCCTTCTTTTATTGATAAAAAATATACTCTTTTGTCTGTTTTACTTTGTGTTCTCGTGACATATCCTTTTTTATGCAACTCATTAATCTTCTGTGTGACAGATGGCCGTGTAATATTAAGTAAATCCGCAATCTGTGAAGCTGTATACTTATCAGGATGCCCTTCAATAATATTTAAATACAATATATCGTGATAAGATATATCACTCTTCTTATTCTTTGAATATGCCCTTCTAAGCTCTGCTAGCGCCATATCATGATATACCTTATCCAATGTTTGTATCACTTTTCCCTTCATACTCTTTCCTTTCCTGAATCATAGTTTCTTATAGCACAAAAATATACATATATAAATTTAATTAGTTTTATATACGTATATTATCTTAACTATTTGTATTTGTCAATACTTAAGACTGTTTGATTATTTACTCCCTACGCAGATTTTGTTATACTTTTAAGATCTAGTAAAGAAAGGAATCTATACCCTATGACAACCGAAAAACAACTCTTAGAATTATGTCTATCCTTTGAAAACGTTTACGAAGACCATCCTTTTCGCGGAAAACAAAATTACTGCGTTGTTCGACACCGCAGTAATAAAAAAATATTTGCATTAATTTATAAGAAAGATGACAAAATTTGGGTCAACCTAAAGTGCGAACCTCTGCTAGGAGATTTTCTCAGGCGCTCCCACTCAGCAATTATCCCCGCCTACCATATGAATAAAGTACACTGGATTTCTGTGATTTTGGATGATACGATTCCTGATGCCGAAATCGAACTTTTTGTATCTAATAGTTATTCATTAACTCAATGATTGTAGTGCGTAGTATGTTCAATATCAAATAAAAGTAATTAAATATGAATTCTTTATGAATATGCTGAAAATCATGCACTCCTATGCTATACTATAGCAAAATCAAAAACAATCTTATATGGAGGCAGTATGAATAAATTAAGAAATTTTATGCTGGGCAGATATGGTGTAGATAAGTTGAATTTTGTTTTGCTTATTTGCTCTATCTTAATCTCAGCTATCGCTAGTATTTTAAATTTTGAGATAGGTCTATTCCTATCATATATCCCACTAATTTGGTGCTTCTATAGAACATTCTCAAGGAATATCTATAAGCGTGCCAATGAGAATCAAGTCTTTCTCAGTAAGTATGGACCGCTTGAGCAAAAAGCAATTGCTAGCATAAAGTTATTAATCGGAACAAAAACACATAAGTACTACAAATGCTCAAAATGCAAACAAACAATCCGCGTTCCAAGAGGCAAGGGGAAAATCTGTATTTCTTGTCCAAAGTGCCGGAATGAATTTATCAAAAACACATAAGACCAGAGTGTCTTTAATTACTTCAAATCCCCAACTAGGAAGAATGTCACCTCCTAGTTGGGGATTGTTTTACGCTGTTATCTCTACTAAATTCCACTCTGGGTCAATCACACAACTTTCGTAATACCCATCTCCAGTTGTTCTAGGGTTACTCACTACTTCATAACCATCATTCTGAAGTCTGTAGGTAAGTTCCCTTACCTTCTCTTCACTCCCAACACTAAAAGCCAAATGAATATATCCCAATCGCTTATTATTTCCACTTTTCTCTTCTAGCTCTGGCAAGTTCATAAGTTCAAGTCTCGCACCATCTTCAAATGATAAAAAATATGATCGAAATCCTGTTTTTTTGTTATGATACATCTCATTACTCTTTGCTCCAAAATACTTTTCATAATAGCTTCTTGTTTTTTCTAAGTCCTTTACATACAATGCAACATGCTCAATCTTCATGACTCATACCTCCAATTCAATATTGGTATGATTATATCATCACACTATATATATTTCTATTAGAATATAGTGCCATACTATAATTATTTCACCAAAATGCTCTTATCATGATTCCAAATATTCATCCACAGGCAACTAAATTTAATATAAGCATCGCACTGACCGCCACGGGTGATATCTTTGTTTCAAACTTACCTCTTTCATATATTTTTCTCACTCACCCTTTGGTGTTGGAACGAAGTTCTGAGCAATTGTTCTCTTATACCCCTTTGTTTTGGTATAAAGGAAACCACAGATAGAGAATACTACTGCTCCAATGAAATTTACAATCATGTCTTTCATTGTATCAATCAAACCGATATCCAGATATCCCCCAACACCTAATGCTTCCTCATTCATATATACTTCACTAATTCCCTCAATAGAAACAACTGTGTTCGTTCGTGTTGGATCCAATGCAACAGAATGAATGCTATTGATTACCGTGTCCTTCTGCATATCCATGAGGAAGATTTGATCCATCGCAAATTCAAAAAATTCCCAAATCACAGCAACCGTCATAGAAAAACAAAAAGCTGTCAGTGCCATGAAGATTGGAGACAATTCAAATGTTAATTTTTCATTCTTATTTAATATAACAACTAGAGAGAATCCCACTGCTGCCGCCAGAAAACCATTCAAAGTATGTAGCATCGTATCCCAACCTGGAATTCTCACATAGAAGGCATTTATCTCTCCTAGAATCTCCGCAGAGAAGATGAACAAGAATATCGTAATCTCTAGAGCAGGCGGAAGCTCTATCCGCGCACGCGCCTGAATCCAACTCGGAACATAGAACAATACTAATGTTAAGATACAGAAAAACACACTCTCGTAATTCCCTAAGAAAAACTGCCTAACCATTGTTGCTAGCACAATAATTCTTAGCACATTGAAAACAATAAAAGAACTTCTATGCTCTCTCATTTCATCATGTACATCTTGTCTGAACTTTTCCCTTGCTGACATTTTATTCTTATTCTGATTCTTCATTCCCTGCCTCCTCTTAAACTCTCCTACTATTTATGCTTCTTTCTTTTGTTCTGATTTGACCATTGTATTTCTATTCGCATAAAAAGTCAATTGAATATGAGTAGTCCATTGTTAAATCACAGATTTTTCATAATAAAGAGCAGGGATTGGCTTATTTTTCTAACCCTTTCACTCTCTTGAGCATGAATTCATACATCACAAGCATTCCAATCAATAGAATTCCAACGAAGATGGGATAGAGCCCAAAGCTAATTTCTCTGCCAATCACACCGAAAAGTGCTGGCATAATCAAGGTCCCTGTGTAAGCGGAAGCCATCTGAACGCCTGTGATTTCCTGTGAATTCCTTGCACCAAAATTATATGGTGTGGAGTGAATAATGCACGGATACACTGGGGATGAACCTAATCCAATCAATGTAATTCCTATAAATGCTGTATACGCTCCAAATGGGATAAATAATATCCCTACACCAATTGCCATAATCAATGCTCCACCTCGTATCATCTGTGTATCATTGTACTTCATCGTGATAAATCCGCAGATTCCTCTTCCAACTGTGATACCAAGATAAAACAACGCAGAGAATCCCGCTGCAATCTCTGGCGATATTCCACGCTCGTATACTAGATAGCTACTCGCCCAGAATCCAGCCGTCTGTTCAATCGCACAGAAGCAGAAGAATGCCAATGCAATCTGTTTTACCCCTCTGATTTTAAATATCTCTTTCAAAGTAAGAGTCCTCTTATGATGCTCTTCCTCTTCGTTTGCATTTCCTTTTTGCTCTACTTTTTTCCATACAGGGCTACTCACAAATATAATCACTGAAAGCACAGCCTGTATTGCAAATAATATAAGATAACCTGTTCTAAATGTAGCTCCTCCAGTCAGAGCCATTCCCATAATATATGGGCCTAATGTTGCACCCACGCCCCACATGCAGTGTAACCAACTCATGTGCTTACTCTCAAAATTGATTGCAACGTAATTATTCAAGGCTGCATCTACTGCACCCGCACCTAAACCATAAGGAACTGCCCATAGACAAAGTATTAGAAATGAAGGACTCGATGAAAATCCAAATAGTGAAACTGCAGTCACTAGAATGCTAAGGGTTGTAACCTTATGCACGCCTAATTTGTGTATTAATTTACTACTATTCAAACTCGATACTATGGTCCCCGCAGAAATAATAATTGTTACGATTCCCATATTAGATATTGGAACACCAAATTCTTCACTGACTAGCGGCCATGCCGAACCCAGTACTGCATCTGGTAACCCCAGACTGATAAAAGATAGATAAATAAGAGCTAAAAGTAAGCCAATCATATTGCACCTCCAAAACATTTATGTCATAATTATATCGTCATAATTTATTGTTTCTATTATAATTTCGTATTTTTATATAACAATTTCGCCAGCTCTGGATGTTAGTGTGAAAAACAGGATTTTTCACACAGCAATTTGTACTTGAAGATCCAAAGTTGCCCAGCTGCGAGAAGGGATGATTATTTATATGCAAGAAAAACACTGTAATTTGGTATTAGACCACACAAATCAAGAACTCAACAATCAGGGAACCTTAGAATTTCCCGTAGCCATCTATTATGATAATTTAGAACTAGAATCTGTTCCCTACCATTGGCACAATGAATTAGAGGTGATTGTGGTAATTACAGGTGAAATGGAAATTGTGGTAGAACTCGAAACCTTCGTATTAAAACCCGGCGAAGGAATCTTCATCAATTCGGGACGATTACATTCCTGCACGAACTATAATAATACGGCATGCACTCTTCGCTCCTTTGTTTTTCATTCAAAATTTATCTATGGGGAAATAAATAGTGTCTTTTACACAAACTACTTCCATTCTCTACTCCAAGAGACCGCAATCAGTACATGCATGCTAACTTCTGCGGCATGTACCTCTTTATTAGATGCTTATGATATATTCCTCGCCCAAGAATTCTCCTATGAATTTTTAGTAAGAGGTCACCTAAGTTCGATTATCCTATCTATAATAAAAGATATGGAGAATGTGAACACAACAATTGATACAAAGAAAATGAAACAATTAAATCGCTGTAAACAAATGATGTCATACATCCATGAGAATTTTGGCGAAGAACTCACCTTGCTTGACATCGCCCAAAGTGCGGATATCAAGGAAAGTGAATGTTTACGCTGCTTCAAGAGCATCCTGAATACTTCGCCTATTAAATATCTAAAAAATTATAGATTGGAACAATCCGCTTTTCTGTTAAAGACTACAACAAAACCAATTATTGAAATTGGTCTTAGCTGTGGCTTTGTTGAGATGAGCTATTATTCTAAAAGTTTCAGAGAGATCTATGGGATGTCTCCTACGAAATACAGAAAACAACACTACTCCTGATTTCTCTCATTTATTATTTCTATAAAATGTCTATGCACTACATCCTCTCCTGTGAGTTCAGGATGAAATGCTAGCCCAAGAATATTGCCTTGCCTCACACCCGTAATTTTCTCATCCACCATACTCAGCACTTGGACCTTATCCCCAATCTCTTCGATATAGGGAGCTCGAATGAAAGGCATTTCGATCTCACAATCGTTGTATGTTCCAGTAATACAAAAGCTGTCATACTGTCTACCAAAGGCGTTTCTTATAACCGTAATATCTAAAACTTCTAGATAACTACTATCTTGATTTTTTGTATTTTTTGCAAGCAAGATTAGTCCTGCGCAAGTTCCCAATACGGGCATTCCTTGAGATATTAGATTTTTTATCTCATCAAACAAATCCAACTCATATAGCAACTTACCAATAACTGTGCTCTCACCACCTGGGATAACAAGTCCGTCAAATTCTTGAAACACATCTGATTTTTTTCGAATTTCTAAGGTTTCCACCCCTAAATTATTCAACATTCTAACATGCTCGATAAATGCACCTTGAACTGCCAATACAGCAACCTTCATCACTTGCCTCTTTCTGCCATTAGGATTTTAATCTCTGACGGATTAATACCTACCATGGCCTCACCCAAATTCTCCGATACCTCAGCCAAAATATCATAATCATTATAGTTTGTAACCGCCTTTACAATTGCTGCTGCTCGCTTTGCTGGATCGCCTGACTTGAAGATTCCAGAACCAACAAAAACTCCCTCAGCACCTAATTGCATCATTAAAGCTGCATCTGCAGGTGTAGCCACACCGCCAGCCGCAAAATTCACAACAGGTATCTTGCCATTTTCATGCACAAAGAAAACCAAATCATAAGATACCATCAACTCCTTTGCCGCGTGATATAACTCATCTTCATTCATATTTTGAATCCGTTTGATTTCACTCTGCATCATTCTCATATGCGTCACAGCCTGAACCACATCCCCTGTCCCAGGTTCCCCTTTTGTTCGAATCATCGCCGCTCCCTCACTGATCCTTCTTAGCGCTTCTCCTAAATCCTTTGCACCACACACAAATGGAACTTTGAACTTACTCTTATTGATATGATATACATCATCCGCTGGTGATAAAACCTCACTCTCATCTATATAATCAATTTTGATTGCTTCTAGAATCTGCGCTTCCACAAAATGTCCAATTCTGCATTTTGCCATAACTGGTATAGAAACTGCTTCCTGAATTTCTTTAATCATCTTCGGGTCACTCATACGTGATACTCCACCTGCTGCCCTGATGTCCGCTGGAATTCTCTCAAGTGCCATAACAGCGCAAGCTCCTGCTGCCTCTGCTATTTTTGCCTGCTCTGGAGTCATGACATCCATGATAACCCCACCCTTTAACATCTGTGCTAGCTGCTTGTTTAAATCATACTGTTTGTTTTTCATCATCTCAAATTCTCCCTATCCTATTGCATTAATTTTGGAGTTATTGTACTATAATCCTGGTTATACAAATATATTCAATACTTGAAAATAAAATAAGACCAGGAGTTTCTATGATTACATTAAAAAAAGAAAAAAGAAAGCCCATTTATATTACTCTATACGAGAATATCAAAGCAGATATTGAGATTGGAAACATAAAACCACATGAAAAACTCCCCTCAAAACGAGAGCTATCAGATATCTATAATATCAGTGTCATTACTGTACAAAACGCCTACTACCAACTCTTATCAGAGGGTTTTATCTATTCCGTTGAACGCAGCGGATACTATGCATGCGAGGTTCAGCAAATTCAACTAGACTCTCCTACCATTACTGAAGTTCTCCATGCAGACTCTATCCAACCGCCAGAACTACGGCTATACAAAAGTTCTATAAATAGCCAGTATTTTCCATTTTCAACATGGGCAAAATTAATGCGTCAAATCTTGAGCGAAAACTATGATAATTTATTGCAAGCCTCGAATCGAATTGGAGTCTATGAACTCAGGGAGTCGATTAGCAAGTATTTATTCCGTGAACGAGGAATCACCGTCAATCCAGACAATATGATTATCGGTGCTGGAACCGAATATCTGTACAGCATCATTATTAAAATTCTTGGACGTGATAAAATCTTTGGGGTTGAGACTCCTGGTTACAAGAAGATGTGGCAAGTCTATGGATCTGAAAATGTCGAACTGCAATACATCGGACTAGATAAACATGGACTCTCTGATAAGAAACTTAGAGAAAAGAATATAAACATCCTTCATATTTCCCCTAACCATCAATTTCCAACAGGCATTGTCATGCCCTATGAGCGAAGAATGGAGATCCTAAAATGGGCAAATAAAGAGAAGAATCGCTACATCATAGAGGATGATTACGATAGTGAATTTCGTTTTGCGACCAAACCGATCCCATCACTACACAGCCTCGATCAATTAGGCAAGGTCATCTATATCAACACCTTCTCCAAAACAATTGCGCCCTCACTTAGAATTAGCTACATGATTCTGCCCGATAAGCTCATGAGGGCATATCATAATGACCTTTCCTTTATCAGCAATACCGTATCATCATTTGAGCAATATACTCTGGCAAAATTTATAGACGACGGTTACTATACGCGGTATCTAAAGAAGACCAAAAATATATATAAATCCGTGCGAGACGAAATCATTTCTCTGATTAGGAATTCAAAACTAAGCAATCTAGCCACAATCAGTGAAGAACATGCAGGGCTTCATTTTGCCCTTACTCTAGACACCCAAAAGTCCGACCATGAAATCAGAAGCATAGCACTTCAGAATGGAGTTCGGCTAACCTTCTTATCCGACTTTATGGAAGATGCATCGGTAATCGATTCTGCTACACTTATCGTATCATACTCGAATTTTGACAGAATGGAAGTTACTAAAATTATAGACCTACTCATAGATATTGTGGTATGATAATTATTTGAAAGGAATGGTTACCAAATGACAACATATATTATTAATACCTTCATTCGAAACAATAACTTAACAGATAGTGAACAACGCCAAAAATATGCAACAGTTTCTAGTATTGTTGGAATTATATCGAACATTTTCTTAAGCCTTAGTAAGATGATTTGTGGGATACTATTCTCTAGCATTTCCATTCTCGGAGATGGAATCAACAATCTCTCCGATAGTGGTTCCTCTATTATTACTTTGGTTGGATTTAAGATGTCTGAAAAACCAGCCGATAAGGAGCATCCATTTGGTCATGCAAGAATAGAATATATCTCTGGATTCATTGTATCCTTTGTCATATTTTTTATTGGGTTTCAATTATTTTTATCTTCCTTTGATAAGATTTTAAATCCTACAAAGATTGAGACAAATGTTCTTACCACAGTCATCCTAGTCTTTTCTATATTGATAAAGTTTTGGCTCTATACTTTTAATAAAAAAATTGGAACCCTAATCAACTCCAAAGCAATCATTGGGGTTTCTAAGGATTCCTTTAACGATATCATCATAACACTGGGCGTTTTAATATCTGGTGGAATTTACTATTTTTTTAATATCAACCTAGATGGATATGTAGGTGTTTTACTTGCCTTATTGATTGCAAAATCAGGTTTTGATCTTGCACGTGACACCTTAAGCCCTATTATCGGAGAAGCTCCGAAACCCGAATTCATCCGCGGTCTCTGTGAAAAAATCATGAGCTATGACAAAGTTTTAGGAGTTCATGACCTAGTAGTTCACACCTATGGAGAAGACCGACATTTTGTATCGGTACACGTTGAATTTGATGCAAAACTTGAATTTTTAGTATGCCATGATATTGCCGATAAAATCGAACGCGAATTCGAAGATATGGGAATCCAAGTTGTGGTCCACAGCGACCCTGTCGTAACCGATAGCAAGCAATTTAATGAATATAAAGAACTGCTAACTGCAATCATAAAAGAGATAGATTCTTCCCTTGATCTACATGGGTTTCGCTATGTCGAAACCGACCATGGCACCAATTTTATATTCGATGTCGTACTTCCCTGTGAAGTAAACCTTACTGCACAGAAATTAATCGAATTGATCTGTTCCGAAGTTCGAACTTTTGATGATAAATTTGCATGTATTATTCGTGTTGATAAGCATTATAATACAGTGTAGGGTATGAACTTTTATTCCGTTCATATACAATCGTATTCCCTTTTTTTCCTACTTGCTCTATTGCCCCTACATATTTCAGTACATTTAACGCAATTCTTGCGATCTCTATGGTTCTCTTGCTCGCTTCCTTATAGTCTTTCGTAGTAAATTGTTGAGGCATTGCCCGAGGAACTAGTTTCTGATAGTCTTCCTTACAGTTAATATCGAAGATATCAAAAATATCTGTAGGAATCATCTCATGACGACTAGATCCCCTTTTCTTATCTCTGCTCCATCCGTTCAGATTTCGATATTCTTCTGTATCAATGAGCAATAACTTTATCTTCAAATTCGGGTGAGTTAGCCATTGCTTAATCTTATATAGTTCATAAAATGCATCATAGAATTCACCCTTCTTCGGACTTTTTCGTCTTTTACTGATTTCTCCGCTCTCTTCATCAATCCACAAAAGATATTTTATATGAGGAATTGGATAAACAATGGTGACTTGCTCCGTTTGCAAGAAGAATGTAAGCTTGTCACGCATTGCATTAAAATTACGTGTTTGAATCTCAATGACTCCATCGTCGTTCACAATATCTGCAACATATTTCCCCATCTTTATTTCGTGATTCATTTCGTTTGGTTCTAGGGTTAATTTAAGGATTGCATGCATTGATTTTTCCTTCAGCATTCCGATTCCTCTTCTCTCGCGATCGCAATATAAAATTTTCTCTCTTGCTTGCAAAAATTTTTCTTTTAACAATATTTTTCCATCCACACTTCTCATTCTCCATTAAATATATTGACATAATCATTTTACATACTATAATTAATAATATCAAGAAAAAAGGAGATTCTCATATGAAAAAATTAGTAGTTATAACTGGTGCAAGTTCTGGATTCGGAAAATCTTTAGCTTTGGAATTTAACAGGGCTGGATATCCGCTTCTTTTGTTGGCAAGAAGAGTCGAAAAGATAGAAGAGATGGCTCTAGAAAATGTAATCTGTGAGAAGGTAGATGTTTCTGACAGATTAGCTTTTGAAAAGGCCGTAAGAAAAGCTGAGGCTGTCTACGGAAAGACAGATTTGATTGTAAATAATGCTGGCGTGATGTTACTGGGTAATATTGAAACCCAAGATGCAACTGAATGGCAGACAATGCTTGATACAAACGTAATGGGTGTAATGCATGGAATGCAGATAGTTATGAATGATATGAAAGAGAGACAGTGCGGAACAATTATTAACATCGCCTCTCTTGCCGGAGTAAAACCTTTTGGTAATCATGGCGCATATTGCGCAACGAAATATGGTGTTGTTGGTCTATCTGAAGTAGCAAGAGGCGAATTATCCCCTTATAACGTACGCGTGATTAGAATTTGCCCAGGTGCTGTTGCTACCGAGCTTCTAAGTCATACAACTAGCGAGGATATCAAGGCTGGATATAACAGCTGGAAAGAAGCTGTTGGTGTTGGTGCCATTACATCAGAAGATGTTGCTAAAACCATCAAATTTGCATACGAACTCCCTCAAGGTGTAAACCTTCGTGAAATTCAGATAGCAGATACAAAGCAAGATGCCTAACCTACAATAGAAAAACTAGCCTTATTCAAAGGCTAGTTTTTCTATAACCAGAACATATGATTTAACGGTCCACTCCCTTGTCCTAAGTCGAGATTTGCCTTCAATGCTCCTGTAATATAATCTTTTGCATATTGAATACTCTCTTCCAAACTCTTCCCTCCTGCTATGTTACATGCGATTGCCGATGATAAGGTACATCCTGTTCCATGTGTATTCGAATTATCCACTCTATTTGTGCGATACCAGTTTGTTATGCTGCCATTGTAGAGTAAATCCGCTGCCACGCCATCTAAGTGACCACCTTTTATTAATACGCTTGTAGTGGTTTTTTCATATATAATTTCTGCTGCTTTTACCATATCTTCCTCGCTCTTAATGGTCATCTCTGCTAGAACCTCCGCCTCAAAAAGATTTGGGGTAATCACAGATGCTTTTGGAAACAAGTGCTCCATTAAAGCTTCTTTTGCCTCATCACTGATTAACTTGCAGCCACTGGTCGAAACCATCACTGGATCGACTACGATATTTTTTGCGTTGTATTCCTCAAGCTTTCTTGCAATAGCCTTTATAATTTCAACATTCGAAACCATCCCGATCTTAATCGCATCTGGATAAATATCCTGAAAGATACAGTCCAATTGGTTTTTCACAAATTCAGGTTCTACCTCCATAACGCCGAAGACCCCTACCGTATTTTGGGCTGTAAGTGCTGTAATCGCACTCATTCCATACATCTTATGCGATGTAATTGTCTTGAGATCGGCTTGAATCCCTGCTCCACCACTACAATCCGACCCTGCTATTGTTAACACTTTCTTCATCTCCACTTCTCCTTCTATCGCATGACTTTCTATCCGTCGAGTTCTATACTCTCATGGTAGAATTGTATTATATGCCCAATGTTTTTGTCAATAACAACCTCTACAGTTCTTGTTTCCGAAAAATCAGAATCCCTAGAACTGTACTAATTACCACGATAACGATTGAATTTATGGCATTAACTAGTATATCCGAAGCAGACATCCCCATATTGATCCTCTGCGCCATTCCATATACACTGTATTTTCCCATTTCCCAAACAACTGGCATCGAATGTCCTATCCGCTGAACAAATTGTGTTACGGGCTCACTGATTACCACATAAGCGATACATGCAATCAAGGCTCCCATATTACTCCCCACGCCTGTTGTAATCATGGCTAGAACAGATGCCAATGCCACATAGGGAAACACACCTCCAACGAGTACGCATATATATTGCATCGTCAAAACCGGGTGACCCGACAGTGCAACCACCGTAAGTTGAAATAGAGTATACATCACAACCGTACTGCCAATCGATACCAACACCTTTGAGAGATATATTTTTGTTCTGCCCTGAACCAAGTTTTCCTTCTTTCCTAATGTCTTCCAAAGATATTCTTGCCCCCAGAACACTGCAATTACAACTGCAACAATGTAACCTAGTCCCTTATAAAATTGAGTTCCTATGAGAATCACATCTTCAATACTTTTAAATCCTGTCATGTTTCCATAAATTGAAATACCTAGGTTAATGTCCTGATTCATAAGAATCGAAAGCACCCCCGCTATAAAAACAGTCAGAACTGATACTCCGATAAACACAGAACTTTTCATCATTCGATGAACATCAAATTTTATAATTCTACCCATCTACAATCTCCTCCCCTCGCATAATTTCGATATAACTCTTCTAAGGATTTCCCCTTTTCGAGAACCTCCTGCATCGGTGCTTGAAGCACAATCCTTCCTTCTGAAATAATTCCTATGGTTGTTGCAATACTTTCTATCTCACTAAGAATATGACTTGCAATCACAATTGTCTTCCCCTCCTCTTGATTCAGCCTGATTATCAGGTCTCTAAGCTCTGCAATTCCATTGGGGTCTAGTCCATTCGTGGGTTCGTCTAATATCAGAATCTCAGAATCTTCTAGCAAAACTTGTGCAAGTTTCAAGCGTTGTAACATTCCAAGTGAGAATTTCTCAACCTTCTTTCTTCCCGTATGCTCTAGGCCGACTGTTTTTAAAACATTATCGACCTTAGATTTATTCTGAATCCCCAATAGTATTGCATGCAATCTCAGATTTTGGTCTGCACTCATATTTAAAAATAAAGCTGGTGAATTGATGACTGCTCCCATTCGTACTTCATTTGTCTGTTTCTTAATCTCTCCGGTATAGCTAGAAATTTGCTCCATTAGTATACGTAATAAGGTTGTCTTTCCAGCTCCATTTTGTCCCACAAGACC
Source organism: uncultured Lachnospiraceae bacterium (assembly GCA_964367905.1). GTDB lineage: Bacteria > Bacillota > Clostridia > Lachnospirales > Lachnospiraceae > CAUPWF01. The sequence continues at coordinate 31,892 of CAYIZP010000007.1, forward strand.
ATAGATTTCACCCTTCGCTAATGAAAACGATAACTTATCTAAAACTAGATGCCCCGAATATTTCTTCCTTATATTATTTACTTCAAGAATTGTTTCTCTCAAACTAGTCTCCTCCTCATCTATGAATTTGCACTTCTGGCATCCACTGTACTCCGATAAATAGAGATGCGATAAACAAAATCACCAGAATTGTAATCGCAACCGTCATTCCTACCAATGTATATTTTTGTCTGTCATATTTCCACTGCCTTGATATCCTCTTAAGATTCTCTGCTTCGTTTAAGTTTTCTTCCATTTTTATCATAGAGATATCTGTCCGCATAGCCAGTATAATTTCTTTACATTCCTCACATTCGTTCAAATGCTCTTCAATTTCTTCTTTGCTTTTTTCACTACACACATCATCCACATAGAGCGGTAGCAAATCTCTCACTACATCACAATGCATCCTCATCTTAATAATCCTCCTTTTCTAATTTCACACTAACTCCTGTAATTTTTTCTTTGCTCGATAAAATACCAATCTCGCCCAACTATCTGTCTTTCCAAATAATTCTCCAATCTGCGCAAAAGGTAAATCCCCAAGAATCCGAAGCGTAAAGACTTCTTTATATGGCTCCTCTAGATTATGCAAGATCTGATGTAACCGCTTGACCGTCTCCTTATTAAGATAATCCCTCTCAACATCCATGGAACTATACAGACTCTCGCTCTCAATAAATTCCATGTTTTTATGCTTTTTAATATATGTAAAATATGTATTCTTCGCAATTTGACATAACCAAACATACAACTTACACTCTCCCTTAAACCCATCCACCTTTTTCATCGCTTTGAAGAAGGTGTCCTGTGTAATATCCTCGGCTATCGACTCATTTTTACATAGAGATAGTACATATCGATAAACATCATGGAAATGCTCCTTGTATATTTTCTCAAACTCTGGCATATCCTAGCCACCTCCTCTCTCACATATAAGACTTCTATAAATCAAAAACGTTTCAAATATTTTTTATTTTCTATTACATGATACCAAGGTCAAAAGGTCATATGTTGTATGCTTGCATACAAAAATATGACTTTGAGACCGAAAAAACATGAGGAAATAGCCCAAATTGGGCGGATTCCGAATGTTTTTAGGATTGTGAGAGCACAAAGTGCGTAGCAATCCGTAGGTATCTAGGGTCAAAATAGCTTTTGACACTTACATCATTACATTAGAAAAGATGAACTACTACTTTCAAAGTGTTCATCTTTTTTAATCTATCTTATTTTAATCTATCTTATTTAAATCACCTTACTGAATAAATCCGCTAATATCTGTCATGCTTATCTCCTGAATCTTTTCTGCAACACGTTCTTTAGCATCTCCCTCTAGCGGTGTCGGTTTAAAGTCATTGCGGCTCGTCTCCGATGAAATTCTACATGGGATAATATTTACCTGATCATCATCCAACACCCCTTCTTCTGTCACTGTAAATGTCTGTTGGAAGATCATTGTGTCTTTATCACTTGGATTTTTGTTTCCTCCAAACGAAAAGTTCCCTAAACTGTACGCAATATACTTTCCATTATATTTTTCAATACCTTGCACCACATGTGGGTGATGTCCAATTACTAAATCTGCACCTTCATCGATTGCCTTATGTGCAAGGTTTACTTGAATATCATTCGGGTTGTATGAACCCTCGTCACCCCAATGGAATTGTACAATGACAACCTGCGCCCCTAGTTCTTTTGCCTGATGAATACGTGTCACCATCTCTCCTTCAATTCCTGCTCCTTCTCTCAATTCATACACGCCCACAAGACCTACCTTTGCTCCATTGACATCTACAATCGGTGTATCTTCATACCCAAAAGAGGTCACGCCTGCTTCCGCCAATACATTCTTCGTCTCTTCAAATCCAGCCTCACCAAAATCATAGCTATGATTATTTGCTACAGTTACTGCTTCGATTGACCCAGTTGTCAATATATCTACATAAGATGGTTCCCCCACAAATGCAAAAGTTTTATCTGCTTTTGCCGTCGATGTTGTCAATGGTCCTTCCAGATTGACCATAGTCAAATCATCTTCCTCGAAGATACTTAGTACATTAGACATAAAATAATCTGGTGTTCGATTGTCGTACATTTCCTTGAAACTTCCTCCGTACCCGTATTTATCATCTGTTCCCAAGGTACAATCTCCAGCTGCACTTATTGTAAATGAAATCGGTTCTGGTTTTGGGGGTTCTATTACTAGTGGTTCTACTTCCACTCCATCACTATTCTGAACATCTCCTGATGTTTCAATAGCCGGTTGACTCTGCTCGCTATCTTGTCCTGCAAGTATTGTGCGAATACCAAAATATCCCCCGCCCCCTATCAATACAATGAGTAGTACAACTATAATTCCAAACCTCCATGGTTTTACAATTTTCCCGCGTTTCTTCTTTTTATTTTGTTGTCCCATCTATCGTCTCCTCATAAATATCATTTTCTAAACAATGTTTGCCTTTATTATACTCCTTGTATCTATTTAAGACAACTGTTATAATACAACTATTATAGTCGAACAAGTAACTCTGAAGGAGAAGATTCCCATGTACCATTTTATAATAAATCCCCATTCTCGGACAGGCTTAGGTCTGAGCCTATGGAAAAAAGTAGAGCAATATCTAAAAAAAAGAAAAATCAAGTATACCTATTTTCTAACCGAGTATAACAAACATGCCACGGAAGAAGTTGCAAAGCTAACATCAGGCAGTGCTTCCGTTACCCTCGTTGTACTCGGCGGAGACGGCACCCTGAACGAAGTGGTAAATGGTATTCAAAACTTCTCCAATGTAACCATCGGATATATCCCGACTGGATCTAGCAATGATTTTTGTCGTGGCATGGGACTTCCTACAAATCCCAAAAAAGCTCTGGAAAATATTTTAACTTCAAAATCACGAAGACAAATCGATGTTGGTTGTGCTACTACTGACACCAAATCTAGCCGTTTTCTTGTAAGTTGTGGAATTGGCTTCGACGCTTTAATCGGCTATCAAGTGGGATTGTCTAAGTGGAAGAAAACATTTAACCAGTTAAACCTCGGTCGCCTCATTTATGCTTTTATTGCAATTCAACAATTATTTTTTTACAAAACAACAAAGCTAAAATTGACCTTGAACGATACATCGACCTTTACATTCGATAAAAATTACTTTGTATCCGTCATGAACATGCCTTGCGAAGGTGGAGGCTTAAGATTTACACCCGAGGCTGACCCAGAAGATAGAACGCTTAATCTATGCGTGATTTCTAATATGCTCAAACTCAAGATTTTGACATTGCTTCCAACAGCGTTTTCGGGTAGACATGTAGGGTTCAAAGGAGTAGACATCCAGTCATGTTCATCTCTTGCGATTGAAACCGATATACCTTGTATCGTACATGCTGATGGTGAATTCTTAGGAATGACGACTTCCTTGTCGGTTGACCTACATACCGAAAGCTTGAATTTTATCAATTAGATCTTACTACAAAAAAGGAACTTAAAACTATGAAAAATAAAACAATTACAATCGTGGGAATGGGACTATTAGGTGGCAGTTATGCCATGGGACTATCCCAAGCTGGCAATCAAGTATACGGAATCGATATCAATCCTGCTTCCATTACATTTGCAAAAGAACATAATTACATCTTAGATGGAAGTACAAATCCTGATGAATATAATGACTATCTAACACACACTGATATTCTAATTCTGTGTCTCTACCCAAATTCATTAGTAAAATGGATCGGGCAGCACATTCATCTGCTTCCTACAAACGCAATCATAACCGATGTGTGTGGGGTCAAAGAGCAGATTGTAGATAAGGTTCAGTCCATTACTACACCCTATGAAATCGAATTCTACTCTGGACATCCCATGCGCGGGAAGGAAACTTTAGGGGTGCAAAATGCCGATAGTGCCATCTTCAAGAATGCTAATTATATCCTCACTCCAACGGATAAGAACACTTCTAGAGGAGAAGGTGTTGTTCGTGATATTGCTAGTACCCTAGGTTTTTCCACCATCCGAATCCTCACACCTAGAGAACACGATGACATGATTGGCTATCTAAGCCAACTCACCCATGTAATCGCCGTTGCACTGATGACGGCCAACTCTAATCCCAAGATTGTGGACTTCTCTGGGGACAGTTTCCGTGACTTAACTCGTATCGCTAAAATCGACGAATACTTATGGAGTGAGCTCTTTAGCCTCAACAAAGAAATTCTGTGTAAAAATATTGATGTTTTCTCTGAAAATCTATTAGAGCTAAGAAATTATATAGAAAATGATGATATAGAGAATATGAAGAAGATGTTTCGTACTTCAACGGAGCGTCGAAAGTTGTTTGATACTTCATTGGGGACGTAGTAAAACGTCGTTTTACTACGTCCCCAATGAAAAAACCCTGTCCCTATATGTACAGTTGTGGATCAACCGCAACATTATTCTTCATGATTTGAAAATGTAGATGTGGACCAGTTGAGTTTCCAGTTGTTCCACATGCTGCAATATTCTGTCCTTGTGTAACAGTTTCACCTACGCTTACATAATTAGCCGAATTGTGCATATAAATCGTTGCAAACCCATTACCGTGGTCTATCGTAATCCAATATCCTGCACTCGAACTATATGTAGCCACTGTTACAACCCCACCCATTGCTGCATAAATAGGAGTCCCTGTCGGCCCTGCATAATCTATTCCTTTATGATATGTACTTGCTCCCGGAAGTGGCGCATCCCGATAGCCAAATGTACTTGAAATCCTTGTTAAACCTGGCATCGGATGTATAAAACCACTATTTCCAGCTGATTGCCCACTAGATGCACCCGCTGAACCACCCGAAGAGGCATCACCTTGTGCCGCTGCCAAGGCCTCCTGTCTCTGTCTCTCTAATTCTGCTGCCTCAATTAATTTTTCCAATGTGTCTTTCGCCGCACTAATTTCGCTAGAGATACTTGACAATTCCACCTCTACTTGAGCCAATAATTCCTCTACCTCCGCTTGCTTAACAAAAAGCTCTTCCTGAAGAACTTCCAATTCCTTCGATTGCTCTTCAAGTTCTATCTGCTTTTCTTCTATTTTCTTGACTGTGGCTTGATATTCCTCTAATAATTGGTTATCAAACTGAATAATCTGGCTCGCATACTCAAGAGTATTCAAAAATTCACCTATGTTCTTTGAATCCAGAAAAATTGCCAGAAAATCCGTAGCCTCACTCTCATACGAGTACTGAATTCGTTTCTTCATGCTATCGTATTGATTCACTTCGTCAATTTCTGCAAGAGCTAATTCCACTTCTGTCTCTTGAATTTCTTCATATGTTTCATTTATCTTTTTTTCAGTATCTTCAAGTTCTAGTGCGACTTCCTCTAATTGCTGTATAAATTCATCTTGTTGAGCCTGTGCCGCTTGCTCTTGCTCTTCTAATTCCTCTATATTTTCTTCTGTCTCTCCAATTGTCGTTGCTTCCGCCACATTTCCACTTACCATACTTAGAACCAGAATCATGACTCCTGCTACCATTCGTTTTATCTTATATTTCACTTTGTACTCCTATATTCTCTTATCTGTATAATTAATACTTTACAATGAGCTTCTTTAGAAAATTATAGCATATTTTTCCCGATTTACAACGTAAAATATGTTTTTTTAATAGCTTTTTAATAGAAGTACTAAAAAGAAGTGTTGCTTTCACAACACTTCTCAGACATTCTGTATTAATCTTGTACGTATGGCATCAAAGCTACATGACGTGATCTTTTAATTGCCACTGTCAATGCTCTTTGGTGTTTCGCGCAGCTTCCTGTAATTCTTCTTGGTAAAATCTTACCTCTTTCAGAAATATATTTCTTTAACTTTGCTACATCTTTATAATCAATTTCGTTTTGGTCTTTTCCACAGAAAACGCATACTTTCTTGCGTCTACGCATCCCACCTCTTTTTTTAGGGTAATCACCCTTTGCTTTATCAAAAGACATCTTGTTTACCTCCTTATTTTACTTAATCTACAATTGTAATCCTATTTTAATTGAACGGCAACGGCTCTTGTATTCCGTCTGGCAAATTCATGAATCCATCTCCAATCGCAGCGCTTGGTGCTGCATTTGACCCGTCGAATGAACCTTGTTGCGTTCCCCCATTTGAACCACTGCTATTTTTACTCTCTGCAAATTCTTGCTCTTCTACCACGACTTCAGTAGTGTAAACCTTTACACCCTCTTTGTTCGTATAGCTTCCCGTTTGGATACGTCCACATACTGTTATGCGCATCCCTTGGCGAAAATATTTTTCTGTAAATTCTGCTGATTTCCCAAAAACAACACAGTTAATAAAATCTGCTGATTGTTCGCCATCTCTTTTAAAACGACGATCTACAGCCAATGAATATCTAGCAATTGCTAACGATGATTCTCCTGTTGAATATCTAACTTCTGGATCTCTTGTTAAACGTCCCATTAAAATAACTTTATTCATTTTTTTCCTCTTTTCTATTTTACGCGTCTTGTCTTACGCACAAATATCTGAGTACATGATCCATGATACGGATTCTTGATTCTACTTCTGATGGAACTGTTGCTTCCGCTTCGAAGTGAATAAAGTAGTAGTAACCTTCTTTCATTTTCTGAATTTCGTAAGCTAATCTCTTCTTACCCCACTCATCAACATCCGTAATGTTACCACCGAATCGTGTAACATTTCCCTTCACCTTTTCGATGATGGCTACTCTTTCGTCGTCTTCGATTTTTGCACTTAGAACAACACACAATTCATATTTGTTCATATCTTTCTACCTCCTTATGGTCTCCGGCCCCTATTCTATGATAAGGACAAGGATTTTAGGCTTGTCTATTTTTACAAGCACTAGTTTCACAGAGGTATATGTTACCATATTTCATTATATAATGCAAGTATTTATTTGCTCTCTCTGATATTTTTTTCTACTAATTTTCGTGTAACCATTATTTGATGTCCGCACCCACAACATTTTAGGCGAAAATCAGCTCCAACTCGAAGTATCTCCCATTGTGAACTGCCACAGGGATGTTTTTTCTTTAGTGTAATAACTTCCCCTACCTCAAATACTCGCGCCATATTAATAACCGTCCCTTTCTCGCCGTGTGAAAAATTCTATTTTTCACACTAATCTCCCTCCACCATGTCTTTCTCTTCTATTTTAACACCTTGTACGATAAATCTTGTCTCATCATTATTTGTACATGTTGATAATGTTACAATCTGAGAGGCAGAATCTACTGCGACTCCTGTGTCGTAGAATGATGTTCTCAACATTTCATTGATATATCCTTGAAACTCATCTGAATTCGCAAAATTTTTTTGGTATCTTGGAGAGGATGCGCTCACTTCTTCTACTGCACAAATTTGATATGTGATTTCTTTCCCGCTCAAAGTGTAGACATAAAAATATGGATTTTCCTTATAATACTCTTCATCCACATAGTTGTGAAGCTCTCCAAACATTGATCCATTATGCATATTGTGACCATAAATCAAGGTATTCGAGTCAATAAAGGAACCTTTATTCTCCATATCTACAAACAATGCACCAAAATCTCCTTGCTCGCCCTCGAATGTTGTTGTAAGGTACTTCTCGTTATCTACTGTATGGACAATTGGATAGCTGATAATTTCTGGTTGATTAAACCTGATCCACCCAACCACTTCGTTATTTATTTTTTGCAATTCCACAAAATCCACATAGAAAATTTCATCGACCACTTCACCTACATCGTTAAATATTTCTGACTTCTTAACACCAATTGATTCGATTTCTTCATATGCTTCATCGCCTTGTTGATACTTCAGGAAGATATTAACGAGTTGAAATACAGAAAATGCTGCAATCCCTATGAAAACAACCATCAGAATAGGATAAATAATCCTTTTTTTGCTCCCTTTGTTTGCTCTTCGTCTATCTGCACGCAAATTCGCACGTTTTTTTATTGCCTCTAACCGACGGTCACTTTCATCCATATCATCATATCTATCATTTCTCACGTTATACTTCCCCCAATCTAAACGCACGCATCATAGTGTATGTAAGGCTTAATTCATTCTCTATATCCTCTGGTACATCTTGTCGCTCCGCCCAGATTCCCTCTTGCAATTCTTCTTCATCTAGTCGAATTTCGCTATCTCCATCCAACTCAACAAAATACCCTAATAACAAACTTTCAGAAATCCCCCATGGTTGGCTACCAAAATATCGAAATTTTCTCACCTTCAGACCTACTTCTTCTAAGACTTCTCTTCGTATCGTCTCCTCTATAGTCTCGCCGACTTCACAAAATCCTGCAATAAGCGCATACCTTGTAAATGGTCTATTCGCATATTTTGTTAAGAGAATTTTGTTTCCATCCGTTACTGCCACAATTACTGCTGGACATATCTTAGGAAAGTCAATGAAACCACATTCTGCACATATCATCGCACGTTCCTTATTGCTATGTTCCATCTTTTCCCCACAACGCCCACAATACCGATTTCTTGCATACCATCGGCTAAGGTGGCTCGCTGTAACACCTGCAAATCGAAGATACTCAGGTTGAAATGCACGAAAATCTTTTAAAGCGACTGTCTGAAACTCCTCGTCACTAATTTCCATTGTTCGTATCCACAAGAAAAAATCTTGTCCTTCAATAGAAAATGCATATCGAAAATCTTTTTCGATTCCAGGTTTCATCTGCTTCAATCGCCCAACAGTTGGAACAGCATATTCCTCTAGATTCTTTGTCAAGGCAATACTATCTCCATTGCATATAAATACTCTGTCTTCATCTTTTGGAATTACTGATTTATATTGATTATCCATAATATATGGATAGATATCTTGTATCATATTTTGATCCTCTTTTCATTTGCTCTTAGTATCATATGATGTAAGGGTCAAAAGCTATTTTGACCCTAGACACCTACGGATTGCTACGCACTTTGTGCTCTCACAATCCTAAAAACATTCAGAATCCGCCCTATTTGGGCTACTTCTTCATGTTTTGTCGGTCCCAAAGTCATATTTTTGTATGCAAGCATACAACATATGACCTTTTGACCTTGGTATCATCATATTATACTACACCCTCAACTGAAAGTCGAACCTAAATTTCCCTTGTGTACTTCTTCAACCAGATCACTTCTTCTTCGGTCAAAAATGGAGATATCTTCTCATAAACTGCCTGATGAAATTGATTCAAATAATTTTTTTCTCGCCTTGTCATTTCCTCTGGCGCAATGCAGTCCAAATCGATTGGCGCATAGGTAATTGTCTCAAAGCACATAAATTGTCCGTGCTCATTCTTGACATCGAGCTTTGCTAGTAATTCATTCTCAATACGAATTCCATGAGAATCTTCAATATAAATTCCAGGCTCATTGGATGTAATCATGCCAGGCATGATTTCATGATCATTGATTGGCTCTCCGTATCTCCACCGAATGTTCTGCGGTCCTTCATGTACATTTAACACAAACCCAATTCCATGTCCTGTTCCACACTTATAATCAATGCCCAACTGCCAAACTGGTCCCCGTGCTAGGATATCCAAGTTCTGCCCTTTTGCACCCTGTAGAAAACGTGCATTTGATAATTGCAGCATACCACATACAACTGCCGTAAAATGAATCTTGTGCAGATCTGATACTGTTCCTAGCGCATAAGTTCTAGTGATGTCCGTGGTTCCTTCAAAATATTGTCCACCTGAATCGAGTAAGTATAACCCACCTTCTTCCAATACCACATTGGTTTCCTCTGTTGTTTCATAGTGCATCATAGCTGCATGTTCATTCAATGCTGAAATCGGAGTAAAACTCGGCTCAATATATCCTTCTTGCTCTGCACGAAGTTGATTAACTTTTGTGGCAGCATCTGCTTCTGTAATCTCTTGACTCTTGTACTCATTCTTGAGCCAATACATAAATTTCGTCATTGCTACTCCATCTTTGATATGAGCCCTTTTGATATTCTCAATCTCTACAGCATTTTTCTGAGCTTTTAGGAGTACGGATGGATTTTTCCTGTCTACAATACTAGTGCCTTCTGGTATGCTTTTGTAAATTGTATAGTTCAAACTCGTTTTCTCAATCAACAAACTCTCTTCTACGCTTATCTCCTTGATCCATTCATAGATCGCTGAGTATGGCTTGAAAACCACCCCAATCTCTTCATAATACTTACGGACATCAGCCTCAATCTTTTCCTCATCCACAAAATAATATATACTATCCAAGGTAATTGTAAGGTATCCTAGAACCACCGGATTGTTTGGAACATCATTGCCCCGAATATTCAACACCCATGCAATATCATCAATCTTTGTCAATATATGCATTGTAGCTTTTTCCTGACACATTTTCTCACGAATGATATTTATCTTATCTTCACAACTTTGCCCCACATATTGCTCCTCTAGTAAAAATGCTGGTTGCTTTGGCAATAGCGGTCTATCCATCCACATATTAGCAATAAAGTCAAGATCATGTCTTAATGCAATTCCATGTTCTAATAATGCCGCCTGTAAATCTTCCCCTTGTTTCGCCGTCATCGTGCGGCCATCAACACCAACACACTGCCCGCTTTCCATAGATGCGATTAAAAATCGTCTGATTGTCGGAACATCTGGTTCTCCTATTTTAAACAATTCAAATTCAGAATCTTCGATTTGCTTCGCTGCTTGGATAAAATATCTTCCATCCGTCCATAAGCATGCCTGATTCATTGTTACAACAACCGTTCCTGCCGATCCTGTAAATCCAGAAATATATGTTCGAGCCCTAAAATGTTCTCCCACATATTCACTGTTATGATAATCTGCAGAGAACACAATATATGCATCGATTTTCTCTTCGCTCATTTGCTTTCTCAATTCAACTAATTTTTCGTTCACTAACATCTTTCTTCTTTCCCTTCCATCAATCTACTACATTTTTTTCCGTAAATATGTTACAATTATACATGAAAATGATTCATTAGGAAAGGGTGAGAATATGCAAAATTATTCAGGAGAAATCGGATTACAATATCACTTACAATTGCGCAAGGGAGATGTGGGCGAATATGTGTTGCTTCCCGGAGATCCCAAACGTTGCAAAAAAATCGCATCATGTTTTGAAAATCCTATGTTGATAGCTGACAGTCGTGAATACACAACCTATACTGGATATTTAAACGGTACAAAAGTCAGTGTAACCTCAACCGGCATCGGTGGCCCATCTGCTGCTATTGCATTAGAGGAGTTAGTGAAATGTGGTGCACATACATTTATTCGTGTGGGGACATGTGGCGGAATGGAACTTAGTGTAAAAGGTGGTGACATCGTAATAGCAACAGGTGCCATTCGTGCCGAAGGAACAAGCAAGGAGTACGCTCCCATTGAGTTCCCAGCGGTGGCTGATTTACAAGTTACCAATGCACTGGTCAGCGCAGCTGATCGACTCGGTTATAACTATCATGCGGGTGTTGTACAATGCAAAGATTCTTTCTACGGTCAACATAACCCAAGTATTATGCCAGTGAACCAAGAACTAGAAAGTAAATGGAACGCTTGGCTACGTATGGGGTGCAAAGCATCCGAAATGGAATCTGCTGCGTTGTTTATTGTCGCAAACTATTTAAATGTACGTATCGGTTCCAACTTCTTGGTTGTGGGCAATCAGGAACGTGCTAACAGAGGCATGGACAACCCCATCGTGCATGACACTGATGCCCCAATTTCTGTAGCAATAGAAGCACTCCGCATCTTAATTGATGCAGATGCAAAGGTAAATCATTAGGAGGTTCATTATGAAGTTTAAACGTATTTTTGTAATCGTACTAGATTCTCTCGGTGTTGGCGCAATGCCCGATGCACCCGACTATGGAGATGCGGATACAGACACACTCGGTCACATCGTATCCCATCGTCCCGACCTAAAAATTCCGAATTTAAGAAAACTTGGAATTGCAAACCTTCATACTATGAGCGAATTGCCACCAGCGAATGATACTCTTGGATACTCTTGTTATCTAAACGAAACCAGCGTGGGCAAAGACACCATGACAGGCCACTGGGAAATGATGGGAATTCATACCCAAACTCCATTTAAGGTATTTACAGAAACCGGATTTCCAGAAGACCTAATTCATCAATTAGAGTCCTATACAGGAAAACAAATAGTCGGAAACAAAAGTGCCAGTGGAACCGAAATCCTCGATGAGCTCGCACTAGAAGAAATCCAAAATGGCAAACTTATCGTATATACCTCTGCGGATTCTGTTCTTCAAATCTGTGGGCACGAAGAAGTGATGGGACTAGACACCTTATATCGCTATTGTGAATATGCGCGAAACATAACCTTAGATGAAAAATGGAAGGTAGGTCGCATTATCGCTAGACCGTACATCGGCTGGAAGGTGGGTGAGTTTAAGCGCACCTCCAATCGACATGACTACGCACTTAGTCCTCCAGCTCCGACCGTATTAGACATCCTAAAGGACAATCACTACGATGTCGTATCTGTCGGAAAAATCAAGGATATCTTCAATAATTCCGGAATCACAGAATCTTTACACTCATCGAGTTCTGTACAAGGAATGGAGCAGACCATCGAGTTACAAAACAAAGACTTCACAGGCCTCTGTTTCACAAACTTGGTTGATTTCGATGCTCTATGGGGGCACCGACGAAATGTGGATGGCTATGCCAATGAATTAGAATCCTTTGATGAAAAACTAGGTATATTCTTAGCCAATATGAGAGAAGACGACCTAGTAATACTAACCGCAGACCACGGAAACGATCCTACACATACAGGCACAGACCACACACGGGAGAAAGTATTCATGTTGACTCACTCCCCTTCGTTCACTGCCTCGCGTGTACTGCCACCACAAACAAGTTTTGGTACCATCGGCGCCACAATTGCAGAGAACTTTTCTCTAAGCATGCCACCTCACTGTATCGGAACGTCCCTATACAATCAACTCAATTAAAAATAAGGAGACCTCAATTATGACAAAACAAGAAATATTAAATCGCGTAGACCATACTCTACTCTTACAAACTGCTACCCAAAGCGAGATACAGCAACTTTGCGACGATGCCATCGCGTGCCAAACTGCATCCGTTTGTATTCCTCCATCTTATTTAGAATTTGCCAGAAATTATGTAAATGAAAAAATGACTCTGTGTACAGTCATCGGTTTCCCAAACGGGAACTCTACGACTGCTTCAAAAGTATATGAAACGCAAGATGCAATCAAGAATGGTGCAACTGAAATCGATATGGTAATCAACATTGGTCATGTAAAGGATGGTCGATATTCTGATGTCCTAGACGAGATCAATTCAATCAAGGAAGCTTGTGGCTCCCATATCCTTAAAGTTATCATAGAAAGCTGTCTATTAACAGAGACGGAAATCATAGAACTATGTAAAATAGTAAGTCAATCAAATGCAGACTTTATTAAAACATCTACAGGTTTTTCCACATCTGGAGCCACTTTTGAAGTCATCGCTCTCATGGAGAAACATTGTGATCCTCGTTTAAGTATCAAGGCTGCTGGTGGCATCTCATCTTTTGATGATGCCGAGAAGTTTATAGAACTTGGTGCTGACCGACTAGGCACTAGTCGCTTAGTAAAACTATACCTTACTCAATAAAGGGATATTTTTCTTCACTCTCCACATATACTAATAGAAACAACGAAGGAACTTCATATATTGTTGGATCCAAATCAAAAAATTGAAAACCTTTTAAATCTCTCCTTACAGGCAACCTCTTTTGAGCGAAGCAAGTCACCCGAATTAAATGTCGGTTATGACCCGGACACCAACTTACGAGAGTTGATCATTAAGTATTCAAATCCACTCTCTTTTATTCAACTCGAAACAGCAACCGTAGTTCCGCTACTCAATAATTATGCGATCATCACCATACCGGATAACAAAGTGGAACAGCTTGCTCAATATCCAGACATCGAATATATAGAGATGCCAAAATCTCTATATTTCGATGTTCAGACGAGTAAACAGAGTGCTTGTATCAGCTCCGTTCAAACCGCTCCACTGTCTTTGACAGGAGATGGTACCATAGTATCTATTCTAGATTCTGGAATCGATTATCTCAATCCTGCATTTTTAAACCCAGATAAAACCACACGAATATTAGAGCTTTGGGATCAAACCAAAGTCGGTTCACCGCCAGAAGGCTATGCCATCGGAACGCTCTACACGCACTCACAACTTAATACCGCCATTGAGGAGAATGATCCTACTCTCAGTGTTGATGCTTCTGGTCATGGAACCCAAGTGGCTAGCATCGCTGTCGGCAATCAAGGAGTTGCGCCAGGAGCTGAACTAATCATTGTGAAATTAGGCAATCCAATCAATGGCGGATTTCCAAAAACCACAGAGGTCATGCAAGGAATCGACTTCTCACTCAAACGTGCCTTATCGCTCAATAAGCCAATTGTAATCAATCTAAGTTTTGGCAACAACTATGGTTCTCACGATGGCAGCAGCCTTCTGGAGACCTATATTAATAACGCCTCAAACTTTTGGAAGTCTAGTATCTGTATCGGTACCGGAAACGAGGGGAGTTCTGCTGGACATACAAGTGGAATCTTACAATCCGATATTGAAACTTCTGTCGAACTCGCAATCTCTAATCGTGAAGCTGTACTAAACCTACAAATCTGGAAATATTATGAAGATGAAATCGAACTCTCACTCCTTGCACCGTCTGGGGAAGAAATCGGACCTTTTCCGAGTCAAATAGGAGTGCAACGTTATATCTCCGAAAACACACAACTACTAGTCTATTACGGAATGCCCACCCCCTTTAGCCTCATGCAAGAAATCTACATTGATTTTATTCCTCTAAGCACTTATATTGACTCTGGTATATGGACAGTTCAACTCACACCAAAGAAATTAGTCACGGGACAATACGATATGTGGTTACCTAGTTCAAAAACATTGAGTACCCAAACTAATTTCCTAAAAGCCACACCGAAAAACACTCTCACAATCCCCTCCACAGCATCACAGGCAATCAGCGTTGGATCCTATAACAATCGAACCTTCTCCTATGCCGATTTTTCTGGACGCGGAAGTAATTCCAATCCAAGGCTAGTAAAACCTGACCTTGTGGCACCTGGAGTAGACATCCAAACTACAACGGTAGGGGGCGGAACAGCCATTGTGTCTGGCACTTCCTTTTCCACCCCCTTTGTCAGTGGGTCGGCTGCCCTTCTAATGGAGTGGGGAATTGTAGATGGAAATGACGCATTTCTATATGGAGAGAAATTAAAATCGTTCTTGCGCTCTGGTGCTCAAGAATTACCAGGCTATCAAACTTATCCCAATATAGAACTCGGATACGGCACCCTTTGTTTAGAAAAATCTTTTCCTTAATCTATTGATTCTCATTGCTATATCTCATATAATCATAGAAGCAATATATGTATTTATCCAAGATATTTAAGAGGAGATAGAAAAATGAGAAAAAATATAATTGTAGGACAATCGGGTGGACCAACTGCTGTAATCAATGGTAGCTTATATGGAGTTGTAACTGAATCCCTAAATCGCCATGAAATTATTGATCAGGTTTATGGCATGATCAATGGAATTGAAGGCTTTTTAAACAATCAGCTTATGGATATGAAACCTCTAGAAACTTCTGGCGAGCTAGAGATTATGAAAACCACACCCGGTGCATATTTAGGTTCATGTAGATATAAACTTCCTGAAGATTTAAGCGATGCCATCTATCCGCAGTTATTTCAGAAATTTAATGACCATAATATTGGATATTTCTTCTATATCGGAGGAAACGACTCCATGGATACCGTAAGTAAACTCTCGCGCTATGCTGCTTCTATCGAGAGCCCGATTCGCTTTATCGGCATCCCCAAAACAATCGATAACGATCTTGTCTGCACCGATCATACACCTGGCTTTGGAAGTGCTGCTAAGTATGTAGCCTCCACCGTGCGTGAAATCGCAATCGATGCATCAGTATATGATAATAAAAAATCTGTTACCATCGTAGAAATCATGGGGCGACATGCCGGGTGGTTAACTGCCGCTTCTGTATTGGCGAGAAAATTTGAGAATGACAATCCGATTCTCATTTACCTTCCTGAGGTTGCTTTCCGATTAGATGACTTTATCCAAAAAGTGGGTGAATCACTTCAAAAGACTTCTAATCTGGTCGTCTGCATCTCCGAAGGCATCCATGATGAAGATGGAACCTTTATTTGCGAATATGATAATGCCGTGGGAACAGATACTTTTGGTCACAAAATGTTAGCTGGCTCAGGAAAATTCCTAGAAAACCATGTAAAGGAAAAGCTCGGGGTGAAGGTTCGTTCCGTTGAATTAAATGTAAGCCAGCGCTGCTCCTCATCCCTCCTATCTGCTACTGATTTGGATGAAGCGATTTTCTCCGGGGCCTACGGTGTTATCTCCGCACTTTCTGGAGAGACTGGAAAAATGATATGTTTCGATCGAGTAGACAACAACTATTCCATAACATGTTCCACCACTGATGTAACAGAAGTATGTAACAAAGAGAAGTGCATCCCTCTCGAATGGATTACTAAAGATGGAACTGATTTGAGTGTTGATTTTATTCAGTATGCCCTTCCTCTGATCCAAGGAAATGTAGAATTACCATACTTAGACGGACTACCAGCCTTCGCCTCTCGGAACTAATTCACACAACATACTGTCCATTACGGCTGAGACCAACAACGTCGGAACTCTTCCCGAAACTCAATCAAATTATCTGGATTAGGTAACCCTTTTTTATCTAGGCTGCCTAGTCCTTTTTGTTGGATGTATTCCTGCATCTGATTGATATCTTCTTCCTCTATAACCCACACCTCCTGCGAATGCTCCAGCTCGCCACTAGATAGTACTCCTAGGGTTTCTTTCAGTAATGAACTATATTCTGTGTTCTCTGACCAGATTGATTTCGAATCAATGGTATGCAAAAATTCCTCCTCTACGAATCGTAGTCTCATCAAATCTTCCTCTAGGAATTTTAAACTCCCATCTATAATATGCATTTTAACTTGCTGCTGCGTAAGATTGCCAACACTATCAATCGC
The DNA here is from genome assembly GCA_964367905.1 of uncultured Lachnospiraceae bacterium. Taxonomy (GTDB): domain Bacteria; phylum Bacillota; class Clostridia; order Lachnospirales; family Lachnospiraceae; genus CAUPWF01. Next base: position 49,034 of record CAYIZP010000007.1, read on the forward strand.
CTCATAAATCACATCAGCTTCTCCTTCTACTCCCCATACAGATTCCAGTGAATCAAAATTTGCAACATAAAAGCTCTCCTGATTATCCAACTCCCCATCTTCACGATCAGCTGCACTGGCAAACCCTAAAACATACGCTTCATCCACATGTCCATTTTTTATTTCGTCCAAGGTGATATAGATGTCATAAGCTTCAATTCTAGGACCTTCATCCCAAACAGCATATAAGTTCACAATCGGAATATCCTGATTTCTATTCTCTGGTATTTTCACGTGTTCTACCTTTGAATTCGTTCCAAAATCACTATGTGGATTCGCCTTTGTTGCCCCACCTTCTGACGTTGCTTCTTCTAGTAGTTTCACCCCACTATAGGTTTGTCCCAATTCATATGCTGCATCTAGTGCCTCGTCCCCTTGTTTTTTGAAACTCCACCCTACAACCGTTTCCGAGATCCTTTGTTTCATCTCTGTGCCATAGATTTGATCCACATAAGAGACCTCCTTTTCTTTCGTAAAATGAAGGTCCTCATCATTTGCATTATCAAACAACTGGTATTCTGCCATTTCTGATTGCTGGTGATACAATGCCACATCTTCCTCAAACAAATCCGCCCCAGCACTCTGATTATTCCCCATATATGCAACATGAATATTTGCCAACTTCCACCTTGCACGAATGACAACATCTCCCACGGTTCTCTTGCTCAATTCCTCATACAATTCTTGCACATGATTAAACTCTGCTCCCCGCCCTTCGTTAATACCAGTAATTTTTTCTTCGCCCAGATACCAGCCTTCAAATATATACCCTGCTCTGTTGGGTTCATAGAGTGATATCCCATACAAAATCGTATAGCTTGTTGGATTTCGCTTATCATTGATTCCACCGTCCAGTTCATAGGTAATCGTATACTCTTCTGGGAAATAGATGAGGTCAAATTTCATCACCTGCTCTCTCTGCTCGACTACAATGTTGATATCATATCCATTATGATAACTTCCCTCTATATCACCCGTTCCAAATACACTGGGTGACACAAACCCTTTTGGTATAGTTTCTAACAAATGCTCTCCCAGAGAAAATTTCTCTCCACCGCGCTTCGTAACCTCTCGCAATTCTAGCAAGAACAGTCCCGCCTCTCCTGTGTTTGTCGTCCCTATTTGAAATCCGCTCGCATAAGAATGAATCTGATTCACATAAGATGGAGGTAATATATTTTCACCTTCAAAATATATGACTTTATTCACATAATTATCTCTAATATTTTGGATACTAACCGACGAAAATCCACGTTTTAATAGTTCACTATAGAATGTGCTTCTCTGATCTTCATGTTTCAAATTATAAGGGCCAGCCAACACCTTCTCTTCTCCATTCATAATTGCAACAATCGCATTAAACTTCAATTCTATGGTATTTCCGAACAAGTTATAAATATCCACCCCTTGTTTTTTCATTCGTTGATTGATTGCCTCCGAAGGAATTTGATACAAAACATATTGATAGGTTCTTCCACCTTCTACCTGTTGCACTGAAGTAACCTTCAAATCGGAATCCGTAGTATCCTGTCCAGCAATCGTCCCAAATGAAATTGTAAAATCCGCACTCAGACCTGTCTCAATATTTTTAAAGTCTACCTGCCACCCCACTGTACGATAATACAACTCACTGATTCCAACTCTAGCCTTTGTCGCCCAATAAATACTTCCCTCCTGTTCGATGGCTGTAATTCCATTGTTGGCTAAATTCGAAAAAACACTGATTGGATTATTATAATCAATCGCATTGGCTCTTATTTCTCTTCCACATTGACCTAGTAGGACCATGATAATAATTATCATCACTATCCCGATTCTACTATATTGTCCAAAATAATTGTTTTTTGACATCGCACACTCCCTTCCGATTGGTCTCCATAGAAAAACTTCTGTGTGATATCTACTGCCAGAATTCCCTTTTCCACATCAGCCATCACTACATGAACAATCAGTGTGGACTCTGATTCAAGCTGCATAATTAGGTTTTGTATAAACTCTGTTTTGAGCTCTATATCATCCACTCCAGTCCCACGATGATGCAATAACACACTGCTCGCACTGCTATGAATTGCCTCTGTCAAGTTTTCTCTCACTTCCTCGCTCCGCGATTGCCTTGAAACAATATTATTAAATATGCCTACAAAGACCACAATCATACACAGAGCAATACAACCAATGATGATTTGTTTCATTTATCCTCCTTCTTACTTTTTGCCTGCCTATTGACAGTAATATCGCACCAACGCTTCGTGCTCAACCCAACACTATCACATGCATAGACCTGCACACTATATATGCCAGGTACATCGAATATAAATGTTCTATAATCTTGCTCTGACTCTTTTATTCCTTCCGCATTTTCTAACATTAACACTTCCTCTCCATCCCTCTTTATACTTAAGATATAGCAAGGAATTTCATTGCCGCTTGCATCGACTGTTTCAAACAGTTGTGTCAAATCTACTGGCTCACCTATTAGAATTGTCTCTGTTCTTATTTTTTGCACAATATTAGGCAAATCTCGATTATAGTACTCTCTATCCTCTCCTATTTCTAATGTCGACTCAGCCTCAACCTTCAACTGATTATTCCAATGGACAGAGAAAAAAAATGTGATGCACCCCAATGCTCCTATAGATGCAAACATTAGTCCTTTGTAATGAGTAAATATAACTTTCATTCAACCAGCTCCTTTATCTGACCAATGTGCTTTCATACAAGAGATATAACAGTCTAATTATTCCACTCCCCAATATAATTAGAAGTATCATCTCACCATACTGTTCTATAACTTCCTTCACAATAGTCCCCCTCCTATCGCTGCAATCACATTTTCTCTAATCAGCGATACCACATTACTCACATCAACATTATGATTGATGCATAGCAATGGTATTAAAGCCAATATCACGCCTGCGCTAATTACACCTAAGATTAATGCTCCGTATTCCTCTATGATTTCTCCCATAGCTTGCCTCCTCTCTTGAATTTATGCTAGCGCGCATATCCTTGAAACACATGCTCTGTTCTGACCTGAAACAGAGGCATTGTGTGTTCATATTCCAATCTCACATCTGCCATATAAATCTCCACCCCTGCACTGCCTATCGTATCCCAGTCGCCCACAGATCGCTCACCTGTAAAGATGTTTTGACTATAGCATTGAACCGTTAAATCATACCCCAACTCACTTGCCTCTGAGATACACTCGCCGATTGCAGCCACATCATAATCACTATTCTCCAAGATTGCTACCACATTCGATTTATAGGATTTAGCATTTGTAATTTCAATCATTGTTGTTAAAACCGAGACTCCTGTCATAAGCAACAAAATAATACAAATCATCCCTAAGAACCCTTTTATTATTTCTCCCATTCTTCTTCCTCACCTTATACTTGCATCTTCTGAATAAACAAAAACATAAACATGGTCATATCTATCAACAGCTTAAACCCTGCAACTAATACAGGCAGTAAGAACAAACCATTCATAACTGCTAACTGACTTTCGTTCTGTCGAATTTCCGCCCTGTCTCTCAACCAATTACTACGCTCTATGATCTCTGCAATCTGCTTCTGTGCATCGCCAATATTACTAACTGTAAATGAATACAATAATTTCATAGAGAATAAAATCTCGGAATTTTGATATTCTTTTAGAAATTTAATATAAGGTTCAATGGACTTTGGGTCTTCCGATAAAGCTTCAATCAGCTTTTCAACTTCTGGCTTAATTATCTCTGGTGCATACTCATATGATTTCACGATAGCCGTTTGTACGTTCTCCACTTGTAACAAAAGTGCAATGTTGAGTAACCACTGTGGAAAAGCACATTCAACCGCTTCCGTGACAGATTTTTTATTGAGATAATAACCAATCTTATGTTGATTGATCAGAAGCACTGTGATTGTTCCACCCATAATCGATAATGGAATATTTCTAACCCACATGCACAATACTGTTCCCGCAAACGGAATCGCCGCGTAGAAAAAACTGCACCACTGTTCTCGCTTTTCCATATATAACTCCACCCTATGATATCGTTTTAGCACCATCTCATCTGATGTGCTACGAGATGTAATGTAATCTCTCAACAATTCCCCATCAACCTTTATATAAAGTAAAAGATAAATAACGAACGATAACAAGGTATTCAACTGATAGATTGGGATTTCAGTCAGACTCAAACTGTTTGGCAGGGTGTAAATCGTGAAGGTACATACCATAAGAGATAGAACAATTGCAATCACAGTATTTCTCTTCCATGTCCGACATGCTTCTTTATTTTTCGCACATCGCTTTTGCCACAAGAGTTTATCCTCCAACATAGCTTGAATAGCCAGTTCATACTTCCCTCCGATATTCTCTACTTTTACGAAATACTGATGAATTTGTTTGATAATCCGATTCGGATATGCCTCATAAATAAATTCTAATGCTCTCTCAGATCTATCCCCTTCATAATATGTATGCTCCATAAAATGAATAGCTTGATTGATATAAGACTTTAGATTGCTCTGCTCGAAAATTGTCGCCGTTTCCTTAAGGGAATCCAATACCTTCGGTTGTCGCTTAAACGCATATAACATCGTTTCTATATACGCAATTGCATCCACAAATCGGTTTTCTTGGTATTTTCTTCTGTATGCATTGACGACAATTGTTGGCACCAGCAGTAATAAGGCTGCGTTAGCTACCATGATATAATAGATGTTCAATCGGTAAGCAATCCCTAGAATTGATACTCCCACAATCCCTAAAAACATATATCCCATGATTTGACGGTATCTAAACGTAAATCCCAACGAGACAACTGCACTACGTAGTCCCCAAGGTGCTATGATTTTTTTATTCTTATCTCTCTTTCGCAAAATACACCTCCCCTATATGCGTCCACCCGCCCTTAGTTCCCTTCTAATATTTTCATTTTCGAATGGAGACTCAATATACTTCTTCTCAAATCGCTTCAGCAAATTATCTGGCAAATCCTCTGATTTCAATTGCCCATCACCTGCAATCATATATTGTTGATTCCTTCCACCCTCACGCTCAAAATAACAAATTTGGTCAATGCATCTCCGATACCCTCCTCCTTCATTTTTTTTAATCCGTATCAGCACACCGATATCAACACTTCGATATACATCATTCTCTAGACGATCTGCATCATTTCGATTCTCCATCATATTGAGAATTCGATCTGGGATATTTCGGACATCATCGGTATGCAATGTCGTAAACCCCTTTGTTCCTGTCGACCACCCCTCGATTAAATACTTCACCTCCGAAGATCTCGCCTCCGATAACATCAACCAATTGGGATTCTGTCGCAAACTTAATTTAATTGCCTTTGTATAGTCTAGATGTTCACATATTTTCATAGCTACACAATCTTTGTCCGGGTTCAACTCTGCATAACGCAGCTCGGGATTATCCTCAATAGTAATTACCCGTTCATTTTTTGAGATAAATTTAGAAAAGTATTTTGCGCATTCCGTTTTCCCAACTCCTGTCTCCCCACAAAACACAATATTTAATTTAGCTTTCACGCAATTCGCCAATAGGTGCAACATCTCCGCTGTACAGTATTCGTTTTCAATTGCATTCACTGCGTTTATTCTACTCTTGGGCAAGGTCTTGCGAATACAGATGCTTGTTCCTGTCGTTGTAACACTTTCGTGAATGACACTGATTCTCAACTTCTCTGTTTCCGCCTCTAGCAAGTTCTCAACAGGATTAAATGGTTTCGATACCACATTACTAATCTTCTGAATCAACTGATTCACAAAGGGCTCTGTCAGTTGTAATCCGGAAATCAATTTGCGTACATTATTCACATTTCGAATCCAAACCTGTCTTCCATTGTAATCAATATCTGTAATCTGATCATCATCCACATATTTCCAGAGTGGACCAAAATCTTTTGATGATAAAGTGACTAGTTTTTTCCCGCCATCCCAAGATGTTTCCACTTTTTCTTCCATAAAATTTCCCCTATGCTCTTCTTATGCGTCTATGGTGTTTCAATATTTGGTGACACAACAGCATCTCCAGCCGTATCTGTAAATTGCTCAATCACGGATAAAATGCCGTCTTGCAACACACCGTTCTCACTCAATACAAACGTGATGATTGTAACCAAAGCCATAATTGCAACAACGGTGATAATAATCCCTCCATATTGTTCAAAAATTTCTTTCATGGCAAGCGTCCTCCCTTCTTCAAAGATTAATAAAAATCTATGTAAGCTATCTTATTTTAAATCAGTCTAAAATGAGAGACCTCACCCGTCTGATGTAAAATAAAATAGGAGTATTTAATTGTTTCTGGGAATAATACTGATTCGAATGAATCATAAAAATGATATTGCTAAAATTTGTACTTGAATCATACATGATTTCGAATTTAATGTCAAGGGGAATTTTTTAAGGGGACAGAAATCCATCTGTCCCCCTTTTTTGCGGAATACATTTTACTACGAAAATCACTCGCCACCTTTGAAGAGATGTCTTGGAATTCCATCCACCATAACTGGTGATACATCGCCTTGTATCAATGGTTTTACGTAAGATATGAACTCACCTGTCACATATGTTCCTTCTTTATTTACCCACTCGCGTGGTACTACTTTTTCATCATTTGCAATCTTGTGTACATCCTTCACTTCTGTTCCACTCTGATACGGATCATCCGAAAAACGCACCAAGACTACCATCTTGCCTGTATCGCCTTCATCTGCCGCCTTCACTGCTGCCCCTCCAACCTGGTACGCTTCTAAGATATCCACGCGTGATGCCAAATGAGATGCTGCTCTCTGCAAGGTACTCAATTCAATCGCACGAGTCTTGCATCCAATTTCTCCCGCAATAAAGCTAGCAAGATAACTTGCTGTTCCTGATAATTGCTTATGTCCAAATGCATCCACAAAATTTACACTAGAACCCATTTCACATACATAACTGCCATCTTTTAACTTAATGCCCTCTGATACCGCTACTACGACCGACATTTTCTTCGATAAGAGCTCTTTCACTCGCTCAAGGAATTTATCTAAATCAAATGGAATTTCTGGGAGATACATCAAATCTGGACCTGTACAGTCCTCCCCTTGTGCCAATGCCGCTGCCCCTGTAAGCCAACCTGCATTTCTTCCCATAATCTCTACAATGCTTACCAATCCCTTCGGATATTCTAGGCAGAATCCATCACGGATGATTTCTTTGACCGATGTTCCAATATATTTTGCCGCGCTTCCATACCCTGGAGTATGATCGGTCAGCGCCAAATCATTATCGATTGTTTTTGGACAACCGATAAAACTAATCTTATGCCCTTTGATAATTGCATAGTCTGATAATTTCTTAATTGTATCCATAGAGTCATTTCCACCGATATAGATAAATGCTTCGATATCTAACTTATCCAATATGGTAAAAATCTTGTCAAATACCTCCATGTTTTCATGGATTTCCGGTAATTTATACCGGCACGATCCCAAGTATGCCGCTGGTGTACGTTTCAACAACTCCACGTCCAGTTCATTCGTAATATGCTCCGATAAGTCGATATATCTCTCATCCAATAACCCTTGAACTCCATATAACATACCGTATACTTTCTTCGCCCCTCTGTCCTTTGCTGTTCGATACACACCTGCTAGGCTTGAATTGATTGCTGCTGTTGGTCCACCTGATTGCCCTACGATTACGTTTCTCTTCATTTTGATAACCATCCCTTTCTCAGCTTCTTAATTATTCTATTTTACTTGTTCCATTACTACCTCAATAAATCCAACTACATTTTCTATCCGTTGCGTATTTACTAAAACCCCCATCAAGATTTCATCTTCTCTAAATTCATAAGACTCTAACAGTGCCGACTCTTCGGGAACATATAGCCCCACTGGAATCGGCTCTTCCATCTCCTCATAAGGCACTGGTTCCATCAATTGTGCTAGACGCTCCTCATCTATCTCCACTCCATCCATTGCCTCGTCTACCGCCTTCATTGTAGCGTTATCTACATAATAAAGGTAAGGTTCCCACGCGGTCAACTGCTCTGATGATAAAATTTCTCTCAAATCCATATAGGAATTATCGTATACAATGTCATTGTATGTGGTAAAATCCGTTACTACAACATCCAACTCCGCTGCCGCAATCAAAGTCACTAGTTTTTGTTGCGCTGTCATAGAATCAGACGGGCTAGACGCATCCATGATAAGGGAAGTCTCAAAGATAACACTCTCATCATTTAAGTTGATTTCTTCTTGCTCTATATACAATTGATTGAAGGCATTCTCTTCACTCGTATCCGTATATCCATTGATAAACAACCCATGAAGTGCCGTATCCTTTTTTGTTGCATAGGTATAGATAAGACTTATGACAATTGCGAGTACAACCAAAACTCCCACTACATGAATGGTGTAATAATTAAAAAACCATTGTATCTTCTTTCCTAGTGGAGCGTTCTTAAGCTCTTCTCGCTCTTTCTTAAATTCATCCATTACTGCCATATCAATAACCCTACCTTCCCTTAATTAACGACTGGATTCTCTATTGAACATCAATATCGTATATTCCAAATCTCTCATCGCCATTTGTAGCCAACAACTCTATCTTCAACTTTGAATACGACTTTGGCTCTATGTCTATGTAATTTTTCCTCTGGTAGTTTCCGCGTACTTCTCTCGCCAATTCCCAAGTCCCGTCCACCATACCATAGATGTTGTAGTCTCTTATCACTTGCTCCCACACGTTACTCTCGTACACATGCTCCATGGTATCATAATCGAAATCATCGCATAAATTGTCAAACGTAAAATCCACTCTAGACACGGAAGTAGGCTCTGCAAATTCAATCATAACCTCTGGCTTCTCATCCTTCAAGTCTGCCAACCAGATATTTGGCTTTCCATAGTTACGGATATATCCGTTATTGATGTTGCTGCCATCGTAAATATCTGTCGGATACTCAAATACTGGTAACAAATCCGTCTTCTTCCATAGATAAGGCTTTGATTCTAAGGTTGCAATATCGATAAATGTATCATCATCGTTCACCTTCTCCTCCAATAAACGGAATCCATTGACCAACAGTTCCGCCACCTCTAAGCTTACCTTTTCATTTGTTTGGAACAAAACAAATAGATTATCCCCAAAATCATAGGAAGAAAAGTCAATCTTAATCGCTTCAAATTTCTCTCCCGCTTTCAATGGAATCTCTAGTTTCCCAAGAGCAATCTCTGGTCCATAATTCTCCACCTTCGCTGGCTTGAATATCTCACAAACTAAAACTGTATCCTCATCTGCCTTTGCAAATAAATTAATTTCCGTGTTCTCTTTCGCTGTCGGGAATACAAATCCCTTCAATTCGTTGATTGGCATACCGACATTCGTATGGTCAATCATACCATTAAAATGTGAAGAAGTCGTGATTTTTGCTTTTGTAATTGCAGATTCTGCCTTTTTCTTGCCGACAATACCTTGATCTCTCTTCTGCAACTCTTGTTGTAATTCTTCCATATATTCTGACGCAACCTTTGCTGGCGTCGCCTTGTATTTTTTGCATAGGGTTGCTGCTGTCGCACAAGCTTGACCCAACAACGATAAAGTCGACATCAACCTCGTCGTGCCTGATGCCACATGAGATACTGATAGACATCTACTTGCCACCATGAGATTGTCTAAACCTTTTACACAACAACTGCGAAATGGAATCTGATAGATTCCACGAAGATAAAAATGTCGGTTAACCATATCGTCATCAAAAAATCCACCTGCTGCATGAAGGTCAATTGACCACCCGCCATATCCAACTGCATCGTCAAAATCTGTTTGGAATGCAACATCTTGCTCTTTTAAAATGTACTCTCCAACCAATCTTCTAGACTCTCTTTTTCCCGCAACTGGACTGATATATTCTAGGTCAAATTGCTTTGCATCATACTCTGACTGGTTCTTAATATAATCCCAGATATTATAGACTAACTTGCTATGATCTTCCATAATGTCTTCATTTTCCGACATCTGGTCTCTCCCAGCCCCTGTTTCATAATACCACTGATAACGATAGCCATCGTATCTTGCATCTTTGGGGATACGATCTGGAATCTCTCTAAAATCTAAAGTTTTCTTAAAATCCTCTTTCAACTCCTCGGCAAATTCCGGTAATTGATACGGCATATCTCTATGAAAATCCTTCGAATAGAATGAAAGTGAACTCAATAATACTCCATTGTCTTCCTCATCTGGAGCGATGTTTTCATTCCACTTCGATTTCGCCTCACGCCCATACATATAGTCCGCACCTGCCAAGTATCCGATCGTTCCATCTCCAGTGTCGTCAATAAACGTATCCCCTATAAAGGTATAACGCTTCTCAGATCCATTCTGTGACCCTTCCACACTCACAATCTTCCCACCATCCATATTCACGGTGTCGATATATGTATTAAGGTATACATGACAGTTTTTCTCACGACGCAAAGCATCTACAAGCACTGTATGCCATAGGTATACATTCCCTTGCGGATTTCTGTATCGATTCTCAATCAAAAGTTCCCCTATAATTCCACTTTCTCTGGAATATAAGTTAAACTCCGATGTTCCCGTTGCACCGCACACGTGGACACGAATTTCTGGGCTAGCATTCCCCCCTAATACACCACGGTTGTTAATCAATGCCGTCTTGAGACCGGAACGTGCTGCCTGAATCGCTGCACAGATGCCCGACATACCAGCCCCACATACTACAAGGTCAAAACTTTGCTCAATCGTTTGAAATTTCATAAACTTTTACCTTCCCTTTGTTATATTTTTTCTACCTCTATATTTTTACCACCTTACTATAACATTCGTGAAGTTTCTATACCATGCAGTATTTTTATATTTCTTGATGTATTTTAGGATTTTCACCGTTCATTAGTCTAGCACGTAACGACTAATTGCCTTGCCAATTTCCACCACATCACTTCTACCTGTGAACTCGAATTTAATGGCACCCAAAGTACTGAACCATAATTGCAATTCGCTATCGATATCTAATGTTCCTGATGTTTCAATGGAATATACTTGGATTTTTGCATACGGTAGTGACGTGTAGTCTCTCTTCTTTCCAGTAACACCTTGTACATTGACCGCGATTACTCTCTTATTTGTAAATGCCACATGGTCTCGTACTGTCTTGTAACAACTAATAAGATGCTCTCCGTCTATCAGAAGTTCATCGATTCCTTTTACCTCGTCTGTTTGTCTTAGTTTTAAAAATTTGCTGTTCTCGAAATCAATCATGATTTTCTCCCTTCCGTCCTTTTGACTTAAAATTATAGTTGATACTATCATACCATATTTTTTCTTTTTTTGTTTAAAACTTTCTCATATCACATCTATAACCCTGTTCTCTTTGAAAATTTGTATAGACATTTTCTCAATATTTTGTTAAAATGCTAAAAAGCAAGCAAGTTCTAATAAAATCAATTATTTTCTCACACAATAGCGTGTCATTAATAATTCTGTCAATTAATAACAATCCAGTAAAACAATACCATTTAAACAGCCATTTGTATCTTTACAATATCCCCGTAAACAATTATACTTAAGAAAGAAGGAATCGCATGAATAAACCAAAAACTTATGAAGAATTAATGCAGTGTGTACCAGCAGATGTGCAGGAAGAATTCCACCAAATAGAACAAGGAGAACGGCTACCAGACTTAGGGTTGGATGTTGTATTTAAAAAAGTATTCGATCCAGATATTCACAAGGATAGAATTGAAAAGTTATTAACACTGATCTATCGAGAAGAGTTTGAAGTTCGTACTTCACTTAAGCAACAAATACCAAAGGCAACGGTATTCTCAAAAGATACCATCCATGATGTAGTAGCAAGACTTGCAACTGGTGGTATGGCCAACCTAGAAATGCAAGTACTAGCACAGGAGTTTATTGTAGAACGAATGGATATTTATGCATCGGATATGATTCTGTTACAGTATGCCATAAGTGAAAGAGAGAAAAAGACAGATTTTAGTTATATTGATGTACAACCCTCCTACTTGGTAGTATTTATGAAGAAAAGTCCCAAAATATTCAAGGATTCTTCAGAATTCATTCACTTCAAGAAAAGCGTAACAGACACCGGAATCGAGTTAAATCAACTAGCGTGTATCGTATACATTGAATTAGAAAAATGTTTGAAGTATGTGAAATCCAATGGATACGACAGCAAAAACAAGGAACTATGGAAATGGTTGATTATGTTAGCCGATGTAAATGATGATGACGTGAAACAGTTAGTAGTAGAGGATCCAGCAAAAGCAGAGATTATTAATGAGTTATATGGAATATCTAAAAGTAAGGAGGAATTAATGGCGATGTTAAGTGAAAAGTATGCCGCAGCAACACGTTCAAGTGAAATGGTGTATGCAAAACGCGAAGCAATGCGTGAGGGTAGACGTGAGGGCAGACGTGAGGGAAGACGTGAGGGTGAAACAATAGGAAAATATGAAATATTAATCGAACAAATTATGAAGAACCATCGGGAATTTTCTGCTGAAGTTGCATCCAAAGTTTTTGTTTGTGATAGAGCAATTGTAGATGAAGTATATCGTTTGCTCGATACACAAGCAGGGAGCATTAGTGTAGACGAAATAAGACAGAAACTTATTGAGGGGAAATTTATAGAAATACCAACTTTTGAAACAGAATGTTCAAATTAAAATAATGAATAATAACCTTGGATGTAGTAAACTGTGTGCTCTTTACTACATCCATAAGTTTTTCTACTATACCGCTAACATCTCCATCACTTCAAGAACGTGTAATCCTTGTCTACCACTAGCTTTTAGATTTCTTCGTCCTTCCACAATGCAAACCGCCATATCTGAGACTCCCATTCCACGTAGATTCCCTCTATCTGGAGAAATCAATGGTACTTGTTCAAATTCTTTATCTCCTTCACATTTGACCCAAACTTCTCCTCCGAATCCATTTGGATCTGGTACCAACATACTCCCCTTCGTTCCATGTACCTCTATATTTTCTGCCTTACTTCCCCACACGTCATTGCTTGTCACGATATTCGCTATCGCTCCGCATTTAAACCTTAACAGACCATACACATTTGTAGGAACTTCAACCGGGATTTTCTTCCCGTATTTTGGTTGACTTGTAATCATTCTTTCTGTAAATGCTTTGTTGGACATCCCTTGAACATCTTCTATCTCTCCCATCATCGCTACCAACGCAGTTAGATAGTAAGGCCCCATATCAAACATCGGCCCTCCGCCTTTTTCATAAAAGAACTCTGGATTCGGGTGCCAATTCTCATGCCCATGGTTTTGCAGAAAAGCACTTGCTCCTACAAGCTCTCCAATCATTCCGCTTTCTATGACATGAATTGCAGTCTGAATTCCCGTTCCTAGGAACGTGTCTGGTGCAACTCCTAGTAACAATTCCTTTTCTTCTGCTAGTCGAACCAATTCTCTTCCATCTTCTGCTGTCAGAGCCAAAGGCTTCTCTACATAAACATGTTTTCCATTCATAAGTGCATCCCTACAGATTCTATGGTGATTCTGTGGGTTTGTAATATTTAATATAATTTCAACTTGCTCATTCTTCATCATTTCATCGTAGGAAAATACATTCGCCACTCCATATTCATCTGCTTTTTTTCTTGCTTTTCTTTCATCTCGACTACATACTGCATAGACCTCAGTATTTGAAAATATCCCAGATAGGTTCTTCAAATAAATATCGCAAATATCCCCCAATCCAATCACGCCAATCTTTACTTTTCTATCCATTTACCTTCTCCCTCTATTTCAATAATAAGCGATACACCTTCGTTTCAAATTCTTTTAAAACAATTTCACCAATTGTCACTTCTCCTGTATCGCAATCTATCATATTCTCTCTCAATTGTATGATCGACTCATGATGTGCGTAGTTTAATACGATAAAATACTTTACTCCATCTTTTTCTCTCACAACCAATTCGCACTCTTCTGGGAGGTTTATGTATAATCCATATGGCTCATTTACTTCAATGTACTGCAACAGCATTGTAACCATCTCCCTTTCGAACGTGCTAGCCACATAGATTATCTTACCAAGTTTCACCTCTCGCTCCGTCATAGCAGTTTCACCACTATAATAATTATTACAATAGCGTGCCAATACCTTTACATCCTGTTTTTGTATCTCTAAAATATCATTGAATACTGGCATATTCATCTTTGTTCCATTCCACTCGGCAGTAACCGTTTCATCATAAGGCCCCACAAAGGTGTAGTCTGTCACACCGACCCCTGCTAGTTCCCTTAATAATCCAGGTGCTTGCATCATCGGAAACTTCCCAGTCTCATCTTTCAGACCTGTTCTGCATCCCAAAATGAGGACTCCGCCTTGCTCTACATATTGCGTGAGCAATTCTACCCTCTCCTTTGTCAAAATCATGGCATGTGGATAAAACAAGACCTTATATTTCGTCAGTTCCTCTAAACTCACCTTATCCCACAGATATATATAATCCAGCGGTGCGTGTGCCAACTGTGACGCTACCGATATTTCGCGCATACTCGGCTTATCAAAACGCGAGTGCCAAGAATCAACATCACAATCTAGTACATTATCGTAATCTTTTACATACCCTATTTCTGCTGCAAACTTTGTATTCGCTATATCTTCTATTTTATGAATTCTCTCTGCTAATTTCTTGATTTCCTGAACTTTTCTATTGTCCCGATTGTCATAATCCAAAATTCCATGCCAATAGATTTCCGAACCCATTGGACAAGTTCTCCATCGAAAAAAACTGATAAAATCCGCACCATGAGCAATACTCTGCATCGCCCATAGCATCATCTGCCCTGGTTTCGGAGCTGGCGACTCCATCCTCATGCTACTCCCATGAGCACCAACTTGCTGCTCCATAATGGCAAAATGCGGACAGATTGCCCTCGTCATGGCGAGTTTGTTTGTCCACTTCCTATCAATCAAGTCGATTGCATTCTTTGGATCTTCTGACAAACAATACTCAAAATTGGGATAAGAATCAAAAGAAAACACATCTAAACACTCATCCATCAACTGATGACTATCCAAAGTCAATAAGATTCCATTCGTCGTTATAAACACACCTTCTGGTATAAACTCACGTAGAGCATCGCACTGAATCTTACAAAATAGGATTGCCGATTCCGATATAAACCTCTTATAATCTAATACCTGATGAGGATTTTTCGCATTGTATATCGTTTGTCTAGGAACAAAGACCTGCTCCCACTGTGTGTAAATCTGATTCCAAAAAACAGTTCCCCAAGCTTCATTCAATGCTTCTAAACTTCCGTATCGCGCTTTTAAGAACTTCCGAAAGGCAATGCTATCGCTCTCCGAATAAAATTCATCCGTCTCACAGTTTAATTCATTATCAATCTGCCACCCAATAATGGCAGGATGATTCCCGATATTCTCTCCTAACTTCTCAACAATCCGTTTACAGAGAGTCTGATAGACTGGAGAATTATAATTATAATGTCTCCTAGCTCCGTGGCTGTAGGGAATTCCTTGAATATTACAATTCAGGACTTCTGGGTATTTCATGGTCAACCACACCGGGGGTGCTGCAGTCGGTGTGCCAAAAATCACCTTCATATCGAGTTTGGATGCCAAATCCAAGAACCTCTTAAAAAAAGAAAAATCATATTCCCCCTCTTCTGGTTCCATCATCGTCCATGCAAATTCCCCAATTCGAATGGTGCAGATTCCACATTCTCTCATTCTCTCTAAATCTGATTCCCACAAAGACTCACTCCAATGCTCTGGATAATAACAAACTCCTAATTCAAGCTTCTTCCATTTATACCGCTGCTCCATCCCACTATCTCCTATTCGTAATATTTGATCCTAAATCATTGTAAACTTCGCCCACTTACTCTTGGTATATAAATCTTGCACCGTAAATCCAACCATACTTCCCGTGAACCCATGTGCATATTCATCCGATAATAAAGTACTGTCTAACACTAATCCCATATCTATCCATTTTTCACCATCGCAACTATAGAAAAAGGTAATCTCTCTTCCTTTTACTACTGATTTCAAATAAATATATCCCTGATATTCCTCGATAAGCACTCTTTGATCTTTATATTCCGTTTTGATTCCTTGGTCGGATTTAAATACACCTAAAGCTACACCCCCTAATGATTCACTATAATATATGCGAAAATAATAAAACGCAGATGAGTTATAATAATTTGTTAATCCTGCCATTTGCAAGAAATTATCTGGCGTAAACTCTACTTTCATCACTGTCGTGCAAAAAAAATCTCTGACTTTTTGAACTACCAAACTCTGATTGAATCTAGAGAATAACGTTTCTCTTCCTCTCAACTGTATCTCCCCATCCACATTCTGAAACCAGTCTGGTTTTGCACTTTCTCTGAGTGTATACCATGCATCACGAGTTGACTTCGCAAGCAAATCACCTTGTGTTGACTCATATTCTCTTATCTCAGTTGTTGATATCTCCTCTACTTCCATTCGTGCCAAGTTATCACTTGATTTTAATTTTATCCAGTCATCCTCTGTCCATTCACATTTTTGAATACCTGCTTCCCGTCCAAGTACTGACCTCAACTCTGGTGTGTATGGTCGCGAGCATAGGTGAGCCATATATGGTTCACCCTCTGGTGTTTCTACAATACTTCCATGACCAGTCTTTTGTAGAATACTTCCTTCAAAGTATCTCCATGGTTTGGCCGAATCACCAACACCTCTTTCACTAAAATCATTCGGTTGAGATGTAATAATCGGATTACCTGGATATCCTTCGTAAGGTCCTAAGATATTCGTTGCTCTAGAAATTGTAACACAATGACCATAGCCGGTACCGCCCTCCGCCAAAACCAAATAATAATATTGACCTTTTTTATAGATATTAGGACCCTCAATGCAACCACGATCTGTTGCGCCACGTGAAATTCTCTTGAATTCCCCCTCTAGCTGTTGTGTTGCTAAATTAACTTGTTGTATTACAATCGCACCTGGATGCTCATATCCTTCTCGAAAGTCCCACTCCAGATTCACCACATAAGTCAGGCCATCCGTATCATGGAATAAACTCGGATCAAACCCACTACTATTGAGATATATCGCATCTGACCACCCTTCTGTAATGCTATCGCTTTCCACATAATAATTATCTACATCAAAATTATTGCTCTCACACCCTCGCACAATTGAGTATGAAACATAATATTTTTTTGTTCTCTCGTTATACGATAGTGACGGTGCCCAGACCCCCATCGCGGATCCAACACCTAGAATGTCTGCCTGTTCCTTTCGTGTAATAACATGAGTCAATAATTCCCAGTTTTTTAAATCCTTAGATCGATAGATAGGAATACCTGGAAACCACTCAAAACTAGATACAGCTATATAATAGTCCCCTCCTACTCTTAGAATACTTGGATCGGGATTGAACCCTGGCAATATAGGATTTAATATCATTTTCTTTCCTCCTGTAATTGTTGTAAGATATCATCGAGTAATTTCGCTGTTTCTAAGGATTTTTCTAAAGATAAAATCTCACTCTCACATGCTCCTTGTTGCAACAAATCACACATCTCTTGTACTTCGTAGACAAAACCATTTTCTGTTTCTTCCGCAAATACCTCTATTAGGTTCCCCTCGCTGTCATAACACTTTGTTTCTTTTGCACACCAAAATGGATCTATCTCAATTCTACCTTTTGTCCCATACAATACACATCCTTGTCCTGCTTCCACTCGAATTCCATAGTTCATCTGCGCCATTGCCCCTGATGGAAACTTTAGATTTACCAATCCAATTTCATCTACCCCTGTTTCCCCAATCTGCCCCAATAATACCAAACTTTATACCCATAGCATTCTCCTATCCATCAATAGCTGTTAGTTTCTCCTTCATATTACTCAAATCTTTCTTTATAATTTCTTCATAATCATTAAATGCGCAATATTCACTTTCAAATATATACCAACCATCGAATTTTGCCTTAATAAACTCCTCCAAACTCTCTGTAAAATTTGTATTTCCATCTCCCAGTTGCAAAGGCAAATTAACATCGTCATGACTATCCTTTAAATGTACTTGCCTGATATGAGACATTAACCCTCTCGCTAATACTTCTGGCTGTGCATTTCCTGCAAACCTGACTGGATTTTGTGTATCATAATATATAAAATATGGTTTGCCCTTCATCTGGTCAGCAATCCGTAAATTTGTTTCTAAATCTAATGCATTTTCGTATCCCAATTGGATTCCATATCTCTCGCACAAGGAAATCCCATATTCTAAACAAAGAATCGTCTGCTCCAGCTCTTCTTGATTCCTTATTTCTCCATCCATAAAACTTGGAACCTGAATCGTGTGAATCTGCATATAATTACACACTTCCACTCCCACATCGAATATTTTTTTAACCATATTAAAGTTTTCTTTTTTTGACATCCCGCAATCACAAAACGCATTAATAGCCAGTGCTGGGATTTGAACCTTATACTTCCTAACTAATGCCAAATATTCATCTTGAATACCCTGTTCCTCTAGAGATATCACTTCATCTTTTATTCCAAGACTGATACTCACTCCATCCAACCCTACCCTTCTTGCCAGTGCAAAAGTCCCCTCTCTATCTGCTGGCACAATCCATTCACATATCCCAAATTTCATCGCACTCTCCTTCCTAGATTAGTTCCCTACAAGCCGATATCGACCGCGCTCTTCTATACTACTTACCCCATCTGCAGTTGTATACCCTTGCAACTGAATACTACATTCACCAGTCACCTCAACCACACATGTATTCTTATCTTTCTGAATCTGTATATAACCTGCATGTACTGGAATCTTTACTGTAAATTCTTCCAATCCTTCTTTCAGATTTATAATACGATAGCTCTGATATTCCGTCATGTATTTCTGCACCCCCATCAATCCACACACAACCCCAACTACTGCTGCCGCTCCCATCACACTATGACATAAGCTTTTCCCATACGCTCTTCCATAAAAGTCTAACGTACGTAGCCCATCTCGCCTAATATCTTCATAAATACGAGTGTCTCCAGCCTGCAAAATCGGTCCCAATGCCTGTTCTAGTAATTGTCTCACAGCACCAGTTGCTCTCATTTTCGACAAACACATCATTTCCCAAATAAAATTGATACTTATAGATCTATGTCGATTTTCGTAACAACACAATTCTCTTTCAACCACAGAATAGGACTCCTCCTCGATAAAATCAAATACTACACCGAATATTTGAGCATAACAAGAAAAATTCCGATCAATCTGACCATGTCTATCATAACCATTATAGAACAAGCCCGAGTTAATATCTCTAAACTCCTCTACAATCTTACAGCGTAGTGTGCTTGCACTTGTGTGATATCGCAAAGCCTTCTCCAAATCTACATCTAACTCTGCAAGAAAAGCTACAAATTCTAGCCCGTGCACTAGTAACATTTGGGCATATGTAGCGACTCCCTTTATATCCAAGCCCACATTATCTCCTGTTGACCAATCAGGAAAGAAGCTACCACATCCTATTTCTATCGTAGACAAATATCCTTTATCACTCACGCTACATAACTCTAGATATAAGTCTGCAATGTGATAAATTTCCCGCTTATATTCTAAGAGAAACTCCACATCTCCTGTGCTTGTATAATCATTTTCAAACCCTAATAATGTATATAACTGAAAGTCAAAATATGTAGTGCCTAATTCCTTCACCGTCGCCTCAAGCGGAAGAACCTGTGATAATAGTGTATCTCTCGTAATTCTATGTTCTCCAAACACATAATCCATTGCATAGATTGCACTGATGCTATCTAATGCCCAAGGCAGCGCATCTCGATAAATAGCATCTAGAATAAAGCCGTCCATACAACTGCGAATCGTGGCTGCACCCATATAATAATATTTCTCCACCTCACTGTCTGTTACCTTAACACTACCTCTATATTCTACTTTGGTTATAGCATACCTGCAATAAATATCCGACAGAAAAACTTTTCCTCTTACACGAATACAAACAAACTTTAGAGCTTGTTGCGTACTACAAATCGCTTGGTTTTTTTCATTTATTTTCCAAGCTTTTTGTTGTATTTGTTCTAATTCTTCCCTCTCTGCTAATACCTCTTCTCTAGACTGTCCTACAATAATTTCTACCGTTCCCTCTCCACTAGCACTCATTTGCATTTGTCCCAAATCGTAATACGGAAGCTCAAACACCCGCTCTTCATCTTCTAGCACGCAAGCATCAATATGCACTGAATAAGTCTCTTTTCTATCTTCTAATACATCAATTTTTTGTCTAGTTTTTGCAATACAATACCGTGATTTTTTATAAGTTTTCTTATCTAGTGAGACAAGGAGATCATCTAACACCTTCCCTTGCTCCATTTCTAAATAAACTGCTGGAAGTGTGCTTGCATAATCAAGTTCTATCTGAATTTTGTGCTCTCCCAGTGTAAGCAAAACTTTTCGATCCGTAATATCTAATTCTCTTCCATCTAGTATAAATCGAATTCTTCCATCAATGCAATCCCATATTAGATATTGCTCTTCTTTTATCTCTACCAACAATTGGTAAAAACTATGGTATACTGGGGTTCGAAATGTTCCTGGATATCCTATGTATCGAAATCGTTGGATAGAATTATACAATTTCTTCTTGTGCATATGGGCAATTTCTTGGTTTGGATACCAATACCAATACCCTTTGGTCTGACCACAGTCCTCTTTTCCTACCTTTTTCGCATTCTGATCTAAGACTATATCAAATATCATCTCACACCTCTCTCATTCTATCCCTTCACTCCACCTGCCATCAGTCCACCTACAATGTATTTTTGTAATGAAAAATATAGGATGACAACTGGAATGATAGCAACGATAAATGCTGCAAATGCTAAGTTCAAGTCGCTACTATATTGCCCAAAGAAGAAATACTGACTAAGCGGGATGGTCTTTGCCGCTTCCTTTTGTGCAATGATTAAAGTAATTGGGAACTCATTCCACGCTGTTAAGAAATTCAAAATCACCGATGTTGCAACGATCGGTTTAAGTAATGGAAACACAATAAACCAAAAAGTTCTCAAACGGCCACAACCATCAATTCTAGCGGACTCTTCGATATCGATAGATACCGTTTTAATAAAACCAGTGTAGATAAATACATTGTACCCTATCTGAAATCCAGCAATTGCAATAATTAATCCAATATTGGTATTCATCAATTCTAGGTCAGCCATCGTTCGATACAACGGTAACATAATTACTTGAAATGGTATTAAAATTGCTGCCAAACATATGTAATATATTGTGTTATAAATAAACCCTTTACTTCTAGCAATTACATAAGCTGCCATGGAACAAAACACAGTTAATATCAATACTACACCGATGGTTACAATAATACTGTTTTTTGCTGCATTGAAGAAGTTCGATTTCTCTAATGCTTCTATGTAGTTTTCAAAGTGATAAATTACAGGCCACGCCAGACGTGTCTGTGCAATTTCTTCTTTCGTTTTTAGTGAATATACTACTGCGATGTAAAAAGGCGAAAGAAATAATACAGAACAAAATATAGCCGTTATATAGAACATTATTTTTGATGTTATGTCTTTACGCTTTACCATTATAGATCCACCTCCTTCTTCCTGAAGAAATATGTTGTGGCACCACAAATAACAAATACTAAAATCATCATGTAAACTGCTACTGTCTGCCCATAACCAACCTTGTTATAGTTAAAGGTATATTTGTAAACGTATAATGCCAATGTCTCTGAAGATTTTCCTGGTCCACCGCCTGTCGCTGTCATTACATAATCAAACACTTTAATTCCCCAGCCTAAGAATAGAGTCACATTGATTGTAAGTGCTGGAATTAAATTTGGCAGTGTAATCCTAGAAAACAGTTGTCTTCTATTTGCTCCATCAATTCTAGCCGCTTCATACAGGGAATCCGGAATGCTTTGCAAACCAGCTAAATAAATCAACATTACGTATCCCGCATCCCTCCAAAGCGATATCCCTGCAATCGCTGGAATAACAGTATCCGTCTTTCCTAGTAGACTTGTAATTCCGAACAATGGACCAATGATATCTGAATACATGTATTTCCATAGAAATCCCGTCAATACAAAACTTACAATAAAGGGAATAAAGAAAATTGTTCTAAACATATTTCTTCCTTTGAATTTCTTATTCAATAGCATCGCTAACCCTAATCCAACGATATTATTGAACACCACAGTGATTGCTGTATACAGGAAAGAATTCTGCATCGGTAACATGACGGATGGATCACTAAAGAATTTAACATAATTATCAAATCCTACCATGTTAATTTCTTTCGAAATTCCATCCCAGTCCGTAAATGTATAACCAAACCCTCTTATAAACGGTTCTCCCACCACGAGTATGAACAATGCTACTGCTGGCAGTAAAAACCCTATCTTCCATAAACATTTTTTCATCTTATAATCCCTTCTAAAAAAGTGGTTGTGACAATGTCACCCCCACTTTTTCACCTTGTTATTGTCTAAGCGCATCAAATTCCGCATCTAATTCTTGGATAAATTCCTCAACACTCATTTCATCTTTTACAGCTGGGAATAACTCTTGATACTCCTTGTAAAGTGAGTCAAATGCGCCACTAAAAGTTGCATTGTCTTCTTGTCCAAATGAATTCCCTGACTCAATATAACTCAATAATTGAAGGGCTGCTGGATCTGTAATTTCAACTCCACTGTCTTTTGCAAATGATATTTGTCCACTTGTCTCTGCCCAAATCTTCGACCCTTCTGGAGATAACATATACTCAAAAAACTGATTTGCAATTTCTACATTAGGACTATCCTTTGCAATCATAAATCCATCATCACCAAATACATGAGCTGTAGGTGGTGTTTCATTGTCGATTGGCGGTGCAAAGAACCCGAAGTTTGCATCTGGTGCTAAACTCTGTAATGTTCCCATGCCCCAATAACCTTGGTTAATCATTGCTGCCTCTCCAGTTGCAACCATTTCATACGCTCTCTGATCTGTTGTTCCGAAGATATCTTCATTTCCGTGATTTAATCTTTCCTTCCAACGTTCTAGTGATTCTGCTACTTGAGGATAATCAGAGAAGCTCTTTTCTCCCGACTCGATTGCTCCAAAGAAGTTTGGATCCTCATCTAATACATAAAATTGATCTGACTGATACTCTAACTGAGCTGTCCAACCATCACCATAACCTCTAGCAAATGGTAGTACCTCATTTTCTTCCAATGTTGCAATTACTTGATTGTATTCATCTAGTGTTGTCGGAACTTCTAATCCTAGTTCATCGAATACATCCTTATTATATAATACACCGATTGCTGTCACGTCCATAACAATCCCATATACTTTATCATCGATTGTTAAACAAGGTAATGCTGCATCTTGCATATTATCAATATATGCTTGGTCTGTAATATCCAAAATCATTCCTTCTTCAATCAATTCTGGAAGTGCTTTCGGTCTCCTAAAGATAATATCAGGCGATTCACCAGCGTTAATCTTCGTCTTTAGTATCTGTGCATATTGACCATAATCGATAGACTGAATATCGAATGTCACTCCAGGATTATTTGCAGAAAAATTATCTGCCAATGCCTGTAATGCATTGATTTTTGGCTCCTCTCCCATGTGATGGAAGATTGTAACAACCGTTTCTTCTACAGTCCCCTCTGCACTTTCCTCTTCTGTTGTCACCTCTTCGCTATCCGCTTCTGCACTCTCTCCGCTATCTGATGAACTTGAGCACCCTGCGAATGCTGTTACACTCATCACTGCTGTCAACAATAATGCTAATAACTTTTTGTGTTTCATAACATTTCCTCCTTCTTCTCTCTAGCTTTTTTTCTATGTTGACAGTATATTATATTTTCAAAGTCAATAATATTGAATATTATGAACAAAACATTAGATATTTTGACTATTTCTATATTCCATTGGAGTAAGGCCCTGACTTTTTCTGAATACCTGGTAGAAATATGCATACTCCTTATATCCTATCTCATTCGCAATCTCATTCAACCTCATTCTAGGGTTTTTGAGTAATACTTTAGCCATCTCCATTCGCTCTTCTAGTACCAAATCGGAAAATGTCTTCTCTACTTCTTTTTTCAATAATCGACTAAGATAAGAAGAATTAACCGCTAGAAAGTCTGCCACACTTTGCAATGTAATTTCATCCTTGTAGTTACTCTTTATATAAATCAATGCATCCTGTATTAATTGACTATATTGAATGTAGTTCATCTTAGCCTTGCACTCGTCATTTAATATGAGAATCGCCTGCCTCAATTGTTCAATGCCTGTGGCTCCCTGAACAGCCTCGATTGTCCGCCCCATTATCTCAAGTCCTTCAATCTTCCTATCGTAGAAGGAATATATTTTTAATACATTGACACAAATATCTTGCACGATCATCTTAGACATCTCAAAGTCCCCATTACTATATACTTCTATTTTTATCATCAGATTATTCAATACTTCATCAATCCAGTCTTCGTCGTCAGAATTTGAATTTTCTTTCAATAGTTCATAAAAATAATTTAAGTCTCCTGTAATAAGGTGATTTTCTTCCTCTCTTAACTGCTGAATCACCTTTTCAAGAACCAAATGTACCTCCTCATCTCTAATTGGTTTAGCTAAATAGTCGACTACACCAATATTAAATGCCTTTTTCACATAATTGAATTCCTTATGTGCAGAAACAATAATGATATGTATCTCACACCCCATGGCATTCAGATTTCCTGCAAGAGTCAACCCATCTATTCCTGGCATATTAATATCCAATAACATGATATCAATTGTTTGTTCCTCTAGATAATCGATGACGTCTCTTGCCCCTCTCGCCTCTAGACACACCTCACATTCCAAATCACTCTCTGATATATACTTGCTCAATGCCTCACGTATCAATGGCTCATCATCTACTATTGCAACTCTATACATCCTCACCCTCCATCGCCAATCTATATGGTAATTCAATAGAAACCTTTGTCCATTTTTCACCATCAATTTCAACTTGATATCTAATTTGAACACCATATTCCACTCCATATAAATAGGCTAATCTCTTATTTATACTTTTAATTCCGATACTCGTATTCTTCCACATGGACACATTATTTTCCAACTCTATGTTACGTGCATATAGTTTTTTGCGCCCATTATCATACACCTCTAGATGCAATACACCTTGCTTTTGATAGGTGACGAAACGGATTTTTCCATTCTCTTCATTATGATCAATTCCATGTTTAAATGCATTTTCCACAATAGGTTGGACAATAAATCTAGGCACCCTTGCCCCCAATAACTCCTCATCTATCTCTGATATAAACTGAAAATCTCCTTTTCGTAAAATTTGTTTTAAAGCCACAAATTTATTCATATACTCAATCTCATCCTCTAAATAAACAATCGGCTTATCCTCATCTAAACTTTCATGGAGCATCTCCGCAAACAGGCACACTACTTCACTAATTTCCTTGTTATCTTTGATTTTAGCAAGGCTATTTATTCCCTCTAAAACATTGTAGATGAAATGCGGATTCATTTTCTCACATAATGTGGCATACTCCATCTGCAACATCTCTTTTTTACTTCTCTCCCTCTGTACCTCTGCAATATAAGCTTCCTCAATATATGTTTCAATCGCCTGTGCCATCGAATTAATCTCTTCCGCAATCACTCCAATTTCATCCCCAGATTTCAGCTTTATTCTCTGTTTAAAATCTCCTTTCGAAATCTCCTTGATCACATTAGCTACTTTCATCGTGTTACGTGTCATATTTCTACTCAAATACAAAGAAAACAAGATTGTTAAGCCAAAAATTCCTACCGAAACCCATAGAATAGCTCTTGACAAGCTCTGGCTACTTTCTACCAGCACTTCTGGCGGAATGATATTTATGATTTTAATTTTATTATATGGAGAATTTTTGGTCGAAAACATGTACATTTTATTCTCAAAATTATAGATACTATTGTCTTCTAACTCTAAAATATTATTATCTAATATATATTGTGTCTGCACCTTCGCGTCTGAGTCTCCATAAAACATCATTTCGTTATTTGAATCTAATAATGCTGTTTTCCAACCACTTTGCTGTATACTAAAAGGAATCGAATCAATGAAAAAATTTTGTTTTACGACAATTCCTATATGCCCTAATGACTCCATACTATTAATATCAGAAAGCGGTTTTACCAACAAAAAATACTCCTCATCAAGTGCAAAAATTTTGTTGTTGGCTCCGCCCTCCCCTTCTATAATTTCTCGCACTAATGTGCTATCCCAGTCATTATGTATTGCTTGTTCATAGTAGAACTCTCCCTTGGTATCTACGATATGAATTCCATATACATAAGAATTTATAGAAAAAAAGGAGCTTCCAATATCCATAATTCTTCTCTTTACCTTCATATCATCTGCATGATTTGTCATCAACTCATAAAATACATGTGTATTATTCAGCTCATTTGCAGAAATATGTAAGTATACGTCATTGTGCAATTCATTAATCTTAACATCAATCTGATTTGCATAATCTTCAATATATATTTTTGAATTTTCCGTCATCTCCTCATAAATAGCATCATATGTGATTCTATGATTGATGCTACCAACTGATATAATAAGCAAAAGGGCAATTACAAGGTATGTAATAAATAGTTTTTCTGAAAGCCTCAACTTCCTTGTTTTGGAAATTATTCTATTGATCATCATGTTCTCCATCCTCTGATTAAATTTGTGAATAGCCCTAAGCCTTATTATACCTCTACCGAGAAGAAAAGGGAACTCTGAATCCAGAGCTCCCCTTCTTTATAACATTATAATTTTCTTACTTATTCTGCTGCTTCTTGAATTACTTCATTTCCACGCTCTTCAATGTTCTTAAGAGTAGTATCTAAATCTTGAGCATCTGCCAAGTATTTTTGTACTTCTTCATTGATAACCGCTTCGTATTCCGCAGGATTTGCACCAGCTACTTTTTCTGTTACAGAAACTGTATCTGGGTTAAAGAATACACTCTTGATGTTCTCAGCTGTCATTCCTTCATCTGCGATGTCGTCTTCAACTGTTGCATATAAATTCTTAGCTTCTACAGTAATGTCTGCATATGGCTCTGCTGGAGAATTTTCTGCTGCGTATGCTACTAAGTCAACACAGAAATCTGTTGCCATTAATGGGTCTGCAGATGTTGCAGGTACACCAAATGTTCCACAAACTCCCCATGACATCATACCTTCTGTTCCTTCTGGAACTGGCATTGGAGCGAATCCAACTTCCCAATCTCTTGGGTATGTTTCTGTATCTGCTAACCAGTTGAACATCCATGTTCCGTGAGGATACATAGCGTAATCTCCTGTAAAGAATCCGTCTGGCTCAAATTTGTTTGCAATAATGTCTGCTTGCTTAGGCATAGACTCATCTACGTTTTGCATTTGATATGTAGCTTCAAGTGCATCTACGAAAGCTGGATCACTGATGTTCGATAATCCTTCTGCGTTGTAGAAGTGTTGTCCACCACCAAGTTTCATGATTGCTTCACCATACCAGAACATTCCCCATTGTAGGTGTAATGCTCCATATACTTTATCAGCACCTTCGCCTGATGTTAACTCTACTGCTAATGCACGGTACTCATCCCATGTCATAGGTGTATCCATGCTTGGGTAGTCGATTCCAGCTTCATCAAAGATAGCCTTGTTGTAGAATAATCCCCATGATGTATATCCACCAGGGATACCATAGATTTCTCCATAGTTATAAGCTGCTGCTGCATTTGATCCATAACGTGCTTCCATATCGATTCCTAATTCTGCAACGTATTCATCTAGTGGTACAAGTAATCCAGAAGATGCGTTCTTGTCTTGCTCGATTGGGTTGAAGTTATAGATGATGTCGATTTGCTCTCCACCCATAATTTGGATTGGCATGTTTACAGCATATTCTTGATCTTTTTCTTTTACTTCAATCTCAACACCCTTCCACTTGTCTGTTGCGCCAAGTGCTTCTATACCCTCTACGATTGCTGGGTTGTTTAATTGATCATGGATAGAGATAACTAGTTTTCCTGTATATCCTTCTCCTGAAGCTTCTTCTGTTGCGTCCTCTGCTGGTGCTTCCTCTGCTGCTGCATCCTCTGCTGGCGCTGCTTCCTCTGCTGCTGGTGCTGCACAACCGATTGTTAGACCAGCTGTCATAGCCACTACTGAAACTACTGCAAGTAATTTCTTCACTTTCTTGTTAAACATTTTTCATTTCCTCCTTTTTTGGATTTTCTCTTTTATATTTACTATCCCTTAATACCCGACGAAGCAACTCCTTCGATGAAGTATTTTTGAGAGATTAAATATACAACAATAATTGGTACTAATGCCATTGTGGCTCCTGCCATCTGTAATGCATAGTTCGCATTATATTGTGCTTGGAACGATGCGATACCTACACTCAATACCTGTTTCGTTAAATCGTTTATGTAAATCATCGGTCCAGTATAGTCATTCCATCCCCATGTAAATGTTAGAATTCCTAGAGCGATAAATGAGGATTTTACTAATGGTAAACAAATTCTATAATACATCTTTACAATACTACAACCATCAATTTTCGCTGCTTCCATTAATTCATCTGGAACTGCCATAAATGCCTGTCTCATAAAGAAGATTGAAAATCCTACGAAGAACATCCATGGTAAAATCGCTGCCCAAAATGTATTAATCAATCCTACTTGTCTATAGAACAAGAACTGTGGAATCAAGCGAATCTCTGCTGGAATCATCATCGCTGAGATGTATAACAAGAAAATCACCCTTTTCCCAACAAAGTTCAATTTTGCAAATGCAAAACCTGCCATCGATGCAAACATCAATCCAAATACTACGATAAATGCTGTATTTCTAGCTGTATTAAAATACCAACTCCAATACGGGAACTCTTCGAATATCTTTGTAAAGTTATTCAAAGTTGGCTCCATTGGAATCCATTGGATTGGGAATGCAAACACATCTCCCTCAACCTTGAACGATGTCGATACCATCCAAACTACCGGCATTAACATCACGATACCTATAATTGCCAAAATAATGGTTTTCATAATTTTACCAACTAGGATTCGTCTTGTATTGCTCATTTTCATATCTATTCCTCCTCCTAATTAGTAGTTAACCCATTTCTTCTGTCCTATCCATTGAACCAATGTGATAAGCAAGATGATACAGAAGAAAATTACACCTGTTGCTGCTGCATATCCCATCTTATAATTTACAAAGGCTTCGTTATAAATCATGTACACCAAGGTATAAGATGAAGTACCTGGACCACCGCCTGTCATAACTTTTGTCTCTGCGAAGATTGAGAATGATGCAATACCCATTGTAATCGCCAAGAAAAATGTTGTTGGACTAATTAGTGGGAATGTGATAAATCTAAACTTCTGTAATCCTGAGGCTCCATCGATCGATGCCGCTTCGTAATAAGACTTTGAAACTCCCTGTAGTCCTGCTAGGAAGATAATCATACAATATCCTAACATTCTCCATACCCAGAAGATTCCGATTGTAGGTGTAGACCAATCCACACTTGTAAGCCATCCTGGCGGATCAGAAATTCCAATCGATCTGAGCAACCCGTTGACTGGACCTAACTCTTCATTGAATAAAGCCGCAAATACGATTGCTGCTGCAGTAATCGTTGTGATATATGGCAAGAAATATACGGTTCTCATCACACCTCTACCAAATATCTCCGTGTTAAGTATACATGCAAGAACTAGTGCGGAAATCAACAAGATTGGTACCCCAATCAATAAAATCTTTAAGTTGTTTAATAGACCATCTCTGAAATAAAGGTCTTGGACTACATTCAGATAATTCTCTACGCCTATAAACTCCGAACCTTCTATCCCCTTCATCATATTCCAATCCCAGAAACTTAGGAATGTAGAATAAATAAGTGGGTAAACCATAAATGCCAAAAATCCAAGCAGTGTCGGTAAAATAAACAAATACGCCGCTAGATTTTCGATAATGTGTTTTTTCTTCATAAACTTCCTCCTTCATTTAGCTGTAGCTACCTTAGCTACGTATGTAGGTTCGCTACACATGTAGGATACCATTATGATGTTTTTTTAGATATGTGTTATTTTTAGATTTCTTGATGTTTTTTTGGATGTTTTTCACACTTTTTTCATATGCAAGCCATAATTTGTTCATATTTTCGTCAGGGGGCGGGGGTAGGATAAACTCTGCTTTTATCTCCCCTGTCCCCAATATTACTTGAGATATTGCTTGGGCGTAGATCCTACACATGATTTAAAGATACGGGTAAAATGCTCTACATTGCGGTAACCCACGGCTTGGCTCACCTCATACACCTTGAGATTTGTTGTTTCCATCAATCTCTTGGCATGATTGATTCGTACATTTTTTAAGTACTCGCTGAACGAAGTTCCGAATTCTTTCTTAAACTTTGTACTAAAATAACTCTCGTTCAACCCTGCCACGCTCGCCACTTCCGCCAAGCATATTCCCTCATCTGCATAATTATCTGTAATGTATCTTCGAACCAATTCCATGGTTGCCTCTACCTTATTATCTGTCTTCTGACTCACATACTCAAACAAAAATCGATTGAAATTATACATCCAGATCACGTAGTCATTCTCATTGATTAGACGTTCTAGTTTCTCCGAGTACGAAACACTTTCTCCAAATACATTGGCAAAGGAATCCCCACTATGCTTTAACATAATTCCTTCTAGATATATCATATACAAACAATATTTATGCAACTTCTCTTTGCTATATTCAGCCATAGAGGCAAATAAAATTTCCTCTTCTTTTAGAAGCTTCTCATTGTCCCTCAATCGAAATGCATCTAACAATTGCGCATATCTCTCCTGTTCTCGCTCCAATTCTTGAAAATCTAGCACATCATTGTCTGTCTTTGCGAAGATTTTGCCTTCTCCATATACAAATCTCTGATCCAATAGTCTCGTACACTCGCTCAGTGCCAACTGCATATCTTCCACATTTGCATAAACGGAGGATAAACTCATTGTCACCTTGAGGTTCATGTAATCGTTTAGAACCGATGCAACCTGCTTGCCTACTCGGGTTACATTTCGCTCCTCAAGGCCTACTTTATGGTATCGTAACAACAACAGAGAGTCCGTTTTCTCTGAATACTCACAATGTTCATACATACTTGGAATCTGCAAGATAATCTCTTTCATTGGGTCTACCAAATCATTTTGAACATCCTTGAATACCCCTCTTCGTTTCTGCTCCTCTGATAAATCGATTGAGATCAGGGCATACTCCTGTCCATCCTCTTTCATGGGAGTGATTCCATCTAGAAAATCAGACAACACACTTCTCGTATTCACCTGCTCCGTGTCTTCACATAAGGCATCCAATTTTTTCCTCATACGTTGCAACAATTCCGTGATGTATGCTTCTTCTAGATTCGTTTTCAATATATAATCATCTACGCCTAATTTGAACGCTTCTCTGACCAATTCATATTCATCAAAAGAACTCAGCGCTAGAATCACAGCATTCTTGTGGTTAATCTCCCGTACAAATTCCAATCCATCCATAATCGGCATTTTCATATCAGTGATAACCAGATGAATGTCTTGTGAGGAAAAGAGTTCTAATGCTTGTTTTCCATTCCTTGCCTCGGCTACAATCTTCATATCAAACCGATTCCAATCAACCACATCTTTTAACGCAGCGCGAACTGCCACATCATCATCCACAATCATTACAGAATACATGGTTCTTCCTCCCCTACTGGTATATAAATCAAGAACTTTGTTCCCTCTCCTAATTTGCTCTCAATCTTAAAGAACGAATTCTCTCCATAGTACAAGTGTAATCTTTTAATTACATTTGTCACACCGATTCTCCCAGGTTTTGTCTCATATCCATTTTTTATTTTCTCTAACATCTCTTCTGACATCCCACATCCATTATCTTCTACGACTAATCTAAGGCTAGCGTCCTGTCTCGTGATTTCAATTCGAACCACACCCTCCTCTGCGGACTCTTGCAACCCATGAAAGACTGCATTTTCAACGAGCGGCTGCAAGATAAGCTTCGGTATCTTCATGTTTTTGCAAGTCTCGTCTAGACATATCTCAATATCGAAACTCTCTGCATATCGAATCTTCATAATATGAATATACGACTCTAGTATCCTAATCTCCTCATCAAGCGTATGCATGCTGTGATGATCTCGAAATGTACAATCCATAATCTGCATCAAATTGTCCGTCATCTTTCGAATTCCTTCGTGCTTCGACACTTGCGCCATAAACTTGATCGTATTCAATGTATTCGAAAGAAAATGTGGATTGATCTGTAATTGCAATACTTTCATCTCTTCCCGATGTTTTTCTTGCTCTTGCACTCGGTTCTCCTCCACCAATTTCTGTATGCGGTCAATCATTTCATTGTATTTTTCTTGAATATTTTGTATCTCTGCAGGTGCACTTTCATCCACATAGATATTCGTAGTCTCTAGATTCAATCTTTGCATTTCCTTTGATAGGTCGGAAACGGGCATTGCGATTGCATTGAAGAATCCACGGCCAAACAGGTAAAATATAGAGAATATAATAATTCCACCTACTAGAATCCCCATA
This sequence comes from uncultured Lachnospiraceae bacterium, assembly GCA_964367905.1. Lineage (GTDB taxonomy): Bacteria > Bacillota > Clostridia > Lachnospirales > Lachnospiraceae > CAUPWF01. Next base: position 81,836 of record CAYIZP010000007.1, read on the forward strand.
AAATAATAGAAATACTCTACCGCAATACTCGGGGCATCCAGCACTAATACAAAATCCATCCCCAAGCGCTCTATCTTGCTCTCGGAATAGAGCACACTCTCTCCCTCATCCAACAAGGTTAATTTATTCTCACCATCTATATATTTTTCTTCACTCGAAAAAACAACAGTTCCTGTTTCATCCACCAAATATGCAATATAATCCGTTCCACTTAAATTCTCAAGATCTTTTAGAGAAATGCATTGTTGAAACATCACTCCGATATCTAGATTGTCGTCCACATCATAATTATCTAAGCTAATTGCATAAATCAATTCTGCACGATCTGCATCTGTTAAACTAGGAATATAGTTTCCAGCCTCTTCTATAGCTACAACCACACCATTTGGTGTTTCCTTCGCTTCTTGATACCACCCCTTAGCGCGAATCTCCTCAATACTATACCTCATATAAGTCTTATACCCATATTCTTCATCACTATCAAAATAAAAATGTGCTCCATCAATATATTGGTCTGGAGAATTTAAAAAACTGAAACTCTCATCCAACTCTGTATAGTACTCATATTCATCCAAGGATCCCCGCTCTGGATACTGCGCCAAAAGATCCATAACCTTATTATCATTCAAAAGCAAGAACTGACTAAATTTCATCGCTCCCGATTGAATTTCCTGCTCCAAAGGAATCGTCAAGTTTTCCAACATAACTTCTAGATTCTCTTTTTGCTCTTCTTGGTTTTGTACAAATAAAAGCGCTGTCGCAATTCCCATTAATAAAAAAATAGGCACTATAATATACAGAAGAAACCTTCTCCAAAATATGTGTTGTATATTTCTCTTCTTTTTAGCTTGAATCTCTTTCATCTTCTACCATCTTCTTCCTATACTCTGTCGGCGATATTTTATATTTTTTCTTAAACTTCTTTGTAAAATATCCCACACTATTAAACCCAACGTGATAGCTGATATCTGTAATCATTTTCTCCTCATTATACAACAACTGTTCTGCATATTCTAGTCGTTGATTTGTGAGAAACTCCATCGGGGTCATAGAGGTTAGTTCCTTGAACAATCTTATAAAGTAAAACTTGCTCAGATTAGATTCTTTCGCAAGTGCTTCTATCGTGATATCCTCCGCAAAATGTTCTTCCATATACTCAATTGATTTTTGAATCGACTGAATCTGTCGCTTCTGCTTCCTATCCACATCCGTGCACAAGCCATACTCCTGATTCGAGTAGAACACATATAAGATCTGATATAGCTTTACCTTTATGCCCAACTCATAGGCGAATGGCTTTTTCTTGTCTAATACGATTAATTCTTCCAATATATTTCGCAACTCCTCGTGTAACACGTGTCCCACTGGGATCCGAGAGCTCAGCTGATACTTCTCCATCTTTAGTGGTTGAAGAAATTTCCTCTCACAATCATCACTCCGAGCAAAATCAAGAAACTGATAATCGAACAAAAATATTACCATCTTCTCTGGACATTCTATCTCAAAAGAATGAATGACTTTTTTATTAATGACAATAATGTCCCCTTGATGAAATGAAAACCTATGACCATCCAAAGTGCACTTCCCTGCACACTGACAATACCAGATTTCTAGATTCTCATGCCAATGTGGTGTCAAAACGCGATAGGAAGAATTGAAATGAGGCGTATAGATATAAAATGGAAATTCTGGATTATCACGTTCAAATTTTTCTAGCAAGCTAAACTGAAATTTCATTTTCCAAACCACCCCTTTCTCACAATTAGCAATATTGTACCACAAAACAGCAATAATCGAAATGAAAAATCATCCCAATTATCTTATGCTAATCTCAAAGAATAAACGTTGACCAAAAAGGAGGCACTATGTTACTAGAAAAAAACAACAAACTATATTATCAATACGACGGCGAAACTGTAGAGATTCAAGCCTGGGGCAAGGACAGCTTCCGTATCCGTGCCAGCATGAAACCTGAGATTCCAGAAAAAGACTGGGCTCTACTCCCTCAAGAATCTGTTTCCTGCACCATTCATATCACAGAAGAGATGGGAATCATCACAAACGGTAGAATTCGCGCCGAAATCAGTCACTTCGGACACCTTATGATATATTCTGATGAAACCTTAATCCTAGACGAATATTTAAGAAACTATGCTCCAAATTTCGAAGCACCATACAACGCACCGATTTTCCTCAACGCACGTGAATTTAAGCCAAGAATCGGTGGCGACTACGAATTATCTATCCGCTTTCGCTCTCTGTCCCGCACAGAAAAAATCTATGGCATGGGACAGTATCAGCAAGAAATTTTGAATCTAAAGGGTGCCGAATTAGAACTCGCCCAACGCAATTCACAAGCATCCGTTCCATTTATGGTATCTTCTTTGGGCTATGGCCTATTATGGAATAACCCTGCCGTTGGACGTGTCAGCTTCGGGACAAATGTCACTACCTGGTATGCTTCTTCTACCGATGTCATGGACTATTGGATTACTGCTGCCGACACTCCCAAGGAAATTCTCCAAAACTATGCTAAGGCGACAGGAACTGTTCCAATGATGCCAGAGTGGGCAACGGGATTCTGGCAGAGCAAGATGCGTTACCGCTCCCAAGAAGAACTATTAAATATCGCAAGAGAATATAAAGAACGAAACATCCCTCTATCTGTCATTGTCATCGATTATTTCCATTGGCTACACGAAGGCGAATGGAGTTTTGATAAACGTTACTGGCCAGATGTAGAGGCAATGTGTAAGGAATTAGAGGAAATGGGTATCAAACTCATGGTGTCCGTATGGCCAACAGTAGAACATGCCAGTGAAAATTATAAAGAAATGCTAGAAAAAGGCTACTTAATGAAGGTAGAACGCGGTGTCCGCTATACCATGGTATTTCGAAATGCAACCATACATTACGACCCTACTAGAGCCGAAGCCAGAGAATATCTCTGGAGCAAAATCAAGAAAAACTATTACGACAGAGGAATTCACTGCTTCTGGTTAGATGAGGCCGAGCCTGATCTGACTGCCTATGACTTCGATAACTATCGTTATTCCACAGGTTCTGCACTACAAGTCGGCAATACCTTTTGCATCGATTATGCCAAAACTTTCTATGATGGGATGACTGCATGTGGCGAAGATAAGGTATTGAGTCTCATCCGTTGTGCCTGGGCTGGTGCTCAGCGCTATGGCGCCCTCCTTTGGTCTGGAGACATCGACTCCACCTTCGAAAGTCTCAGAAGGCAAGTTGCAGCCGGGTTGAATGCGGGTATGGCTGGCATACCTTGGTGGACAAGTGACATCGGTGGATTCAGTCATGCAGATGTGACAACCGAAACATGGCATCAACTCTTCCCTCGTTGGTTTGCTTGGGCAACCTTCTGCCCTGTCATGCGACTTCACGGAGTTCGTATGCCCGAAGAGCAGCCGATTCGTGACAAAGATGGCATCCACTTCGAAGGAACAGGTAGTCCAAACGAAGTCTGGAGCTTTGGCGATGACAACTACGAAACATGCAAAAAATTCATCCAAATTCGCAATAACCTAAAGGACTATATTCTCGAACATATGAAGATTGCCCATGAGACAGGTGACCCTATGATGCGCCCGCTCTTCTACGATTTCCCTGAAGACGAGTTATGTTATACGGACGAAACTGAAACAGAGTTCATGTTCGGACCAGATATCTTGGTAGCCCCAATTCTCTACGAGAATTGCTTTGAGCGCACCGTTTACCTTCCAAAGGGGAGTAATTGGACAAATGTATGGACGAAAGAGGCATTTGAAGGTGGTCAAATAATTTTAGTTCAAGCACCATTAGATAGTATTCCAGTATTCTCACGAAATGGTTTGCAATTAACATTATTTAATTTATAGAGAGAAGGACAAACATACCACCCTTTAAGTAATTAACCTAAAAGGTGGTATGTTTTTGAGTTATTTAATTATTCTTTTTTTGTTATAAACTACTGTACCGATTGCACCTAATGAAATAACTGCTAATAATGCATAAAACCATATATTGCTGTTATCACCAGTCTGAGGTGTACTTGTTTGTGGACTATCTTTATCTCCACTATCGGTTGGTGGTGGTGTAACTGTTGCTTCGTTCACTTGAATATTTACAGTTGCCTCACCGTCTGCAAAGGCTACAGTGAATACCTGTTTACCTACTGGTAATTTTTCGACATAATCAGCGTTTAAAGTAATGATTACCGAACCTGCTTTTGCTTCGTAATTGCTAGGATCTACTAAGTTCCCGCTTAAGTATAAACCTGTGAAATCCGTAAAATTTCCGTTGACTTTAAATGTAATCTCGTCGCCTTTTCCTATAGTGGTGGTTTGAGAACCTCCCTGTTGTACCGTGTAGATCCATTTCGCAATTAAATCTATATTAGCATTAACAGGTGTATTAAAATCAAACTTATTCGCACCGTTATACCAACCATCAAAGGTAGCCCCCTCTTTTGTAGGTTCGGCAGGCGAAGTTGCTTTTCCCCCAGCATCGACATTTTGATTTGGTACAGTAGAACCACCAGTTGAATCAAATGTTACTGTATATCCAAGAGCGTCGATTACCAAGTCCGTAACTTCTATAGTTCCTGCTGCGTCACTAAATTTTTTAGAACAAACACTACAGCTCCAGTGTTCAATCATTCCGTCAGTCGCACTTGTGGGATCAATTTTCGGATTATACGTCAAAGTGTGTCCTGTTGGGGGTATAACAGTCACCTCACTCGTAGAATCACATCTCAAACAATGTTTTGATTTACTGCCTGCTGTCGTACAAGTAGCAGGAGTATCTACAGTAAAATCAGAGCTGTAGTCATGAGATCCATGATAATCTTCACAAATAGCAGATAAAACATCTGTGGTTGAAGCACCTGTTACACCTATTAAAGCATCACCGTTTGCCAATGCATTATTACCTGTATTTACAGTCATATCATATAATGAATTACTAATAGTAACTGAGCCATCGTTAAAACCTAAATATCCTCCAACATCTTCAACATCACTTGTCACTTGAACTGCGGTGTGTGAATTTGCAACATCGGCATTGGATAACGTACCCGCAAAACCGCCTGCTTTTGCGTTCCATCCGTTAACATGACTAGTAAGAGTACCCTTTGCAGCACAGTTATTCACAGTTGATTTGTTAGAACTGTAACTATGTAAGATACCTACAAATCCGCCCGAATTCCAGTCATATGCGTTGATATCACTGTTTGCGAAAGACCTCTCGATATCAACTTCTATAGCCTCACCGACAAAACCACCTATAACATACGCGCCTGTAAGATTAGCATTTGTCACACTACTGTCGGACACTTTCGATTTGTCAAGAACTCCAAACATACCTCCGATATTAGAAGCGTAGTTGCCAGTACCGTTTGCATGAGTGATTGTTACATCAGAAACATTACAGTTTTTCACAGTGCCCTGTTCATAACGACCAGCCAATCCTCCTGAAATAACAGGCATATTACCGCCATGGATCACCTCGATTGTACCTGAAACGGTAACATTTTCAATTACCATCTGGTCAATATTGTTGGCTGTGGCATGACCAATCAAAATTCCTGCACTGCTTTCTCTTGTATCTTTCTCTGCACTTGTTTTTACATAAGCGTTTTTAATAGTAAGATTTTGAACGATAGGCGCATCACTACTGCCATCAAAGCTGCCAATTACACTGCCGAATAGTCCCGCATAACAGTTAGTTGCACTTTCATCTACAACCATGCCACTGATGGTTTTTGAATTACCGTCAAAATGACCGCTGAACGAACCATTTTTGCCCGACACATTCCAACCGCTGTTACCGATTGGAATCCAGCGATGTGCGGATAAGTTTATGTCAGCAGTCAGTTTGTAGTATGTGTTATTTTGAATACCGCTACCTGGCGTATTACTCTGTACTGCTAAATAGGCTAATTCTTCAGCAGTTGATATTTGATACGGATCGCTTCCCGTTCCACTACCTGCAGAATATGATTCAGAGGCATTGTCAGCCCAAGATGTTACTGGTATAGTCTCCGCAAAAACTGATAATGGTGCCAAAGCAACGATTAAACACACTGCAAGTAAAAAGCTTACAACTTTTGTTTTATTTATTTTCATAATTTTCTCTCCTATTTTAATCTATTTAGTTTAAACGTAGCAGGTAATTTATCCATCGCGAATTCGATAGAAAATGCGGTATAAATACGAAAAAAAACTACCACATATGCTTTTCATAGCATACGGATAGCTTATATTTTTATAGTCATAGTATAAATTGGTATTAGAAAAAAATTGACATGATAAAAAAACAGTTACAGAATTTCTATGCTCTGTGCTCTCTGCTCTGTGCTCTGTGCTCTGTGCTCTGTGCTCTGTGCTCTGTGCTCTGTGCTCT
>CAYIZP010000008.1:0-85283 GCA_964367905.1 uncultured Lachnospiraceae bacterium
GAGATGATAACCAAGGTGGAGATGATAACCAAGGTGGAGATGATAACCAAGGTGGCGATGATAACCAAGGTGGCGATGATGCAGAAGGCGATGATGCAGAAGGCGATGATGCAGAAGGCGATGATGCAGAAGGCGATGACGCAGAAGGCGACGATGTAGCAGCAGTAGCAAGCATTGATGATGAGCAAGTTCCATTGGCAGACGGTGCAGAAACTGATGGAGAAGAGGAAGCAGATACAACATCAATCGAAGATGAGGAACTTCCGATGTCTGCAGGCGCAGCTGGACCAGCAGGAAACACAATGGCAGTTGTACTAGGAGTATTAGCAGCGGTTCTATTGGCAGGATTAGGATACTTCTTAATCTTAGCGAAGAGAAGACGCAAAAGCGAAGAAGACTAAAAATAAATAACATGTAAAAATGTAATAAGGAGATGTTGCAGAATCATAGAAATGGATTCTGCAACATCTTTTGTATTAAAAGACCAAAAATATATTAAGCAGATGAATTTGAAGGAGAAAGAGGCTTTCTCATATCTGAAGCGGACAGAGCACTAATTATCCGCCTATTTCAGCAAGAAGCTAGCCCCGAATAGTAGGATGTTGGTTGCGGCATAGGAGATCCAGAGTCCATCCATTCCCCAGAGGGATGAGAGTAGGAAGATAAAGAGTGGCGCGACGAATAAGCACTCTGCGAATGTGAAGATGGTAGAGCGTCTATGGTTGCCGGTGGCGTTGTGATAGGAGATATGTAGTTTTAACAACGCAATGAAGATAAATGCGATCGTGTTTATGCGCAAGCCGATGATGAAGTAGTCTTTTGCCACGGATGATATTCCGTAGGCGGTGGCGATGAACTCCATAGAAACCCATGAGAGTATAGTGAGAAGGATAGCGAGTAGGATGCTGAGTTTGCGTCCTGAGGCTAGGATTCTGTCTAGGCTCTCTTTTCTGTTGGATCCGTGGTATAAGGTGATAAGTGGTTGCAGACCATCGCCCACACCTTGGAGCATGTTTTGGACAGGGAAGGTTACGTAGGAAACAACGGTGTAGCTTGCAACTCCAGCGGTGCCCCCATAGCGTAGGCTTGTATAGTTTGACAGAACCAAGATGACAGATGGCGCAAGGGATACTCCAAATGGCGTGATCGCAGAGAGCAGGATTTCATGGAAAATCTTGGCTGCAGAGGGCATGGTGATAGGCGCACACGATTTATCGGTTGTATTTGCCTCACTCTCGGAGTCGTTGTTTGTAGTTGATGCACTCTCGGAGTTGTTGTTTGTAGTTGCTGCACTCTCGGATTCGTCGGTTGCATTTGCCGCGCTTGTGGATTCGGTGGCAAGGTTGAAATGTGATTTGATTTTCTCCCTGTTTAGGATGATGAATAGGACGCATAGGAGAACCACACCAGCTTGGCCGATTACAGTCCCGAGGGCAGCACCAGCTAAGTCCATGTCTAGAACAAGGACGAATAAGTAGTTCAAGCCGAGGTTGATGATCATGCCAGTGCATGAGGCGATCATGGCATGAATCGGGAGCCCGAGGTTCCGAAGGATTGGTAGGAGGGCTGGTCCTGAAATCTGGAAGATGATACCAAATACGGTGATTTGCAGGTATGAATGGGCGTGTTGATAGACTTCCCCTGTTGCTCCGAATGCCTGTAGAATCCATGGGAAGATGAATCCTATGATGAGGGATAGGGCAATCCCGATAATCAAAAGGGCGATGAGTAAGGTCTTTAGCACTTTGATAGACGTCATACGAGCTCCCTGTCCTAGATAGCGGGCAAACACGATGCTACCGCCGAGTCCAAGACCGAGTCCTGTTGCGATGATAAGGGCTGGAATTGGCCAAGCCATATTGATGGCAGTGAGACCAGCATCTCCTGCAGATTGCCCGATGAATAAACCGTCCATAATGGCATAGAGTCCATTGATTGCAAGTGCGAAAACGGTAGGTATACAATATCTCAATACTTCTTTCATTGAATCTATCTCCTAAATTTTTCTTAATATTTACATTTGTTTTTCGTGGAATTTACACGAAAAAATAGTTATATCCAATGAAATAATATAGTATCATAGACAAGAATGCAAGAAATACTTGTTGAAAAGAAATTTTTGTAGTATTATGATAGTGAAAAGGATTTTAGATATGGATTTAAACAAGTTTTTTGTGCAAAATTCACAGAATGAAAGGAGAACTAATTATGAAAAAAGCATTAAGTATGATTTTGACAATCATGATGGTTGCTACTCTAGCGATTGGATGTTCGACACCAGCAGAGGAAGCACCAGCAGAAGAAGCAACAACAGAAGAGCCAGCGGCTGAGGGTGAGGCAACAGAGGAGCCAGCAGAGGAAGCATCTGGAGAAGCAATGAAGATTGCAATCGTAACAAGTCCATCAGGAGTAGATGATGGATCATTCAACGAAGATAACTACAATGGGGTTATGGCATTCGTTGAGTCTTATGGAGCTGATATGGCTACAGTAACAGATGTAAGAGAAGAATCAGGTGAAGCAGCAGCTTCGGTTCAGGCAGTAGCTGATATCGTGGCTGATTATGATGTTATCATCGCTTGTGGATTCCAATTTGCAGGAATTGGTGCATTAGCAGCAGATAACACAGAGGTAGACTTTGTTCTAGTGGATTCATATCCAGTAGATGCAGACGGAAATGAAGTGGAATTAGAGAACGTGTATGCAATGCAGTTCAAAGAGCAAGAGAGTGGATTCTTCGCTGGTATTGCAGCAGCAATGGAAACAACAACAGGTAAAGTTGCAGTTGTAAACGGAATCGCATTCCCATCTAATGTTAACTATCAATATGGATTCGAATCAGGTGTAAACTATGCAAATGCAAAATTAGGAACAACAGCTGAAATCGTAGAACTACCTTCATATGAAGGTACAGACGTTACAAACACAAATGTTGGTGGAAACTATGTTGGCGACTTCGCTGACGAAGCAACAGGAAAAGTTGTAGGACAAGCGCTTATTGACGAAGGTGTAGATGTAATGTTCGTAGCAGCTGGTGGATCTGGAAATGGTGTATTCACAGCGGCAAAAGAAGCTGGTGATGTTATGGTAATCGGATGTGACGTTGACCAATACGATGATGGTGTGAACGGAGATGCGAACATTATGTTGACATCAGGATTGAAGAATATGGCAATCAACGTAGAGCGTCAATTAAATGCAGTTGCTGACGGAAGCTTCGTAGGAGGAAACTACTTACTAGGAGCTGACACAGATTCTACAGGATGTGTAACAGCTGAGGGACGCCAACAAATGAGCGAAGAGACAATCACTGCAATCAATAATGCATATCCATTGGTACAAGATGGAACAATCGTTCCTGCAGCGAACTTCAATGAAATTACACCAGAAGATTTCCCTGGACTATAATAAATCTAATGAGTTGATCGGCAAATTCATGTTTTTGCGGGACCACAATTCATGATTTTCCATGCAAGCATGAAACCATGACTTTTTGTCCCTTGTATCATAAAATTAGGGATAGGCAAAACGAGCATTCTAGCTTATAATAGATATAAGCTAGGGTGCTTTTTATATGTAGTGGTTTATTCGGTATATTAATGCACTCCCTGTGACGTAGAATGTAGAAGGAGGAAACAGATGTCAGAGTACATTATAGAACTAAAGAATATTACAAAACGTTTTCCGGGCATTACGGCAAATGATAATGTAAGTCTGAAGATTAAGAAGGGGGAGATATTTGCATTATTAGGGGAAAATGGTGCAGGGAAATCTACCTTAATGAGTATGCTGTTTGGTATGTATGAACCAGATGAGGGCGAGATATGGGTGAGAGGTAAGAAGGAAGAGGTGAAGTCTCCACTTGATGCGGCACGTCTGAATATCGGAATGGTACACCAACATTTTAAGCTGGTGAGCAACTATACCATTACAGAGAATATTGTATTAGGAATCCCAACGAAGGAGAAATTCTTGGGAATTATTCCAGTGATTAACATGAAGAAGGAAAATGAGAAGATTCGTGAGCTATCAAAGACTTATGGTCTAGAGGTGAATCCAGAAGATGTGATTAACAAGATTAATGTTTCGGCGCAACAGAGGGTCGAAATTCTGAAGATGTTATATCGAGAAGCTGAGATTCTAATCTTTGATGAACCAACAGCAGTTCTAACTCCGCAGGAGATTGAATTCTTATTGAAGATTATCAATGATTTGCGTGACAGTGGCAAGACAATTATATTGATTACACATAAGCTAGAAGAGATTAAGCAAGTGGCTGATCGTTGCGCAATCTTAAATCGAGGAAAACTAATCGATGTATTGGACGTGAAGGAAACTTCTACAAAGCAGATGGCGAATCTGATGGTGGGGAGAGAAGTTTTATTTGAGGTGGAGAAGAGTGAAGCAAAATTCGGTGCAGAAGTTCTCAAAGTTGAGAATGTTACCGTTCGAGATAGAAATAAATTTGAGGTGGTTAAGGATGTTTCGTTCTCAATTCGTGCAGGAGAGGTGTTCGCAATTGCAGGGGTATCAGGGAATGGACAGGTGGAAGTGGCGGATGCTATAACAGGATTGAAGAAAGCGCATAAGGGACGGATTTTCTTGAATGGGGAGGAGATTACGAATGAAACAATACGAAAGCGTATTGAGGCTGGAGTGTCTTACGTTCCTGAAGATAGACAGAAGTATGGATTAGTTCTGGATTTTTCATTGGAGGATAACTTGGCGTTGAAGAGTTACTACAAGGAACCATTCTCGAAGAAGGGATTCTTGGATGCGAAGGCAATCGAAAACTATAGTGATGAAATGATCGAGAAATACGATATTCGAAGTGGGCAAGGAAGCCAAACGATTACAAGGTCTATGAGTGGAGGGAACCAACAGAAGGCGATTGTCGGTCGTGAGATTGAGATGAACTCTTCATTGATTATATTCGTACAGCCTACAAGGGGTCTTGATATCGGTGCGATTGAGAAGATTCAAGAGCAGATTATGAAGGAGAGAGATGCTGGGAAGGCAATCCTTCTGATTTCTTTAGAGTTAGAAGAGGTTATGAATTGTGCGGATACCATTGGTGTTATCTATAATGGACAGATGCAGAAGATAGCAGCTGCAAGTACATTTACGACAAAAGAGGTTGGAGAATTTATGATGGGGGTAAAAAAGAATGAAAAATAAGCAAGCGATTTTAGCTCCTATTCTCACAATTTTACTCAGCTTAGTTGTAGGAGCTATAGTGATTATTATATTGGGCAAGAATCCACTGACAGCATATCAGAACTTACTTCAGGGGTCTGGGATATTGCCAAAGGAGAATTATGCGGCATATAAGAGTATGCTGACAGATTTTACGAGCTTTCTCAATGTGTTGACGCCAATGATTTTTGCAGCATTAGCAGTTGCAGTTGCGCTTCGAGCGGGCTTATTTAATATTGGTATATCCGGGCAGATGTTGATTGCAGGATTCGTGACAACAGTGCTGGTAGGATACAGTGGGTTAGGAGCATTTCTCGCGAAGCCGTTAGTGCTCATCGTAGGAGCGGTTGTAGGAGCGTTGGTAGGTGGATTCGTTGGATGGCTAAAATACCGCTTCAATATCAACGAAGTTGTATCGACGATTATGATCAACTATATCGGTCAGTATATTGTTAGTTTCTTCATTAATATCTTCTATATCAACCCAGTGACGAGACAATCTAATGCGGTATCGAGAGAGTCTAGGTTGACCTTGATTGATGTGGAGGCGTTGAATCTTAAGATGGAGATTCCGCTTGGAATCATTGTTGCGATTGTTGCAATTGTAATTGTGAAGGTTATCTTGGATAAAACAATATTCGGATATTCACTTAAATGTGTAGGATTAAGCCCTTCGGCAGCAAAATATGCAGGGATCCCAACAGGGAGAACTATTGTGAGTTCAATGATGCTTTCAGGAGCTTTGGCTGGACTAGCAGGGGTAACATATTATATGGGGTATTTCGGGTCGATTCAGCCGATGGTACTGCCAAACACAGGATTCGATGCTATTGCAGTAGCATTATTGGCAAATAATAACCCAGTCGGAATCTTCTTCTCATCCTTCTTGATTACAGCAATCAGCAAGGGAAGTACTTATATGAACTCTACCTCGGGCTTAGAACTTGAGATTGCAGCAGTAATCACAGGACTAATCCTATTATTCAGCGCGTGTAAGGACTATATCTTTGGGAAGTTTCTTGTGCTGATTGAGAGTAAAAAAGAAAAAAAAGTAGTAAAAGATACAGCGCAAGATAATGATAAGAAAGGGGCGAAATAGTATGGAAAGAATTATAATCGATGGTTTAGCTTTTTCGCTTCCTCTATTCATCATGGCAGTAGGTGGAATCTTCAGTGAAAAAAGTGGAGTTACAAACCTTGCACTGGAAGGACTACAGGGAGTTGGAGCCTTCTTTGGTGCATTAGTAGCAGTGCTTATTGCGGGGAATTTCGCAAGTAACTCACAGGTGCCATTCTATGTAGCGATGCTTGTGTCTATTATTGGTGGAGCACTATATGCAACGTTACATGCATTACTATGTATAAAGTTCAAGGCGAATCAAGTAATCAGCGGTGTGGTTATTAATATCTTAGCAGTTGCATTGACAGGATTCTTGACAAAACAGATTAATCGTTCTGTATTCGATGAAGCATCGAATAAATTTGTATTGAATGTAGCGGAGAAGATTACAATCCCAGGAATATCAGAGATTCCAGTGTTGGGAGCATTCTTCACAGAGTTTTATCTGTTCGAAGTTGTAATCATTGTGTTAGCAGTGGTGGCTTGGTTTGTGATGTACAAGACACCATACGGAATGAAGCTAAGGGCATGTGGTGATAACCCACACGCAGTAGATGCAGCTGGGATTAATGTTGCACGGATAAGATGGATTGCGGTAATGATTTCTGGAGGATTATCAGGAATCGCAGGAATTAGCTTTGCATATTCTATATCGGCAAACTTCTCTCCAAGTCTCTATGTGGGATATGGATATCTGTCCATTGCAGCCTTAATATTTGGGAATTGGTCGATTCTACCGACACTTGCATCCTGCCTGTTATTCGGATTCGCAAGAAGCGGAGGATATTATATTGTACAACAATTAGAATTGCCGAGTGCATACTCAGACCTTGTACTGATCCTTCCTTACGCAATTACATTACTTCTATTAATCTTCTTCTCGAAGTATAACCAAGCACCAAGAGCCCTTGGGGAAGTATATGATAAGGGGAAACGATAGAGTAGAACATTTAGATTAGGAGGGGACGATGAAGACAAGAATTTATAATGCAAGAATTTTACCTATGGTGGAAGATACAGAGATGATATGCGGAGAAATCTGGATAGAAGGAAATAAAATCACATATGTTGGTGAAGCGAAGCAGAACGAGCTTGTATGGGACAGAGAAATCGATGCCAAGCAAAATCTGGTTATGCCAGGATTCAAGAATGCACATACACACTCCGCTATGACATTCTTACGCTCGTATGCAGATGACTTACCGCTCTTGGAGTGGTTGGAGCAACAAGTGTTTCCGCAAGAAGCAAAGTTAACGGAAGAACAAGCATATTGGAATGCGGTACTAGCAATCATGGAGTATCTATCCAGTGGGATTACCGCTAATTTTGATATGTACTTCCATGTGCCAGCGATTGCGAAGGCTTCGGTGGATTGTGGATTTCGAACGAAGTTCGTATGTGGGATGAATGACTTCTCGTCTTCATTGGAGGAGATGGAAGAGCAGTACCTGAAATTCAATGAATATCATGAACTGATTAGCTATAGCCTAGGATTTCATGCGGAGTATACCAATAAAGAAGAGAGCCTAAAGGCAATTGCAGAATTGGCGAAGAAGTACAAGGCACCTGTTTATACTCATAATTCAGAGTCGGCAGAAGAAGTAAGGGGCTGTATTGAGCGCAGAGGAATCACTCCGACGGCATACCTAGACTCGCTTGGATTATTCGAATATGGTGGAGGTGGTTACCACTGTGTGCACTTGACGGAAGAGGATATGGAAATCTTCAAGAAAAGAAATATGAGCATCATAACGAACCCAGGTTCCAATACAAAACTGGCGAGTGGGATTGCAGATATCACAAAAATGATAGAAATGGGAATCAATGTTGGGATTGGAACAGACGGACCAGCGAGTAATAACTGTTTAGACATGTTCCGTGAGATGTTCTTAGTGACTGGGCTTGCTAAATTGCGCGAGAATGATGCATCGGCAGTGGCAGCGGACAAGGTGCTTGAGATGGCGACAAAAGGAAGTGCCAAGGCTATGGGGCTCACTGAGTGCGACTGTCTGCAAGAAGGAAAATTGGCGGATCTCATTATGATTGACTTGCAACAACCAAACATGCAACCGATTAATAATATCGTGAAGAATGTTGTGTATAGTGGAAGTAAGATTAACGTGGCAATGACCATGGTGAATGGAAAGATACTATATGAGAATGGGAAGTATGATATTGGTGTGGAGCCAAGCGAAGTTTATGCGAAGGTGAATCAATCTAGATAATGAATGTTTGCCTATGAGCTCCCACAAGGAGTCAACTTAAGAGAAATTCAAATTGCTGATACAAGACAAGATGCTTAATTGCCCGTTAGGGGTTAGTATCTGAGAGAACACGAAACGGGCAATTGAGTTATTTTAAGGGAAATGTTAAACAAATATAATTTTCAAAATACGGGATACTGTGGAAAGTAATAGAAAAATTGTTCTCGTATTGAAGTTGTAAGCGTTGATAGATGTTATATAATCCAATATGAGCGGAGGACGGTTTGCGATACAAGCTGTCGTTCGCTTTTTCCATATCGATTCCCATTCCATTATCTATAATTTTAATATAAATGTTCTCGTTATCTTCCATGGCTTGAATTGTGAGTTGTGGAGAAATCAAGCAAGTCTCCTTAAACGCATGTATTAGGCTATTTTCTATACAAGGTTGCAATATAAAGCGAAGCACCTTTTTTTGTGACAAATCGCGAGGAATGTCAAGAAGTAGAGGAATGGTGCTCTGTGTTCTCAGATTTACAATTTCTAGATAGGTTTGTGCATGTTTTACCTCCTCTTCGAGAGGAATCAAATCATGTTCTGCACGTAAAGTGGAACGCAAAAACACTCCTAAATTCTCTACCATTTTTAAAGAGTTTTCTGTATGATTATTTAAAATCTCCAAATGAATGAATTCCAAAGTATTATATAGAAAGTGAGGGTTCATCTGTTGTAAAAGCATTTTAGATTTTGCGTCTTGCTTTTCTTGTTCTTCTATATGTATTTGAGCAATCTGTTGATTGATTAGCTCGCACATCCTATTGATGGATTGTGTCAGAGAGCCGATTTCATCGTTGTATGTACTATGGAATGTTGGTACATATCCATTCGCTGTCAATTGGGATACGGATTCCGTCAATTTAAAGATCGGTTTTGATAACTGACTAGATAGCATCTTTGCGATAAAGTAGGAGAGGATAAAGTTAAATATTACAGAAAAAAGCATAAAAGTCGTTAACTCTTGAGTCCCCAGCAGGAGTTCCTTGTAGGAGGTGATATTTAGAATCTTCAAACCAGATAAATCCATTGATCGCGATGAAAGGATGTAATCCTCGTTGTTCAGAGTCAGTGTTTCGGAGTTCGAGTGATTGGTTTGCTTGATGAAATCATTGAACTCGGTATTGGCTCTTAGTGCTGTTACATGTTTATTATCTTGGCTATTTATAATTTCTCCATCTGTGTTGCAGAGCAGGAAGAAGGAATAGGGATTTTGGTTATGGGCAGTTAATTGTTCTTTTATTTTATTGCTATCTAGAGTAACAAAAATCTTGAAATCAATCGGTTCATCAGCATTTGGGATAAAGGGAAAACCGCCAGATGTAATTGTAAATGGATATGATACAGGGATGATTTCTTTGGCTCCTTGTTGTAGTGGATTTGCTACACTTTCATGCCATTGTATTTTTGTACTATTGATTGAATTGAAAAGTGCAGTGGCATCTTCTTCATATCGCCGTCCGATGGTGGCGATATTATAATAATTTCCACGGTTATCTAGAATAAACACATTATCAATACTGCTATTCTCATTCAGAAGATTAGCAAAAGGAGTTTGGAGTTCGCTATAGACGGTAGCATAATCATCTTTTTCAAACTGAATATTGTCACATAAACGCTGAAAGGCCGTAGTAGAACAAAAATTCATAACAGAGTTATTCAGCTGAACTGCAATATCGTCTATGGTATAGGACATGGAATTAAGAATTTGCTCCGTTTCTCTTTTCTCTCTATCAATAAATAAAGTGAAACTAAAAAAATAAGTTAAACTACTTAAGATAAGTGAACTACAGATTGAAAAGAATATCAATGAAATCAATAATTTTTTATTTATGTTCATATTATTAAATTTAGTCTTGATGGTGTGAAACATAACAATCCCCCAGTTATTTAAGATAGTTGTAGGTGCTCGCATATTCAAAAGGAGTCTTTCCAGTACTCTTTTTAAAGGCGCGTATAAAAGAGCGAGGTTCATCATACCCAAGATTTACTGCAAGTGCAGTGATGGATATATCTTCGCTCTGTAAGATTTTTTTTGCGTACTCCATTTTTTGAGTAATTAAATAGTTACGAAAACTTTCCCCGACCATGCGAGTAAATAAGGTTGTAAAATAGTTTTTATTTAAGCACACGTGTTTTGCAACGTCGTCTAATGTTAATTTCGAAGCAATATTTGCTTCGATGTAGATCAAAGCAGAGTCGATCATGGGATTTTTACTCTTTGTAAATGTACCATTTAACAACATGGATATGTGCAAGAAGGTGGAGTGTACATATCTTTTTATATCATCCAAGCTCTCCTGAGTCAAAAGGTCGCTATAGAGCTCGCCGATTGTGATGGAGTCTTTCACTATGGGATATTCAATAAAGGTGTTGCAGACTTCGATGATTAGGTGATTACACATTCCATATATATATGCAGGTGGTGGCATTTTTATATAGAGGAGCTGATGGAAAAACTTGTCTGTCAATGAAGTGAGTTTTTCTGTATTTTTATTCAAAATGGCTACTTTAATATCGTTGCTTAACTGCGAATCGATGGAAGGTGGAGATATGGTGGTATCTCCCATAATTGTAAAATTAAAAAACAAGCTTTTTTGGTCGTATATCTTATAAGAAAGATAATTTTTTGCATTGATATAGGAGGGCTTCAGCTCAGATAGCTCGTTACATAAGGTTCCCATGCCAAATCTTCCATAGATCTGAAAATTTTTTTCCATATAGGAGCAGATTTTTAGAAGTAACTGTTTCTGCTCGGCAACCGAGGTGCCATAGGTGAGGACTCCGAGAAATCTGTTTTCGCAGTGGAAAAATTCGCAGTGTGTTGCTGTAAAGGCATTTGTCAATAGTTCGAGGATTGGCGCATTTGTATGAGGCAAATCAAATACATTTACCGTGCATGGGTATGCAATATCTAATTTGGAGTTTAATGTGTCTAAAGCTCCTGGAGAGAGTATAGGAGTTAATATGAGTTGACGAAAATATTCATGTCGTGGTACAGGTTTTTCATCAATCAAATCTAGCGAGCATCTGATTTGGTGTAATGTATCGATTAACTCTTGAATGACGATGGGCTTTAATAGATATCCTGTGACACGTAATGAAATCGCTCGTTTGGCATAGTCAAAATCTTCGAATCCACTCAATACGATGAACTTAGTGTTTGGAAATTCAACAGTTGCCTTTTCGATGAAGGTAAGTCCATCACAATGTGGCATACGAATATCGGTCAACACAATATCTATGTTTTGGTGTGCTTGCATAAATGCAAGGGCTTCCAGGCCGTTGCAGGCAAAACCTGCGGGTTTGATGCCATAAGATTCCCAGTCTATTATATTACTTAACCCTTGTTGTATTACGGGTTCATCATCAACAATAAGTAAATTCAGTGTCTTCATTTCGTATGACTTCCTTTCAATCGATTACAAGCGCGTGCCCTAGCGTTTGGCTTATAGTTGTTAATCAGTATAACATCTAATGTGAAAAAATGATACTATGAATGAGAAAATGACATTGTCATTCTGCTAAAATGGAATAGAATAAGCATAGTAAACATAGAGAAGAGAGGAAGTAGAGGATGAAAAAGAATGTGATATGGTATCAGAAGCCTGCAAAGGATTTTACAGAAGCGATTCCATTTGGGAATGGAAGTTTTGGTGGAATGATATATGGGGGAGTAGAAACGGAAAAAATCTCCTTAAACAGTGATACTCTTTGGTCTGGAACAGGTATAAAACAAGAAAATTGCGTCGAAAGAAAACACTTAGAGCACGTAAGAGAATTAGTAGAAGCAGAAAAGTGCAGTGAAGCAGGAGCGTATATAAAGGAGAATATGTTAGGTTTCTTTTATGAATCCTATATGCCGATGGGGAGTTTGTTGATTAAGCAATTAGGCGGCGAAGAGGTGAAGAATTATGCTCGTCGGCTTGATATGAATGTTGGTATTGTATCAAGCGAGTTCACACGGGACGAGATTGTGTATCGAAAAGAACTATTCTCTTCCTATGTAGATGGTCTTATCATGATGAGGTACTCGGCTAGCGAAAATGGGGCATTGCATTTGGAGTTTGGATTTGATTCGGAACTGAAGCATGTCTGTATGGCAGAAGAGAGACGATTGGTAATTCAAGGAGAATGTCCAAGTCACGTTGAACCGACCTATGTGAATAGTGAAAATCCCATTCAATATGATTCGGAAAACAAGGGAATTCAGTTTGTGACTGTTGCATCAGTGGTAGATACGGATGGACAATGCAGTATGAGAGAAGGGAAAGTAATTCTTGAGTCAGCATCCTATTGTGTGATTGCTATTGTGACAGAAAATGGGTTCAAAAAGTATAATTTGCCGTTGAATACTGATGTGGAAGCGATGAGGGGGCACTGTATCGATAAGTTATCCACTATCGAGGCCTATTCAGTCATGAAAGAAAATCACAGGAAGGATTATCAGAAATTATTTGACCGTATGGATATGAGTTTGGGAGGCAGCAATCTAGAGCATTTGCCAACCGACGAGAGACTCCAGCGATTAAGGGATGGAGGAAGTGATAATGGACTGTATGCATTATACTTTCAATTTGGTAGATATCTGATGATC
Organism: uncultured Lachnospiraceae bacterium; assembly: GCA_964367905.1. Lineage (GTDB taxonomy): Bacteria > Bacillota > Clostridia > Lachnospirales > Lachnospiraceae > CAUPWF01. The sequence goes on from CAYIZP010000008.1 coordinate 13,172, forward strand.
TCTAGCTCTCGTGAGGGGAGTCAAGCAATCAATCTGCAAGGGATTTGGAATGAGGATATACGACCAGCGTGGTGTAGCAACTATACGACAAATATTAATACACAGATGAATTACTGGCCAGTGAATAGTGCGAATTTATCCGAGTGTGAGGAGCCACTAATTACCATGCTAGAGGAGCTGAGCGAACAAGGTCGATGGGCGGCACGAAACCAATTTCACTGTAGGGGGTGGGTGACGAATCATAATGTAGACCTATGGAGACAAGCGGCTCCGGTAGGTGGGAACGCGCATTATGCATATTGGCCGATGGGTGGAGTGTGGCTTGCCACACATGCATATATGCATTATGAATACACGCAAGATCAGCAGTATTTATCAGAAAAGGGATATGCAATTATGAAAGGTGCGGTGGAGTTTTGTTTGGATTGGTTATACGAGGATCAGGATGGGAGATTGCAAACTTGCCCATCGACGTCTCCCGAGAACACTTTTTATGATCCAAATGATGTTGGCAAGGTGGCAGGTGTTGGCAAAAGTTGTGCCTCGGATATCGCTATCATGAAACATCTGCTTGATAGCTTTGTGAAGGCAAGTGAGCTTCTAGGTAAAGATGTTGAAATGAGAAAAAGAGTAGAAGCAGTGTCCAGTTGTTTGCCTCAATATAAAGTGGGGAAAGATGGATGCTTGCAGGAATGGAATCAGGATTATGAAGAAGTGGATAAAGGGCATAGACACTTTTCACCGCTGTATGGAGTGTATCCAGGAAATTCTATCCGAGAGGAACATCAAGAAATCATGAAGGCAGCACACAACTTAATACGAAAAAGGCTGGCCAATGGTGGCGGGCATACGGGATGGAGTTGTGCATGGTTGATTGCATTGTTTGCGAGGCTAAAGGATAGAGAGGGGGCAGCATATTACCTCAATCAGTTATTGACAAAATCCACCTATGACAATTTGTTTGACTTGCATCCACCACTTGGAAATGGAAAGGAAGTGTTTCAGATTGATGGGAATTTTGGAGGGGTAGCTGGGATTATAGAGATGCTCGCGCAGAATCAAAATGGAGAGATAGAATTCCTGCCCTGTATTCCAGAAGGTTGGTCTGAGGGAAGTGTGAGAGGGTTGAAATTAAGAGGTGGTATCGAGGTGTCTTTTTCATGGAAAGATCATAGAGTGCGTGAGCAGACGATAGAAGTGAAAATGGAAAACAAGTGAAGAAATGATACTAGAACTGAAAAAATGACATATTAAGGGTAAAAGAAATACGATATGATAGGGTCACAAAATAAAGGTAAGGAGAGAAAGTAGTATGAGAAAAAACAAATTAATGGCACTAGGATTAGTTGCAGCTATGGCAATTGGTACACTTGCTGGGTGTAGTGCGGCAGAGGCACCAGCAACAGAGGAAACAGAAGGTGCGGCAGAAGAAACTGTCGAGGAGCCAGCAGAGGAAGCGGAAAGCGGTGAAAAAACCAAAGTTTTAGTATGGTCAGGAAATAGCCATGATTCTGAGTATATGAATGAAATGGTAGCAAAGTTTAATGAAGAAAACACAGATGGAATCGAAATTGAGTATGTAGTTACAACAGATAACTATGTAAACATGATTCAAATGGGAATCCAATCAGATCAAGCACCAGATATCTTTAATATGGGACCGTCTAACAAAGATTTTGATTTAAAGTCATTTGTTGACGCGGGAATGCTTTTACCAGTTGATGAATATATGAGCGATGACTTTAAAGCGACATACGATTTAGAGAAGCTAGCATATCCAAATGTAAATACAATTGATGGTACATTCTACTATGTTCCAACAGCTCAACGTTCAGGTATGCGATTGATCTACAACAAAGAGTTATTTGAGTTAGCTGGAATTGAAAATCCACCTACAACTTTAGAAGAGATGGTTGATGCGGCTGCTAAAGTGACAGAAGTTGGAGAAGGAACAAAATTCGGTATTGGACATCCAGGTTTGAGTTCACCAATGGTTCGTATCATGGAACCAATGGCAGAGATGAGTGGAATTCTTCCATATAATTATGTAGATGGAAAGTTTGATTTTACAGGGTACAAGCCAATTATCGAAGGTGTTCGTCAAATGTTTGATGATGGAAGCACACTTCCAGGTGTTACTAGTATGAAGATTGACCCATTACGTGTACAGTTTTCTGAAGGAAATGTTGGTATGTATGGAAATGCTTCTCAAGAGGTTGGAGTATTAACAGAACAATTCCCAGCTAAAATTGAGTGGGCTGTGGCTGAGATGCCTACATTGAATGGAGAAGTTGTTGGGGCACAAACAGCAGAACCTCAAAACGGATGGGTTATGACAAGTACATGTAAAAATCCAGAAGCAGCATGGAAAGTAGCAGAGTTCTTCTCTAGTGTTGAAGTAATGAAAGGTTATGTAGAAAAAGGATATAGCTTATCTAACTCACAAGTAGTTATGGATCAAGTTGATCAATCGGCAATTGGAAAATTAGCAGAATTTGGAGTATATGATTATGAGGGATTCTATCCTAAATATCCTGCAGTTACACCAGAAGGTAAAGTGTGGCAAGAAGTAGTTTGGACATTATGCTCTGATTCGACACTTGATATAGACTCTACACTTACAGAATTAACAGATGCGTATAATACAGCTCTTGACAAGGATGTAGAGATGGGTAAGGTTACACGTTTAGTAATCAAAGATTTTGACCCTATGAAACCAGGTGCGGGCACTTTTGAATATTTAACAAAGTAGTGATGGGTTGAATACCTAAAGGCACCATATATATGGTGCCTTTTTAAATACATAGAAATGTTGTGATCGAATTAGGATTCAACAGAACTATAAGAATTAATATGAGGAGATTCGAGATGAAAAAAACAAAACGTTCCGTGGTGGTAAATGGTACAAAGCAAGGCTGGAATATACAAGTGTTTCTAATGATGATAGCATCGATTGTCTTATTTCTTGCAGTTTCTGTTTATCCTTTTATATGGCTAACGAAATATGTGTTTTATGATTACAATGGATTTGTAAGTTACTTTATAGGTTTTGATAACTTTACAAGATTAATAGGAGATGAAATTTTTTGGAAAAGCGTGCTACATACCTTTGAATATGCTGGATTAAAATTATTGTTTATCATGCCACTTTCTTTAGCAGTTGCAATTTTTCTAAATGGAAAACTTAAAGGAAAAAATTTATTTAGAATGATATTTTTCGTTCCAACTGTAATTAGTGCTGCAGTATATAGTTTAATCTTTTTCTTTATCTATAGCCCATACAATGGGATTTTAAATGGGGTGTTAATGAATTTTGGTCTTACCCAAGAGGCCATCGACTGGCTAGGAAATCCAAGTTTGTCTATGATGAGTATTATTGTTGTTGCTGTTTGGGGTGGATTTGGTAATTATATGATACTGTTTTTGGCTGGATTACAGAGTATCCCACAGGATGTGTATGAGAGTGCGTCTATTGATGGTGCAAATAGGATGCAGAAATTTAGCCATGTTACCTTACCACTATTAGGTCCAATCATTAAGGTTGTTCTATTACTAGCAATTACAACGGCATTTAAGGACTATGAAAGTATCATGGTTTTAACTGGCGGAGGACCGCAAGACAGAACAAATGTTATGTTCCTATATGTTTATCAATTGATGTTTGGAAATTCTGACACCGTAGGACAGCTTCAAGTTGGTTATGGTGCTACGGTTGGATTAGTATCAGCGTTGATAATTGCGATAGTTACTGGAATATATTTAAAGCTAAGCAAAAAACTAGATGATATAGATTAGAGAAAGAGGGAATATAGCAATGAAAATAAAAATGCAATCAAAAAGTATGAATGAAAGAATTGCAAATATTGTGATATATGTTTTTTTGGTTATTTTGACAATATTTACCGTATATCCGATTTTATATGTGGTATTTGGTTCTTTTAAGACAAATCAAGAATTAGTAGCAGGTGGAATTAATTTACTACCAGAAGTATTTAGTTTCCAAAACTATATAGATGCATGGCAAATGGCTAACTTCGGAAGGTATACAATCAATAGTATTTTCTTAAGTTCAATGGTAATGATAGGTGTAGTGTTGATTTCTAGTATGGTAGGTTATTGTTTTGCTAGAAGAGATTTTAAAGGTAAGAATTTAATCTATAGTTTATTAGTTGCATTTATGTTTGTAAATGTAGGGAGTATGGCACTTCGTCCGCTCTTTGAATTATCAATTGAACTGAATATGCATCAATCGATTTGGTCGGTTATCCTCATTGTAATCGGGACAAATCAAGCAACAAATATATTCTTAGTACGTGGATACATGCAGAGTATTCCGAGGGAACTGGATGAAGCAGCAATTATTGATGGTTGTAGTTTTTTCCAGATTTACTACAAGATAATTTTACCAGTATTAAAGCCAGTTCTTGCAACAGTGGCACTATTATCGTTTCGTGGTGCATGGAATGAATATATTTTGCCAAATGTATTTACAATGTCCAATCCAGATATGCGACCGCTGACAGCAGGGGTTATAGCACTACGTTCTACAGGTGATGGGGCAGCAGCATGGAATATTATGTTCGCAGGATCAGCAATGAGTATTGTCCCTATTATTATCTTGTATTTATGTACCAGTAGATACTTTATGAGTGGATTAACTGTAGGTGCAGTAAAAGGATAGAGCATAGAATTAAATAGTATGTAAAGAGTTATTATTATGGAGGAAAAAATGAAGGAAAGATATAAAAAGTATGATTTAAAAGGAAATATGGAATTGGCATTAAACTATCTAGAACAGATGGTAGATAAGGATCAGGACTTCCTTCCATATTGGCTAGTTGTACCACACGGAATTCCAGCTTATGCAAAACATTGTAGAGTGGATGATGCGGAATTGGTAGCATCATGGTATGAAGCAGTCGTGGCGGCACAAGATGTATTGGGGGCTGGAAAAGGAGAGGAAGTAAAACAAGGATTTTACAGACACCTGATGAAATCATGGGGAGCAGATGGGCTTAGGTATCATGAAAAATATCCATGGACACATACGATGCATAGTTCGTTCCATGAGATGGGCTATGTATTGTCAGCGCTTAATAGAATCATTTTGAATCAACCAAATAATGAAGAAGTGCTAGAAAAGGGTAAAAACCTAGTAAAAGCTATGAGAGATCTGGTAATCCAACGCAAGAGACGTACTTTTTGGTCGGGTGACTTCTACGAGGAAGCGCCAATCTATGAGTTTCCGAATGATGTGTATCTGCAAGAGGGTGGATTTGAACTAGAATGTCACACGGGACGCGGAGAGCAACCAATTAGAAATGGGGTTATATTACAACCGTTGGTTGTGTTTTGGGAACTGACAGGAGACGAAGTAGCCCTTGACTTGGCGCAAGGAATCGCGAATCACTTAATTGGAGCATCTAAGTTTTTTAACTATAAGATGGAGTTTTTCGGACATGTACATTCGGTTGCGTGGATTGCAATCGGGATGATTCGATTGGGGAGATTGACCAATAATGAAACATACCTAAGCAAAGGGAAGAAGATTTTTGATTATATCGTCTCTATTTCCTCATCTTTTGGGTGGGTTCCAGAGTATGCACAATTACATGATCCAGCTGAGGAATTCTGCGAAACATGTTGTATCAAGGACATGGTAGAGGGAGCAAAGGAATTGATTGATGCAGGATATGAAGAATACTACGAGCTCATCGATAAATATGCTAGGAATATGTTAGATGAAAATCAATTGAAGGATGGAACATTTGCCCCAGTTGATGCTACTGCAGTGGATACACAGGACACGACATATACCAATATTTCAGAGAGGATTGTAGGTGGATTTACAGGAGGTTCCGAACCAGGGTCTATATCGATTACAAAATTCCGTTCCTTGGCAGGCTGTTGTGCGGGAACTGGACCACAAGCACTGCAAATTATTTGGAACACGGTGGTAGAGAAGAAAGAGGATGAATTAACCATCAATCTTCCAATGGATATCACATTAGACGATGTAGTTCAGGTTGAAACATTTTATCCAAATGAAGGAAAAATGGTTATTGTTCCAGCACAGACAAGCAGCATCAAGGTTCGAGTGTTTGATTGGATGAAAAATGGTTTGAGAGTATTGGTGAATGGAATAGAAGTCGAGGAAGTCTGTGTGGAAAATAATATGATAATTGTAGGGTCGGTAGAGGCTGACTGTACTTGCGAAATCATACATCAGCTAGAGACCATAGAGAAAAAAGAGATGATAAGAGGGCGTGAATATACTGTCACATGGAGGGGAAGCGATGTGGTGGAATTATCGCCAAAAGCAGAGCACATTAGATTATTTCAACGAGATTTAAGTATTCCAAGATATTACCCAACGCCAGAGGATATTCAGAATCCAAATGCGGAAGTAGTTGCAGTTCCTACGGCGTAGATATGACAAGGAGAAGGAAATGAGAGAGAGAAGAAAATGGAAAGTAGTATGGGTTTTAATCGCTTTTAGCATGATCTTTAGCGAGTTCAGTATGCCACTAGGAGCAGTTCAAGCGGCGCCAGAGGGTCCACAAGCAGCACCAGAAGACCCTAAAACTTCAATCGAAGTTGTCAGTGAAAGTTCCACACCAACTATTTATGTAGATGATAATAGTGATGTGGCGGTTTTAAAAGCGGTAGAAAATTTGCAACAAGATATTGACCGAGTAACTACAAGAACAGTAGAGCCTCCAATTGTGCATGATGAATTACAACTTAATTCGTCAACGGGAACCAAGATTATTGTAGGTACAATAGGACAAAGTAAAGTCATAGATGAAATGATTGCAGCTGACAAAATCGACAGTGCCCTGCTCTCCAATATAAAGGGGGCAGGTAAATGGAGCGATAAGGGTAAGTGGGAGTCATCGATTCGAGTTGTCGTGGATGGGCAAATTGTGATTATAGGAAGTGACCCTCGAGGGACAATCTATGGTATCTATGATTTGTCTGAGGAACTTGGTGTGTCTCCATGGTATTTTTGGGCAGATGTTACACCAGAGAAAAAATCAAGTGTTGTGATTGATTCTTCTGATTATGTGAGATATGAACCAGATGTTCAATATCGAAGCATGTATATTAATGATGAGGTAAACTTAGTACTTTGGTCTAGAGAGATTGATCCCGAGTATAGTATCGGACCGGAGACATATAAACTAATGTATGAGTTGATGGGACGCTTAAATTTGAACTTTTTGAAACCAGCATCTCATCCATATTCTAGTGTGTTTATAAATCCACCAGATCTTCCAGAGGGAGCAGATCCGTTACAAAATATAAAAAACGCAGATGAATATGCGATTGTCATCGGATCACCAGCGCCAATGTTTAGAAATAATCTAGGAGAGTGGCCACCATTTGCCGAGGCGTGGGAAGAGGAGCATGGATATAAACCAGAATTTAACTATGGATATGAAAAGAACAGAGAAGCCATAGAAGCTTATTGGGAAGAAATGGTGATTGCGCTAAAGGATTATGAAGTTGTATGGTCATTGGGGATGAGAGGGCTTAGTGATGGAGCAATTATGACGCCGCCAGGATATACGAATGAGATGAAGGCGGATCTAGTCACCGAAGTAGTGTCTAAGCAGCAGGAGATGTTAGCAAAGCATATTAATGGGGATACAGATTTTACAGATGGATACGATACAGAGGGGATTTTCCAAACATTTGAAGTATACAAAGAAGTTCTGGATATTTATAATGCTGGTTTAAAGGATACATTGCCAGAAGAAGCTGCAATTATATGGTCAGAGGATAATCATGGAAACATCAGACAATTTCCAAATGAGGAGGAACAAGCGAGAAGTGGTGGAAACACATTGTACTATCATCTATCCTACTACGGATCGCCAAAATCCTATATATGGCTATATACCACTCCACTGAGTAAGGTAGGATCAGAGCTTGATCGAGCATATGCCAATGGAATCCAAAAGGCATGGATATTCAATGTTGGAGACATTAAGCCAGCGGAGTTAGCGATCGACTATGCTGTGAATAAAGCATGGGATGTAGATGGGCTGAGTGCAAATAAGACAGATGAGTTTGTGAACCAGTGGATGAGTGATGTTTTTGGCACTCAGCATGGCGAAGAACTTGCTGATATTATAGAAACTTCGTATCAGTTAGCAATTGCGAGGAGGCCAGAATTTTTAGGAACTAATCTATTCGATCCAGTGAACTTTGGAGACGAGTGGACGCAAAGAATGAAAGATTATGAGAACCTATATTTAAGCGTGAATGCTTTATATGATGAAGCATTTAAAGGGGAAGAATTAGATGATGCATTCTACCAACTGGTTGTATATCCGATTAGAAGTGCTTATCATGTAAATAGTAAGTGGTATTATACGGATATGTATAATTTGTACAAAGAGCAAGGTCGTGGAGTTGCAACAAACTATATGGCAAGCATGGCAGTACAAGCTCAAGAGAATGAATATGCGGAAACAGAGTACTATAACAAAACCATGAGTGATGGAAAGTGGGATAAGATTATGAACCCATATCCGCCGAATATTGGTCTATATATTCCGTCAACTCCAAGGATTCCTACCTTGACACCGATTGCCATAACGGAAGAAACAGATATCGGTGTAGTTGTTGAAGGGACAAGAGTTGCCGCGGAGACACAGACAGTAGAATTTTCGAGTATTACGCAAGATGCACGATTTATTGACGTGTTTTCAAAAGGTATAGACACTGTTAATTGGAGTGCCCAAGTTAGTGCAGAGTGGATTAACTTAACGAAAACAAGTGGCATTACAAGCAGTGAGAGAGTTTGGGCTTCTGTTGATTGGGATAAGATTCCTGGCGGAAATCAGACTGGGACGATTACATTTACCTGTGAAGAGACAGAGTCAGAGATTGTAGTAAATATTGAGGCAGAGAATACAAGGAACAAAGCGGACTACACAGGTTATGTCGAAGCGAATGGATATATTTCTATTGAAGCAGAAAACTTTGATAAGAAAATTGAGCGTTCAGGATATGAGTGGGTAACTTACGAAGATTTAGGGCGAAGCAATCATGCCATGATGACTTATCCGACTGTTGGAGATAGAATTACAACGGACATAGCGAACAAAGCTCCAGAACTTCAGTATGAAATCAATGTAAATGCTGCGGGAGAATATGATATTACATTCTATCGCATGCCAACACTGGATGGAAGTGCAGTGCGTTTGGCATATGCCTTAAATGATGGCGAACCTCAAATTATCTCAGGTGACCACAATGTAGGCGGCGATTGGAGTAAAAATGTTTTAGAGGGTATAGAGAAATTAACAGCTAAGATCAATGTACCAACAGAAGGGAAACACACTCTGAAAGTATGGATGGTAGATCCAGCTGTAAGTTTTGACCAGATTGTAATTGAGACAGAGGAAAATGTAGATAACTCCTATTTTGCAGCACCTGAGAGTTATCATAGTTCTAAAAATACAGAGCCAGGACAACAGGCCTATAGTTTGCAGCTAAGGATGGATGAGAATGAACTACTCCTAAGAGAGGCAACAGAATTACTCAAAATCACTAATCTGGGTAATTCGGTAGGTCAGTACTCGAAAGAGGTGTATGATGAGCTAGCAGCGAAGAAATCAGAGATGGAAACATTGATGGAAGATCTAGATGCGACAGACGAAGCGAAGAGGGCAATGGCAAGTGCACTTATTAAGGCAATGAATGATTTTAAAAACTCAAGAATTATGAATGATGATACTTATACTTATCATTTTTATGAGGATTTTGAATCAAGATATGATACGCAAGATCTAAGTGGAATGGCTGGCACTATTTCTAAAATGGAAATAGAAAAAGAAGGGGATAATGCATATCTATCGTGCTCGCGTGATTTATCATGGAATATTGAGCCACAAGAATCATTTCTTATAACAGAATATAGATTCAAAGCCAATAGTGGAACATGGACGATGTTCCCAACGATGTATGATGGACCATTTATCAAAGGTCAGAGAGATCTGCCAGGACCAAGTATCATCACAAAAGGAAGTGGTGCAGGGGCACAATTTCAAGTTAGAAACCCAGAAATCAATAACTGGCAAAATGTTACAGATGGCTACATAAATTATAACGAGTGGTATAGTGCAAAGATAGAGGTAAATGTTAGTGAACAAAAGTATGATTTCTATCTGAATGACAAACTAGTAGTAGATGATATGGGATTTAGAAGTTCCGATGTAGAAGTAATATCTGAGATTATATTTGGTGGAGCGGATGGTCTAAATTATCAATTGGATGATGTGAAGATTTATACTTATAAAAATCCAGTTCAATCAATATCACTAGACCAAGATACAGTTACGATGAATACAGGCGAAGAAACCACACTTATTGCGACTGTTTTACCGGAGAATGCAACAAATAAAGGTGTATCATGGACTTCAAGTAATGAAGCGGTGGCAACAGTTAGTAGCGAGGGTGTTGTAACTGGGGTTTCGGTTGGGAAAGCGATTATAACAGCGGAGACTAACGACGGAGGAAAGACAGATACATGCGAAATCATGGTTGAGTCAGTAGAGGCAGGATATTCAATTGAAATTATAGGAGGAGAAGCAAGTCAAGAAACAGGTAAGAATGGCGAACTCATTTCTATCAAAGCAAATGTGCCAGCAGGTAAATTGTTTGACAAATGGGTATCGAATGATGTTGAGTTTAGTGATGCGAATGCACAGATTACAGTATTCTCCATGCCAGCAAAAGCAGTTTCTATCACGGCGACATTTAAGGAGCCTACTGAGTATAACTATCTAATCAAAGATGATTTCGAAGCTCGATTTGAGAGTCAAGATATGACGGGAATTGATGGTGATGCTACGAAGTTGTCAATTGTAAAGGATGGAGAAGATGCAGTGATGTCTGCGCAGACACAATTCAACTACTTTATTGAAGGTCAAGACGAGTATCTTGCTGCAAAGTATGATTTTAGAGTGATGAATAATACATGGACAAGTTTTCCAACCATGTATGATGGACCATTCGAAAAAGATGTGAAGGATTTACCTGCGATAAGTCTTGTAACAGCTGGCAGTGGATCAGCAGCAAAAATGCAGGTTCGTGACCCAGAAAGCAATAGTTGGAAGGATGTTGCAGGTGGTGCTATTAATGTTGGAGAATGGTATAGTGCAAGAATAGAAGTTGATGTCTTGAACCAGACATATGATTATTACTTAAATGATGTGTTGTTAGTAGATGATATTGGATTTAGAAGCACAGGTGCAAAATTAATTTCTCAAATTAATTTTGGTGGTGGTGCTGCTGGGATTGATTTCCAATTAGATGATTTACAAATTTATACAACGGAAAAAGCGCCAGAGCCAGAAAAATATTCTGTACAAATATCGGGAGGAACAGCGGATAAGGCAACAGCATCGAAAGATGAGGTGGTGAAGATAACCGCAGAAATACCAGAAGGTAAGAAATTCGTGAATTGGACTTCAAATGATGGTGTAACATTTTCAGATGAAACCAAAGCAGAGACAAGTTTTATAATGCCAGAGAAGGCAGTATCAATTGTTGCTAATTATGTGGATAAGGTAATATTGGTAGAGTCGGTTGAGTTAAACAAAACAAAAATCAACTTTACGAAAGCGGGAGAAACGGTGCAACTTCAAGCAACCATAACTCCAGAGTCAGCAACAAATAAACAAGTGACTTGGAAGTCAAGTGATGAGAAGATTGTGACAGTAGATAATGCAGGGGTAGTTACAGCGATTGCCAATGGTACTGCAAGCATTACTGTTAGTACAGAGGATGGAAATAAAATCGCAACATGTGAAGTTGTGGTTAATATTCCAAAGCAAAAGCAATCCATCTCAGTGATTGGCGGTACAGCGGATAAATCAGAAGCAGAGAAAGGGGAAACGATTACAATTAGCGCAGTTGTTCCAGAGGGAAAAGAGTTTGTAAATTGGTCAACAAGTGATGGGGTTGATTTCACAGATCAAAATGCGAAAAAAACAACGTTTACAATGCCAGAGTCAGACGTTGTAATAACAGCGAACTTCAAAGAGAAATCAAGTGAAGAAGACAAGCCAAATACTGGCGATCCAATTGTATTGCTGAAACCGGATATAGATGGAACAAAGGCGAGTGCAACAATAGGGGATGAGACTATAAAAAATATGCTTGATAATCTTGCAAATAATGGGGATGGGCAGCTCGTAAAAGTTCAAATTCAGAATACCGGAAGCAATGTAGATGAGGTTGATATTCAACTTAGCAAGGAGCTTGTAGCAAGGCTACTAGAAACAAATACAGATGGGATTGAAATCTCTACTGGACTTGCAACGCTTACCATAGACCAAGCAACACTAAAAACTATTTTAGAGAAGCAAGGAGATAAAGTAAGCATATCGGTGAAAAGAGTAGATGGGGAAAATTTATCACCAGAGGCCAAAGAGAGAATTGGAAACAGACCAATGTATGAATTTACAATTGAATCAGATGGAACAAAGATTACAAATTTTGGAGATGGAAAGATTCGCGCATCCATTCCGTATAAACTAGAGGATGGAGAAAATCCTGACGAGCTTACTGTATACTATGTGCCATCGGATGGTAGCAATACTTTGGAGGAGATGGAAGATAGTCAATATGTACAACAAAGCCAGACGATCGTATTCTCAACAAATCATTTTTCTAAGTTTGCAGTAGGAGAAAAGGTATCGACTCAAACAGGAGAAGATAAGACTCCGCAAACAGGAGAAGATAAGACTCCGCAAACAGGAGAAGATAAAGCAACACAAACAGGAACAGATACAGTACCAAAGACAGGAGATGATACAAACTTTTGGCCAGTATACACAATGGTAATAGCTATTGTGGCAGCAACGGTTGTAATCCGTAAAAGAAAGAAAAGTATGAAATGATAGTTAGGAGATAGGCTGACCACCTTGGGGTTAGCCTTTTCTCTGAATAGAGGAGAGGAAGAATGAAACACGCTAAAAAAATTAGTATTTTATTATTCGCTAGTATTTTGTTAAATCTGTTCAGCGGATTTATAACTGATATACAATCTGTTCAGGCGGCACCTGAAACAGCGAGCAGTTCTATTGTGGTGGCTAGTGCGACTTCAACACCCACGATATATGTTGACAAAGATCAGAGTGATATAGCTGTAATACGAGCGGTGGAGGATCTAAAAAAAGATATTGACCGCGTAACAACAAGTACGGTAGAAGCAAATATTGTGAACGATAAGGGAACACTGGAATCAGCGAGTGGGACTAAAATTATTGTGGGAACTATCGGACACAGTGAAGTGATTGACCAGATGGTAGAGGCGAATAAAATCCCTCAAAATCTACTGTCGAACATTCAAGGAAAAGGAAAGTGGAGTAGTGAAGGAAAGTGGGAGTCTTCGATACGAGTTGTTGTGGATGGACAAATTGTAATTATAGGAAGTGACCCTCGAGGGACAATCTATGGTATCTATGATTTGTCCGAGGAACTTGGGGTGTCTCCGTGGTATTTTTGGGGAGATGTTACACCAGAGAAACGTGACACGGTATCTGTCAATACAGCAGAAGTTGTTCGTGTAGAACCAGACGTGCAATATCGGGGAATATTTATCAATGACGAAGTAAACTTGATGTGGTGGTCGAAGGCAATTGATCCAGAATTCAGTATTGGACCTGAAACTTACAAGTTAGTTTACGAATTAATGTCAAGGTTAAATATTAACTTGTTGAAGCCTGCGATGCATACCTATTCAGATGAATTTTTGAACGATCCAAATTGGTCGGATTCAATTGATCCGCTAATCAATGTTAAAAATGCGGATGAGTATGGAGTGGTAATCGGATCTGCACAGCCGATGTTCCGAAAGAATGAAAATGAGTGGGCGCCATTTGCGGCACAGTATAAAGAGGAGCATAACTTGGATTTCACGCCAGAATTTGACTACTCATATGAAAAATATCGACCAGTAGTAGAGGCTTATTGGGAAGCACAAGTAGAGGCACTAGCCGAATATGAAGTGGCTTGGTCATTGGGAATGAGAGGAAAAGGAGATGGACCAATCGAGGTTAGAAATCCAGAATACCAATCCGATGCGAAAAAAGCAGAATTAGTAGATATGATTATTACAAAGCAGCAAGAAATTCTAGCAGAACATATTAATGGAGACACTGATTTTACAGATGGTATCGACTTGAATGGCATTTTCCAAACGTTTGAAGTATATAAAGAGGTGTTGACGATCTACAATGCGGGATTAAACGAAACACTGTCGGAAGAGGCGGCGATTATCTGGTCTGAAGATAATCATGGAAATATACGACAGTTTCCGAATGAAGATGAGCAGGCAAGAGCGGCAGGAAACACATTATATTATCACTTATCTTACTGGGGATCTCCGCAGTCGTACCTGTGGCTCTATACAACTCCATTGAGTAAAGTTGGTTCCGAGCTAGACAGAGCGTATGAAAATGGAATCCAAAGAGCTTGGATCTTCAACGTTGGTGACATTAAACCAGCGGAAATGGCATTGGAATTTTGCATTGACAAAGCTTGGGATGTAGAAGGGAACAACAAAGATAATACGGTAGAATATGTTGAAGATTGGAATGGAGATATCTTCGGGGCAGAAAATGCAAAGGAAATCGAAGATATTATATCGACTCATTATTCACTTGGGATTGCAAGAAGACCTCAATTTACGAAAACAGACACTTTTTCTCAGGAATATTTTGGGGATGAGTGGACAAAGCGTATGGTAGAATATGAAGATATCTTTCTGCGTGTAAACCAATTGTATGAGAATGATTATAAGGGAACAGCACAAGATGATTCTTTTTATCAATTGGTGGTATACCCAGTACGTGGAGCATATTATGCCAATCTTAAGTTTTATTATCAGGAACTCTACAACTTGTATAAAGAACAAGGTAGAGGTATTATAACGAATTATGTTGCATCTATGGCAAATGAAGCACAAGAGGGCGAGTTTGCAGAAACAAAGTATTATAATGAGGCAATGAGTGAGGGGAAATGGGAAGGTATCATGGATCCATACTCTAAATCGCCGAATGGCCAGAATCCACCAGATGCACCAAAACTTGCAAGTTTGCCGGCTATTACGATTACTGCGGACTCAAACATGGGTGTGATTTCTGAGGTTCAAAATACTTCGGGCGAGAAAAATGAATTAGCATTTTCAAGTATTACACAGGACAGTCATTTTATCGATATATTTAGTACAGGAGGAAATTCTATCAGTTGGTCTGCCCAGACAGATGTAGACTGGCTCGCATTGTCTCAAACAATGGGAAATACAATTAATGAAAGAGTGTGGGTGTCAGTTGATTGGAATCAGGTACCAGCAGAAGCTGTTAGCAATGCGACAATCACAATTCTTTGCCAAGAGACAAAACAGGAAATCAAGGTGAAGATAACTGCTGACAATTCCAAGAATCGAGCGGATTATGAAGGGTATGTGGAGTCCGATGGATATATTTCAATTGAGGCTGAGAACTTTGATAGGAGTACAAAGCGTGGTGACCATGAATGGGTCATCTATGAAGATTTGGGAAGAGAAAATGCCGCAATGATGACTTACCCAGTATCTGGAGCTCGTATTACTGAGAATATTTCTACCACATCGCCAGAACTCCAATACGATATCAATTTTGATAAGGCTGGAACATATGATATTACGTTCTATCGTATGCCAACATTAGATGGTACAGCAGTGCGTTTTGCATATGCCCTAGATGACGGAGAACCGATTATAGTATCTGGAACTAAAACCTCAAGCGGGGATTGGAGCCAGAATGTATTAGAAGGAATCGAGAAGTTAACGAGCGAGATTACGATTCCGTCGGCTGGTAAGCATACTTTGAAAGTATGGATGGTAGACCCAGCTGTAAGCTTTGACCAAATTGTAATCGAAACGGTAGATGGAATTCCGAGTACATATATGGCTCCACCTGAGAGTTACCACAGTACAAAGAATATGAATCCAGGCCAAGTAGCGACGGAATTATCACTAGAATTTGATGAAATGGAGCTAATCCTGAATCAAGCAGAAGGATTCCTTCGAATCACTAATTTGGGTGATGGATTAGGTCAGTATTCGCAAGAGAAATTCAACGAATTAAAAGTAGCAACCGACGCATTAAAAGCAACTTTGGACAATCCAAGCGCGACAGAAGAAAATAAAATTCAAGCAAAAGAAGTAGTCGTTGCCGCCATGAGCGAATTTAGCTCATCTAGAAAAATGACAGATGGTGTGAATGAGTATCTGATATATGAAGACTTTGATTGGAGACAGGCTGGAAATGACACCAATGGGTTATCAGCAACAGGTGCATCGATTGTTTCAGATGATAGAGATGATACAAATGCAGTGTTGAATATGACTGGAGATCTATTCTGGAATTTCCCATTACAGAATGAAGCGTTTACCGTGGAATATGAGCTGAAAACGATTGGAACAACTTGGACGAATTTGCCATATATCTATAAGAGTGGAGCATATGCGGGAACAAAAGCAACACCAGGACCATGTGTGGCAACAGAGGGCAGCAATTTCAAAGTACACAATGGATCTGGTTGGCAAACTAAAAATGTAATTCAGAGCAATCAATGGGCAACAGTAAAAATAGAGATTGATACTCCTAATAAAACCTTCGATTTCTATTATAACGATGAACTGATTGCGGACGACTATGGATTTAGAGATAAAACATTAACAGAACTTGGCCAGATCTGGATGGGTGGCTCCAATGCAGGAAGGCATTTCCAACTAGATAATATGAAAGTGTATCAATCGATAGCGGGAACAAGAGTTAGTTTGAATAAAGAACAATTAAATCTTGTAAAAGGATTCTCGGAGAAATTAGAGGCGACCATAACACCTAGCGATACCGAAGTAGGTGGGTTATCGTGGAATAGTGATAACGAAGCGGTTGCAACAGTGGACAATGAAGGGAACGTAACAGCAATCAGCGCAGGAAAAGCTGTAATCACTGTGAAAGCAAATGACAATGATGCGATTAAGGCTAACTGTACGGTGACAGTCATTGATGTCGCAAACCATGCATCTATCGTGGAAGCTACAAATTTATTGGAAACAGTAGAAGTAGGAACTGAGCCAGGGCAATATCCAAATGATGTATATAGGGCGCTACAAGATGCAAAAGAAAATGCAATAACAATTTTGACAGATCAAACAGCGACAGAGGCGAAAAAAGCAGAAGCAATCCAGTTGTTAGATCAAGCAATTACCAGATTAAAAGCCGCTAAGATTCCAGAAGAGCTCATCCCTGAGTATTTGGTTCAAGAAGATTTCGAAGCTCGTCTTGAGAGTCAAGATATGACCGGGATAGAAGGGGATCATACAAAGATGGAAATAGTCAAGGATGGAGAGGATGCAGTGATGTCTGCAAAAACTCAGTTCAACTTTTTTATTGATGCACAAGATAAAGTCTTGATAACTGAGTATGATTTCAGAGTCATGAATAACGCATGGACAAGCTTCCCTACTATGTATGATGGTCCATTTAAACAGGGGGAAAGAGACCTGCCAGCGGTAAGCTTAGTTACAGCAAGTGCGGATTCACAGGCTAAAATAAGAGTGCGAGACCCAGAAATCAATAATTGGAAAGATGTAGAAGGTGGCGCAATCAATGTTGGGGAATGGTATCATGTAAAAATCGAGGTCGATGTCGTAAATCAAACCTATGACTACTACTTGAATGATGTATTATTAGTAGAGGATATTGGATTTAGAAGCAAGGACGCCAAGGTAATATCGCAGATAAACTTTGGTGGTGGTGATCCTAAGATTGATTTCCAATTAGATGACTTGAAGATTTATACCTTAAAAGAAGTAGAGCCTGAACCAGAGCCACAAACATATGCGGTGACGGTAAACGGAGGAACAACCAGTAAAGCAACAGCTGTAAAAGATGAGATAATTACAATTACGGCAACAGTTCCAGATGGGAAAGAGTTTGTGAATTGGACGAGTGCAGATGGGGTAGTATTTGCAGAGATAGAGGCCAAAGAGACAACCTTTAAAATGCCAGAGAAAGCGGTAACAATTACAGCGAATTATAAGGATAAAGTTGTAACACCACCAGTAGACCCTAATCCAACGGACCCGACAGATCCAGAGGATCCAACAGATGCGACAGACCCGAGTGATCCTGATGAACCAGATAATTCGGTTGCACCTGTAATCCCTGTACAGCCGAGTGTAGACGGCATCAAGGCGGAGGCGAAGGTAGAAGATTCGGAAGTGACAGATGCACTCTCGAATGCAAAGGACAATGGAAAAGGCCAGTGGGTGAAGATAGAAGTTGGAAATGTCGACCACAAGGTAAAGGAAGTGGTGGCTGAGTTTAGCATCAATAGCGTGGAAGCATTGCTCGAAGCAGAGACAAAAGGACTTCAAGTGAATACAGGAAAAGCTGTATTAGAGATTGATATGGAGACATTGAAGGTGATACAATCGAAAGCAGGAGAGAGTGTTTCAATTACAGTTAAGCAGTTAGAGAATACAGAGTTTTCAGATGTGATACAGGAAAGAGTTGGAAATAGACCAGTATTTGAATTTACGATAGAATCGGCAGGAGAGAGAATTACTTCCTTTGGAACAGGGAAAATCCGAGTTACGATTCCGTATGAGCTAGCAGAGGGTGAAAGTGCAGAGGATATTACTGTATATTATATTCAGTCAGATAATACACTGATTGAGATGACAGATTGTGCATATGATGCGATAAACAAAGTCGTGACATTTACAACGGATCATTTTTCAAGGTTTGCGGTAGGCGAGAAGAAAGCAGAGGCGGTAAATCCTCCGATAGAAGTTAAGCCGACACCAACAGAGCCAAGCGTAATACCAACAACGGATAATCAAGCGCCAGAAACAGGTGATGAAACAAGTTTCCTAGCAGTGTATATCTTGATTTTATCACTGATAGGCATTGGAATAGGTACCTTTGTTAGACGACGAGTATACAAATAAGTAATTTGAAGAGTCGGCTAATCACACAGTGGTTAGCCACTTGACTTAAATACATAGAGCAAGAGAGGAAAGAAAGATAGTGAAGATGACATTAAGATGGTATGGAAGCAAGCATGATTCCGTAACCTTACAACAAATTAGGCAGATTCCAGGAGTGACAGGTGTAATTACAACCTTATATGATTCAGTGCCAGGAGAAGCATGGGAATTAGAGCATATTTTAGCAATGAAAAAGGAAGTGGAAGAAGCAGGGCTCGAATTGGCAGGAATCGAAAGTGTAAATATTCATGATGCTATAAAAACGGGAGCTCCCGAGCGAGAGGAATATATTGAGAATTATATCACCACATTAGAGCGACTTGGGCAGGCTGGAATCCACATGGTATGTTATAACTTTATGCCTGTATTCGATTGGACAAGAACAGAGCTTGCCAGAGAGCGGGAAGATGGTTCCACAGTACTTGCGTATACACAAGAGGCAGTCGATGCGATGAATCCGGAAGAAATGTTCAATTCGATTGGAGACGATATGAATGGATTTGTCATGCCGGGCTGGGAACCAGAGCGGATGGAGAGAGTAAAAGAATTATTTGAACTCTATCGAGAGATTGATGATGAAAAGCTGTTCGAAAATCTGAAATATTTTCTGGAAAAGATTATGCCAACATGTGAAAAATATGACATCAATATGGCAATCCATCCAGATGATCCGGCTTGGAGTGTATTTGGATTACCACGAATCATTATCAACAAGGAGAATATCTTGAAAATGATGAAGATGGTAGATAATCCTCATAACGGAGTGACATTTTGTTCCGGTTCCTATGGAACAAATTTGGATAATGACCTCCCCGATATGATTAGAGCCCTAAGAGGCAGAATACACTTTGCACATGTAAGAAATTTGAAATTTCATACTCCGACAAATTTTGAAGAGGCGTCACATTTATCTTTAGATGGTAATTTTGATATGTATGAAATCATGAAGGCGCTTCATGACATTGGATTTACAGGACCGATTCGACCAGACCATGGAAGGATGATTTGGGGTGAAGTTGCCATGCCAGGGTATGGGTTATACGATAGAGCGCTCGGAGCAACCTATCTGAATGGATTATGGGAAGCGATTGAGAAAAGTGGAGGCGAAAAAGCAAATGATTTTAAATAAAAATGTGATGCTTGATAAAGAGGAGTGGCAAAACAAGGGGTATGCAATGCCCCAATATGATCGCGAGTACATAGCTCAAGTTACAATGCAAGAGCCGAACTGGATACATTTTGGTGCGGGTAATATCTTTCGTGCATTTCCAGCATATGTTGTTGAGAAGCTGCTTAATTCAGGCAAGATTGATAGAGGGATTATCGTAGCAGAAGGCTATGACTATGACATTATAGATAACTTAAATCAGAAAAGTGATAATCTTGGTATTGTGGTTACATTAAAATCTGACGGAGACGTGGAGAAGGCGGTAGTTGGAAGCGTAGTTGAATCTTTGGTTCTTGATAGTACAAGGGAGATGGAGTTTCAGAGATTAAGAGAGATTTTTACAAAACCAAGTCTCCAAATCGCATCGTTTACCATTACTGAAAAAGGATATAACTTAGTAGATGGAGAAGGTAAGATGTTAGATGATGTAGCAAAGGATGCAAAGAGGGGAGTTGAGAATCCCATAAGCTATATCGGAAAAGTAACTGCATTATTGTATGAGAGGTTTCTATGTGGTGAGCTTCCACTTGCATTGGTTAGTATGGATAATTGTTCTCACAATGGAGATCGGTTGAAGGAAGCGATTCTAGGGATTGCTACACAATGGGTAGAGGGGAGGCATGTAGATGAGACCTTTCTAAGATATCTCAATCATGCAAAGAAGGTATCATATCCATGGACAATGATTGACAAAATCACACCACGCCCACATGAGAGCATTGAACATATCTTAGAACAAGACGGAATCAGTGGAGTTGGGGGTGAGTTGACATCTAAAAACACATATATAGCTCCGTTTGTCAACACAGAAGAATGCGAATATCTAGTCATAGAAGATTGGTTTCCAAATGGAAGACCAAATCTAGAGATAGATGGGGTTTATTTTACAGATCGCCTGACCGTAGATAAGGTAGAAAAGATGAAAGTGTGTACATGCCTCAATCCACTACATACAGCTTTGGCTATATTTGGTTGTTTATTGAATTATGAGAAAATATCGGATGAAATGCAGGATGAAGCGCTGAATAATCTAGTTCGAAAATTAGGGTATGAAGAAGGCTTGCCGGTAGTGGTTAATCCAGAAATACTATCTCCAAGAGAGTTTATCGACCAAGTGGTAGAAAAGAGAATTCCAAATCCATTTATACCAGACACACCACAGAGAATAGCGACAGATACTTCTCAAAAGCTCGCAATCCGATTCGGAGAAACCATCAAGGCTTATGCTAAATCGGAAGAATTAGTAGTGTCAGATCTTAAAATTATTCCACTGATACAAGCCGGGTGGATTAGATATTTGATGGGGATTGATGATAGAGGAAATCGGTTTGAATTAAGCCCTGACCCTATGATAGAGTCTCTTGCCGATACCGTGGAAAAATTGGAGCTAGGCTCAAACAATCAGACTCATGATATATTGATGGATTTAATATCTGATGAGAAAATATGGGGTGTAGACCTATATGCTGTGGGATTAGGTTTGTGTGTAGAAGGATATTTTGAGGAATTAAATGCAGGTGTTGGAGCAGTAAGGGAGACACTAGAAAAATACTGCATGTAACAGCGATAAGAAGGGAGTGTGCAATGTGATTTTACACAATGGGAAATTTCTAAAAGCGTGGATGGTCAGTGGGTTAAAAAGTGAAACTTATCATTCGATTCAAAATGAGAAGAATCAGATTGAAAATGAGCAAGCGATGAGAGAACAGGCAATACAAGAAATCGAAACAAGACCAAAGTGTGAGATAAAATTAGGAGAGATAGGAATTGAGGGACATAAGTGGAGGTATCATTGCTTGGGTGGTCATTCCATGGTGGACCTGAGTGAAACAGCACAAATTCCGATTAAATATGATGGATATGCAGCCACAACTATCATCTCAGAATGCGCACAAAAGATCAAAATAGCTATTTGGAATTACATGGCGATTACGCTGTTTGTGAATGAAAAAAAAGTGTGCAAAACTCAAGCTGTGTATAAACCGATGCGGCGAACGACTTGTACAATCGATTTGCAAGAAGGTAAAAATGAACTCTTTGTAGTGATGCAAAATGTGGGAATACGTGATACTAGAAACATATTTGGCATTGAAGTCTTAGAGAGTGAAGATGAATTCAAGGAGCAATATTGCGATTATCATAATGTTAAATCATTGTTAGAAGCAGAGAGGTGGTTGCAGCAAGTGAAAGTGAAGGGGTGTACGTTGATGATACCCAAACACGAATTTGCTGTTTATGTAAAATCGGAGATGGGAAACGAGGTGCTACAGGCAGATACATGGAACATTCCTGAAGGTCTTGCACTGTTTGAACTTCAAGTAACTCTGCGAGAGGGAATTGTATCACGAAGCTTCGAGATATACCATCATCATACAGCGAATTACAGTAATTCGGCTAGCACAGAAGAAAAGCAGGAACAGTTAATGAAGGCATTAGCAAGCGAGCCATATCAAGCGCGGGAAGGAGGCGCTAGATTCAGTGTCTATCATGTACTAGCACGATATGCAGTAAACCAGGTTACGGAAAATGATGAAAAATTATTATTAGATGATTTGAGTTGGATTGAAAAGTGTGTGGATTGTTCTGATTTCTTGATGGCAGGTTTTATCAGGTTATTGAAAAAATATCAGGTGTCTAGAAAACTTGAAGAACGAATAAAAGAAGTTTTTTTGACATATCGATATTGGATGGATGAAAGCGGAAACGACGGTATGTGTTTTTGGAGTGAAAATCATGCTCTGATGTTTTTTTCGGCACAGCTCTTTGCGGGAGAGAGATATCCAGACGAATATTTTACCAGAAGTGGAAGAAGTGGAAGAGAACAATATAAATTGGGATATCTACGGTGTGAGGATTGGCTTACTTCAATAGAACGTAATGGATTAGATGAATTTTGTAGTGCGACCTATACAGGGGTTACAGTAGCCGCATTATTGAATGTAGTTGATTTTGCACCGCAATGCTTATCGGAGCGAGCAAAAAAAATATTAGACGATATCTTTCTAAACATGTCAGAGCATGTGTTTGATGGGGTGATTATAGCACCGCAAGGAAGGGTATATAGAAGTGTGATTACTCCGTTTCAACAATCAGCACAGGAGTTGGTGCATTATATCGATAGTGGGGCACCAACAGTTCGATATTATAAAGGTGCTGAAACGATGTGGCTTTCATTTTTGGCAACAAGCCAGTATGAATTTAAAGCATACTTATCAGAGGTTATCAAAAGAGAGAGTTCCAAAATATATGTATCGGGAAATGCACGGATTTGCTTGCATAAAACGGGTGAATACATAATGACATCAGTTGAAAGTCCAAGACAAGATAACTATAGGGGCGAACGAGTGGAGTATGAGCCGTTTTCTATGGAATGGGTCAGAAAAATTAATGAAGCTTATCATGGAAGGACTCTATTTGAGCCAGGTGTGTTCGGTTATCAACAGCATTTGTGGTATGCGAGTCTAGCGCATAATTGTTGTGTATTTACAAATCATCCTGGGGTAAGTGCGGATAGAAGCCAGATGCGACCAGGGTATTGGCATGGAAATGGAATTATACCTGCAATAAAACAGCATAAAAATATATTGGCTTGTATTTATCATATTCCAAAAGATAAACATCCAATAAAATTCACACATTTGTTCTGGCCTAAAAACTGTTTTGAGGAAACCGTTCAGATTGGAAATTGGTTGTTTGGTAGAGTGAATGAGAGGTATATTGCAATCTGGTGCAATGTAAAGCTTGAGGAATATGATGATGTTCTGTCAGAATGTGAACTGAGGGCGAATAGTAGAGATTCAGCATATGTATGCATCTGTGGTAATGGTATTGGATTCGAACGATTTAGAGAGCAATGTACAAATAAAAGGGTATACTATGCTTTGGATGAAAAGAAACTCTATATAGATGACAAGATATATCTGTCATACCAGATCTATGAAGATAACACACAATATATTTGAGATGAATCGAATGAATTAGCTTAGAGAGGAGTATGCTTGATGGCAATAAATAAATGTGAACAATGGGCATTTCAAGAGAATGCCTTAGTAGAAGAAGTGGGCGATGGTGTGTCGCGAAAGGTTTTGGCTTATTGTGATGAGATGATGAGTGTAGAAAACTCGTTTGAAACTGGTGCTGTCGGTGCAATGCATTCACATCCACACACACAGATTACATATGTGGTGAGTGGTGTGTTTGAGTTTACAATAGGTGAAATAAAAAAAATTGTAAGAAGCGGAGATACGTTGTTGAAACAAAATGGTGTGGAACATGGATGTACATGTATAGAAAAGGGAATATTGTTAGATGTTTTTACACCGATGAGAAAAGAATTTGTGGGGGAGAAATAGTATGAGAATAGCATTAATCAATGAGAATAGTCAAGCAGGAAAAAATAGCATTATAGAAGCTGCACTTAAAAAAGTGGTGGAACCAATGGGACATGTAGTGGATAATTATGGGATGTATGGAGTTGAAGGCGAAAGAGAGTTGACATACGTTCAAGTTGGAATTCTCTCATCGATATTGATTTCGAGTGGTGCGGCAGATTATGTGGTTACAGGGTGTGGTACGGGGCAAGGCGCAATGATTGCGTGTAATAGCATGCCAAATGTACTTTGTGGACATGTTGCAAATCCAAGTGATGGCTACTTGTTTGCACAGGTAAATGATGGAAATTGCGTTGCGATGCCATTTGCTCAGGGATTTGGCTGGGGAGGAGAATTAAATCTAGAATATACATTTGAAAAATTATTTGGCTTTGGTAGTGGAAACGGTTATCCGAAAGAACGAGTAATTCCAGAGCAAAGAAATAAGAAAATACTAGATGGTGTGAGAATGCAAACAATTAAGGACATCAGAACATGCTTAGAGCTGATTGATAAAGAGTTGGTTAGAAGTATTGTTACGGATAGTAAGTTCGAAGAACTGTTTTTCGCAAATTGTAAGGATAAAGAGATCGAGGAATGTATCAAGAAGATAAGAGTGTAATAAAAGAGGGACAGGGGAGTTATGAGCATAGCTCGTAAGCCCATGTCCCCTTGATTAATGTAGTTTGAATACATTGATTCCATCTTCAAATCCCACATCATTTGCTAATTCAACAAAGTAGTCCGAGTGATTGTCTTCGGGGTACTTTGTTATTTTTATACCCAGAGCCAAGTCTGTGGTTTCATGGTAGTTTGCAAATGGTATTCGGAAGTTGAGTGTTGTGGATTGACCGTTGTTTATCTGGTAGAGTAAAGTGCTGGTGATTTCTTCTGTTGCAATTTCTTTGCCATCTTGCATCAAGACGCCATAAATCTTGTATTTAGCAGAGAGTGTACTATAGCCTATATTCTGTATCTTCAAGGTAAAGTCTACATACTTATCCCATGAGTTCGCAGGGGCTAAGGTAGAGGTAATCTGTTGAACGGAGAGCTGGTAACCAAGCTTTTGTTCAATGTAATCACTGGCATTCATGCCTTCTATCTCAGTTTCTTCCCATTGGGATATGATGTCCATATTGTATTTGCAGTTGAGATAGGTCATATGTAGTTGTGAAAATTCGGTATCAGCATAGGCGGCTTCAGTCTTTCCACTAGTTGTTGGCATTTCCCCACCATTGATATATGTAGTAAGAGTTTCTTGCATCCAGTTTAGTTCAGCAATACGGTCATAGTTTGCATCGTCATAGGTACCCATATCATCGAAGGTGGATAGAAGGGCATCGTTGTATAGCCCTAAACGGTCTACAAGGATACCAGCCTCCCATGCCTCGCGAATGAAGCGTGGACGCCGAACGGAGACGAGTATAGTTTCTTCTAGATGTTGTTCCCAGTGTTTGAGGACAAATTGTCTGATTTCAGTGGAATGCACTTCATCTGTTACCAAGTAATCACCAGAATGCCATTCGCCCCAATCGCCGAGAAGTCCAGCCTGAACCACCATGATGATGTCTTTGTATTCATTTAATACATCAGAAATCTGTCCAATATGCTCGGAGATTAGTTCTGTATCAGAGGGTTCGTGTACGCCCGCGTGGAAACCATAGGCAGCACGAAAGACAACGCCGAGACCATTCTCTTTGGCAGCGGCTAAAACGGTACGAAGCTCTTCAATCTTTTCTTCTCCGATTGAAGTGGAAGCGTATTGCTCGATATCATATGCTATTAGAACGACACGTACCTCCTCACGAATAGAGGGGATACGAGAGACTTCGCTAGAATCAATCTGAATATAATACCCTTTGTCAGGATTGTCGAGTACACGATTGTCAAAACTATATTTATATACCTGGCGTTGGGTTTTTCCCATCACAAAAAACACGGTGATTCCACCGAGAACTACGAGTATCAATCCGATTAACCATATCATTTTCTTCAAAACTTCTCCTTTGAATTAAAATACTAAATTTATATGATGTTTACCATCGTAGGATTTCATTTACTTCTTTTCGTGGTGTTGCCTTCGGTGTTTCATTTGGATAGCCTAAGGTGATGAGTGCGGCAACGGTCTCATTTTCAGGTAGATTGATTGCATCTGCAATGGTATCAGCATCGATTACACCCATAATACAGGTGCCAATTCCTTGGGCATGAGCTGCGAGACAGAATGTCTGGCATGCGATACCTGCATCGAATATCTCCCAATCTCCATGCTTGCTAGTTGCGAAGTCACTGCCCTCGCCGAAGCGTCCGCTTTGACCATTGACAAAGCTTAGAACAACCGCGTTTTTAGCATGACATAATACTTTCATATTGTAGGTGAATCCGTTGACACCATTGTCACAGATTTTTTTAATTACTTCAGGGTCTTGAATCATGGTGTAGCGTGCAACTTGAGTATTCGCCCATGATGGTGCATAGCGTGCAACCTCAATGATTGCCTCCATATCTTCCTTTGAAACAAATTCATCCTTGTATCTTCTTACACTCTTTCGTCCTTTTATTAATTCCATTGCTTCCATAGTGATTCCTCCATTTTCATTATTCTTTTCTTATCATTAATATTACTTACTACTCCAGCGACCTGATGCCCCACAAGGTAAGATCAACCCATTGCTTGTAACGGGTAGCCCGATCTCGTCGGATGTTACTGTTCCATTGTACTTCTTTAGTTCTGTTGCCAACATGTAGGTTAGAACGGATGCAGATAGCCCAGTGGTATACGAGTTGATCAGGAAGAAGAGCGGGTCATCCGATAGAATTTGTGTACATAGTTTCAGGAATGGATGTATGGAATCTTCTATCTTCCAGATCTCGCCTTTTGGACCACGACCATAGGATGGTGGATCCATGATGATGGCATCATAGGTATTGCCACGCCGAATCTCGCGCTCTACAAATTTCACACAGTCGTCTACTAACCAACGAATTGGACTCTCTGATAACCCAGAAGAGGCTGCGTTTTCCTTTGCCCATCCAACCATGCCCTTTGAGGCATCTACATGAGTGACATTTGCACCAGCTGCAGCAGCAGCCAAGGTTGCACCGCCAGTATAGGCGAATAAGTTTAAAACTTTGATCGGGCGATTGGCTGACTTGATCTTTTCGCTAAACCAATCCCAATTGGTGGCTTGCTCTGGGAAAAGCCCAGTATGCTTGAAATTAAAAGGTTTCAGATTAAATGTAAGAGTTCTATAGTGAATCTGCCACTGTTCAGGTAAGTCGAAGAACTCCCACTCTCCACCGCCTTTTGCACTTCTGTGGTAGTGTGCATTTGGACGCTTCCATTTTCCATGTCCTCTCGGAGTATCCCAGATGACTTGTGGATCGGGTCTCATGAGATAGTAATCTCCCCAACGTTCTAATTTTTCACCGTTTGATGTATCGATTACTTCATAATCCTTCCATCTGTCTGCTATCCACATATATGTTTCCTCGTCTTTCTACGTTATATTCATGTTTTATCATTGTTATTATGTTGCTTTTCAAATGTAACATTATTATAACAAATTGTGATAGAAATGGCTATCACTTGTTTACCAAATACGAAAACAGTGGTAAAATGAGTGTGATAGATTGCTTTTTCGGGGGAACAAAATATGTTCTATCCATTTCAACATAAAAGATGAACTACTTAGAAATTTAAGTGCTACAAAATGGAAATTATCTTGTTTAAGAGGTCATTACAGATAAAATTATTTGAGAGAGCTCTACTTATATGTATGTTTAGGCGATTTTCAGGTTGAATATAATGTAATTACATATAAGCCTATATCAAATTCAATGATTTATCTGTATTTTGCAGCAAACTATCTCGAAAAAAGATTCTGAATACATATAAGAAGTTGCTTGTTATCATTTCTTATATGTAAATCAAGGGATACGAATCCATTTCATGGACAGAATTACAGATAAGTTGGTTAAGATTTTCGATATTTATATGTAAAGCGAAATACATTTCTTTTTCACAAGTACTTAAGTAAGTGATATTGTTTGAGGAAGGTAACATAAATAAAGTATATGAAAAAAAGAATAAGAAAAAAATAATAAGAAAGAAGGTTTTGATATGATAATCGTAGATGCTAGAGGTGAAAATTGTCCGATGCCAGTCATTCGTACAAAGAAGATAATGGAAGATGAAGCGCTAAAGGGAGATGTTGAGGTAATTGTAGATAATCTGATTGCATCACAGAATGTGAAGAAGTTTGCCAAGAGTCAAGGATGTGAGATAGAGGAGCAGGTGGTGAGTGAAAGGGAGTATCGTATTGTGATTCAACGTGAAGCGGGCGAGAATCAGCTCGACCATGCGAAGGATGAGCAGGAATCCAATGAGCAGATTCAAGCTGGGACGATTCTTGTGATTTCATCGGAATATATGGGGAATGGCAACGATACGCTTGGGAAGACGTTGATGAAAGGTTTTGTTTATGCATTGACTCAACAGGCGAGTTTTCCAGAGAAGATATTGCTCTATAATGGAGGAGCGAAACTAGTAGTAGAGGGTGCGGATACATTGGAGGATCTTACTTATCTACAGTCTGAAGGTGTAGGGATTTTGACTTGTGGAGCTTGTTTGAATTTCTATGAATTGGCCGAACAGGTGAGAGTTGGTGAAATTACGAACATGTACGTAATCGTAGAGGAAATGACGAAGGCGAAGAAAATCATAAAGCCATAGGAAATGGTAAAGTTGTATAAAATCATAAAGCCATAGAAAATCATAAAACTGCAGTTTGGCGGGAGGAGTAGAAGAGAATGTCAACAGAGATAAAATTAACACAGATGTCAAAAACATGCGGATGTGCCGCGAAGATTGGACCAGGAACATTGGCAAATGTTCTGGGGCAGTTGCCTAAATTTGAGGAGGAGAGGTTGCTAGTAGGGATCGAAACATCGGATGATGCAGCAGTCTATAAAATCAATGACGAAACGGCATTGATCCAGACACTAGATTTCTTCACACCGATTGCGGATGACCCATATCGGTTTGGTCAAATTGCAGCATCGAACTCTCTCAGCGATGTGTATGCGATGGGGGGAGAGCCTAAGGTGGCATTGAATATCGTAGCATTTCCAAATAGTTTGGACACGGCAATCTTAGGAGAAATCCTAAAAGGGGGAGCGGATAAAGTTCGTGAGGCTGGAGCGGTGCTTGTGGGGGGGCATTCGATTCAGGATGATGAGCCGAAATACGGACTGAGTGTGTCGGGATTTGCCCATCCAGATAAGATATGGAAGAACCATGGAAGTTTAGAGGGAGATGTCCTTATCTTGACGAAGCAGATTGGAAATGGTGTTGTGAACACAGCCATTAAGGTGGATATGGCTTCCGAAGAAGCAATCGAAGAGGCGCAAATCATCATGGCAGAATTGAATAAGAAGGCGAAGGAAGTATTCGAGAACTTCCCTGTTTCAGCATGTACAGATATCACAGGATTTGGCTTGCTGGGACATGCAATCGAGATGGCCACAGCCAGTGAAGTTACATTGGAAATCAATGCAGATGCAGTGCCATATATCGAGGAGGCAATCGAACTGGCGAAGCAAGGTTTAGTGCCAGTCGGTGCATATAAGAACCGTGAATTTGGGCAAGAACACATCAACTATGGTGAGGTGGAAGAGTGCTATCAAGATTTGTTGCACGACCCACAGACATCGGGAGGACTGCTATGCAGTGTGCCAGCGCAATATGCAGAGCAAATTATGCAAGCATTTGAAGAAAAGGAAATGGTCTCAAAGGTTGCAATCATAGGTAAGGTAATAAAGAAACAAGAAAAATCAATTCTATTAACCACGGATTGTAGCAGATAGAAAGGTTGGAACATGATTTACTTAGATAATGCGGCAACGACGCTGATCAAACCACCGAGTGTGGGTGAGGCGATGGTAGATGCACTGATGACGAATGGAAATGCGGGGCGTGGCGCAAGTCCACAATCCTTAAGTGCCGCGAGAACGATATACGAAACCAGAGAACGCTTAGCCAGACTCTTTGGCATCTCTAGCCCTTCTCGGATTGCATTTACATCCAATGCTACAGAGAGCCTCAACATTGCAATCCATGGAATCATCGAAGAGGGAGATCATGTGATTGTGACACAGACAGCTCATAATTCTGTTCTTCGCCCCTTGTATTATCTAGAGGAGACGAAAAAGATTGAGTTAAGTATTGTGTCGGTAGATTCCAGAGGTGTTGTCTCCGCAGAGGAGATCGAGAAGTCTATTAAAAAATCCACAAAGGTAATTATTGGGACACATGCGAGTAATGTTACAGGGAATATTATGCCAATCCATGAGATGGGAGCTATAGCAAGAGAGCATGATCTTATATTTGTGGTAGACGCAGCACAAACAGCAGGAACGATTCCCATTGATGTGAATGCGATGAATATCGACATCCTTTGCTTCACAGGACATAAGGGGCTCTTGGGACCACAGGGAACAGGTGGGATCTATGTGAGAGAGGGTGTTGCAATCAAAGAATGGAAGAGTGGTGGCAGTGGAACCAACTCTTATAGCAAGAAACAGCCTCAACAGATGCCAGAATTATTAGAGGCAGGAACCTTAAATGGCCATGGAATCGCAGGATTAAATGCCGCACTGAAATATATAGAAGAGGTTGGTGTCGATGAAATTCACAGAAGAGAATCTGAACTAATTTGGAGGTTCTACCGAGGCGTTCAGGGAATAGAGAATCTTAGAATCTATGGGGAATTTGTAGAAGAAAAGCCACGATGTCCAATTCTTTCCCTCAATATAGAGGGGTATGAATCTGCAGAAGTCAGCGATGCATTATTGGGTGAATATGATATCGTAACAAGGGCTGGTGCACACTGCGCTCCCCTCATGCATGTGGCTCTAGGAACAGAGGAACAGGGTTGTGTGCGGTTCAGTACTTCTTATTTTACAACGGAAGAAGAGATAGATAGAGCGATACAAGCCATTGCAGAGCTAGCAAGTGAGAACTAGCGAGCGAGAGAATTAGAGAGTCAAAAGTGTCAAGAATATCAAGAGATAGAGAAGATATAAAGGATAGTGAATAAATGAGAAAAAAAGAAATGAAACTCCTAGTAGCATTTGATACCACTACAGAAGCCATGGAGATGGAAGCGAGATGCAAATCACAAGGAATTGCTGGAAGATTGATTCCTACACCGCAGAGTATCACGGCAGGATGTGGATTGACATGGTGCAGTGGATTGGAGTGCAGGGGGCAGATAGAAAAGCTATTGAGGGAATTTGTAGGTGGTAAAATAGGGATTTATGAACAAATGATGTGAGTTTTCACATTGTGAAGGCACTTGCAACACTTGAGTTTGTAGGAGGGCGAAAAATCAATGTATAAGAATGATAGTGATTTGTTTTTTTGTTGTAGTTTGATAGAATTTATCGGAAGAGAATGTAAGTTGAAGAGAGTAGATGTTGTCAAGAAACTAGGAGAAGAATGCATTCGAAGAATTTATGAGAATGCGGACATTCTTCATTGTGAACCAATAGAGAAGACAGCG
Source organism: uncultured Lachnospiraceae bacterium (assembly GCA_964367905.1). Lineage (GTDB taxonomy): Bacteria > Bacillota > Clostridia > Lachnospirales > Lachnospiraceae > CAUPWF01. The sequence continues at coordinate 45,341 of CAYIZP010000008.1, forward strand.
GATGTTTATATAAATATGTTTGATATCGGGCAAGGGGATTACGACAATGTAAGTCTTTGCAAGTATGAAGTGCCAGATTATTGGGCGATTGGAGAGGTCTATGCAAGGGTGATAGAGGACAATGTAGTTATACCTGACTCGTTATCAAAACCAGAGGTGGATGAGGTGATTAAGGTTATATTCGATGTGTATTCATCGTTTATTAGTGACAGTATATCAAATTACAATTCAGGCTTTTTTTATCAATCAAGGGAATACATCTCAGTGTGTTACCAATCGGGCGAGGTGATTTGAACGACTTGCTAATTCAGTACTTAAGAAATTATATATGTACATATATGTAAGTAAGGAGAAAAATATGTGGATGTGGATAATTGTTATCATTGTTATAATAATTGTTATCATTTATGGGTGTGAAACATTTTATCTTTGTGAGCTTGAAAGAAATATTAAGGAAGATGTTCATGGTTTAGCAGATAACTCATTGGAAATAACACCAGAGCAATTTTTTGCTTTGAAGAGCAGAACTTATGGAGGGAGAGGAAGAGCAAGGATAGTTAGAAAATATGAGTTTGAAGGAATATACATATTGTGCAATAGAACTAAAAACATGTATTATGTTGGGCAAGGGAAGAATGTATTTTCACGTGTAAATTCACATTTTTCAGGGCGAGGAAATGGTGATGTGTATGCAGACTACAAATATGGCGATCTATTCACAATAAAAATGCTATCATTGGAGGAAAGTGGCTATCTATCTCTTAATGAACTTGAAAGAAAGGCTATACAAACATTTGATGCATGTTACAGGGGGTACAATAGAACAAGGGGAAATAAGAATTAGTCGAAATTATTTATTAACGGTTATTGCTATGCTATAACAGGAGGGATATACAAGTATATTCCAAAAATTTCAGGTTCCAAAAATTTAGATTACAGATAAGTAGTTGCAAATATGAGCTACTTATCTGTAATTTTATTTGAAAAATAGCGTCCAGAATCTTTAGATACATATAAGATTTGATAAGAACAAATATTTTATATGTATATTTTCACGTTGCCTGAGATTTTTTGTTCAAAAATACAGATAAAGATAGAATTTTATCAGTGCCTTATATGTAATTTAAAGTTTTTGGTATGAATATTGGCTAGAAATGCATATAAAGAGGGAGCTCTACGATTAGCTTATATGCAAGCACGAAAACAAAGAGAGAATTACCATGAACGAAATGGTAATTCTCTCTAAAATATTGGGGATGGGGGTAGGATGAGCTTTTGCTCATATCTCCCCCGTCCCCAACCAAAAAGATAGCGGGAACGCCAAGGCGTTTCCGCTATCTTTTTAATATTAGTTAATTGTACGTTTTACATATGATGTATGCAATAAGTGATGTGCCTTGTGGCCTCCTGGTTCACCTAAGTAGGTATCATATAATTCGATGATTGCTGGGTTTTCATGTGACTTACGGATTGTGTTAGCTGAATCCAAGTCATATAAAACTTTCGCACGAAGTCCACGAATATCTACTGTGTTGCGGATGTGTCCAGGTTGTTGAGGCATTCCTCCACCGTTTACGCAACCACCAGGGCATCCCATGATTTCGATAAAGTGGTAGTCTGCTTCTCCGGCTTGAACTTTCTCAAGTAATTGTTTTGCGTTAGCAAGTCCTGATGCTACAGCAACTTTTACATCTAATCCAGCAACAGGATATGTTGCTTCTTTGATTCCTTCGATTCCACGAACATCTGTGAAGTCTAATTTCGCAAGTTCTTCACCTGTAAGTTTCTCTACTGCTGTTCTAAGAGCAGCTTCCATAACTCCACCAGTAGCTCCGAAGATTACAGCAGCTCCTGTTCCAAGTCCTAATGGAAGATCAAAGTCTTCTTCTGGAAGAGAGTGATAGTTAAGACCAACTTTTTTGATCAGTCTACCAAGTTCTCTTGTTGTCAAAGAGTAGTCAACATCTGGCATTCCATTTGCATCTTGATCTGGTCTTTGAATCTCGAATTTCTTAGCTGTACAAGGCATGATTGATACAGAAACGATGTTCTTTGGATCAATTCCTTCTTTTTCAGCATAGTAAGATTTCGCGATTGCACCAAACATTTGTTGTGGTGACTTACATGATGATAAATTATCAATCATTTCTGGGAAGTAGTGCTCGCAATACTTAATCCATCCTGGTGAACATGATGTAATTAGAGGTAATTTTCCACCGTTTTGTACACGGCTTAGGAATTCGTTTGCTTCTTCCATGATTGTAAGGTCAGCCGAGAAGTTTGTATCAAACACTTTGTCGAATCCGATACGACGTAGTGCAGCTGCCATTTTTCCTTGAGCGTTTGTTCCAACTGGATATCCAAACTCTTCAGCAAGTCCAGCACGAACTGCAGGAGCAGTTTGTACGATTACGTGCTTCTCAGGATCAGCGATTGCTTCTAGTACTTGGTCGATATGTGATTTCTCGTATAGAGCTCCTGTAGGACATACTGCGATACATTGTCCACAAGACACACAACTTGTTTCTCCAAGTCCCATCTCGAAAGCAGAACCGATTGATGTTTCGAAACCACGGTTATTCGCTCCGATAACTCCAACGCTTTGTGTTTGCTCACATACAGCTACACAACGACGGCAAAGAATACATTTGCTGTTGTCGCGCTCCATATGGATTGCGCTGTCATCGATGCATGAAGGTGTAACATCTCCTTCATAGTATGTTTCATCATCTACACCTAGGTCAGATGATAGTGTTTGTAATTCACAATTACCACTTCTTACGCAAGAAAGACATTTGCGGTCGTGGTTTGATAAGATTAGTTGCATTGTTTTCTTACGTGAATCCAATACGTTTGGAGAGTTTGTTGTAATCTCCATTCCTTCGCTGATTGGATGTACACAAGAAGCTACAAGGCTTCTAGCGCCTTTTACTTCTACAACACAGATACGGCATGCGCCGATTTCATTGATTTTCTTCAAATAGCAAAGAGTAGGAATCTCAACATGAGCTAATCTTGCGGCTTCAAGGATGGTAGTCCCAGCCGGAGCACTAACTTCTTTGCCGTTAATTTTTACAGTAATATTCTCCATCTCAATTCTCCTTCGTTACTCTTTGACGATTGCTTTGAATCTACATTTTTCCATACAAGCGCCACACTTGATACACTTGTCTTGGATGATGCTATGAGGTTTCTTAACATCTCCCTCAATTGCGTTGTTTGGACAAACTTTCGAACACATTGTACAACCGATACAGTTGTCTTCAATGATTGTGTAAGAAAGAAGGTCTTTACATACTCCAGCTGGACAACGTTTTTCGTTTACGTGTGCTTCATACTCGTCACGGAAGTAACGAAGTGTAGAAAGTACAGGGTTTGGAGCTGTTTGTCCAAGTCCGCAAAGTGAGTTTTGCTTAATGTAGTGTGAAAGTTCTTCTAATTTATCTAGATCCGCAAGAGTAGCGTTTCCTTGTGTGATTCTGTCTAGAATCTCTAACATACGTTTTGTACCAACACGACATGGTGTACATTTTCCACATGATTCTTCTACAGTAAACTCAAGGAAGAATTTCGCGATGTCAACCATACAGTCAGTCTCATCCATAACGATAAGTCCACCAGATCCCATCATTGAACCGATAGAGATTAGGTTATCATAATCGATTGGAATGTCGAAATGCTCTAATGGAATACATCCACCAGAAGGTCCACCTGTTTGAGCGGCCTTGAATTTCTTGCCACCTGGAATTCCACCACCGATTTCATCGATAACGGTTCTAAGTGTTGTTCCCATTGGGATCTCAACCAAACCAGTGTTGTTGATTTTTCCACCAAGAGCGAAAACTTTTGTTCCTTTTGATTTTTCTGTTCCCATTCCTGCGAACCAATCAGCTCCATTTAGGATGATTTGAGGAATGTTTGCATATGTCTCAACGTTGTTAAGGATTGTTGGCTTGCCAAATAAACCTTTTTGAGCAGGGAATGGTGGACGAGGTCTTGGCTCTCCACGGTTTCCTTCGATTGATGTCATAAGAGCAGTCTCTTCACCACAAACGAAAGCACCTGCACCTAAACGTAAGTCGATATCGAAATCGAACCCTGTTCCGAAGATGTCTTTTCCAAGTAATCCCATCTCTCTTGATTGCTCAAGTGCGATTACCAAACGATCAACAGCGATTGGATACTCAGCACGTACATAGATAAAACCTTGGCTAGCTCCGATTGCATAACCAGCAATTGTCATAGCCTCTAGTAATGAGTGAGGATCTCCCTCGAGGATTGAACGGTCCATAAATGCACCTGGATCTCCCTCATCCGCATTACAACATACGTATTTTTGATCCGCGTCGTTTTGTTTTGCTAGTCTCCACTTGATACCAGTTGGGAAACCACCGCCTCCACGGCCACGAAGTCCTGAAGCGATCAATGTCTCGATTACGTCTTCTGGAGTCATAGTTGTAAGAACTTGACCTAATGCTTGGTATCCGTTTGTTCCGATATACTCTTCGATGATTTCTGGGTTGATTACACCACAGTTACGTAGAGCAACACGGTATTGCTTCTTGTAGAAGTCTGTGTCGATTAACGCTTTGATTCCTGCGTCTGTTACAGTCTCTTGATATAATAGACGAGTAACTAGACGTCCTTTTAATAAATGTTCTTCAACGATTTCAGGAATATCTTCTTCCTTAACCATTGCATAGAAACTTGCTTCTGGGTAAACAATCATAATTGGTCCTAAAGCACATAGACCATGACATCCTGTTTGTACAACAGAAACTTCATCTTTTAACCCTACTCTATCTACTTCTTTTTGTAGAGTTTCCATAATTTTAACGCTTCCGGAGGAATTACAACCAGTTCCACCGCAAACTAATACATGTGAACGATACATATCTGCCTCCTTATTTTAGATCTACGGAATTTAAAGTATAGCCCTCAACTATGTTACCGCCAATTAGGTGACGATTAACAACTTCGGCAGCTTTATCCGGTGTCATTTTTACATAAGTAACTTTTTCTTTTCCTGGTTCCATTACTTCAACAATCGGCTCGTATTGACATAGGCCGATACATCCTGTTTGAGTAACTGAAACTTTTTGAACTAATCCTTGCTCTTGTACTAATTCTGCTAAAGCATTTAGTACAGGTCTAGCTCCACAAGCGATTCCACAAGTAGCCATACCAACAACTACACGTGTTTGCTCATGATTTTCGCTACGAAGACCAACTTGGCCTTGCATTTTCTCGCGAATTGCCTTTAATTCTTCAAGACTTTTCATCGTTATCCTCCAATCTTAGGTGCGCACTAATACAGGGCACCATTATCTACTTCAAGTTTATTTTCGATTAAGTAACTTTTAATATAATTAGATACATCTGGTGTGTCGAAAGGCACATCTCCAAGAATTTCACGAAACTCTCTGGTATCTAAAGTGAATGAATTCTGATTGTATTCATATTGATATATGAAATCAGTATCCGGGTGATAGACGATCAGATTATGTATACTAGAACTGATGTCGCCCATCGGCATTCTATCGATATGAGATAGAACAAAATTAGTCTTCACTGTCGTTCCAACACCGAGTTCTGATTCAATAGAAAGAGAACCACCGGTTGCTTCAGCAGCAAACTTGAAAAATGGAATTCCAAGTCCAACTCGCCTCGTTGTTCTGCTAGTGAAGAATGGATCGCTGATCTGTTTTAGCTGATCCTCTGACATTCCACAACCATTATCTGCAATTGTGATGGTCAGTAAATCTGTTTCTGTATTTACAAAGACACTAATCTCTACTAAAGTCGCATTGGCTCTAGTAGAATTTTCCGCTACATCCAATACATTTAATGAAAGTTCGGTCAACATACAGTTACTTGTATTTTGCTAGGATGTCAGGAATCTCATCAGGTAATAGACGTCCATAAACATCTTCATTAATTAACATAACTGGTGCAAGACCACAAGCGCCTACACATCGACATGAATCCAATGAGAATTTACCATCAGCTGTACACTCGCCATTAGCGATACCTAGTTCCTTCTCTAATTTTGTTACTAGGTCACCTGCTCCTTTTACGTAACAAGCGGTACCAAGACAGACTGAAATCTGGAACTCTCCCTTTGGTTGTAGTGCGAATTGTGAATAGAATGTAGCAACACCATATATTTTTTCTAGCGGAATATTAGTTTCGTCTGAAATCATAGTTTGCACTTCGATTGGTAAATAACCATAAATCTCTTGTGCGCGTTGCATAATAGGCATCAATGAGCCTTGTACATCTTTCAACTCTGCAATTGCTGTTTTTAATAGTGATTCTTGTTCCGGAGTTCCTGAAAAAGGAACTTTTTCCGTTGTACAATTACAAGCCATTTTTGTTTCCTCCTTAATTTTGTTATTTTATTGTCATACGCTTGATTGTAGCATATATTCACAAAAAAATCTACAAGAAAATACTTTTTGTATACAATTTTATACAATCGTATTACATAAAAATTGGAGCAAAGAAATTCTGCCCCAATTTGATGTCATGTTAGTTTGTTATCCGTTGATTAAATCATGTAATAACTGTGGAATTTTCTCGTTCATTGTTTCGTTGTTAAACTGGCAAGTACCAACTGCTTTGTGACCGCCACCACCGTATTTTAGTAGTAGACTTCCTACATCGATGGTTGCAGTACGATTCAAAACCGAGTATCCAACTGCACAGCTGCAGCCTTCACCACCACGTCCACTTACAATCCATGCGGAAATGTTTTGTTCAGGGTACATGCTATATATTAGGAAGCGATTTCCAGTGTAAATAGGATCTACACCACGCAAGTCGCTGATGATGACGTCGCCTTCTACACGTGTATACTTGCGAACCATCTCGATAAACTTCTCGTTTTGCTCCCAATAGACTGTAACACGTTCTTTTACATCGGATAGTTCCATAATCTCTTCGATTGACATTGTGATACAACAGTCAATTAGTTTCTCCATCAAGGCATAGTTCGGAACTGTGAATTCACGCCAGCGACCTAAACCAGTTCTTGGATCCATTAAGAAACCAAGAAGTACCCATCCTGATGGATTTTGAATTTCGTCGATGGTTAATTGTGCGGCATCCACCTTGTCAACCGCGTCCATCATAGGTTCTAGGTTCGGGAATTTCTCGGCACCGCCATAGTATTCATAGATGATGCGAGCACAAGATGGAGCAAGACGGCTTTCACCTTCGTATTTTCCCTCCAATTCATTTCTTTCATGTTCGCTTGAATGGTGGTCGAACCAAAGTCCACAACCTGGTACATAAGGAACGTTTGCTAAACAATCGTCTGGGCCGATTTCAATCAACCCATCTTGTAGGTCCTTTGGATGTACAAACTTCCAATGGTCGATGATTCCTGCTTCTTTGAGCAATGCACCGCAAGCAAGTCCATCAAAGTCTGAGCGTGTAATTAATCGCATAATGTAAATCCTCCTTTTAAATCAATCAAAAATATCCGTATAGTCACATTGTATCAAAACATTTCTACAATAACAAGCAAAGAAATGAATGTATGTTGATAAATTTCAAATTCAATGATATTCTATACATAATGACAAAAAAATGCGATGAGGAAAGGTGAAGTTTATGAAAGTAAAAGAAATCCAAGAGATATTGAATGCAGAGATTTTAGTGGGTGAAGACCAGCTAGATCAAGTGATTTTAAGTGCCTGTAGTTCTGATATGATGAGTGATGTTTTGGCTTTTTCAAAGAACCACTCGGCTCTATTGACTGGGCTGTGTAATCCACAGGTAATCCGTACCATTGAGATGATGGATATGGAATGTGTGATATTTGTTAGAGGGAAGACACCAAACGAAATGGTACTCGACATGGCGAAGGAGCGCGGGATTGTAGCGATGGTTACAGAACATCCAATGTTCACGGCAAGTGGACTTCTCTATTCGAAAGGAATTAGCGGAGGTCTGAAAAATGAATGATGAAATCGTGCTAAATTATACAGTACTTACAGAGGATTTTACTCGTGCAGGAGAAGCCAGTAGTGATGTGAAGAGTAAACTGAAGAAATTGGGTGTGGATCCAGAGTCCGTACGCAAGGTTGCAATTGCGATGTATGAGGGTGAAATCAATATGGTGATACATGCTAATGGCGGAGAGATTGAAGTACTAGTTACTCCAGAGCGTGTGAAGATGTGTTTGAAAGATGTAGGGCCTGGGATTCCTGATGTGGAGCAGGCGATGCAGGCAGGATTCTCTACGGCTCCAGACGAGATTAGAAGTTTGGGATTTGGGGCAGGAATGGGGCTTCCGAATATGAAGAGATATACGGATGAAATGCAAGTGGAGACAGAATTGGGGGTTGGAACCACAATTACGATGGTTGTAAACTTAGTATAGTGAGAATTTTTGTTGTAAAAAACTATAAGGAAGGGAAGAAATGAATGGATAAGTTTTATCATTCAGTTTGCTTGGATGAAAAATTATGTAAGGGTTGCATCAATTGCTTGAAACGGTGTCCGACACAGGCGATTCGTGTGAGAGATCTGAAGGCACAGATTAACCCGAAGTTTTGCATTGATTGTGGAGAATGCATACGGCTATGTCCGCATCACGCTAAGCAAGCTACATATGATAGTTTAGATGTGATAGATAATTATGAATACAAGGTTGCCTTACCAGCACCCGCACTCTATAGTCAGTTTAATCATTTGGACGATATCAATATTGTGTTAAATGGATTGGTAAAAATGGGATTTGACGACGTGTTCGAAGTAAGTGCAGCAGCAGAATTAGTGTCTCAGGCAACACGACAATTCATAGCAGAGAACGAGGAGGGTTCGCCGTGGATTAGTACGGCATGTCCAACGATTGTAAGACTGATTCGTGTGAAGTTCCCGAATTTGATTCCCCATCTTTTGCCACTGAATCCACCGATTGAGGTGGCGGCGCAGATTGCAGCGAAAAATGCTATGGAGAAAACAGGGTTATCACGCGAGAAGATTGCAGTCTGTTTTATCTCGCCATGCCCGTCAAAGGTGACATATGTGAAGGCTCCGCTTGGGACTGAGAAGAGCGAAGTAGACCATGTGCTTGCGATAAAGGATGTATACCCATTGTTGGCGCAATCAATGAAGAAGGTAAATGAAGATGCTCCAGAATTGGCACATTCTGGTAAGATCGGAGTGAACTGGGGACGGAGTGGTGGAGAGTCTGGAGCCCTGCTTACGGAACAGTATTTGGTAGCCGATGGAATTGAGAATGTCATTCGTGTCCTGGAGGATTTGGAGGATGAGAAGTTCTCGAATCTGAGATTTGTGGAACTGAATTCTTGTAACGGAGGCTGTGTAGGAGGCGTACTGACTGTTGAGAATCCTTATGTCGCAGCGGTAAAATTAAAGCACCTGAGAAAATATCTTCCGATTTCTAGAAGTAGACTAGAAGAAGGCGATGTGGAAAATGAATTCATTAATTGGACGAGCCAGGTAGAATATGAGCCAGTGTTCCGACTCGGGGATACTTTGATAGAGAGCTTTGCCAAGATGAATCAAGTGGATCGTATCTGTAAGAAATTGCCGGGACTTGATTGCGGTTCTTGTGGGGCGCCTGATTGCAGGACTATGGCAGAGGATATCGTGCGAGGAGAAGCTACAGAAGACGATTGTGTACACTTGTTGCGCGAATCCTTGAATAAAATGAAGGGGAAATAATGTGATACCACAAAGTGCGTAGCAATCCGTAGGTATCTAGGGTCAAAATCACTTTTAACCCCAACATCACAATATAAAATACGAAAGATGAGGGTCTAGCATGACGATTCGAGAATTAGTGGATAAAGATTTATTTGAAGTGGTGTGTGAAGGTACGGATTTGGAGCGAGAGATTACAGAGCCGTATTGTTGTGACTTGTTGAGTTTTGCGATGAGCAAGGCACCAGAAGGTGGGGCTTGGGTTACGGTGATGGGTAATATCAATACACTTGCAGTAGCCACTTTGACAGAAGTTGGCTGTATTATCTTGGCAGAGGGAGCAGTTTTGGATGACATGGCTGCGAAGAAAGCGGTACAAGAAGAGATGACGGTTCTGAGGACGGAAGAACCAATCTTTAAGACTGCATTGGAAATCTATAAATTGTTAGAAGCGGAGAAGTAAGATGGTGAAACTTCATTATGATTTACATATCCATTCTTGTCTATCTCCTTGCGGTCATGATGATATGACACCAGGGAATATTGTAGGGATGGCGATGCTGAAGGGGCTAGATGTCATAGCGGTTACAGATCATAATTCTTGTAAAAACTGTAGTGCAGTGATGATGTTGGCAGCAGAATATGGGGTCTTAGCAATTCCAGGGATGGAAATTAATACGGCAGAAGAGGTGCATGTGGTGTGCCTCTTCGAAGAGCTAGCTGATGCCCTCGCATTTGACCAATATGTATATGAACGCATGATGCCATTTCCCAATGATCCAGAAATATTTGGGCGGCAGCAGATCTGCAATGAAAACGATGAGGTCATCGGAGAGGAACCACTTCTATTGATTAATGGAGTGGATATATCTTTTGATGAACTATGGGATGTTGTCGAGGGTTATCATGGTGTGATGATACCAGCACATATTGAAAAGAGTGCTAATAGTGTTACATCGAATCTCGGTTTCATTCCCCCTGATAGCAAATTCCATGTGGTGGAGATGAAGCGTCCGGAGATGAAGGAGGAGCTTTTACCGATGAACCCTCACCTTGCGGAGTGTAAAATCATTCGAAACTCAGATGCACATTATCTAGAAGATATTCATGAGGCAGTGGAGAGTATGGAAGTGGAAGAGAAAACGGTGAAGAGTGTTTTGGCATATTTGCGAAATGTCAATTGAAGCAGAATGTGAATGGAGACAGCAGCAGAAGCGGAGAAATGAATGAGTGGGGGATTTCATAAAAAAATAGTGGATTTTTTTGGAACAAAAGAGGCGTATAGCACGTATTTGGCATTGGCATGGCCGTGTGTGTTAGAGGCTCTTTTGTTGTGCGCTGTGAATATGGTCGATACCCTAATGGTAAGTGGTCTTGGTGAAGAGGCGATTGCGGCGGTGGGAATCACAAGTCAACCCAAATTTGTGCTTCTTGCAGCTGTTTTTGCTTTTAATGGAGGGATTACAGCGGTTATTGCCAGAAGGAAAGGTGAGGAACGTCAGGAAGCTTCCAATGCAATCCTAAAGGGAGTATTGGTTGTCGGTCTAGGACTCGGCCTATTGATATCGGCGATTGGAATCTTTGGTGGACGTGGATTAATCTTATTGGCAGGGGCAGAAGATGCTTATCTTCAGCAAGCGGTGGATTACTTTATGATTCTCTCATCAGGCTTCGTATTCCAGACATTGAATCTAGTTATCAATGCAGCGCAGAGGGGGAGTGGTCGAACTAGGATTACCATGCAGACAAATCTGATTGCTAATTTAGTAAATATTTTCTGTAATTATCTCTTGATTTATGGGAATCTAGGATTTCCGAAGATGGGAGTAGCGGGTGCGGCTTTAGCAACTACAATTGGAGCAGTGGTCGCGTGCACTGTAGCGGTTATTACCTTGTTGCAACGCAGCGGCTATCTCAATCTATATCTGATGAAGGCGCAAGTGTTTAGTTTGCGGTTGCTACAACCGGTCTTTCGTATAGCGGGAAGCGCGTTTGTGGAGCAGATTTTTATGCGGATCGGCTTCTTCCTATATGCAATGATAGTGGCAAATTTAGGAACCACACCTTATGCCACCCACCTAATCTGCATGTCTCTCTTGAATCTCTCTTTTTCATTTGGAGATGGAATCAGCGTGGCAGCAGCAACCCTTGTAGGGCAGAGGCTGGGAGCAGGAAGTGTTCCAGAGGCCAAGTTATATGCGAAAGTAGGACAGAGAGTAGCCTTGGTTGCGTCTACCTTTGTTGCACTTCTATTCTTCTTTGGAAGAAACAGTTTGATTGAATTGTATTCGGATGACCCAGAAATCATAGCCATGGGGGCGGTGATTATGGTGATTATGGCACTGTCTACCCATGTGCAGACTGCGCAACTGGTATACAACGGTTGTCTTCGTGGGGCTGGAGATGCGAAATATGTGGCATTGACCTCTTTGGTTAGTATCGGGATTTTGCGTCCACTCATCGCCTATATTTTATGCATGTATACACCACTAGGGGTGTATGGGGCATGGGCGTCGCTATTTATAGACTTGGTGATTCGAACTGTTCTATCTGGGCATAGATTTAAGAGCGGGAAGTGGAGCGAAGTTGTTTTGTGAAGTACAGATAATGTAGATTGAATTTAATGGGGATTTGATGTTTGAGTAGACTAAAGGAGAAGAGGAAGATGAGATTTGTTATAGATGATATTAAGAAGTCATTTGATAGTAAAGAGGTAATTAAAGGTGCTAGTTTTACGTTTGAGAGAGGGAAGATTTATGGCTTGCTTGGACGAAATGGATCGGGTAAGACGACATTATTTAATTGTATTAATGAGGATTTGATTGTAGATAGTGGAAATGTGTATATTGAGAAGGATGGAAAGCAGTCTCACCTAGAAGGTGATGATGTGGGATATGTGTTATCCACACCATCTGTACCAACTTTTTTAACTGCACGTGAATTCTTGAAGTTCTTTGTAGATATTAATAAGGATAAGATTGACAATCCAAAGAACATAGATGAGTATTTTGATATGATTAGCATTTTGGAAGAAGACAGAGATCGTCTGTTGAAGGATTATTCTCTTGGAATGAAGAATAAGATGCAGATGCTTGTGAATTTTATTGCGAATCCTTCTGTATTGCTTCTGGATGAGCCTCTTACATCTTTTGATGTGGTGGTTGCAGAAGAGATGAAACGACTGCTAGTTGCGCAGAAAAAAGACAATATCATTATCTTCTCGACACATATCATGGAACTTGCCATGGAATTGTGTGATGAAATCGTAATCTTATCTGGAGGAACACTTACTGGTGTAGAGAAAGATAAGAATGTGATTATTGAAACATTGAGGAGGAATGGGGATGAGTAAGGTGATCAAACAGTTATTTTCATTGAATAATACCTATCAGAGTAACAGTTTGTTGTACTATCTTCAGAAGCTTCCGTTCATCGGGAAGTATGTGCCATCATCTGTATATTCAATCGGGTGGTTGAAAGTGTTAGCGGGAATCGTTAGTGTGTTAATCACAATCGTTATGATGTTTTTTACGAAGTCGCTGTATGCAATCATAGTGATATTTACTTCGGCTCTTATCTACCCAGCACTAAATGTGAAGGCGGATGCCAGTGAGATGTTTTTGCTTATTTTCATCAGTTTATCCATTGTTGGTGGTTGGAGTAATACTAAGATATTAGTGCCGAAGAAGGAAGAGTACTATGCCATTGTTTTTATGCGTATGAGTGCAAAAACTGTTGCAATTTCAGTGTTTTTGAAGCAACTACTCATGCTTGTGGTCGGATTTTTACCAGCATTTATATTGATCCCTAATTTTGTTGCTTTTGATGGGATGACACTGATTGCTGTTTACGTAATTATGGTAATGAGTAAAGTGGTTGGAGCAGCAGTGAAGCTAAGAGTACTTTCACGTCAGCCGTATGCGAATTTCTCGAAGATTAGTAGGTGGGAATTGATCGGATGTGTTGTACTTCTTCTCTTGTGCGTGCCTTTTGTTATGCTTGGGTGGGCGCCGAACAAGACTCAACTGCTGGTGCTAGCAGGCGTGTTTTCCATAACAGGTGTTATTGCGATGATCTATATTGTGAAGTTTCCTCTGTATAATAGTGTGTATAAACAGATATTGTCTCAATGGGATTCTGGTGCAGGCAAGATAAATTTTAATGTAAAGAATACAAAGGAATATTCGGAGAGGTATATCACAGATGGCGGTGATATCGATGGTAGTAAAACGGGATATGCGTTCCTGGCAGAATGTTTTAATAAGAGACATCGAAAACTTCTGATGAATACAACAAGGCTCTACATAATTGGTTCTTTGATAATTTCTGCGTTAGCAATTGCTCTTAGTTTATTGGTACCAGAGATGGGAGAGATGATTAATTCTATGGTGCTGGGAGCGATTCCGTTATTTACATTCTACATGTATTTTATGAATTGTGGAGAGCGGGTCGTGAAGATTTATTTTATGAACTGCGACAACGAGATGTTGACCTATCGTGCATATAGACAACCAAGTGCTATCTTGCAGATGTTTACTTTGCGATTAAAATCCATTGTGTTGATGGACTGGTTGCAGAGCCTGCCGATTGCGATTGCACTTCCGTTAGTACTCTATATATCTGGGGGAACAGATCGACCATATGAATATGTGGTGTTATTTGCAAGTATTATGGCATTATCAACATTTTTCAGCGTTCACAACTTAGTAATCTACTATGCACTTCAGCCGTTTAATAAAGAGGTGCAGATGAAGAACCCGATTTATGTATTCATAAAATCAGGTACGTACCTGATTTGCTATGGGGTATTTGTAATAGGAGTGAACCCGATTGGTCTAGGAATTGGTGTTGTAATTTTTGCAGTGGCGTACATAGCAGTGGCAATTCCAATTGCGTATAAAGTGGCACCAAAGACATTTCGATTGAAGTAGAAAACTGATTGCGACGCAAGTGAAAAAGGCCTATAGATACACTTATCTAGACAGCCGAGTTGATGAATCAACGCCCCTCGGTTGCCTAAATAAAGGAAATGTTAAGAAAAAGTTGTCTTGCGATTTCATTGACATTTTCGACATACAGTTTTATAATCAAAAAGGGTGGGTAATTATGTTGAAGGAGAAGAAGGAATGAGATATAGAAGTAGTGTGTTTCAAACGTTTGCATTAATTACGCAATTAGGGCTGAGTATGCTTGCGCCGATTATACTATGTATTTTGGCAGGAAGTTTCTTGCAGAATCGGTTTAACCTACCTGTTTTCTTGCCGTTGTTGATTCTTGGAATTCTTGCAGGAGTGAGAAATTGCTATGTACTGATTCAGCATGTTCTTGAGAATGAGAAGAAGGAAAAAGAGATAGAGCGAGCAGAACGAATCGAAAGAGCAAAGCAAGCAAATAATGGAGAAAACAAGTGAATGATAACAGGAAACAAGGGAACATCTTACAGGAATTAATATTAGGTATGATTGGTCTTGCAATGATCGAACAAGTTGTTCTTCTTATACTAGGTGATGACTTGTTGTATCGATCTGTTGGTATTTGGATTGGTACGTTGATTGCAGCTGTGATGACCATTCATATGAAGCGTAGCATCGAAGATGCATTGGAATTGGATGGAGCAACCGCAGAAAAACTTATGAAGAGAAGATCTCTTCTCAGAATGGGATTGGTAGCGGTTATATTAGGCGTTTTATTCGCTTATGGAATTGCGAATATTTATACAACATTTATAGGAATGTTAGGATTGAAAATATCGGCTTATTTACAGCCATATTTATATAAATTATTAAAAAACTTAAGAAAGGGAGGTTCGTAGATGAAGACTAGCGTGGGCTTATTGTTGGCTAGCGAAAGCAATTTGGATTTTATGATACATGGGTTGGTTAGCTTTCGCTTGTTCGGCCATGAATTTTGGCTGACTACAACACATGTCAGTATTGTAATTGTAATGGCAATTCTCATGATATTTGCAGTTGTTGTGAGGGCAAAGCTAGAAGATGTGGATGGAAAACCGAGTCATCTGCAAAATATTGCAGAACTGGCAGTAGAATCCATAGATAATATGGTTCGAGGAAGTATGGGAAAATATGCGCCACAATTTCAAAACTATGTAGGAACTTTGTTTTTATTTATTGTAATAAGCAATATCTCGGGGTTGATCGGTCTTAGACCGCCGACGGCCGACTACGGTGTGACGTTACCACTAGGACTTATTACATTTTTCATCATTCAGTTTAACAACGCAAGGTATAACAAGATTGGAGCACTTACAGATTTGTTTAAGCCGATTCCACTATTAGCGCCAATTAATATCATCGGTGAGATAGCAGTACCATTTTCGTTATCACTCCGTCTGTTCGGGAATGTTTTCTCTGGAACAGTTATGATGGCATTGATTTATGGATTGATGGCTGATTTTGCATATGGGTGGCCAGGGTTCTTACACATTTATTTCGATGTATTCTCGGGATGTATCCAAGCGTATGTATTCTGTATGTTAACAATGGTATTTACCAAAATTAAAATTGAAGGCTAAAGAAATAAAAATAACAAAAAGCTATTCAAGAAACAAAAACAAAAAAACATTTATTTTTAGGAGGAATTAATTATGTCAAGTCAAATCACAGATCACGGATTAGTAGTAGCATTATCAGCATTAGGAGCAGGTATGGCAATGATAGCAGGTATTGGACCTGGTATTGGACAAGGTTACGCAGCAGGTAAGGCGTGTGAGGCAGTAGGAAGAAACCCAGGCGCAAAATCAGATGTAACATCTACCATGCTTTTAGGACAAGCGGTTGCGGAGACAACAGGTCTTTACGCTCTTGCGATTGCGGCATTGCTATTATTCGCAAATCCACTAGTTGGTTTAGTTCAATAATCAGAAAAGAGTATAATTTTAAGATATGAAAAATTAAATCAACATAGAAAGGAGGCCAGTCTTTGGAACGTTTATTTAATATCGATTTGCAACTGATATTCGAAACAGTTACACTTGCAGCAGCAATGTTAGTACTCTTTACATTTCTTTCTTACATGCTGTTTGAACCAGTGAGAAAAATACTGGAGAAGAGAAGACAACGAATTGTCGATGAGCAAGAGGCTACAAAGTTATCGAAGAGTGAAGCGGATCAATACAAAGAAGAGTATGAAGCGAAGCTATTGGTTGTAGAAAAAGAAGCGGAAGAAATCCTAAGTGTTGCGAGGAAGAAAGCGCAGAAAAATGAAGCCAAAATTGTAGAAGAAGCCAAAGAAGAGGCTGCCCGTATAATAAAGCGTGCACAAAATGAAATTGAATTAGAGAAGAAGAGAGCGCTTGATGATATGAAACAAGAGATTGTTGCAATTGCTTCTCTAATGGCGGAGAAAGTAGTGTCGGCATCTATGGATGTGACAATACAGGATAGTTTGGTAGAAGAAACTTTGAAGGAAATGGGTGAAAGCACATGGCAAAATTAGTTTCTAAAACATATGGAGATGCATTGTTTCAAGTTGCAAACGATGAGAGGAAAGTCGATGTTTTCTTTGAGCAGTCAAAAACAATTTTGGCGGTCTTGAATGAGAACAAAGATTTAGTGAAGTTATTGGAACAACCAAAGGTTGCCAAGACTGAGAAAATTGAGGTAGTGGAGAAAATCTTCGACGGAATGGTAGAGAAAGAAATCATCGGTTTGATGGTACTACTAATCGAGAAGAGCCACTATGCAGATCTAGAGTCTGTATTCGAGTATTTTATCTCGGAAGTAAAAGAGGCGAAGAGAATCGGAGTGGCATATGTCACATCGGCAATCGAATTGAATGCGACTCAGAAGAGTAGCGTAGAGAAACGTCTCTTAGAAACAACTTCGTATCAGGAGTTGGAGATGAACTACGAAGAAGACAAGAGTGTGATTGGTGGAATGTTAATTCGTATTGGAGACCGTGTAATGGATACGACAATTCGTACGAAGTTACAAGGGTTGAATAAGGAGTTAAGAGACACACAATTGAGTTTGTAAAAAGAATGCTAAGTGTTTACTTAGCGAAATATTATAGAAAGAAGGTGGATTCGCTTCATGAATTTAAGACCAGAAGAAATCAGCTCAGTGATTAAAGAGCAGATTAAAAGATACGCCGCAGAGATGGAAGTTTCTGAGGTTGGAACCGTAATTCAAGTTGCCGATGGTATTTCACGTGTCCACGGTCTCGAGAATGCAATGCAAGGAGAACTATTGGAGTTCCCTGGCGAAGTATACGGGATGGTGTTAAACCTTGAGGAAGACAACGTAGGTGCAGTTCTTCTTGGGGATCACAAGAATATTAACGAAGGTGATATGGTTAAAACGACAGGTCGTGTAGTAGAAGTTCCTGTTGGAGATTGTATGTTGGGACGTGTTGTGAATGCGTTAGGACAACCAATTGATGGAAAAGGGCCGATTCAGGCAGATAAATTTAGACAAATTGAGAGAGTGGCATCAGGGGTTATCGCTAGAAAATCCGTAGATACACCACTTCAGACAGGTATCAAGGCGATTGACTCAATGATTCCAATCGGAAGAGGACAACGTGAGTTAATCATCGGAGATAGAGAGACAGGTAAAACAGCGATTGCAATCGATACAATCATCAACCAAAAAGGTCAGAATGTTAAGTGTATCTATGTAGCGATCGGACAAAAAGCTTCGACTGTTGCAAACATCGTTCAAACATTACAAGAGAATGGCGCGATGGACTATACAACAATCGTTGCATCTACAGCGAGTGAGTTGGCACCACTTCAATATATCGTGCCTTACTCAGGTTGTGCAATCGGTGAAGAGTGGATGGAGAATGGCGAAGACGTTCTGATCATCTATGATGATTTATCGAAACATGCGACAGCATACCGTACATTATCATTGTTGCTTCGTCGTCCACCAGGACGTGAGGCTTACCCTGGAGACGTATTCTACCTACACTCTAGATTATTAGAGCGTGCGGCACGTCTATCGGATGCATTGGGCGGCGGTTCTTTGACTGCGTTACCAATCATCGAGACACAAGCGGGAGACGTTTCAGCGTATATTCCAACAAACGTAATTTCTATTACTGATGGACAGATTTTCCTTGAGACAGAGTCATTCAATGCGGGCTTAAGACCAGCGATTAACCCTGGTATCTCGGTATCACGTGTTGGAGGTTCGGCTCAGATTAAGGCGATGAAGACAATCGCAGGACCAATTCGTATCGACTTGGCACAATATCGTGAGTTGGCAGCATTTGCACAGTTTGGTTCAGAGCTAGATGCAGACACATCAGAGCGTCTTGCACAAGGTGAGAGAATCCGTGAGATGTTGAAGCAACCTCAATATCAGCCAATGGCAGTAGAATATCAGGTTATGATTATCTATGCAGCTACGAAGAAATTCTTATTAGATATCGAAGTAGATGATGTATTACGTTTTGAAAAAGCTTTATTCGAATTTGTAGATACGAAATATCCAGAAATTCCAGAAGCGATTAAATCTGAAAAAGTCATTTCAGAAGCAACAGAAGCGAAATTGGTAGAAGCGATTGAAGCTTGTAAAAAAGACTTTTTAGCAAACCAAAAATAGAAAGGAGGCTTGACTCATGGCAACGATGAGAGATATCAAAAGGCGTAGAACAAGTATTGCGAGTACGCAACAGATTACAAAAGCCATGAAGCTAGTCTCTACTGTAAAGCTTCAGAAAGCACGTACACGTGCAGAGAGTTCAAAAGCATATTTCGATTGTATGTTTGACACAGTAAATTCTATGCTTGCAAGTGCAGGTCATATTGAGCATCCTTATCTAATCTCTCGAGAGACGAAGAAGATTGGGGTCGTAGTCGTTACTTCAAACAGAGGTCTTGCAGGTGGTTACAACTCGAATATTATCAAGTTGATTACGGGAGCGGACTGGAAGAAGGAAGATGTGACAATCTACGGTGTTGGAAGCAAGGGTGCAGACGGATTGAGGTCTAAGGGCTATAAAGTAGCGCAGACATATCATGATGTGATAGATGAGCCAAAGTATACCGAGGCACAAAAGATCAGTCGTCAATTATTGACAGATTTTGCCACAGGTGAGATTGATGAAATCTATCTAGCATATACATTCTTTAAGAACACTGTAAGCCATGTTCCTACGATGTTGAAATTGCTACCAGTTGATCCAACACAAGCAGAGGATAAGGCAGAAGTGGGCAGTGAGGAGTCGACCATCGATTCTCTTACCTTGATGAACTTCGAGCCAAATGAAGAAGATGCCTTGGATTTACTGATTCCAAAATATATGACCAGTCTATTATATGGTGCATTTGTAGAAGCGGTTGCAAGTGAAAACGGTGCAAGAATGCAGGCGATGGATAATGCGACAAATAATGCAGAAGAAATGATTAGCGATTTGGGATTAAAATATAACAGAGCTCGTCAAAGTGCTATTACTCAAGAATTAACAGAGATTATAGCCGGTGCCGAAGCTTTAAATTAGGAGGAAAGAATGGCAGATAAGAATATAGGTAAAATTACCCAGGTTATCGGTGCGGTACTTGATATTAAATTTGCACAGGGTCATCTTCCGGAAATCAACGAAGCGGTAAACGTTATGCGCGACAACGGCGAGAAGTTGGTGGTGGAAGTAGCTCAGCATCTGGGAGATGATATAGTAAAATGTATCGCGATGGGACCTACAGATGGTCTTACACGTGGTATGGAGGCGGTTGCAACAGGAGCGCCGATTACTGTACCAGTAGGAGAAAAGACACTAGGACGTATCTTTAACGTGCTAGGTGAGCCAATCGATGAGATTGATGCACCGACAGACGTAGAGTATTTTCCAATTCATAGAAAAGCACCAGCATTTGAAGAGCAATCGACAGCTGCTGAGATGCTTGAGACAGGAATCAAGGTTGTTGACCTTCTGTGCCCTTACCAAAAAGGTGGTAAAATCGGTCTATTTGGTGGTGCTGGTGTAGGGAAGACAGTTTTGATTCAAGAGTTGATTACGAATATTGCGACAGAGCATGGTGGATACTCGGTATTTACTGGTGTTGGAGAGCGTACTCGTGAAGGAAATGACCTTTATTATGAGATGAAGGAATCAGGAGTTATCAATAAGACAGCCATGGTATTTGGACAGATGAACGAGCCACCTGGAGCGCGAATGCGAGTTGGTCTTACTGGACTTACAATGGCGGAGTACTTCCGTGATCAATCAGGAAAAGACGTATTATTGTTCATCGATAACATTTTCCGTTTTACACAAGCTGGTTCAGAGGTTTCTGCGCTACTTGGACGTATGCCATCAGCGGTTGGATACCAGCCAACACTTCAGACAGAGATGGGTGCACTTCAAGAGAGAATTACTTCTACGAAGAATGGATCAATCACATCGGTTCAAGCGGTATATGTACCTGCCGATGACTTGACTGACCCAGCTCCAGCGACAACATTTGCCCACTTGGATGCGAAGACAGTATTGTCACGTTCGATTACTGAGTTGGGAATCTATCCAGCGGTAGACCCATTGGATTCATCTTCACGTATCCTAAGCCCACATATCGTAGGTGAGGAGCACTATGAAGTAGCCAGAGGGGTACAAGAAATCCTACAGAAATACCGTGAATTACAGGATATTATTGCAATTCTTGGTATGGATGAGTTATCAGAAGAAGATAAAATTTTGGTTGCAAGAGCAAGAAAAGTACAACGTTTCTTGTCACAACCATTCCACGTAGCAACTCAGTTTACAGGAATCGAAGGACGCTATGTACCAATCGCGGAAACCATTCAAGGATTCAAGGAAATCTTGGAAGGTAAGCACGATTCCATTCCGGAAGGTCACTTCTTGAATGCAGGAAATATCGATGACGTTATCGCACGTGTGAAGTAGGAGGGAGATCCTATGGCAGATAAGACAAATGCATTTAAACTAGAAATTATAACTCCGGATGAGGTGTTTTTTAGCGGAGAGGCTTTCTTCCTAGAGTTCACTTCGATCGAAGGACAAATGGGTGTATACAAGGAACATATTCCTTTGACAACTATCCTTCAACCTTGTGCGATGAATATTCATCAAGATGCAGGTGAAAAAAAATGTGCGGTACTTGGTGGATTTGTAGAAATTCAAAAAAAGAAGATTACCGTACTGGCTGAAGATGCTCAATGGCCAGATGAAATTGATGTTGCGAGAGCGGAGCAAGCTGCACAACGTGCGGAAGAGCGTATCGCAAAGAATGAAAATACAATCGATGTGAAGCGTGCAGAAGCAGCTCTGAAGAGAGCGATGGCACGTCTTGACGCAACGAAATAATAATTCTTAAAAATAGAATAGCGGAAGGATGACAGATGATTCTTACTATAAAAAATCATGAGCTCAGTGTATCAATCGATACACTTGGTGGCGAATTGAAATCGATTAGTAAGCAAGGAACTGAATATTTATGGCAAGGGGATCCAGCATATTGGGCTGGACAATCCCCCTTGCTTTTTCCGATTGTAGGACACTTGCTTAATAAGAAAATTAGGATCCGTGGACGAGAAATTACAATGGAGAACCACGGCTTTATTATGAATACAGAGTTAGAGGTAGTACGTCACGAAGAAGACGAATTAGTTTTAATTACAAGATATAACCAGGAAACGCTAGAGCATTTCCCATTTAAATTTGAGTTTGAAGTAAGTTATAAAGTGGTAGAAGTGAAGCTAGAAACAAGATATAAGATTCGCAACTTGGATGATGAAGAGATGGTATATAATTTCGGTTTACATCCAGGTTTTAACTGTGATTTGAGTCATGGTCAAGTAATTGAAGATTATTATGTCGAATTTCCAGAGGTGAAAACACTAGAGTCTCAAGTGTTTAACGATGATATTCGCGTGGAAATGAACCAGACGAGACCAGTGATTGAGAATCAGAAGCGGTATAATTTTGTAGATGAGATGTTCCACAGAACCATCATTCTACATGATATTGATTTTGATCATGTGTGGTTAGGGAATAAGGACAGAGGACATATATTAAAATTTTCATATGAGGGATTTAATGTATTTGCAATGTATCGTGCAGTGGGATCACCATTTATCTGCCTAGAGCCATGGACAGGGCATGATGCTATCGTGCAGGATTTTGAGAACATGGAAGAGAATCCAACTGCCCAGTTTTTGGGAGCTGGAGAAAGTAAAGAATTTAGTATGACAGTAGATATGAATTGCCAAAGTTGATTACGACAAATATAATGGATGTACAGATATTTGTATTTGTAATTGTAGATTGTTCGAGGTTTATATATGGAGAAGTGTAGGATTTTAATTGTAGAAGATGAATTAATCGTTCGACAAGCTGTAAAATATATTTTGCAAGATAAAAGTGATTTGTTTGAAATATGTGGAGAAGTGTAAAATGGGCTGGAAGCATGTGAATTTTTAGAGCATACAGAAGTAGATGTTGTGATAAGTGATATCTGTATGTCGCTATTAGACGGATTAGAATTATCGAAACAGATTCGGATGAACTACCCCAATATATATATCATTATTTTAAGTGGGTATGATAATTTTGATTATGTAAAAACAGGATTTCAATACGGAGTGTTTGAATATATCTTAAAGCCGAAGTTAACAGCGGAGATATTATTTGAAACACTTTACAAGATATGTTCAAAACTAGGAATAGAAGATAGATATGAGTCTAATTTTGTGAAATACGCACTTTCAGACCAAGAAAATAAGGAAATGCCAGAAAAATATAAGGGGAAATATATTTCAAGTATTGCTATTAATTTGAATAAAATTCTAGGGTATTCAGATGATAAATATCATTTTTATTATGAAAATATCTATGAAAAATTAAATAAAAGTTTCCAAGACTGTATATTAGAATCTTATTTGGCGAGCGATAATATTTTGATTTTTGTGTTCGTCTTTGAATATAAGACAAAATTAGAATTCGTAGAAGAGTTAAGTCGATTTATGTTAGATAATTTCAACCAATTATTGGGAATTAAGTTTTTTTATACCAATATACTTAATGATGATACGATTCTAAAGGAATTGTTGAATTTGTATCATTCAGCTAAACAACATTTTTTTGTGCCAAACGATATGTTGTTGATACAAAGTTTTCAAGCGGAGAAGACGGCAACACCTATATTGAATGAGTTTAAGAAACGAGCTGAATTCTATGACGAAGCGATAGAATTTCTCTGTGAGGCACTTCGTACTACTACATATAAATTAGGATATGATGAAGAGGAATATAAAAAACAAATAGAATATATTCTATATATAACATTTGAGCAAAAAAATTATGAAGATGCAGATATGGATATGTTTAAGGTTATGAGATTGCTCTCACAAGTATATTCGTTAGAGGATCTAATCAAGTTTGTTGACAATATCTTCGAGGAACTTACTCCTAACTCGGCGAAAAACAGTGAAGATAATTTAATAGATAAAATACAAGAGTATATTAAAAATAATGCATCAGAACAACTAACGATGAAGCAAGTGGCAGACCGGTTTCACATTAGCTATTCTTATCTGTCTACGTTTTTTAGTTACAATTTAGGGATTGGTTTTAATGAATATACAAATAAAATTCGAATAAAGAATGCAAAGAACTTATTGAAAAATTCGGATTTATCCATTAGTGAAATTTGTGAAAAGACGGGATATTTAGACCATAGTTATTTCAGTAGAACGTTTAAGAAAATTACAGGAGTCAGTCCGAGCGCATATAGAAGAGATGGATCATTATGAAATTTAATTTATTTAATAAAATAGCTATCGTATTTGTTAGTGTCAGTTTGCTTACAAGTATGATTTCATTAGGAACAATGTCACGTAGTGTGGAAGCTGACTTCATATCGACTTATGTGGAATTTCAGGAGAATTCAATCGGGTTGATATTGAAAAATTTCGAGAATCTAAACACACAAGTGATTCAGTTGATAGATAATTACTCGGAGAATATAACACTAAATCAACATTTGACTAATGTAGAAGAGAAAAATTCTAGTGAATTGTTTTCAATCTACTATGATATTGAACAAATAACTAACACATCAAAAAAAAATCTTGAAGATAGCAGTGTCATTATTGAAGGAATGAATGCACAATTTTATGTGGATAATTATCGAGGAAGTATGCCGCCATGGAATTATGTTCAGCAAGATTATATTGAGGAGGCGTTAGAGTGTAGCAGTGAAAGTTTGATTTATACATATGGTTCGAGTGGGTTTTATGACGGTGGATATGGGGTTATGGCAGTAAAATCTTTGACAGCAGCATTTTCTTCTCAAGAGATAGGGACGATTTATATTTCTGTGGACACAGATACTATAAAAGCGCTGTATAGGGATTTTGTAACAGATGATATAACAACCTATGTTATTAATCAAGATGCTGAGGTTATTTCAAGTAGTCAAGTTAGTACAGAAAACACAAAGATTGAGAATCTCTTGGTTGTTGCTACAAATATTGAGAAGACGGAGAATATCTATGAAATTGTAGAATCTGGTGGCGATAGATATATGTATATGTCAGCATACATTCCGATATATGGCATGTATATTGTCAACGAGATAAGCTTAGAAAGCGCTTTATATGATTTCAACCAAACGAGTGCAAATATGTGGATTTTCGGAACATTTATTATGCTTATAGGGGTAGTCGTGGTATATTTTATTACAAGGCGTATCTACGAACCGCTTAACAAGGTTATTCATAAAATTTCTGATTCAAACAAGGATGAGTTTCAGAAAATTGCGGGTATTAAATCAGGAAAAGAAGTGTCCAATTTAATCCAAGCATATAATTTTATGATCGCAGAAATAGAAGGTTATACGAATGAATTGATTGATGTAGAGAAGGGAAAACGATTGGCAGAGCTTGCAGCTCTACAAATGCAAATCAATCCACATTTTCTATATAATACACTTGCTGTAGTGAAGTATCTTGTATGGCAAGAGGAGAAGGATAAAGCAGCTAAAACGATAGAAGCTCTTATTGACCTACTGCAAAACACCATCAGTAAAGATGATGAAATGCTCACAATCCAAAGGGAAATTGATAATTTGAGGAGCTATATTTATATCAATGAAATTAGATATGGTGAGGATATTAAAGTGCATATTTTTGTGGATGATCAAATAAAAGAGAGGAAAGTGCCCAAATTGATACTTCAACCATTTATTGAGAATGCATACTTTCATGCATTTCAAAATAAAAAATCAGGCGAAATCACATTATATATGAATGAGATGGACGATAAGTTGATTTGTCATATTGCAGATAATGGAGATGGAATAAAAAACTGGGATGAAACGAAAGCGAAACAGAGTTTCACAGGCGTTGGAATTATTAATGTGGATCAAAGAATTAAGATGATCTTCGGTGAAGATTATGGAGTAAATATCATAAGTGAAGAAGGAAAAGGCACAAAAGTGAAGATAATTTTACCAATTTCATAAAAAATTCACAATTAAGATTATTGATCTCGCTGCAAGGTGAGAAAATACTGATAAACATCAATGAATAAATTATAACTGTTTTCCGAACTAGGTAGTATAATTTGAATATAAATTAAACAAGGGAGGAATTACATTATGAAATTGAAAAGAGTATTGGCAATGGCATTAGCTGGAACAATGGTATTTAGTTTGATTGCATGCGCACCACAGGAGGTGGCAGAAGAAGACGCTGCGCCAACAGCAGAAGAGTCAGGAGAAGCAAAGAGCGATTCGGAAAAAGAAGTAATTACAGCATGGGCATGGGATGCGAATTTTAATGTAGCAGCATTTAAAGAAGCAGAGGCGATTTACGAAGCTGAAAATCCGAATGTAGATATCGAAGTAGTAGAGTTCTCACAAGATGATATTATACAAAAGTTAAATACAACACTTAGTTCGGGCAGTACAGATGGATTACCTAACATTGTGTTGATTGAGGATTATAGAGCACAATCTTTCTTACAATCATATCCTGGAGCATTTGCTGATTTGTCATCTATTACTGATGCAACTAAATTTGCAGAGCATAAATTGAGTTTTATGACATTAGATGATGTGTTTTATGGGGTACCATTTGATAACAGTAGTGCAGTTCTATACTATAGAAGAGACATTATTGAAGCAGCAGGATATACAGAAGAAGACATGATGAACCTTACTTGGGAAGAGTATATCGAAATGGGTAAAAAAATCAAAGAAGAGCAGGATGTCAATTTGTTGACATTAGATCCAAATGACGTTGGACAAATTAGAATGATGATGCAGTCAGCAGGAGCTTGGTATACTGAGGAAGATGGATCGACACCACACTTTGTTGGAAATGATGCAATGGAGTATGCAATTGGATTATATGTTGAAATGCTAAATGCGGATATTGCGACTATTATTTCAGACTGGTCAGAGTTTGTTGGTTCTCCAAATACAGGAGCAGTAGCAACAGTTCCTACAGGATGCTGGTTTACACCAAGTATTGCACAAGCAGAAGATCAGAGTGGATTATGGGGAGTTGCGCCGTTCCCATCGGTAAAAGGCATAGAAGGGTCAGTCAATGCATCTAACTTGGGAGGTTCAAGTATCTATGTATTAAATGAAGTAGAGGGAACAGAATCAGCAATTGATTTCTTGGGACAGACTTTCGCAGGAAATGAGGAGTTTTATCAAACAATTTTAACGACAAATAATGTACTAGCAACATATTTACCAGCTTATGAAGGCGATACATATACACAGGAAGTGGAATACTTTGCAGGGCAGTCAATTTATTCGGATATTTCAGAGTGGTCTGAAAATATTCCTGCTGTAAACTATGGACTACATACTTATGCGTTTGAAGATATTTTGAAGTCAGAAATGCAAAATATTATTGCGGGAGTTGATGTTCCAACGGCATTGGAAAATATGCAAGCGCAAGCGGAAGCACAATTTAACTAAGGTGAAACTGACCACTACCAATCGTATTGGTAGTGGTTTCTTTCTTAGAAGGAGAATTATATATGAAGACAAGTAAAAAAATCGGTTGGTTATACATTACAATTCCAATTTTATTTATTACACTTTTTTCTTTTTACCCTATGATCACAGCATTTGTGACCTCGTTGCAATCGGGCATGGGAGTAAACTTAACATTTAACGGGTTTGGAAATTATTCTCGATTGTTTAAGGATCCAGTTTTTATACAAGCACTAACGAATACATTAACGTATTTAGTGATACAAGTCCCATTGATGACAGTATTAGCGCTTACAATTGCAACAGTTTTAAATAGTAAGCGATTGAGATTCAGATCCTTTTTTAGAACAGCAATATTTTTACCAAGTGTAACATCCTTGGTTGCATATTCTGTTGTATTTAAAAACATGTTCGCACCAAATGGAATTGTGAATGGTCTTTTGATGTCGATTAATTTGATTGATGAGCCAATCATGTGGATTACAGATGGTTTTTGGGCAAAGATAACGATTATTATTGCGATTACATGGCGTTGGACTGGATATAACATGATTTTCTATTTAGCAGGATTACAGAATATTGATCGAAGTATCTATGAGGCAGCAGAAATAGACGGAGCTGGAACATTTACAAAGTTTTTTAAAATCACAGCACCGCTATTGAGTCCTATTATATTGTTTACAACAATTCTATCAACAAATGGTACATTACAATTATTCGATGAGGTTGTGAACTTGACAGGTGGTGGTCCTGGTAATGAAACCTTAACTATTTCACAATATATTTACAACCTATGTTTCCAATATACACCAGACTTTGGCTATGCATCAGCAGTTTCATATGTGATTTTAATCATTGTAGGGGTATTAGCATTTGTACAAATGAAAATAGGAGGAGATAAAAATGAGTAAAGTAAAAGACATATTGATGTATCTTTTTATTATTATAACGGCAACATTTTCTATTATACCGTTTTTCTGGATGATTATCTCATCTACAAATGCATCGGTTGATGTTACTGCAGGTGCCTTGACATTCGGAGGTGAGTTCATGAATAATGCAAAAAAATTATTTGAAACAACGACTTTCGGGCAAGCATTTATCAATTCAATTGTAGTAGCAACTATAACGACTGTGATTGCATTGGTAATTTCATCAGCAGCGGGATATGGTTTTGTAATATACGGTAGTAAAATTAAAGATAGAATTTTTAATATTTTATTATTATCTATGATGATACCGTTTGCAGCAATTTTAGTACCACTTTATCGTCTGTTTGGAAATTTTGGAGTGTTAAATAGTTATATTGCAATTATTTTACCTGCGGTTGCAACTGCTTTTCTAATTTTCTTCTTTAGGCAAAATACAAAATCATTTCCAAAAGAATTATTAGAAGCGGGCAGAGTGGATGGGATTTCTGAAATTGGTTTATTTACTAAGATTTATATGCCAACCATGAAATCTACCTATGCGGCAGCGGCAATTATAACATTCATGTCTGCATGGAATAACTATCTATGGCCACTCGTTGTGCTACAGGATGATTCAAAGAAAACATTACCATTGGTAATTGCTACATTGAACTCATCTTATACACCAGACTATGGTGTCACAATGATGGCGGTTACATTAACAACGTTACCGACAACAATTCTATTCTTTGCAATGCAAAAACGTTTTGTAGAAGGTATGCTAGGATCAGTAAAAGGTTAAATATTAGAAGATGAGAGAAAATGTGCTTTATTTACACACGAAGGATACATCATATATTATTAATATTAAAGAATATGGGAAGTTGGAGCAGGTTTATTATGGGAAACGTATACGAGAGAATGAAAATCTAAACTTAGAAATTCAAACTTCTGAATTTGCACATAGTGTATTATATCGATATGATGAGAGTGTTGATACCTTCGAAAAGATGTCACTAGAATACGGAGAAAGTGGTAAAGGCGACTTTAGAGAGCCAGCGATATCACTCCGAACGAAGATGGGATATACGACAGATTTTATTTACCAATCTCATGAATTTCGAGAGGAGAGAGAAGGATTAAAAGGGTTACCTTTTGCAAGAGGACAATGTAAGACACTTATTGTTACCTTGTATGATAGCAATATAGACATAGAGTTAAAATTATATTATCATGCATTTTACGAGTCCAATGTTATTACTCGACATGCAAGGATTAAAAACCTAAGTGATTGCAACATTGAAATTGATAGATTTATGAGTTTTTCTCTTGATTTAGATGACGATGGTTACGAGCTGGTTAGTTTCGAAGGTGATTGGGCTAACGAGATGCAGAAAAGCTGCCAAGGAATCAAAAGTGGTATCTATATCAATGATTCAAAGGTTGGAACAAGTTCAAATCGACACAACCCATTTTTTATGTTGAAAAGAGATAATGCAAGTGAATATTTTGGCGAGGCATATGCTTTTAATTTGATTTACAGTGCAAATCATGCTGAAGTGATTGAGAAGTCACCTTCGAATAAATTGCGGGTGTTATCAGGGATAAATCCGCATAATTTTAGTTATAGTTTACTGCCGAACGAGGTGTTCGATACACCAGAGGCAGTATTGACTTATACGGATCAAGGTTTGAATGGGGTAAGCAGAAATATGCATTCATTTGTGATCAAGCATGTAATTCCTGAAAGATTTCAGAAGAAAGAACGCCCTATCCTTATAAATAATTGGGAAGCTACTTATTTTGATTTTAGCAAAAAGAAATTGTTAAATATTGCAGAAGAAGCAAAGGATTTGGGAATAGAATTATTTGTGTTGGATGATGGGTGGTTTGGTCACAGAAATGATGAAAAATCATCTCTGGGGGACTGGATTGTGAATGAAGAGAAGATTGGTGGGAGTTTGAGAGAATTGGTCGATGACATCAATGCGCTTGACTTGCAGTTTGGAATATGGTTTGAACCAGAAATGTTAAGTGAGGATAGTGAACTGTTTATAAGACATCCCGAATACCGTTTGGGTGCAGGGCGAATATCAACAGGTAGAAATCAATATATTTTAGACTTAACAAAGAGCGAGGTATGCGAGTATATTATTCATTCACTTTCTAATATTTTGGAAAGTGCAAATATATCCTATGTAAAATGGGATATGAATCGAAATTTTTCTGATGTCTATTCAGACAGATGGGAAAATCAGGGTGAAATTATTCATAGATATGTGATGGGATTATATTATGTTTTTAACACGATTACAGAAAGATTTCCAAACATTTTATTTGAAGGATGTTCAGCAGGGGGAAACCGCTTTGATTTGGGGATTTTATCCTATATGCCACAGATATGGGCGAGCGATAATACAGATGGAAATATGAGAGTGATGATTCAAAAATCGCTAAGTTATGGATATCCACAAAGCTCGTGGGGAGCGCATGTTTCTGCAAGTCCAAACCATCAAACGAGGAAGGTTACTCCACTTGAAACACGTTTTCACATCTCCTGTTTTGGAAATCTAGGCTATGAGTTAGATTTAACCAAGCTTAGAGATGAAGAAAAAGAAATCGTAAAACAGCAAATTATGTTTTACAAATCGAACCGGAAGTTATTACAATTTGGAGAAATGTATCGGTTAGAAACGAATGAAGATAAGACTCTTTTTCTGTGTACGAATGAAGATAAAAGTGAAGCAGTAGTCGCAGAATTTTATGATTTACAAAAACCAAATCCATCATTTAATAAAATTGTTTTTAATTATTTGAACAAAGATTATTATTATCACATGAATTCTAGAGAGCAATATGTTATGATAGACGAAGAGAAGATTCAACTTCCAAAGGAAATATATAGTGGATATGGAGATTTGTTGAATTCAAAAGGGATAAAACTGCATCAGCAAGTTGTAGGAAAACCTAGAGAGGGGCAACGGTTTATCGGTGATTTTGGATCCACGATATATAAGATAAGTGTGTGAAAGAAGAGGGAAACAAGATGCAAAATATTTATGAAGTAATTGAGAACCCAGAGATTTTCAAGATCAATCGATTGGATGCTCACTCAGATCATGTATTCTATGAAGACATGAAAACGATGGAAGAGGGGAAGAAAACCCTATATCATAGTCTGAATGGGATATGGAAGTTTCGGTGGAGTAAAAATCTAGCGGAGCGTCCAGAACAGTTTTATCAGAGGGATTATGATTTGTCGGAATTTGCTGAGATTCCAGTTCCATCTCATATAGAATTGAATGGATGGGATCAAATTCACTATACGAATACAGCCTATCCTTGGGATGGGAAGGTAAATCTACGACCACCATATGTGGATGAATCGTATAATCCGGTGGGAAGTTATGTAACTTTTTTTGACTTGCCTGAGAACTTTGTAGGCAAGGAGGTTTGTATTTCTCTGCAAGGAGTAGAGCAAGGATTTTCTTTGTTTTTAAATGGGGAATATGTAGGATATTCAGAGGATAGTTTTACACCTTCTGATTTTGACTTGACTCCATTTATCAAGGAGAGTGGAAATAGACTCTGTATAGAAGTTTATAAGAAGACAGCGGCGGCATGGATAGAAGATCAGGATTTCTTCCGATTCTCTGGAATCTTCCGTGATGTAGTATTGTATGCAAAGCCTAGTATTCACATCGAAGATCTATGGGTATTGCCTAGGGTTGAAGATAACTTAAAAGACGCCAAACTAGAAGTGAAATTCAAGATTAAAAATCTAGAGGAAGCAAAGCTTTCTATGAAACTTCAGTATAATGGAGAGAACATTTTTGACCTAGTACCAATGTTAGATAGCACAGAGGACGGATATGTTACAACCGGTATTATTAACCTTGGGGATGTAAGACTTTGGGATATTTCACAGCCGAATTTATATTCTCTTGTAATTACGGTATCGGATCAGTCAGGGAAGATAATAGAAGTTGTTGCACAGGACGTCGGTTTTCGACATTTTGTGATTCGTGACGAAGTGATGTATCTCAACGGGGAACGATTGATTATCTGTGGAGTAAATCGCCATGAGTGGAATCCTAGAAAGGGACGTGCAATCGATGAAATGGATATGTTAGAAGATATCGAAGTGCTTAAGAGAAATAATATTACGGCAGTGAGGACGAGTCATTATCCGAACCAAAGTCTATGGTATCAGCTCTGTGATGAGAATGGAATTATCGTGATGGATGAAACCAATCTAGAGAGTCATGGATCATGGCAGAAGATGATGGATATAGATCCGTCATGGAATGTGCCTGGAAGCATTCCTGAATGGAAGGAAAACGTATTAGATCGTGCAGCGTCGATGTTTGAGCGTGACAAGAATCATCCGTCGATTCTATGGTGGTCATGTGGAAATGAGTCTTATGCAGGATCCAATATTCTTGCTATGGCAAATTATTTCCGTGAGAAGGACTCCAGTCGTTATGTGCATTATGAGAGTTGTTTCTATGTTCCAGAACTCAGTGATTGTACGGATGTATATTCTAGAATGTATGCGACACCAACGGAGCTTGATGAGTTATTAACAGAGGGGCTTGGGAAACCAGCAATACTATGTGAATATATGCATAATATGGGGAATTCAATTGGTGGTATGGAAACCTATATCAATCTCATTGATAAATATCCATCTTACCAAGGAGGGTTTATCTGGGATTATATGGATCAGGCACTATACGGTGTGAGAAACAATCAAGAGGTGCTGCTATACGGTGGGGATTTCGCCGATCGACCTTCGGATTATAACTTCAGTGGAAATGGGATTGTATTTGCAGATAGAACAGAAAAGCCGGCCATGCAGGATGTGAAGTTCTGGTATGATAAGGCGGCCAATCGTGAGAAACATATGGACGAAAACGCAAAGCGAATTCGTGAAAACGCTTTACGAATTCATGAAAGCACTTTGCAAATTGGTGAAAAGGCAGAGAAAATTCAAGCGAAAAAATCAGAAGGTTCTGGTCAAGAACAATCATTTGAGATTATCTACGGCGATGTAAATATCGGAGTCAAGGGCGATGGATTCGCCATTATGTTCTCTAAGAATCGTGGAGGAATTATCTCGTTAGTTTATGATGATTACGAGTGGCTCTATCGTGAGAGCAAACCGACATATTGGAGAGCGGTAACAGAGAATGATACAGCCAATGGTTTTACAACGCAGAGTGGACTCTGGAATTTGGCAGACAAATATGCCACACAAAAGAGCTTCGCGATTGATGATAGTAAGGAAGATCAGTTGACCGTTTCCTATGTATTTGACACATTGGCAGGAACCCAATGCCATGTTGATTATACCGTATATTCCAATGGGGCGATTAAAGTAAAATCAGTATTAAAAGGGAATGAAAGTCTAGCAAAATTGCCACTCTTTGGAATGAGATTCATCACACATGATGCAATTTTACATTATGACTATGTGGGTTATAGTGGAGAAACCTATCCGGATCGATACAAGGGTGGTAGCTTCGGTGAACACAAGAATAATCTTGTGAAGAACACAGCGTATCTCGTGCCACAAGAAAATGGTTGCCATATGTACAATCATAAGCTTAGCTTGGTTGCAGAGAACAAGAAAACTTTGAATGTGGTGATGGGTAAGAAACCATTCCAATTCAATGTATTGCCAAACACGGCAGAAGAGTTAGAAAATGCG
The DNA here is from genome assembly GCA_964367905.1 of uncultured Lachnospiraceae bacterium. Taxonomy (GTDB): domain Bacteria; phylum Bacillota; class Clostridia; order Lachnospirales; family Lachnospiraceae; genus CAUPWF01. Next base: position 79,578 of record CAYIZP010000008.1, read on the forward strand.
ACTCATCATTACGAACTCCCAGACACAGGAAGAACTGTTGTGAGCATACTCGCTGAAATGCGTGGTGTTGGTGGAATCGATACTTGGGGTTCTGATGTGGAAGAAGCGTATCACGTGAGGGCAGAGAAAGATATTGAGTTAGAATTCTATATTCAAGGATAGGTAGTGTGAAAAATAGAATTTTTCACACGCGTAATTTGTCCCTTAAGGGCCAAGGGTGCCAGACGGTGATAAAGGGATGGTTATTCATATGAACACATTTAAAAGCCACTACATGAAATTTGTAGTGGCTTTGCTTCGTTGACTTTCTATTTTGGATGATACTTTATTTTTTATGAGTAGCCATTTTTTCTTGTTAAAAACAGTGTGGTTAAGCCGAAAGCCGAAACAAGTATTAATGCTAGAAGTAGCAGTGAGGTTTCATGCCCGTCATCCCCAGTAAGCGGTGGGTTTGTCAGAGTTTTGTCAGCAACAGTCGGTACTGAATCAGCAACGATTGGTACTGCATCAGCATTAATGGTAATCTCGCCGTTAACACTGCCTTTGTCTATAACAATTTCGCCTGTTTGGGAATTATAGGTGTAACCGCTTGTTAAAACAGTACTACCTACCATAACTTGTACACTGTTTGGTAGTGTGTAGCTTGGATTTGCAGTTAGCCTAATTGTGTTTAACTCCTCTTGGTAACCTGGGTTTGTAACAAGCATTTTAACATTGTTGTTTGTTAAATTTGTTAAATTGTAATTTATGTTAAAACCAGTTATAACTTCTTTTTTTCCTGTATATGCGTCCCACCCTGTTGCGCTTGTAAGGTAATATGCGGTTGCTGTGCTTGGTATTGCCTCTATGCCCACTGTAGGCGCATTGCCCCAAAATACAATGGAATTAAGGTTTGCGCACTGGTAAAACGCAGCATCTTCTAATATTGTAACAGTGCTTGGTATAGCTGCCGATGTAAGGCTTGTTGCCTTAACAAACGTGGCCGAACTGATAGTCGTGGTGCCCTCTCCTATTGTAACAGATGTGAGCGCTGAGCAATCCGCAAAAGTTTCATAGCCTGTTGTTGCAAGGCTGCCGGGTAGGTTTACATAGGTAAGAGCTGTGCAACCTTTAAAAGCATTGCTACCAATAGATTTTATGCCGTTTTGCAATGTTAGCGAAGTGAGACCTGTGCAATTTTCAAAGGCGTTACTTTCGATAGTAGCAACATTACCGGGTATAGTAAGAGAAGTAAGTGCTGTACAATTAGAAAACGCATTGTCTCCAATATAAGTAACGCTATTTGGTATTGTAACAGATGCAAGACTTGTGCAACCACTAAATGTATTTTCTTCAATTTTAGTAATACCATTTGGTATTGTAACAGATGTAAGACCTGTGCAACCGCTAAATGCGAGCTGATTAATAGAAGTAACACTATTTGGTATTGTAATAGATGTAAGGCTTGTACAACCAGCAAACGCAGTTTCCTCTATTAAGGTAACACTGTTTGGTATTGTAATAGATGCAAGGCTCGTGCACGACGTAAACGCAGAGTTCTTTATAATTGTAACGCCGTCTGGAATATTTATCGAAGCAAGGCTGTTACAATTTGAAAACGCATTGCTGCCAATACTTGTAACACCGTTTGGCATTGTTATCGAAGTAAGGTTATGGCAATCTGAAAATGCACGATCCGGAATTGTAGTAATATTGTTTGGTAATGTAACAGCTGATAGCGCTTCGCAATCCGAAAACACACTTGTGCCCATATAAGAAACACTGTTTGGTATTGTAACAGATGTAAGGCTTTTGCAACCACCAAATGCAGAATTTCCTATGTAGGTAGTGCTATTTGATATATTTAATGTTGCGAGATTTACGCAACCATTAAACGCATAATCTGATATAGAAGTAATACTATCAGGCATGGTTACAGATGTAATATTACTGTTTTCCGCAAACACATTGTTAGCGATAGTTGTAACACCGTTTGGTATTGTAAAATCTCCACCTTTAGCCGATGGGAATATTAAAAGCTCTGTTTGAGCTTTATTATACAAAACCCCATCTAAAGATGAAAAAGTAGCGTTATTTGGATCAACATCAAAGGTGGCTAATTTATTGCAATCATAAAATGCGTTTTCACCAATAGATGCAAGACCACCTAAAACAGTTACAGAATTAAGCTCTACGCATTTTTTAAATGCAGAATCTCCTATAGAAGTAACATTGGCGGGTATGATAATAGATGTAAGCATGTTGCACATTTCAAACGCAGAAGTTCCTATTGTTGTAATGCCGCTTCCTATTGTAACTGAAGCAAGCGTTCCACAGTTTTTAAAGGTGTTATCATTTATTACAGTAACGCTGTCTGGTATTGTAATAGTGCCAAGTGCTGTACACTCGCCAAATGCAGAACTCCCAATAGAAGTAACTGTGTCTGGTAAATTTATAGTTTGTAAGCCGGTGCAACTAAAAAAAGCAAAATCACCAATAGAAGTAATACCTGTGGGCATTATAATATCCTTTAGATTCTTGCAACTATAAAACGCTGAATCTCCTATGGCAGAGACAGTGTAGGTAATATCATTATGAGTTATAGTTGCAGGTATTGTAAGAGGCAATGCTGTTGCTTGGTCTATTGCAGATACCCCGAGATCTCCGTTTCCTACCTGTACTGTGCCTGTGGCGCCGTCCTCACTAAGCACTTTGAAGGTCATGTCAATATCATCGGCAGAGTCTGCAGGTGTGTTACTCACGTCAACTTTTACAGTAAAAACCTCTTCCACCGCCGCAAATGTCGGAAATGATATCATTGCTGACAGTAGCATCGCCGTGCATAGGCAGAGTGCATATGATATGATTTTGTTTTTGAAATTCGTCTTTTCCATAATAGTAACCATCCCTTTTTCACTTTTTTGTAGATTTATTAATAGTTTTTAGCATAATTATACAAGTTGAAGTATAACATACAGACGTACGAAACGTCAATCGGATAGGGAATGATAGTTTAGGAAAAGTCCCTCATTTTTTTGTGTTAGATAGAGAAAAAGTCCCTCATTTTTTTGTAAATATCAAAAAGAAGTAATATAAGATGTGGGCATTATTTGTTATCAAATACTTTTAACACCCCTATAGATTATAATAGAGGTCGCTGCTCGTAGAATAATTGTCTAGGGCTATATTGTTATTTAGTCTATGCTCCTTGCGTGATTTGTTCTGGGTTAGAAGAGAGCAGTAGAGGACATCAATCACGTATAAAAATACTAGGTTATTCGATAAGGATACAGAATGCTTTGTAGTGATTTTGTCACTGATTAAGAACTTAAAGTCAGATAAACCTGCGAGTTTAGGATTGTCATAACTTGTTATGGTAATAATTGTTGCGTTCTTCTCTTTGCATTGAACGAGGGTTTGATATAAATCACGATTCATGATGGTGTGTGCAATGATAATTACTAGATCGTTTTTAGTTATGTTGTTTGCAAACGCACGCATCGTGCTTAAATCTACAACAGCTCTTGCTTGTATACCGGTCATATTTAGTTTGAATTCAAGTTCATGAGCAACCAAGGCATTACGTTGCATGGAAAAAATATAAATAGTTTGGGCGCAATTCATTGAACAGGCAGCTTGATTTACAATGTTTTCATCTAGTAGAGCACTTGTGTTTACAAGCATTTGTTGATAGTCGTGAGTTACACTGGATACAAGGCTGTCTTTGTCAACCTTACTTCTACTTTCGGTCATGCTATTATAAAAATTTTCCTGGGCGAGTGCTATTTTAAAACTGTTAAAGCCCTTAAAGCCTATTTTTTTACAAAATCTATTAATGCTAGCTTCTGAAGTCCCAGTGTTCTTTGCCATTGCTGTGATAGTGCTTGTAACAACCGAATCGCTATTATTGATGACATATTGAGCAATCTCATTTTCACTTACAGTTAGATTTTGTTGCATAGATTGTATTTTTGCTATGACTATATGCGTCATTTTTTTTCCTCACTATAATAATTTTAGGTATTTACTTTTTCAGTATAGCACTCTGAATTTGTAAATGCAAGATAAGGGTTGGAATAATATTATGGTATTTGGAGGGTTGCGGGAAGATTTATTGTACAATATGCACAAAAACAAACAAAAATATTTGTATAAAAATAATTTTCATTATCATTGACTGAAAATGAAAAACATGATATTGTTAATGCAAAGTTTGTGACGTTTTTTGAAAATGCTAACGGTGTTTTACAAAGTTTTGAAAAGGGGGACTCGAATGAAATGTGAAGTTTACAGTAAGAACTATGATGTCATAGTCGTAGGTGGTGGTGTATCAGGATTTGCAGCTGCATATTCTGCGGGAAGGAATGGAGTGTCCGTTTTGCTGATAGAGCGAAATGCCTATTTGGGAGGGACTTTAACAGGATGTGGGGTAGGTCCAATGATGACGTTTCATGCAGGTGAGAAACAGGTCATAAAGGGCGTAATGCAAGACCTTATAGATAGGTTAATGGAAGGTGGTTATTCCGTTGGACATGTACCAGATAGCAAACAATACACAAGTACGATTACTCCATTCGAAGCAGAAGGAATGAAGTTAATAATGGATCAAATGCTAGAAGAGGTGGGGGTGACTGTATTGTTTCATACATTCGTCGGAAATGTTGAAACGAGTCATTCAAAGGTTAAAGGAATTACATTGTGTAACAAAGACGGAATCAATTCGGTTAGTGGAAAGGTATATATAGATGCAAGTGGTGATGGGGATGTTGCATACTGGGCTAGAGCAAAAATGGTATCAGGGCGACCAGAAGATGGTGCCTCGCAGCCGATGACGCTTACAGTGAAGTATTGTGATGTGGATACAGAAGAACTGAAAAAATATGTGCTTGCAAATCCAGAAAAATTTCCACACATTGCACCACATTTTGAGATTTTCAAACAATCTATTCCTGTAGACTTGGAAGGGTTTGATGAAGAGTTTAAGTTAGAAAAGGAAAAGGGGAATTTAAGTATTGCCCGTGAAAATGTTTTGATGTTTGGGACTGGTAGAGTGGGCGAATATATACTAAACACAACTAGAGTTGTGGATCATAATGCAACGGATGCAGTCAGCTTGTCTGTAGCAGAGAAAATTGGTAGAAAGCAAGCAGCAGAATTAGATGTTTTTTTAAGAAAGCATGTACCTGGATTTAAGAATGCGTTATTAGAATTTACAGGACCATCCATTGGAGTTAGAAGTTCCAGACAATTGATTGGTACTTATGTCTTAACTGCAGAGGATATATTACAACAAAAAAATTTTGAGGATACCATTGCACATTCCGGTTATCCAATTGATATCCATAACCCTAAGGGGGAAGGAACGGCGTCAACATTTATGAACAAAAAAGGCAACTATTACTCCATCCCCTATTCGATTATGACTTGCATGGAGGTTCAAAATTTGCTGGTGACAGGGAGGTGTGCGTCGGCTACATTCGAAGCACAGGCCTCATTTAGAGTGACTCCATCGGCAGGGGCACTAGGTCAAGCGGCGGGCGTTGCAGCAGTTCTTGCCTTGGCAGATGAAAATGTTCTAAAGATAGATGTACATCAATTGCAGGAGCGATTGAGAGAGCAAAAAGCATATATTGAATAAGAATCTAGGGCAATAACGCCTTAAGATATAAAAGGAAAGTCCAGCTAATAATTGTCAATAGTAAAATAAAAAAATAATGATTTTATTTT
>CAYIZP010000009.1:0-8084 GCA_964367905.1 uncultured Lachnospiraceae bacterium
TTTCACATGGTGGCGGAATTTAGTCCTGCACTGGAATTTACTTTTTCAAGTTAGCCCACTCATAAGTTGATTATAAATTCTTGACCCAACACTCCCTTGTCCTTTACTTTTTACAGGTGCATTTTTTGCAGTATAAATCTGTGCTTTTCCTTGCACTATTGTTTGTACGAGTTCATCCGCCTTATGAATACCATCAGCAACTTGGCACTCCACAACAGGTTTACCATCGAATCGATCCATAGGTACATTGGTATTTGCCGCAACAATAATTCCGTCAGCTTTCATAATTTCCTCATCAGTCAAAACATTTTTAGCTCCGCCTGAACCTCTAGTTTCTACTTTCATTTTTGCTCCGATTGCTGTAGCCGCTTTACTTAAACTCTCAGCAGCCATATATGTATGTGCTATACCAGTAGGGCAAGAAGTGACTGCTAATATGAATTTTTCGTCATCTGTAATCTTCACATCACTCTCATCCGAAACATCACTTTCTTTTTCATCATATTCATCAATAATAGCTAAAAATTCCTTCGTAGTTTTTGCTTCTCTTAATCTTTTGGTAAACTCCTCATCTATCAAAAAAGTTGAAAACTTTGCTAGCACATCCAAATGTACGTTGTCTTTCGTATTTGGTGCTGCAATTAAAAAGAGTAAGGTCGCTGGCTCGCCATCTATAGAGTCGTAATCAACACCTTCTGGTATTGCCATTGCCGCCATAGCAGGAAAACTTACAGAGTCTCCTTTTCCATGTGGTATTGCAACACCTTCACCAACTCCTGTAGACCCCTCCTCTTCTCTAAGAAAAACTGCCTTCTTAAATTCTTCAATATTATTAATATTTCCATTTGTACTCATTAATTCTACTGCCTTTTCGATTGCCTCATTTTTAGAATTAAGTGTAACATCTAACAAAATACTTTTTTCATTTAACAAATCTCTTATCTTCATACTTTTCACATCTCCTATATCATATTATATAACTTCATAATTTCGTCTTCAGTTGCTAATCCTTCTGAGAAAGCACTTGCACTACCGCTTGCTACTGACATTTTAAATGCATGCTCATAATCTTTACGATCTAAATAACCTGAGATAAAACCAGCTACCATAGAATCCCCCGCACCAACTGCACTGATTAGCTTGCCATCGGGTGCACTGCATTTATGTATTTTTCCATATTCATCTACTAGAATAGCACCATCTTTCCCTCGTGAAATCAATACATTTATTGCACCTTTTTTTTGTAATTCTTTTGCGTAGAATATGAACTCTTCTTCTAAATTTATTTCAATACCAAAGATTTCTTCGAGTTCATGTTTATTCGGTTTAATTAGAAAAGGTGCATACTTTAGAGTGTTTAGAAGTAACGAAGATGTAGCGTCAACAATTACCATAACATCATTCAACTCGCTTAATATCTTCATATAGATTGTAGAATCCAATGACTTAGGAATGCTACCTGCTAAAACTAATACATCACCTCGTTTAATTTCATTGATTATATGCATGAATTTTTTCAGTTCATCTTCATTAACTACTGGTCCTTCTCCATTAATCTCAGTTCCATCGAAATCTCTCAGTTTAACATTTATTCTTGAATGACCATTTTTGACCTCTACAAACTTACTTCCAATCCCTTTTGCAGATAACTGTCTTTGAATTTCATTTCCTGTAAATCCTGCGCTAAATCCAAGTGCAGTAGATTTTTTTCCTAAATTTTTCAGTAATTCTGAAACATTTATTCCTTTACCTCCTGCGACCATTATCTCGCTAGCTGTTCTATTTGTAAAATGCATCCTAAAATTTGGTACATCTACAATGTAATCTATAGACGGATTTAATGTTACTGTGTATATCATTTATCCTTCTCCTTTCTCTGTTTGAACAAATTATATCACAATATTTAGTCATAGTCAATCATAAATAGTCATAAATACCCAAATATTTTCATTTAGAATTATCTAGCATATTCTCAATAAAGATCCCATACCCACGAGTAGGGTCATTTACAAACACATGCGTCACTGCTCCGATAATCTTCCCATTCTGAATGATCGGTGATCCTGACATTCCCTGAATGATACCACCTGTCATAGACAGGAGGTCTTCATCTACCACTCTGACAATCATCCCTTTATTGACTTCTGTTTCGAATCGGTTGATCTGTTCAATCTCTATATCAAACACCTCTACTTCATCCTGGATTGTCGATAAGATGAATGCACTTCCCTCCATGACCTCTTCTCTCTCTCCCATAGGATAGATATGTTCGTCCAACTCCAATGCTTCGATATCATCTACTCTTCCATAGATTCCCACTTCCGTGTTTTGACTAATTGTTCCGAGCTTGTGAGCTGGACTATATACGATAACACCTTCTAATCCGCCCGGTTCTCCACTTTCTCCCTTGATGATACCATTAATGGTAGCCTGATATAATTCCCCTTCTGATATTTCTAGGAGTTCACTCGTATCGATATCATAAATCCCATGTCCTAAAGCACCAAACTCTCCATTTGGTGCGACATAAGTGAGGGTCCCAAGTCCTTGCAGGTTATCTCTTACCCATAGTCCCAACATGTAATTTCCAGATTCTGATAATACTGCATCAAAATTCACTAGTATATCTTCATCGGATCGTCGAATATTCAATTCCACACTCTCATCTTCCAATGTTTCTAATTGATCCAATAATTGTTTTTTTGTTCCGATTTCTACTCCATTAATTGCAGTAATATAGTCCCCTGCTTGGACAATATTTTGTGCTGGTGCAACTTCACTTCCATCTATAGATTGTATGGTTGTGGTATTAATAACCATAATTCCACTAGTATCCATGTAGATTCCTACTGGAATTCCACCTGCAATGAGCAAATTCGTACTGACTTCTTCTGTTGCAACGATATCTTCCTGGGCATTCCATTGCAATAAAATCGCTTGACCACCAAAATACACCAAGATAGCTAATATAAGAGTTAAGATAAAATTCCACTTTATATGATTCTTCAACCGCACACCTCCACACGTTCCCGCCTGAGGCGGTCTATTATGTAACAGAAATACAGTTTCCTATTACACAAAAAACGAGCACTAATCGCTCGTTTTTATTATGTGTTGATTCGGTTTTTTTCACACCTATAAGTTTAAATTTTACTTTGCCAATTCCTTCATCTCAATCGCACTTTTGGTTAAAGCCTCAGAAACAACTCCTCCGCCTAATATTCTGGTTAGTTCTTCTATGGATTCTTGTTCATTCAGCAAGTTAATTTCTGTAATGGTCTTACCATTTTTTACATTTTTTTCTATAATAAAATGTTGTTTTGCAAGTGCTGCTATTTGAGCCAGATGAGTAATACAGATGACTTGCCTACTTTTTGCAATTAGAGCTAATTTTTCCCCAACCTTGGTCGCTGTTTTTCCACTGATTCCAGCATCTACTTCATCGAAAATTGCAGTTTCAATCTGTTCTCTATCTGCAAGCACTGTCTTGATTGCTAACATAATTCGTGATAGTTCTCCACCTGAAGCCACATTGGAGATAGATTTCACTTCTTCTCCTGGATTCATAGATACCATAAATGTTACCTTATCACATCCATCTTGTTTGATTTCCTCTGTTGGTTCAACACGAACCTCGAATTGGATGTCTAAGAAGTTCATATCTTGTAGCTGACTCTTTATCTCTTCTCCCAAAAGTTTCGCATGTTTCATTCGGGATGCAGATAGTTCTTTTGCTTTATCTCCTAATCGTATTCTCTTCTCTTCGATTTTTGAGTCCAAGTGATTCAGATAGGTTTCATAATCCTGAAGTTTCTCGATCTTGCCCAAAACTTCTTGGTGGTATTGCATAATCTCTTCATATCCTTGGCCATATTTTGACTTCAAATGATTCCACAAATTCAATCGACTTTCCACTTCTTGATATTCTTCTTCAGAAAAAAACAACTCATCTTTATAGCCTGCCAATTCACGATTAAAATCATTCAACAGCGCGTCGATTTCATTGAGCTGTTCATATAAATTCTCAATATAATCATCGTATTGTTTGATACTTTGTACCGCATGCAGGCTTCGGCTGATCGCCTCACTAGCATTCCCATCTCTTCGTTCACAAGAATGTAGATATGCCTCTTCTAGTTGTTCCAGGATTTTCTTCGCATTAACCATCTTTCGATATGCAACTTCTAATTCATCATCTTCATTCGCTTGTAGATTAGCCTCATCGATTTCCTTTGCTTCGAATTCTAAGAATGATAATTCCCTCTTTCGACTCTCCTCATCCAAGGAATTTTCTTCCAATTCCACCACCAATGACTTATATTCCTTATAGAGCTTCTTATTCTCCTCTCGAAGATTCAGAGACTCTTCTCCGATATATTCATCTAGGATTGCAAGATGATTTTTCACCTGCAACAATGTTTGATGCTCATGCTGTCCATGGATGTCGATTAAAATTGTTGCGACTTTTTTCAACAAATTCATGGTAACTGTTTCACCATTGATTTTGCTGATACTTCGCCCATCCATCAGCTTGCGACTCAGGATTACTAACCCCTCTTCTGGATAGATATCTAATTCTTTCAATTCTTCTAATTGCTTCTCTTTTTCTACTATGAATATCAATTCTACAAATCCATAGTCGCAATCTTTTCTCAGTAAATCGGCTGAATATCTTCCACCCAATGCAAGTTGAATGGATCCTAGTATAATCGATTTTCCTGCACCTGTCTCTCCAGTCAAAATATTCAATCCGCTCTGAAATTCAATTTCAATTTCATCAATCAAAGCTAAATTTTTTACATGTAAACTTTGAAGCATAATGTTCTCCTACAGACTCTCTCTAATGTATTTATTCCACAATCTTCCGTATCTTCTCCATCACCGTGTGAGTGTCTTCCACACTGCGAATTGCACACATAATTGTATCGTCCCCAGCGATACAACCAGCCACTTCAGGCCATGCCATAGCATCAATTGCAGCTGCAACAGCCATTGCCATTCCCGCCACTGTTTTAATAACTAGGATATTTTGTGCCATATCCATATATACATAACCATCCTTCAGGATTCGCATATATTTCTCATTGAGTCCACCGCTCGATTGTTGTACAACCACGTATTTTTGTCTCCCACTACTTCCCTGCACCTTAGACAGCTTTAGGTCTCTAATATCTCTCGAAATCGTCGCTTGGGTTACTACAAATCCTGATTGGTTCAATCGTTCCACCAGTTCTTCCTGGGTTTCAATTTCATATTGATTGATTAGCTTAATAATTTTATCATGTCTTTCACTCTTCATTAAGAAAACCCCTTCATCTTCCTTCGTAATGTCTCAAGGAAACTGACACTACTCAGTTTCACTAATTGTACCGATTGCTGCGACCGTATAATCTTAACCCTTTTGCCTGTTTCAAGATAATAATCCGTTCCTCCATCATAGCTGATTAGAGCTCTTGACTCTTCTCCACGTTCATTTTCCACTTCCACTTCGATGATGTCTTCTGCCGATAATACAATGCTTCGATTGTCTAGACTATGGGAACAAATGGGAGTTAACACAATGGCGGACGCTGTCGGTTCTACAATGGGCCCTCCAGCCGACATATTATATCCTGTAGAACCAGTAGGCGTCGAAATAATGATACCATCACCTCTATAAGAGTGTAAATACTCTCCATTTACATAGATACTGAATTTCATAATTCGTAGTGGGCCATCACGGGTTACCACGATATCATTCAATGCAATCTCCAAATCACTTCCATCTACTTGACCATTCAAAACCATTCGATGTTCAATATATGGAGTCTCACATACTAACTTCTCAATCTCCTCGTTGATTGAATCATATTCAATTTCTGTAAGATATCCTAATGTCCCAATATTAATTCCGACAAAAGGAATACGGTAGTCCACAAGTTTATGTGCAGCTTGAATGAGTGTTCCATCTCCTCCTAGTGTGATGATACACTCTACTTGCTCCAACTCTTCCTTTGTTGGAGCACCTTCTCTTCGATAAAACGCGCTGCCGCCCAGCGTTTCAATCAAGGTGACAATTTCATCTGCCACACGAAAATCAATATCCTTGATTGTATTGACCACAATATAAAAATGCTTCATATATTCATCCCGCCTATATCACTTCAATTCTGTCTAGATTTACAAGGTAGCAAATGCTTCCTCTACAACCTTTTTATAATCAATTTTATCATTTTGAATCTTACTTGAGTCTTTTTCTTTTTTCAAATATATCAAGTACTCAATATTTCCTTCTGGCCCCTTAATCGGTGAATACGTCAGATCTAATACAGATAAATCAATCGTTCCAACGTAGTCAATAATTCGATTGACCACTTCATAGTGAGTTTCAATTTCCCTCACCACCCCTTTTTTTCCAACCTTCTCTCTTCCAGCTTCAAATTGTGGTTTGATGAGTGCAACGATTTCCCCTTCTTGAGTAAGATAATTCACAATCGGTTGCAAGACCTTTTCTAGAGAAATAAAAGACACATCTATCGAAGAAAAATCTACAGGTTCTCCGATATCCTCCGGAGTTACATAACGGATATTCGTCTTCTCCATACAAACGACTCTCTCATCGTTTCTGAGTTTCCATGCCAACTGCCCTCGCCCTACATCTATTGAAAAAACTTTTACCGCTCCATTTTGCAACATGCAGTCTGTAAATCCTCCTGTAGATGATCCCACATCCGAGCAAACTTTCCCCTCAAGATTTAAAGAGAACGACTCCATTGCCTTCTCTAGCTTATATCCGCCTCTGCTGACATACGGCATTTGCTTTCCTTTTATTTCTATGTTTACTTCTTCTACAAATGTGGTTCCTGCCTTATCTTCACGTTCCCCTTCGACAAAGACATTTCCAGACATGATAATTGCCTTTGCTTTTTCTCGGGATTCTGCTAGATTTCGCTTTACCAACAACACATCCAATCGCTCTTTCATATTACCTCAATCTTTTCCTTGTATCCATTGCCAGTTATGCTAATATACTTTGTAACAATTTGCTTCACAATGGATTCTTCATCCAACAATACTTCTCTTCGTAACTCCTCGATAGAGCCATGCTCAATATAATCGTCCTCAATTCCCAACTCCATCACATGAAGGTTGAGATTATTTTTTTCTACCATCATTTGAATGTTAGATCCTAAGCCACCAGCAAGTAAGTTTTCCTCAATAACTACGAGTAATTCGTGGTCTTTTTCTATCAGCTTAAGCATCTCCAAATCTATCGGCTTCACAAATCTTGGATTCATCAATGAACATTCATATCCAATATCCTTCAATCTGTTTCTTACACCCGCACCCGCTTCCATCATATGTCCAAGTGGTAGCAAAGCAATCTGTTCTTCTTCATAAAGGATTTCACTTCTACCATAAGTAATCGGCGCTACAAACTCTTTTAGTCCAACATATGCATCTCCCCGTGGGTACCTAATTACTATCGGACCTTCATAGGAAAACGCAAACTCCAACATCTGTTCCAATTCCCACCCATTTTTTGGCGCCAATATCGTCAAATTTGGAATATTAGATAAAAAGGATACATCAAAGATTCCCTGATGTGTCTCTCCGTCACTTCCTACTAGTCCAGCACGGTCAATTGCAAAAACAACTGGCAAATTCTGTAAGCACACATCATGAATCACTTGATCATATGCACGTTGTAGGAACGAAGAATACAGGGTTACAACCGGATGCAAACCTGATGCAGCTAATCCTGCTGCAAATGTAACCGCATGCTCCTCCGCAATTCCTACATCGAAGAACCGTTTTGGATATTCCTTTTTGAACTGCGAAAGACCTGTTCCATCTTCCATTGCAGCCGTGATTGCAACAATCCGCGAATCATTCTTAGCTACCTTGCATAATGTCTCGCCAAATATGTCTGTATAGCTTTTTTTTGCTGTTGTTTCTTTTTTATTTCCAGTTTTCACCTCAAATGGTCCTGTCCCGTGAAATTTATCAGGCTTTTGCTCCGCTGGTTTATAGCCTTTTCCTTTCGTCGTGAGTACATGAACCAAAACAGATCCTTTTACATTTTTCGCTTCTTCTAGAACTCG
>CAYIZP010000009.1:8184-82555 GCA_964367905.1 uncultured Lachnospiraceae bacterium
TGAGTACATGAACCAAAACAGATCCTTTTACATTTTTCGCTTCTTCTAGAACTCGGATCATGCTTTGCAAATCATGTCCATTGACTGGGCCAAGATATGTAATGCCCATATCCTCAAAGAACATACCTGGAACAAACCACTGCTTGATACCATTCTTAGTCTTTCGAACTTTGTCCACCACTGCTTTTCCATATTTTGGAATACTCATCAAGGTTCTTTCCACATTACTCTTGATTTCATGATAAGTTAAGTTGGTACGGATTCCATCTAGATATTTTGACATTCCTCCTACATTGGAGGAAATAGACATATTGTTATCATTCAAGATAATAATAAAATTTTTCTTCAATGCGGAAGCATTGTTTAACGCCTCATATGCCATTCCTCCAGTAAGTGAACCGTCTCCGATTACTGAAACAACTCGATAGTTTTCTTTCTGTATTTCACTACCGACCACATACCCTAAACCTGCCGATATAGATGTAGAACTATGCCCCGTGTCAAAAGAGTCGCAAGGACTCTCTTTCCTTTTCGGAAACCCACTCATTCCACCATATTTTCTCAACTCATCGAAACCCTCTCGTCGACCAGTCAATAATTTATGTGTATAGGATTGATGTCCTACATCCCAGATAATTTTATCTTTTGGCAAATCAAGCGAGAGATGTAATGCCATAGTTAACTCGACAACACCAAGATTGGATGCGAGATGACCACCCGTCAAACTGATTTTCTTCACTAAAAATCTACGGATTTCTTTCGCCAATTTATTCAGTTCTTCTTCATTGAGTCTCTTTATGTCATTTTCTTTTACTATCTTATCTAGTACCATACAAAACCTTTCTGGTTCTACTTCCCTCTGTGAATCAACGAATGTATGAGTGTTTCTAAGAACTCATTTCTTCTAACCTGATGTTCTAGTATTTCAATTGCTTTTTCCGAATAAGATGCAACTGCAATTTTAGCCGCTTCTAGACCATGTAGCGTAACATAGGTTGTCTTTTGATTTTTTTCGTCACTTAGTACAGGCTTTCCTAGGGTTTCTGTTGTTGCTGTAACATCTAAAATATCGTCTTGAATCTGAAATGCCATCCCAACAAGCCTACCCACCTCTTCCATCTCTTGGATTTGTTCTTCCTCTGCACCAGCTAATATTGCACCGATCATCATCGGAGCTTCAATTAATGCACTCGTTTTTAATTGAAAGATAAAATCCAAGGTGTCTGAATTGATTTGTTGACCAGATGACTTCACATCCACTACCTGTCCCCCAATCATCCCAAATACACCTGCTTTTCGCGATAAGGCTTGAAGTGCCCTTCCTACTCTTTTGCTATCAACACCAGGAAGGTCAAATGCCTTTGTTGCAATCTCAAATGCATAGTTTAATAAAGCATCACCAGTTAGGATTCCCATATCTTCTCCATAGACAATATGTGTGGTCTTTCTTCCGCGACGATAATCATCATCATCCATAGCAGGAAGATCATCATGAACCAAGGAATAGGTATGAATCATCTCTATGGCTGTAAGAAAATATTCAATTTCCTTACCTGTCCCACCAAACAACTGATACACCTCTTGCATAAGCATGGGACGAATCCTCTTCCCACCTGCCATAAGTGCATACTCCATACTTTCAAATATCAGAGCTTGCTTATCTCCAGTCAATGGGAGGTTTTCAACTAAAACCCCCTCAATTTTCTCAACTTTTGTCTCTTGTTCTTCCCTAAAAGTCATTCAACTCTCCATTCTGATTTAAGACTTGTACTTTTTTCTCGATCAAACTAATCTTATCATTACACAATTTCACTGTTTTCATTCCCTCTTGGTAAAGCTCAAACGACTTTTCTAAGGAAATATCTGGGGATTCTAATTCTTGAATGATAGCATCCATATTTTCAAATAATTTCTCTATATTTTCATTCTGTTCTTTTTTTGTGCTCATTTAATTCTCCTATTTCAACTTTCATTACCTTTGCATCGACGACACCACTAGACATAGTAATTTTAATCGCATCATCAGCTTTTATCTTCGTGATGTCTAGCAAACCATTTCCATCCTCTGTTTGAACATACCCATATCCCTTACTGATCTTGTCCAAAGGTGATAGACCTTTCAATTGTGTAATCAACACCTCTAGTCGATGGCGTTTCCGCTCCATAATCCCCTGCATATAGTTCTGTAATTTTTCCTCGATTTCCAATAGTCGATGTTGTTGTTCTCTTAATCGATTTTGAGGATGCAAATACTTCAATTGCATTAATTTTTGCTCTGATTTTTGCTTTTGCATGGTAATATGCTGGCATATCACTTGATACATTTTATTTTTCTTCTCTTCTAAGTTTGCATAGAATGTTTGATATTCAAATGTAGCAAGTTCCGCAGCAGCCGACGGAGTCGGCGCCCTCATATCTGCCACATAATCCGCAATTGTCGTATCTGTTTCATGTCCTACTGCCGAGATAATTGGAATGGAACACTCAAAAATTGCACGTGCTACTATTTCTTCATTAAATGCCCATAGGTCTTCCATAGAACCGCCACCACGCCCCACAATCATTACGTCTGGCTCCACAACTCTTTCTAACGTCCGAATCCCTTCCACAATACTTTGTGCTGCTTGTTCTCCCTGAACAATCGCTGGGTATAACACAATTTGTACATATGGATTTCTTCTCTGCACAATGTTGATGATATCCTGAACAGCAGCTCCAGTAGGGGCTGTAACCACGCCAATGGTTTGGACGTATGCTGGAATTGCCTTCTTATACTCTGCCTCAAACATGCCCATTTCACTTAATTCTCTTTTTAATGCTTCAAATCTTTCATGCAACAATCCGCCACCGTCTGGGATGATTTCATTTGCATAAACTTGATAGCTTCCAGATCTAGGATATGCCGAAACTCTTCCGAGAACAACCACTTGATCTCCAACCTTCATCTTGAAAGCTAGTCCACTTCTCTGACCTGCAAACATAACACATGATATTGTACCTGATTCATCCTTTAGCGAAAAATAAATATGTCCAGATCCATGATATGTACAGTTGGACACTTCCCCTTTCACGTACAAACGATTTAGTAAGAAATCTTGTTCTAGCATGTTTTTTATATATTCATTCACCTGTTTTACTGTATAAACTGTTTTCATGCCAACTCCTGATTATAGTAATTTTGCGAGCACTCCATTGATGAATGCGGGTCCTTCATCACTACTATATTTCTTTGCCAACTCTACTGCTTCATTGATCGCCACCTTGTTTGGTATGGACTCATCGTATTTTATCTCATAATAAGCCAGTCTTAAAATTGCCAAATCCACCTTATTCATTCTATGTGTTTTCCAACCAGCTGTTCTGTCGTTTAACATCTCATCTATAATATCTAGATGCTCTAATACACCGATACAACGCTCTTCTATAAACAGGGTATCTTCTGAATCTGTAATCCCCTCTGTCATAAAATAAAGTTCTATCTGTTCCTTCATTTCCTCTACATTCGAAAATTGTATTTTAAACACAATCTTAAAGGCATGTTCCCTCTGTTGTGAACGTGTCATATCTTCTCCTCTTCCCATTGTTAAATATTGCCTCTAACCCAACCACCGTCGGATAAGAGGCATTCCTTAACAACTCCTGTATTTACTCCATTTCTACCGATGCAATCTTCACATTCACATCTGCAACATGTAAACCTGTCATTGTCTCAATAGCTGACTTAACCTTGTCTTGAACATTCGCTGATACTTCCATAATCGCATATCCATATTTGATATTGATTGCTAGGAATACAGTCACAACGCCCTCCAACACATCAACCTTCACACCCTTAGACAGATTTCTCATGCCAAGCTTGCTGATGATGTCGCTACTCACATTTCCAGCCATAGATGCAACGCCAGTCACCTCTGTTGCTGCAATCGCAGCAATGACGGACACCACATCATCAGCCACCTGCACCTCACCCAATTCTAATTGACCTGGAATGCTATATGTGCTTCTCTCATTCTTATCCATTTTATGTCCTCCTACACGGCTCAGTTTCTTTTTTCACTTGTGACTATTATAACAAATCCTAAGAGATTTGCAAATATTTTTTCTTAATTTCTATGAACGTCCAAACTCTGATAACTCTAATCCTTCGTTACGTTCTAGTGTCATTCGAATGCTCCATTCATGTGAAAATAATAATAATGGTCTCTCTTTTAAATCTTTGATTTTCTTCATATCAGAAGTCCCAATAATCTTATCCATATCAATCTCTTTGTTTTCAATCCAGCGGATATGTTCATATGGTAAATTTTCCATCCGAATTTCAACGTTGTATTCGTTTTCCAATCGATATTTTAATACGTCAAATTGAAGAACACCTACTACCCCTACTATTATCTCTTCCATTCCTGTATTATATTCTTGGAATATTTGAATTGCCCCCTCTTGTGCAATCTGATTGATCCCTTTGATAAATTGTTTACGCTTCATGGTATCTACTTGGCGCACTCTTGCAAAATGCTCTGGTGCAAAAGTCGGAATTCCCTCGTAACAGAATCTCTCTGCACCGACCGTCAAAGTATCTCCTATAGAGTAAATTCCTGGATCGAATACACCAATGATGTCTCCACCATAGGCCTTCTCTACCATCTTTCTTTCACTCGCCATTAATTGTTGTGGCTGTGACAGGCGTACCTTTTTCCCACCTTGCATATGATACACTTCCATACCAGCCTCAAATTCTCCTGAACAGATTCTCATAAACGCAATTCGGTCCCTGTGCGACTTATTCATATTTGCTTGAATTTTAAATACAAATGCCGAAAAAGCATTCTCAAGGGGATTGATTTCTCCCTGATCCGACTTCCGTGATAATGGAGAACTTGTCATCTTTAGGAAATGCTGTAAAAATGTTTCCACACCAAAGTTTGTAAGGGCAGAACCAAAGAACACGGGCGATAACTCCCCTTGGTTAATCAATTCCTGATCGAATTCCGCACTTGCTCCATCTAATAATTCAATTTCCTCACTGAGCAATTCGTATGCGGATTCCCCAATATTTTCTTGAGACCCCTCCAACTTAATCTTTAGAACCTCTCCCATGGACGTACCTTTTTTCGTGTCTGAGAATAATTCAATATGCTCATCTGCACGATCGTAAACTCCCTTGAACGCTTTTCCCGAGCCAATCGGCCAGTTAATCGGACAAGTTGCTATTCCAAGCTCTTTTTCTATTTCATCTAATAAATCAAAGGTATCTCTTGCTTCGCGATCCATTTTGTTAATAAATGTAAAAATAGGAATTTTACGCATCACACATACCTTAAATAACTTCCTCGTCTGTGCCTCTACCCCTTTTGATGCATCAATTACCATAACCGCAGAGTCCGCAGCCATTAAAGTACGGTATGTATCTTCCGAGAAGTCTTGATGTCCAGGAGTATCTAAGATATTAATACAATAATCATCATACTCGAATTGTAAAACCGACGAGGTAACCGAAATCCCTCTTTCTTTCTCTATCTCCATCCAGTCAGATACTGCATGCTTAGATGTTGCCTTTCCTTTTACCGATCCAGCTTGATTAATCGCCCCTCCATATAACAAGAACTTTTCTGTCAATGTGGTTTTACCAGCATCCGGATGGGAAATAATCGCAAATGTTCGTCTCTTTTTAATTTCTTCTCTAATATTACTCACTCTATACTACTCCTTATATCTTGTACTTCACTCTTTTATCTAAACAAGATTCTCTATTTATTACAACTTTTCTATTATACCAATTATTCCATGTCTTGAATAGGGGTAATCACAATTTTTTCAGCAGCAATTCCAGTCTTTCGAATTACAATATCTTCAATCTGTGCTCGATTTGCATCTGAAAGTTCTTCTCTTGCCACTACAACATCTGCGGCATCTTCGATTAAAGTCACAACAACCTCATCAAATCCCTTGGCCGCTAATAAAGTTTCTATCGTCACTTCAAGCTCGGCTAGATATGTCATTTCCATCAATTGATTGAGTGCAATCTCTTTTTGTTCATTCTCCAGCTGGTCATTATCAATGATTGCTTGTAAGGTTTCTTTACTCGATGCTCGAACCTGTTCTCTAGAAACTTTTGCTGCTGCAATAGTTTCTGTCGCGCCTCCACTAGTCAACACTGCCTCTCCTGGAGTCCCTTCTTTCTCTTCTACACCTGCTGTTAAATCTGTATCTAAACTTTCGATATCACTTTCTGTTTCTAAAAGTACATCTTCATCCGAAATATCCAGAAGTTCCTGATTCACCAAATCGTTATTGGTCTCTACCACCTCTTCGCCTGCTACTGGAAAAATCGCCCCTGAGTAGTTTAAGTATCCTGCCACTGCCACCATTAAAGCCAATGTCGTAATAAGAATTTGATTCTTGCTCATGATTTTTTTCACGTTTTATTCCTCCTCGTGATTATTTCATTTTCATTATTTTAATCTTATGCGTGTCTACTTCAAATAATGCTTGAATCGCCTCAGTAATATTTTCAATTATCACTGCATTGTCCCCACCTTGTGCGATCACTAACACCCCTTCCACAATGGGATAGATCTCTTGTTTCACATAAGGAGTCTGTCCATCACTTTCATCCTCATAAACTGTATGTTCCTGCATTTCCTGCTCTTGCATGTCTGTATCCTTTTCTACAATTTTTTCTTCCGTTGCATCCAGCGTTATCATTACCTGTACTGTACCCACACCTGTTACTTGAGATAGAATTTCCTCTAGTTGATTCTCCATCTGTGTCTTGTAATCCTCTGTCATTCTAACGCTTGTGGATTCTGTATCGCTTAAAACTGTATCAACTTCCGTTGGTGTGGGCTCAATCGGAATCGCAATGATGATTAGAAGGATTCCAATTAATAATACAATCAACCACTGTTTTTTATTCATGTTCATCAACTTCTGCTTCAAATTGCTCGGTAAGATATCCATCTAGTTGCACCTCGTTTAAATATTCTGTTATATCCTCAATTTCATCCAATTCCATTCGATAAGTATTCTTATAATAAAGAGCTGTAACACCATCTTCTAATCCTAGTATTTTAAGCATTGGGCTAAGCAGCATTAAAATCACCACAAGTCCCACATAAAATTGCACATATTTTTTGTACGATTTACTCGGCAACACTTGCACCAAAGCTGTCATCAGAATTAAGTAAAAAGAAAAATTTGTAATCCACTCATAAATATATTCAAACATAACCCTCTTATGTGGATGCTGTAATAATCGCAATAGTAATCAAAAACAAGGCCCCAACACTGATAATCACCTTTAACAACATTTCACATCCATCCCCGAATCCACCGATGCATCCCGTAATACGTTTGTCAGAAATCGGCTCCACAATTGCCCCAATCAATTTATATAACAATGTCAAAATCAACATCTGTACCAGCGGTCCACAAATAATAAGTGCACAGAGTACCAACCCCAAAACACCGACACCATTCTTAATCAATTGCAATGTACCTAATATCACCTCTGCCGTGCCTCCCATCGCATCTCCTACCACTGGAATTGCTTCTGTTCCTCTGAGCCATACACTTCGCTGCACTTGATCAATAGAGGGTGCTAATAGGCTTTGCACGATATTAAGCCCTACAACACCTGTCACCATGGCCTTCAACACCCATTGAATCAGAGTTCGAATCAAATCTGCCAATTTGGACAGCCTATTTTCCATCGTAAGATAACTTAAAACCTGTACCACCATATAAGTATTGATAAATGGCAAAACCAAACTCAGAATCAAAAACTCTACCAAAAAAATATACAACAAGGCCAAATTATAAAAAACAACTGCGGAACTAGTTCCTGTAGCAAGCGCAATGGATAAGAAATACGCTGGGTATAATACAGTCATAAACCTCAATAAGTCGTTTACATTAACAATAATAGAATCCACAATCACTTTAAATGATTGCATGGTAACCATAACCAAAAGCAGGTAAACCACATAGAACCCTACACTAGCAATTTGTTCGTTTCCAAATGCATTCGAAAAATTTGAGAATAAAGCGGCAAAAATTGCCAATATCATAACATGAATCAATGTGCTTCGATTGTAATTGAGTTCATAGAATATCTGCTCTGTAATATATGTGAAGATTAAGTCATTCAATTCACGAAAATCATTACGTATAATGCAATCAAGGATATCTGTAATTGATATTTTAGCCGCTGGGAATATACCTCCTACAATATCTTCAATCTCATCCAATTCCAATTCTTCTAGAACATCCTCCTCAACTTGAGAAATATTCACTCCTCCCTGAGAAGTTTCACCCTGTAATTCACTTGCATAACTGATAGAATGGAATTCATTCGTTAAACCTATGACACAGAGTAATAATAGAATTCTAATATTTTTTTTTTGTAAACCAAACATTTCTCTCCCCTAACTCAAAAACAGTTGAACTGTATCCAATAGTGTTCTGAGAATTGGCATACTTAGTGCTAAAATGGATATTTTACCAAACAGTTCGATTTGAGTCGCAATATTTCCATATCCAGAGTCTTTACAAATCCCAGCTGAAAGCTCTGAGATATAAGTAATTCCTAACATTTTAAGGATTGTCTGTATATATTGAATGTCCATATTCATGATAGTTTGTATTTCGCGAGCAGTTTCCACAATCTTTTCCAATTCGCTCAATATTGCAATAAATACGAAGACAGCAATGGCAATAGCAATCAACAATGTGTATTCTTTATTGGTTTTTTGAAGTTGAATAGCAAGTAAAGTTCCAATAATTCCAATTATTCCAATTTGTAATATCATCTGTCGTCCTCAAAGTGAAAACAAAGCTTGAATGGTCATAAACAAATCATATATATATGGAACCACCCAAGTGAGCACAAGAATCAGACCCGCAAACCCTGTGAGATATGCCTGTTCCTCTCTTCCACTCTGTTTTAATAATTGACTCAATAGAGAAACCAAAATACCAACTGCCGCTATCCTAAAAATCAAATTAACGCTCATACCGCCTCCAAAACCTAAAGTAATATCACAATGATAAGTAAACTTCCCGCCACTCCAAATAATTGATATAATTTCTTCTTCGCTTTCTTCTCCTGATTTAATTCTTGTATTCTATATTCTAATTTTTTTATATATAAACTTAACATTAATATCTGTTGTTCCTTATCAACTTCGCCTATACTTGTACCAATTTCAACTAGCTCTTGTTGTTCTTCTTTTGAAAGATATATCTGTTGTCTATATTCTTCAATCCCTCTCTCCCATATCTGTTGAAAACTTCTAGACTCACTCCCTCGCGACTGCTCATTCAAATAAGTCATCCACTCTCTATGATGTGGTTTACAAGATGTCTCTACGTGGTGAAACACTTCTGACAGTGATACTCCACCATATGTAATATCTGATTTAATAATTGTGAAATAGTGCAAGAGTGCTTGCAAATCTATATATCTTTTTGAAATATCTCTTGAAAAAAGATATCCCATCGAGGTTCCCGAGACAAATATTAGAATACTACCAAGCATTTTCAAATAAAACATTTCCACTTTTGTCATATATCCTTTCTACTTGTCCGACATGATTTCGGTCACCAAGAATCAAATAACGTTCAAAACCTTCCATACTCAGCAAGTCTTTGAATAATGGTTTATTTCGTATCTCCTCTAAGGAGTAACCATGCGCTGTAGCAAGCATTTTACATCCACAGTGCATTGCATACTGAATGCTTGCAATCTCATCCATTCCACCAACCTCATCAATCGCAATTGCCATGGGTGACATTCCTCGAATGAGCATCAGCATCCCCTCCGCCTTTGGACAGCCATCTAGGATATCCGTCCTCTTTCCTAATTCATTTTGAGCAATTCCTTGATAGCAGCCAGCGATTTCTGACCTTTCATCCACTACAGCAATATTACCTTTTCTTATCCCACCAACACCATTGGAAATCAAGCGAATCAGATCTCTTAAGAATGTAGTTTTTCCACATCCAGGCGGTGAAATAATCAGTGTGTGGCAAATGGTTTGTCCCCTCAAAAGATAAGTTAAGTATTTCCTTGCACAATCTAAAACTTGATGCGCTACACGTATATTAATGGATGAGATATAACGAATACTTTTCACCTTACCAGTTTCAATATTCGCCTTGCCTACAAATCCAATTCTATGTCCACCTTCAATTGTAATATAACCTTGCCTCATTTCATCCTCAAATGCAAACAAGGAAAACTTACTTGCATAATTCAGTATTTCTTTGATATCTTCCTTTGATATCATTTCTTCTACTACTTGTATCTCATGATTGCCATCACAATAGATATAAAGGGGTTGATTTGCCCTTATTCGTATTTCTTGAATTCTCCGAAAGTCAATTTGTTCCCAAATCTTGTTTTCTCGTATTCGTGTCGGTAACACTTTAATAATCTGTTCTCTAATCATAGCCATCTCTCCTCTTTGTTAAATATATGAAAGGACAATGGTTTTAGAACAAAAAAATAGAAATGCTAGAAGTGAGAGCTCTGCTCTTACTTCTAGCATTTCTATGGTTAATGATTCTAAATTATTGATCCACGCTATAGTTTGGCGCTTCTTTTGTTATATGGATGTCATGTGGATGACTTTCTTTTAATGAGGCTGCGGAGATTTTCACAAACTCACTATTTTCTATCAACGATTCAATTGTTGCGGTTCCACAATACCCCATTCCTGAGCGAAGACCACCGATTAATTGGAATATAGTATCTTCTACTGTTCCTTTATATGCAACTCTTCCTTCTACACCCTCTGGTACAAGCTTCTTTGCATTCTCTTGGAAGTATCTATCCTTACTTCCATTTTCCATCGCAGCTATAGATCCCATTCCTCTATATACTTTGTATTTTCTACCTTGGAATAATTCAAATTCTCCCGGAGATTCATCACATCCTGCGAAAATACTTCCCATCATACATAAACTCGCTCCAGCTGCTATCGCCTTTGTCATATCTCCCGAGTATTTAATTCCACCATCTGCGATAACTGGAACTCCATACTCTTTTGCCACTTCATAACAAGACATAACTGCAGAGATTTGAGGCACACCAATTCCAGCTACTACACGAGTCGTACAGATCGAGCCAGGGCCAATCCCTACCTTTACTGCGTCTGCCCCTGCTAAAATCAAATCACGAGTTGCATCTCCCGTAGCCACATTACCTGCAATTACTTGCAGCTCTGGATAAGCCTCTTTTACCATCTTCACTGCCTTGATTACATTCGCTGAATGACCATGTGCCGAATCTAGCACGATACAGTCAACCTTTGCTTCCACCAATGCAGCAACACGGTCTAAACAGTTTGCTGTAATTCCAACTCCTGCACCACATAATAAACGACCTTGTTCATCTTTCGCTGAATCCGGATACTTGATTTGCTTTTCAATATCTTTAATTGTAATTAATCCTTTTAAATGGAAGTTATCATCAACAATAGGTAGCTTCTCTTTTCTCGCCTTTGCAAGGATTTGTTTTGCCTCTTCTATAGTAATACCTTCTTTTGCTGTAATCAATCCCTCAGATGTCATCGATTCTCTAATCTTCTTGGAAAAATCTGTTTCGAATTTTAAATCACGATTTGTGATAATCCCTACTAATTTCTTCCCTTCTGTGATTGGTACCCCTGAGATTCTGAATTTTGCCATCAGGTCATTCGCATCACCTAATGTATGATCTGGAGATAGATAGAATGGATCTGTAATTACCCCATTTTCTGAACGCTTTACCTTATCCACTTCATCCGCTTGTTGTTGAATCGACATATTCTTATGTATAATACCAATTCCACCTTGGCGTGCCATTGCAATCGCCATGCGATGCTCAGTTACTGTATCCATCCCTGCGCTTAACATTGGGATATTCAAACGAATCTTCTTAGTCAAGTTTGTTGATAAGTCGATTTCATTTGGTAAAACTTCTGAATATCTAGGTATTAATAACACATCATCAAAGGTAATTCCTTCACCAATAATTCTACCCATTTTTGTTCCTCACTTTCATATTTTGCTCTAAATGTATAAATGTAATACTACAAAATTCTACTCCTGTTGTCAAGAACCAATTTTATGCTGTAAATACTTTTCTTGGAGCTCGTCTTTTCATATCCTGAATTATCTTTTCATTTGGTTCAAAAAGAATCGCTTCCATCGTACCTGATTTAGATACAATCATCTTGTATGTGTTTTGATTATCTGTAGCTGAAGAGAAATCGTATACCTTGATTTTTTGGTAAGGTTTCACCTCTCCTGAATTAGCTTTAGCAATCACAACCATGTCTTCCAATTGAAATGACATCATTCTCTTTCTTCTTTGCTTTGCAATGATTCTATCTACATCAATGTCTCCATTCATATAAATATATTCGTACTCCATTGTCGAATCTTTGAACAAAAAAATATCAACCACTGCTAGTCCAATTCCGACTGTTAGAAGAAGTGGTATCATTGTAAGTCCAAGAAAAATACACACTACGGTCAGAGCTATCGCTCCAATTCTGATATACACAGGTTGTCCTGCCATCTTTGTCTTAATTAATTGTTCTACATAAATATCGCCCATATTTCACCTCCGAATGTCTGTATAACATTCTACCAAAATTTTTATAAAATGTCCACATATCAAATATAAAAATCCAATTATTCAAAAAAGTAACATGTATTTAAAATGCGAGGTGACACTTCACCTCGCAATAATCTCATATTTGTTCCATCTAATAATTACATCATTCCCATTCCAGGATTTGCTGGCATTGGTGGAATATCCTCTTTGATATTGGCAACAACTGACTCTGTTGTCAATAAAGTGGATGCTACGCTTGTCGCATTTTGCAATGCACTTCTTGTTACTTTAGCCGGGTCTAAAATTCCTGCTTCAACCATATCCACATACTCTTCTTTGTAAGCATCGAATCCAATGCCCACTTCTGATTCTTTCACATGATTGATAATTACAGAGCCTTCCAATCCTGCATTAGCAGTAATATGATATAATGGAGCTTCTAGTGCCTTTAAGATAATCTTTGCACCTGTTTTCTCATCTCCATCTAGAGTATCAACTAATTTTGCAACTTCTTTTGATGCATGGATATATGCCGAGCCACCGCCTGCAATGATTCCCTCTTCCACTGCCGCACGTGTCGCATTCAATGCATCTTCCATACGAAGTTTTGCTTCTTTCATCTCTGTCTCAGTCGCTGCACCAACACGAATAACTGCAACGCCACCAGCAAGTTTGGCTAATCTCTCTTGGAGCTTTTCCTTATCAAACTCAGATGTAGTCTCTTCAATTTGAGACTTGATTTGACCAATTCTTCCATCAATTGCCCCTTTGTCTCCATATCCATCTACAATAACTGTATTTTCTTTCTGAACTTTTACCGATTTTGCACGACCCAATTGCTCCATAGTTGTTTCTTTTAAGTCTAATCCCAACTCTTCAGAAATCACTTGACCGCCTGTTAGAATAGCAAGGTCTTCAAGCATTGCCTTTCTTCTATCTCCATAACCTGGTGCTTTTACTGCAACAACATTGAATGTTCCGCGAAGCTTATTAACGATTAATGTTGTTAAGGCTTCCCCTTCGATATCCTCTGCAACGATTAATAATCTTGCTCCTGATTGAACAATCTGCTCCAGCACTGGCAATAAGTCTTGGATATTTGTTATTTTCTTATCTGTGATTAAAATATAAGGCTCATCAAGGTTCGCTTCCATCTTCTCCATATCAGTTGCCATATATGCCGAGATGTATCCACGGTCAAATTGCATTCCTTCAACCAAATCTAATTCTGTCTTCATTGTCTTAGATTCTTCAATTGTAATAACTCCATCATTAGAAACTTTCTCCATTGCATCTGCAACCATAATTCCTACAGACTCATCTCCTGATGAAACAGTCGCTACTTTTGCGATTTGTTCTTTATCTTTCACCTTACTACTCATAGAAGCTACTGATTTCACTGCACATTCAGTCGCTTTCTTCATTCCTTTTCTAAGCACGATTGGATTAGCACCAGCTGCAAGATTTTTCATGCCTTCATGAACCATTGCTTGTGCCAAAACAGTCGCTGTTGTTGTTCCATCTCCAGCAACATCGTTTGTCTTAGAAGCCACTTCACGAATTAATTGTGCTCCCATATTCTCGAATGCATCTTCTAACTCAATTTCTTTTGCAATTGTAACACCATCATTTGTAATAAGTGGCGCTCCAAAAGATTTATCTAAAACAACATTACGCCCCTTTGGTCCCAAAGTAACCCGCACTGTGTTCGCTAACTGATTCACGCCTGACTCTAAGGCATTTCTAGCCTCAGCACCAAATTTAATTTCTTTTGCCATTCTATCATCCTCCTATTTTACAACCGCTAATATATCGTTTTGTTTTACAATAATATATTCTACATCATCAAGCTCTACTTCTGTACCTGCATATTTTGAATAAATAACTGTATCGCCAACATTGACAACCATTTCTACTTCTTTCCCCTCAATCATGCCACCTTGCCCTACAGCCACTACTTCTGCTTGTTGTGGTTTTTCTTTTGCTTGACCAGGAATCACAATTCCTGATTTTGTTGTTTCTTCTGCAATTACTTGTTTTAAAACTACTCTGTCACCTAATGGTAATAAATTCATTCTATGTCCTCCTTATATATTATTAGCACTCAACCAATATGAGTGCTAATTCATTTATTAATAAAATATCATTATTTTTTTCATTTGTCAACTATCTTTATGTTAAGATTTTATAAATTCCTTTTTTTATATTAAAGACAACTACACTTCCTTCTTCACTCTGATATCGCTCTACTACATTCCCCTTGCAAGAAACCGTGTCCTTGTCCTCATTAATTCTACATTCATATTCAAAATCCAAAGATATATTCTTCAACGCACTACTTTCAACTTTAAGGATGAGCTTATTCTCATGTTCTATATAATTTAATATCTCACATAAGTATTCACTTCTATCTCGTTCTACTCCTATTCGAAAGCTTTTTTTCGCTTGTAGTACTCCACATTCTCCACAAATCATCTTAATAACCATACCTTTCAAAAAATTAGACAGAGCGTAAAATGCCCTGTCTAAAGTTTTCATTGTTTTAAAAAGTTTAATTCTTTCCTTCTTTTCTTGCTTCTTTTTCAGCTTTTAATCTTTCTAATTCAACAAACAGATGATCATTAACCACCTTAATATATGTGCCTTTCATTCCCGATGAACGTGATTCAATCACTCCTGCACTTTCGAATTTACGTAATGCATTTACGATTACAGATCGAGTAATTCCAACTCTGTCAGCAATCTTACTTGCTACAAGAATTCCCTCGTCACCTTCTAATTCATCGAATATATGTGAAACGGCATCTAGTTCTGAAAATGATAGTGTGCTAATCGCAGATTGAACGATTTGCTCTTTTCTTGCTTCTTCTGCACTCTCCTCATTCACGGAACGTAACATTTCAAGTCCAACCACAGTAGTTCCATATTCGCTTAATATTATATCGTCTATGTCATAGTACTCATTGTGTTTATACATAAACACTGTTCCCAATCTTTCGCCAGCGATGTCAATCGGTACGATAATCGCTTGGAAACCATCAACACTCTCTACACTAAATCCTAGTGTTTGTAAATTTACATTTTCTTTTGTAGACAGAATATTTAACATACGCTCATTGAGCATCTCATCAATAAATCCACCAACTTGGTCTTTCAATAATTCTTTAATTGTTGGTACATTTGTCGATTGACTTGCACCCAATACTTTTCCCTTTTTGCTGACAACCAATACACTAGAATCTAAAATAGATGTCAATACTTCACATATATCACTGAAAACAACTTTGCTAGCGTCGTTATTGTGAAGCAGTTTGTTAATTTTTCTTGTTTTGTCTAATAATTGTACACTCATTTATCTTCCTCCAAAATAGTATTGTTGAATAATTTGTTTCTACAAATGAATATTATCACACAATTTATAACTATTCAACATTATTCAGGAAAAATTAATGAAAAAATCATTTTTTATTCCTTGAATAACCACATTTTGGGTTTGAGCAGACTAATTTGTTACCTTTTTCTGTTAAATACTCATTGCATGTTGGGCAATTTTCTTCCGATGGCTTCTGCCATGAGATAAATTCACAATCGGCTCCTGTCTCACACCCATAATACTTTCGGCCCTTTTTCGTTTTGCGCAAAACTACTTCTTTTCCACACTTGGGACATTTTACACCGATTTTTTCTAATAACTGTTTTGTATTTCTACATTCTGGAAATCCGGGGCATGCTAAAAACTTTCCATGTGGTCCATATTTGATTACCATATTTCTTCCACATAGTTCACAAATTTCATCCGTTACTTCATCGGCAATCTTAACACTCTCGAGTTCTTTTTCAGCAACTTCAACTGAATTTGAAAATTCTGGATAAAAATCTCTAAGTATATCTTTCCAGTCCTTATCTCCTTCTTCAACCTCGTCTAATAAGGTTTCCATGTTTGCCGTGAAATTTACATCGACAATCTTAGGGAATGCCTGTGTCATAATGTTATTGACAACTTCACCTATTTCTGTGATATACAGTGTTTTCTTTTCTTTTGCCACATATCTTCTCGCAATAATAGTTGAAATCGTCGGTGCATACGTACTCGGTCTTCCAATTCCTAACTCTTCCATGGTTTTAATGAGCATAGCTTCAGTATAATGTGATGGAGGTTGAGTAAAATGCTGCTCATGCTGAAATTCTTTTAATTTCAATTCAGAATCCATAATTAAGGAATTAAGTTCGCTACCTTTGCTTTGTTGCTCGTCGTCTGGGTCTACATATACAGTTTGGAATCCAGGAAACACTAATTTTGATGTTGCTGCTGTAAATATATATGTGTTTGCTGAAATTTTAGCTGATATGGTTTCATATTTTGCAGGACTCATTCTGCTCGCCACGAAACGTTTCCAAATCAATTGATATAAACGGAATTGGTCTCGGGATAAAGATTCCTTTATCACAGATGGTAATCGTTCAATATCAGTTGGACGAATCGCCTCATGCGCATCTTGAATTTTTTTGCTGTCCTCTTTACCTTTTCGATTAAATATAACATAGTCTGACCCATAGGTCTTAGAAATATAATCTCTAGCTTGAGAATCGGCTGTCTCTGCAATTCGCGTGGAATCAGTACGTAGATATGTAATCAAACCTACTGTTCCTTGTCCACTTATGCTGACCCCCTCATACAATTGTTGCGCAATTCGCATTGTCTTAGACGTTGCAAAATTCAATTGTTTTGAAGCCTCTTGTTGTAATGTACTCGTGGTAAATGGTAATGGCGCCTTTCGAACTCTCTCTCCAGTTTTGATATCAGCCACATTAAATTCTGCTCCCTTTAACTCAGCAAGAATCGCATCGAGCTCTTCCTTTGATTGAATTGTCTGTTTCTTGTCTTTTCCATAAAATTTAGCTGTAATGGATTTTTTCTCGCCACTTACATCGACTACTGCATCTAGATTCCAGAATTCATCCGGAATAAACCTATTGATTTCATCCTCTCTATCTGCAATAATACGTAGAGCCACAGACTGTACTCTACCCGCACTTAAACCTCGCTTTACTTTCGCCCACAATAATGGGCTGATTTTATAGCCCACAATTCTATCGAGTACACGACGTGCTTGTTGCGCATCTACCAAATCCATATCCAGTTCTCTTGCACTTTTTATGGACTCCTTCACTGCTTCTTTTGTTATTTCGTTGAATGCAATTCGATACACCTTCTTATCTTCTAACTTCAGTGTCTTCGATAGATGCCATGATATTGCCTCTCCCTCGCGGTCAGGGTCAGTAGCTAGATAAATCTTGTCTGCCTTCTTCACTTCTTTTCTCATTGCAGCAAGAATATCTCCCTTTCCTCGAATGGTGATATACTTCGGCTCATAGTCATGCTCCACATCTACTCCCATTTGACTCTTTGGTAGATCTCGGACGTGACCATTCGATGCCATAACTGAATATTGACTCCCCAAGAACTTTTTAATTGTTTTGACTTTAGCTGGTGATTCCACAATTACTAAATAATGCGCCATAATGTTTGCTCCTTCAGTGATTACAAGCGAATATAATAATTTTTCGCTACTTCCCTCACAATTTCTTTTAATTCTAGGGCTACCAATGCAGTTTGTACTTCACTAAGAGGTAGCTTTGTTTGATTTAATATCTCACTTAGGTTTAGAGGAACTAAATCGAGACAACTATACACTAATTTTTCAGTGTTTACAAGTAAATTTTCATTTTTTATTATATTTTTGTTGTTTTGAGCCCTAAATAATTGCAAATCCTGCAAAAAATCCTCTGGACTGAGTAAAATTCCTGCTCCTTGCTTTATTAACTGATTACACCCTTTACTGAGCTCACTTGTGGTCGTTCCAGGAAGAGCATAAACATCTTTCCCCTGTTCCATAGCAAAATCTGCGGTAATGAGCGAACCACTTTTTGTTTTTGCTTCTATTATAAGTAAAACATCCGATAATGCACTAATATTTCTGTTTCGCATAGGAAAATGATGCGGTAGAGCCTCTATTCCAATCGGAAACTCTGATATTACCCCTCCATTTTTTATCAAATCTTCATATAATCCTTTATTGCATTTCGGATAACAGATATCAATTCCTGTTCCGACCACTGCAAAACTCTTACCGCCAACGCTTAGTGCAGAGCGTTGTGCAATCCCATCAATTCCCGCAGCCATCCCACTAATAATTTGAACTCCCGCTTCCGCTAATGTCTTCCCATAGCGTACTGCCTCCCTCTCTCCATAATAGCTGCACTTTCTTGCACCCACAATTCCTACTGTCAAAACATCATCCTTTGGTAACTCGCCCAGATAAAACAGTGCAAAAGGATGATAGTCATAATCTTTCAATCTCTTCGGAAAGCTAGCTTCATTATATAACACAAACGATCCCCCCATCTGATAAAAACGTTCATATTCCTTCGAAAAGTCCCATGTATCTAAAGAATGATACACTTTCTCTAACTCAACATCATATAGAAAATACGGTTCTCTTTCTATTGCATTTCCTATTTGCTCTCTAATCTCCGTACAATTCTCGGAATTCTTAATTAATGGCAATAATTTTTTCTTATTCTTGTATGTTATATTACTTTGGCTAGCTAACCAATATATAATTTCTCTACTTTTATTTGCCATAGAATTTCACCTCCAATATTTTTTATCAATCATACGATAGCGGATTGCTTCACTGATATGATTGGTCGAAATCTCCTCACTCTTCTCTATATCTGCAATTGTCCGTGCGATTTTTATAATCTTATAGTACATTCTTGCCGATAATTCTAGTTTATCAAAAGCTTGCTTCATCAATGTATCACACTGGGAATTTAGCAGACAATATTCTTGGATTTGACTATTGGACATTTGACTATTTGATGTAATGGATATATTCTGAAATCTTTTCTCTTGCATTCGGACTGCTTCTACGATTGTATTTCTCATCTTGCTAGAGTTATAATTAGATTTTTTCTGCTTCAGGTTGTCATATGTCACACGTTGAACATCGATACAGAGGTCAAACCGTTCTAGAAATGGTTGTGAAATCTTAGATAAATATTTGGACACTTCATATTGGGTACAAGAACAACGATTCAAATCGGGGTAATTGCCACAAGGACACGGATTCATGGCTGCCACAACCATCACATCAGCTGGAAACACATAGCTCCCATTATTTCTACTGATTCGAACCACTCCATCTTCTAGCGGTTGTCGCAAAACTTCTAGTACAGATTTTGTGAACTCTGGCAATTCATCCAAAAACAAAACCCCTTTGTGTGCTAGGCTTAATTCTCCAGGCTTTACATGATTTCCTCCGCCGATCAAAGCAGATTTTGTAATGGTATGATGTACTTCGCGAAATGGTCTTTTTTCCACAAAAGGAAACTCTTCATTGAGCAGTCCCATAATGCTGTAGATGTTTGAAATTTCCATTTTTTCTTGAAAATCCAGCTCGGGAAGTATACCAGGCACCCTCTTTGCCACCATGCTCTTCCCTGCTCCTGGCGGTCCAATAAGTAATATATTATGATTACCTGAAACTGCTATTTCCACGGCACGTTTCATCTGTTCCTGACCATATATTTCGCTAAAATCCATATCCAGACTCACATCATCTCCAGTCATGATATCTTCATTTTTATAGGATTTAATCCTTGTTTTTCCCATGAGATAACTGATAATTTCTTCTAAATTGTTAACCCCATACACCTGTACTCCATCCACCAAACTCCCTTCTTTTCTGTTATCATACGGAATAATACAAGATTGAATTCCCTTTTGTTTGCATTCATTGAGAATCGGTAGCACCCCCTTGATTCCATGGATGTTGCCATCCAAACCAATTTCTCCCATAATCAAAATATTTTCAAGCATTGCCGAGTCTATAATTCCATGAGATGCGAGATACCCGATAGCAATCGGCAGATCAAACGCATTGCCAACCTTTCGAATTCCTGCTGGTGTAAGATTTACTATCGTCTTTCTAGGTGGAAGTTGATACCCTAAATTTTTAATTGCTGTTCGTATCCTTTCTCCAGACTCCTTCACCTCATTCGAGGCACTTCCCACAATCTGAAAAGAAGGCAAGCCTTTGCTGACATCGGTTTCCACAGTTACAAGAATGACCTCCAAGCCACGCGTAATCGCTGATAAAACAGAGCTATACATAATATATTCTCCTTTCTCTGTCGCCTTATTCAATTGTTTTATTGTAGATAATTTGAATAGTTGGACGATATGTCCAATGATCTGATGTTTATGACGAAGGGCATTGATTAAATGCCCTCCATGATTCATTTTAATTATAAAGCTTCTTCCGTGTCAACACCGAGTTCACTCAAGATTTCCATCGCTTTATCTGGTGTCTTTGTTTTTAGGATGATCATCGCATCCTCATTATTGCCGAATGTATACAAATATTGAACGTTAATCCCATGGCTTACCAACACTTTGACCACTTGATTCAATGAACCCGGTTGGTGCGATACTGAGAATGCAACTACCTCCACAATCTTTCCTGAAAATTCTTTCGCTTTTAATTTTTCTAACCCTAGTTCTGGATTAGATACAATCAAACGAAGAATTCCATACTCGCCGTTTTCAGCCAAACTCAGTGCTCGAATATTGATTTGGTTTTCTGCTAGTGCTTCTAGGACTTCATCCAAGCGTCCCGTTTTGTTTTCTAGAAAAATAGAAATTTGTTTCATTATCATACACATTACCCCCTCTTAAAGATTTCGATTATCAATTACACGTTTTGCTTTTCCTTCGCTTCTCTCAATTGTCTTTGGTTCTACCAATTTCACTTTCGGAGCGATTCCCAAAGCTTGTTTCAATGTAGCTGTAACTTTTTCTTTCAGTTCTTGTAATTCTGATAAATCATCTGAGAAGAATCTTTCATCAACCTCAACCATAACTGTCAAGGTATCCATATTGTTTTCTCTGTCTACAATCAATACATAATGTGGAGAGACTCCTTCTCCCATGGCTAATAGTGCAGATTCCACCTGTGTAGGGAAGATATTTACACCACGAATCACCTTCATATCATCCGTTCTACCCTTAAATTTGGAGATTCTAGGCAAGGTTCTGCCACAATCACATGTTTCATAGGTGATACTTGTTAAATCTTTGGTTCGATAGCGTAATAATGGCATCGCTTCTTTATCCAAGGTTGTGAAAATCAGTTCTCCCGTTTCACCCTCGGCACACGACTTTCCAGTCTTAGGATCTAATAACTCTGGATAGAAATGGTCATGGAATACGTGAAGTCCACTGTGATGTTGACACTCAAGAGCAACACCAGGTCCTAGTATCTCACACAATCCATAGATATCATAACACTCGATACCAAGTGTATCTTCGATTTGCTTTCGCATCTCATCCGTCCAAGGTTCTGCTCCATGAATCCCTACTTTCAGCTTCATACGATCAACTAAACCAGCCTCTCGAATGGATTCTGCAAGGTAAAGCGCATAAGAAGGTGTACATGCTAGAGCTGTCGCACCAAAGTCTTCCATACACATCATCTGTCTCTGTGTATTTCCTGACGACATTGGTACATTCATCATACCAAGCGCCTGAGCCCCGAAATCAAGCCCTAGACCACCCGTAAATAGACCATAACCATAACAAGTATGTAAAACATCATCTTCCGTCAATCCTGCCATTACAAGACATCGTGCCACACACTCTCCCCAGAGCTTCACATCTGCATCCGTATAAGATGCCAAAGTGAGTTTCCCTGTAGTTCCAGATGTTCCTTGTACACGAGCCACCTTGTTCTTTGGCACTGCTAATAGTCCAAATGGATAATTCTCTCTCAAGTCTTCTTTCGTTGTAAATGGAAGTTTTACAATATCTTCAATTCCTTTGATGTCCCCTGGCTCTACACCACTCTCTTTCATCTTCTTGTTGTAAAAAGGAACTTTGTTGTACACACGATCCACTAATTTGACTAACTTCTCTCCTTGCACGACAGCCATTTCATCTGCACTCATGCATTCCATCTTTGGATCTCTGATCAATTCTTCTCTCGCCATTTTCCGCCTCTCCTTTATTGTAGATTATTTGCTCAGATTTATTTCTATAAAGAATAACCTCTTTCAAATGCTTCTAGATTCAGGTCAATCGTCTTTGGTGGTACCGTATTCTTAATCACTTCTTGCCATTCTTCTTTTGCAAATCCCATGTATTTTGCAGCAAGCCCTAGCACGACCAAGTTGAATACACGAGGGTTCCCCATCTCTTTTGCTACATCCATTGCATTCACTGTATATACCGTATAGGTCTCTGACAATGTTTCTACAATCTTATCTGGATACTCTGCAGCACCGATTACAACTGGCATCGGATCAATTCTCCAATCATTAATGATTAGAACCCCTTCTGGTTTCAAGAAATGTGCATAACGCATCGCTTCTAATCTTTCGAATGCGATGATAATGTCTGCCTGTCCCTCTTCCACAATCGGTTCTGCAACCACATCACCATATCGCACATAAGTTACAACACTTCCACCTCTCTGTGCCATTCCATGTACTTCAGATAATTTTACATCATAATCTCCACTTAGAGCTAATCCCCCAAGAATTCTACTTGTCAAAAGAGTTCCTTGACCACCAACTCCGACTAC
This sequence comes from uncultured Lachnospiraceae bacterium, assembly GCA_964367905.1. Taxonomy (GTDB): domain Bacteria; phylum Bacillota; class Clostridia; order Lachnospirales; family Lachnospiraceae; genus CAUPWF01. The sequence continues at coordinate 31,435 of CAYIZP010000009.1, forward strand.
CATAATATTTTTCGTCATCATGATTCGTCACCTACCCTTTCGATTGCATCAAATTTACAAAGTTGTTGACATAGGGTACATCCTGTACACATAGTGTCATCGATTTTCACTATGCCACTGACTTGTTTTGTAATCGCAGGACAACCTGGTTTCATACAAGCATTACACTTCTTACACTTGTCTTCAATTACTCGATACAATGGTTTTTTCGCCTTAGAAAGTAGCACACAAGGTGTTACAGTTATAATTACCGATAACTCATCCTTTGCAACTTCTTCTTTCACTGTATCTTCCACTAATTTGGTGTCTAATGCATTCACAACACGAACATTTTTCACTCCAATTGATTTACATAATTCTGGTATGTTAACCGCTACAGTCTCTTCACCTTGCAAAGTCTTTCCTGTCGCCGCATGCTCTTGATGCCCTGTCATACCTGTGGTTGAGTTATCCATGATAATAACCGTACCAGTGCTTTTGTTGTATACCATATTAATCAGAGAATTCACTCCTGTATGCATGAATGTTGAATCTCCGATACAAGCAACCCAATTCTTGATGTAATCTTTCCCTTTTGCCTTCTCCATTCCATGAAGACTACTGATACTTGCTCCCATACAGATGGTTGTATCAATAACGCTAAGAGGCGCAACTGCTCCAAGTGTATAACAACCGATATCTCCTGCTGCATGAATCTTTAATTTGTTCAATACATGGAATACACTTCTGTGTGGACATCCTGAACAGAGGATTGGTGGTCTTGCAGGCACTTGTGCTGGTGCGTTTAAGGTTAACTCTTCTCCTAAGATTGCTTTGCGCAACATATTTGCACTATATTCGCCAAATACTGTGAAGATTTCCTTACCTACGCATGAGATCCCCCATGATTTTACTTGCATTTCAATCACTGGGTCTAACTCTTCCACTATGTATAAAGTATCTACTTTTGCTGCAAATTCTTCGATTAATTTCTTCGGAAGCGGATTCACCATCCCAAGTTTTAGAACCGATGCATTCGGCAATGCTTCCTTCACATATAAATAAGGGATTCCACTTGTAATAACCCCAATCTTTGTATCATTCATCTCAACCGAGTTAATCGCTAACTTATTCGCCATCTCAGCCAACTCTTGATTCTTCTGCTCGATCACAACGTGACGCGCTTTTGCACATCCAGGCATCATAACATATTTTGCCATATCTCTTTCATAAGGCTGATCCTCAATTCCCTCTCTATCATAAAGAGTCACCAATCCTTGTGAATGCGCAAGACGTGTAGTGGTTCTTAGGATAAACGGTCTATCATATACCTCACTCAATTCCATTGCTGTCTTCACAAAATCTTTTGCCTCTTGGCTCGTTGCTGGTTCCAGTACTGGAACTTGTGCCGCTCTTGCAACCATTCTCGTATCTTGCTCGTTTTGAGAGCTGTATAGACCTGGATCATCTGCCACAGCAAGAACCAATCCTCCATTTACTCCCATATAAGATACTGTATATAATGGATCAGCTGCCACATTTAATCCAACGTGTTTCATAATTGCCATAGAACGAACACCAGACACACTGGCTCCAATCGCCACTTCAGTAGCTACCTTCTCATTTGGTGACCACTCACAATAGATATCATCTTTGTACTGCACCATATATTCACTAATTTCTGTACTAGGTGTACCTGGATATGCAGCAGTTAATTTTACCCCTGCTTCATATGCCCCACGCGCAATCGCTTCATTGCCTAGCATCATTACTTCTTTCGACATAATCTTGTCCCTTTCTTTAGATAGTTAATGTGATAGAAAACAAAGTTTCCTATCACATCAGTATAGCATAAGGTTGTTTTTTATTCAACTACTGCAATCAGTTCTACTTCAACTAATACATTCATAGGAAGTGTCTTTACAGCCACACAGCTTCTCGCTGGTTTTCCTGTAAAATACTTTGCATACACCTCATTAAAAGCCGCAAAATTTCCCATATCACTTAAGAAGCATGTTGTTTTAATTACCTTCTCATAGTTTGTTCCTGCAGCTGCTAACACTGCTCCTAAATTTTTACAAACTTGTTCTGTTTGTTCCGCAATCGTTTCTACTTCAATCTTTCCACTCTCTGGATTGATTGGGATTTGACCTGAAGAATAGAACATCCCATTGTGAACAAATCCTTGTGAATATGGCCCTACAGCCTGTGGTGCCTTTTCTGTTGCTACTACTTTCATACGTTGACCTCCTTTAGTCTTCAAATGTTTCTTTTAATTTGTCCATGAATCCTTTTTTCTTGCCCTTGTTTCCATCATCTTTTCCTTGATCTTTATCGTCCTCACGCTTTAGCGAATTGCTTGTAACTGCATCAAACTGTCTCAACAACTCCTTGGCTTCCGCGCTTAAATTTTCTGGAGTTTGAATCACTAACGTTACATAATGATCTCCTCTTCGCTTCTCATTATGCAGTTCAGGAATCCCCTTGCCTGATAGACGAACTCTCGTTCCTGTCTTTGTCCCTGGTTTCACATTGCATATTACTTCACCATCAATGGTTTTAATACGAACATCATCCCCTAAAGCAGCCTGAGCATAACTAATGGTAACTGATGAAGTAACCGTGGTATCTTGACGAACGAAGATTGGATGACGGGAAATCAGAACTTCTACTAATAAATCTCCGCGTGGTCCACCGTTTTTACCTGGTTCACCCTTATCACGAAGTCGAATTCTCTGTCCGTTATCAATCCCTGCTGGTATCGAAACTTGTATCTTTTTCTTCTTCGCTTCATATCCAGAACCACGACATTGTCCGCATTTTTCCTTGATGATTTTACCACTTCCACCACACTCTGGGCAGGTTTGTACGTTTTGAACCATACCAAATAGAGACTGTTGTGTATAAACCACCTGTCCCTTACCACCACATTTTGTACATGTAGTTGGCGATGTTCCTGGTTTTGCACCGCTTCCCCCACAAGTGCCACATGGATCCTTAATAATCAGATCCAATTCTTTTTCACAACCAAAGGCAGCTTCTTCAAATGAAATGCGAATAGAGGCACCTACATTTGCCCCTTTCATTGGACCATTATTGGCACGTCCACGAGAGCGACCACCACCGAACAAATCTCCGAAGATATCCCCAAAGATATCGCCGAAATCTCCACCATTGAAGTCAAAACCGCCGAAACCACCAGCTCCGCCCGCTCCCCCTTCAAATGCTGCATGACCAAATTGATCATATTGTCTTCTCTTATCCGCATCACTAAGTACTGCATACGCTTCCGATGCCTCTTTAAACTTCTTCTCCGCTTCCGCATCTCCCGGATTTACATCTGGGTGATATTTTTTTGCTACCGTACGATATGCCTTTTTTAATGCCGCATCATCTGCACTTTTATCTACACCAAGGACTTCATAATAGTCTCTTTTTGATTCTGCCATTTTCTTTCACCTTTCACATCTTAGATAACGCAAGGAAATCTACAGGGTATATACCCTGCAGAAACTCCCTCACATCATTTAATATTCTTATACTTCTTTGTAATCTCCGTCAACGACATCATCTCCTGCATCCTGTGTATAACTTGCATCTGCAGCTCCACCCATATCAGGTCCTGCACCTTGTGCACCACTTTGCTCATACATCTTTGCAAATACTTTTTGTGCACTTTGCATCAATTTCTCTTTTGCGGCATTGATTTCTGCAACTTGAGCTTCTGATAACTCTTCTGCTGGCGTTCCTTCTAACAATGCTTTTAGTGCATTGATATCAGTTTCTACTTCTGATTTATCTGCTGCATCTACTTTATCTCCAACCTCATTCAAAGCTTTTTCTGTTTGGAATACCATAGAATCGGCATCATTTTTCGCATCAATTGCTTCTTTACGCTTTTTATCTTGAGCTTCGTATGCTGCTGCATCTTTCACTGCTTTATCAATATCATCATCTGACATACTTGTTCCAGAAGTAATTGTGATGTGTTGCTCTTTTCCTGTTCCCAAGTCTTTTGCCGATACATTTACAATACCATTGGCATCAATATCAAATGTTACTTCGATTTGTGGAACTCCTCTTCCTGCTGGTGGAATTCCATCTAATCTAAATTGTCCTAATGACTTATTGTCTCTCGCAAATTGTCTCTCACCTTGCACTACGTTGATATCAACTGCAGTTTGGTTATCAGCAGCAGTAGAGAAAATTTGGCTCTTCTTTGTTGGAATTGTTGTATTTCTCTCGATTAATCTTGTAGCCACACCACCCATTGTTTCAATAGAAAGTGAAAGTGGAGTTACATCAAGAAGAAGGATGTCTCCCGCTCCTGCATCACCTGCAAGTTTTCCACCTTGAACCGATGCACCAAGTGCAACACATTCATCTGGATTCAGTGCTTTAGATGCTTCTTTTCCTGTTAACATCTTCACTTTATCTTGAACTGCTGGAATACGTGTAGAACCACCTACTAATAATACCTGACCTAATTCTGATGCTGAAATCCCTGCATCTGACAACGCTCTCTTTACTGGTTCTGCTGTTCTTTCAACCAAATCACTTGTTAACTCATCAAATTTCGCTCTTGTGATATTAAGGTCAAAATGTTTTGGACCTTCTGCTGTTGCTGTAATAAATGGCAAGTTTACATTTGTTGTTGTCGCTGAAGATAACTCTTTCTTTGCTTTCTCAGCAGCCTCTTTTAATCTTTGTAATGCCATTTTATCTGTAGATAAATCAACACCTTCTGTTTTCTTGAACTCAGCTAACATATAATCTGTAAGCTTTTGGTCAAAGTCATCTCCACCTAGTCTGTTATCACCGGCTGTTGATAATACTTCAATTACACCTTCACCGATTTCAATAACAGAAACGTCGAATGTACCGCCACCTAGGTCATATACCATAATTTTTTGTTCTTTTTCATTGTCTAATCCATAAGCAAGTGCTGCTGCTGTTGGCTCATTGATGATACGTTTTACATCAAGACCTGCAATCTTACCTGCATCTTTTGTTGCTTGACGTTGTGCATCATTGAAGTATGCTGGCACTGTGATTACTGCTTCTGTAACACTCTCACCAAGATATGCTTCTGCATCTGCCTTCATCTTTTGAAGAATCATAGCTGAAATCTCTTGTGGTGAGTATTTCTTATCATCAATTGCTGTCTTGTGATCTGTTCCCATCTCTCTCTTGATTGATGCGATTGTTTTCTCTGCATTTGTAACTGCTTGACGCTTTGCTGGTTCCCCTACAAGACGTTCTCCTGTTTTTGAAAATGCTACGATCGAAGGTGTTGTTCTAGCACCTTCTGTGTTTGTGATGACAACCGGCTGTCCACCTTCCATAACTGCTACACAACTGTTTGTTGTTCCTAAGTCAATTCCTATAATTTTACCCATGATAAATATCCTCCTATTTTTAATCTTTATTTTTTATTTATGTTATATTTAATTAGCTACCTTAACCATACTGTATCTTACCACTTGGTCTCGGTAGGTATAACCTTTTTGAAACTCTTCAGAGATAGTATTTTCCCCAAAATTCTCATCTTCTATGTGCATCACTGCATTGTGAAGTTCTGGATTGAATTCACAGCCGACTGCTTCAATCGGTTTCACTTCGATATCCTCTAACATAGTCAATATTTGCTTATATACCTTATCCATACCATCTACAAAAGGATTTGATTTTTCTTCCTCTGTAACGGTTTGAAAACCTCTTTCAAAATTATCGACAATCGGCAATAATTTCTCTATGACACTCTTCGCACCAACTTCATACATTGCTGTTTTCTCTTTGTCTGTTCTCTTTCTGAAGTTATCAAACTCTGCCATCTGTCTTGTAACACGGTCTGTTAGTTCCTCAATCTTCTCATCTTTCGGATCCACTTTCTTTTTTTTGAATTTTCCAAGTTTTTTTTCTTTTTTACTCTTATCATTTCCTTCTTCTACTTCTGATGATTGATCTTCTGAAGCTTCGATATCTTCATCAACCACTTCTGCTTCCACAACTTCTACTTCATCATTCTGCATCTTGGAAGATTCATTTGGACCTTCTGAGGCGTCTTGAAAAGACGCATTATTTCTCGCTTCCTTAATTGCTTCTTCTACCTTATTTGTTTCTTGTTCCAAATCTAACTCCACCTTTCTTTCTATCATATATAATAAACACTATTTTTTGTGATATATGTGATCTAATTCTGTCTTCAAAGTATTTAAGGTCTTCATCACATGCTCATAGTCCATTCTCTTCGGGCCTACAATTCCAATGGAACCTCTCATTCCTTCTCCGAGATCATATGTGGCAGTAACCACACTACAATCCTTCATACTCTGTACAGATGCTTCATTTCCAATATATACCTGAATTCCTTCTTGAGTCTCATCTGTCAAAGTCTTAGTAACCAATTCCTTGAGTTGTTGTTTCTCTTCAAATGCACTCAAGATTTCTTGTACATTTTGGCTATCACTCAGTTCTGGGTATTTCAGAACATTCATAGCCCCGCTTGTATACACTTCTAGATCTTCATCGACCCGAATGACATCTGCAACTGCATCTAGAACTTCGCTGATTACTCCGCTATGGATTCCAGCTTGTTCCTTCAATACTGCAATCATCCCTAAACTAATCTGGTCAACAGACATTCCATTCAAATTCGTATTCAGCAACATATTTAGCTTTAGAATCGTTTCATTGTCTAATTCTTCATCCACTGTAATAATCTGATTCTTAATGATATTACCTTCCATTACGATGACTGCTACAATCTGCTCTTCGTCAACCTTGGATAATTGTATGAACTTCAATTTATTTCCTTGATGTAGCGGCGATGTAATCATCGTTGCATAATTCGTACTTGTAGCAAGTACCTTCGCTGCTTGCTTCAATACTTGATCCATCTTATCGACCTTTTCAAGCATCTGTTCTTTAATTTCTTCTACTTCCTGTTGCCTCTCTTCCATCAACATATCAACATAGAATCGATATCCCTTATCTGATGGGATCCTACCAGATGATGTATGAGGTTGTATAATATATCCAAGCTCTTCTAAATCTGCCATCTCATTTCGAATCGTAGCTGAACTTAAGTTTAAATCTGAATACTTAGAAATCGTTCTTGAGCCAACCGGTTCCCCTGTATCGAGATAATTCTTTATAATTGCATATAATATCTTGGTTTTTCTTTCATTAATCTCCAATATTGACTCCTTTCTAAGCTATGATTTTTAGTTTGTTAGCACTCATTTGTTTCGAGTGCTAATATTTATGTTATTAACATACCACTCTTGTTCTATAATGTCAACCTTATTTCACATTTTTTTCACTTTTCTTTACTTTTATTATTTATGCATTTTCGAACAGCATCCTCGCGAAGCGTTTCGTGTAACGGAAACAGAGTTTCCAATTACACAAAAACACCCCACATTCATATCAGACTACCTGGTCCATGAATGCAGGGTGTTTTTATAGTATTTTTCTCAAATCTTTATTTTACTTTTATCGCTTTCATAAAATTCTTTAAATTCTTCAAGTGGCATTGGCTTGGCATAATAATAGCCTTGAATCAAGTCACAATCCATTTGTTTTAGAAGCCTCACATGGTCTAGAGTTTCCACACCCTCTGCCACTGTCATCATTCCGAGTCCTTTTGCCAATTGAATCACACTATTGACAACTACCATACTGCGCTTATTTGTCTCTGTCATACTGAAGAAACTTTTATCCAATTTCAAAACATCTACCGGTGTATTCTTAAGCAATCCCAAAGAGCTATAGCCCGAACCAAAGTCATCCATCAATACTTTAAATCCTTTGTCTTGTAATTGACTGATCAGTGAATTAATGTCTATATCATGATTCAACATACTCGTTTCCGTAATTTCAATTCCAAAATTCTTTGGCATAACATTATATTCCTTACATTTTTTTGTGAGATTATGAATAAAATCAGAAGAATACAAATGCTTACGTGAAAAATTCACTGAAATATAAATTGCAGATTTTCCATCCTCAAACCATTGTTTAAGGAATCGACATGCTTGTTCGAACATATACATATCTAATTTCAACACAAATCCATTCTCTTCAAATATTGGAATAAATTCGTCTGGTTGCATAAATCCCGTTGGACTCTTCCATCTCGCTAGCGCTTCTGCTGCGATTAACTTCCCGCTATGAAGCTCTAGTTCTGGTTGTAACACCATAAGAAATTCACCATTTTCCAGAGCTTCTTCCATCCGATTCTCTATTTCTTTTGTTCTTACTGCTGTAGTTAGAACCTCTTCGGAATAAACACGTAATAATGATTTTGTTTCCTTTGCTAAATGATGTGCTATATTTACTTTCTCAATCGCAGTAGAAATATCGCCATTGAAAGTTTTATCCATATAATAGTAACCTGCTACAATTCGGAACTTATAATTGAAATCATCCCCCAGGAGATCAAGCAATCTATCCACGTACTCATCTCTCCACTGTTCAACATCTTCTATATCATAAGCTATCAATACCAAGAATTCATCTGCATGTATATGCGCAGTGATGCATTCGTAGATAGAATCGTTCGAAATTGCTTTCGCCATTTTCTTCAGAATTCGATCCCCTTCTACTTCACTAAGAGATTCATTAACCAATCTGAAATTCTCTACATCAAATTTGATCAATAGAAATCTCTTTCCTAAATTATTCCTCATAAAGGATTTTACATCTAATTTGAATTTTACTAATGTGTTAATGCCTGTAAGTTGTGAAACATATGCAATCTCAGCCACTTTTTCTAACGTACGTCGTCTGGATGAATTAATGATAGCAGCAAATGCAGCCACAATTATCATAATTCCAATCGAAATGATTGCCGTCACTATAACAATATTATTTGTAGTTGCCTGTGTAACTGATTCAGGTATAATCGATACAATCATCCAATCTTCAATTCCAATGGGCTCATAGATGACAGAATTCTTTTCACCATCAAATTCAATCATATGTCTTCCACTCATGTTATTCGTGATATCTTCTTGCAATAAGTCCCACTCATCTGTTTTTTCTAGATTTTTCTCCATCATAATATCATACATATTAGATAAGTGCGTAAAATCTGAGTCTTCTACTCCATTCGAAATAATATCTCCCTTTGAATTAACAATCAAATTAGCTTTTAATCCATCAAATGAAGAATCAAACATCTCATCCATAGTATCTACATATATAAAGCCTGCAAGAACACCCCGTGTTTCGCCATGAGCAATCATCGGTGTAGCAATAACTACAATTTGTTCTCCGTCAAAATGTGACTGCAAAGGTTCGTTAATCACAGTAGCGCCATCCATAGCCAGATGAAAATATTCTCGCTCAATCAAGTCACTGACTACACCATCGCTCCCAACCGCATATCCACTCGGATTGATAACAACCATATAGTCGAAACTCCTAGCAAGATACTGATAATTTTCTGATTCAAAGTCTATGTAACGAAGATAGTCCCATACTGGTAATAATGCTGCTGCTGATTCTACTAAGTTAACATTTGACTCAAAACTCAATTGAAATGTTTCAGCATTGTTATTCACAAGTTGCTCAAGATTCTGATCTGATAACTCATCAATTTCATCCCCTATATATATATTATAAAAAAATATAGAAATAATTAGCGCAAAAACAGACCCTGTTATCAGCAAAAGTCGAATCAGTTGATTTTCTTCTTGTATGCGCATGTAAAACCTCCTATGATATATAACTTACTATTTTATTCTGAAAATATTTGTGGACTAAATTGCGAATTCAATTCTTCTGCATATTCATCTGCTGCAATTTTGACATCTTTTCCATTGAATATCTTCTGCAACATTCCATACCATGCAACTCTTTGTTCTGTCCATCCCAATGTTACCTGATAATAATCACCTAGATTAGGGAGGAAAGACATATATACTTCCATCCGCTCCTCATCTTCTGTACCAGCATATACATTACCACAAGTACTATTGACTGGGAAGAAGTTAGTTGCTCGAATACTCTCTTCTCTCTGTATCGGATCATCCACTAAATATTCTATAAATAATTTAGCGGCCGCCACCCTTTCTTGGTCTCCATTATTAAATATTCCAAATCCCCATATTCCACCTTGTAGCTCTGCTTCTCCATCTTCTGACGGAAAATTCATTGCAAATGGTGTAAATTCTATCTGGTCTGCATATGTAGATTCATTCGTAGCATTCCACGCCAATGTTATTGCACTCTCTTGTGCTGCAAACATTTGTAATTCCTCAGCCGCTTGAATCTCAGTATTATAACCTAAAGCCCCATCTGAAGCCATGTTTACCAACAACTCTAACCCCTGAACACCAGGTTCTTCATTTATTAAGTATGCATTGTGATCTTCGTTCGTAAATGAGGCATTGTACAGATTCGTTACCAGCGCTCTGGTTCCCTGATCTCCTCCTTGTCCACCACAGTAAATAACCCCAGGTGCCTCCACAAATCCACTATCGCGAACCAACTCCATTGCCTTCACAAAATCATCTGTAGTCCATGAACGAGTTTCTTCATCAATATATTGAAGTGCACCAGCCTTCTCAAACACCTCATAGTTAATTGCCATTACATGAGTTGTCATTACCATTGGATATTCATAATATGCCCCATCTGGTGCCTGACAGGCATCCACAATCTTATCTGATGTTGCTGCAATATTAGAGACTATCTCCTCATCCCACATATCTTGTAAGTCAATCATCAAACCACGCGCTCCCCAGTTAGCAACAATCCGTTCCGGCCCCTCCATAATAATATCTGGAGTTTCCCTATTCTGAATCGCCTCCTCTACCTTCTCATCCCCTGTAGCATAATCAAGAATCTCAACATTCACCTTTATATTAGGATATAATTTATGAAACTCAGATACAAAGCCATTCACAATATCCTCATCTCCAAAACCACCAATCGGAAATGTCCACATTGTAATCTCTGTTTCTATTGACTCTGCTTCCATAGCATCTTCATCCCTAGCTTGAATTTCCCCTTCAGCTTCTATTGTATCATCCAGACTTTCTTCTGAATCCTTTGACTGCCCTGCTTCTTCATTCAATCCTACCTCGCATGCTGAAACAATGAAACATACAAAAAGCAAGGTCAATATCCCTATCAAGCTTCTCTTCATCTAGACTCAACCTCCGTATATGTCAGATAACATCTTTCGAATTAAACCATTTAATATCTTATATATAGTTTAATTTTATCAACTTTGTCAGATGAAATCAACAAAATCCGACATTTTTCGTTTTTCTTAATATACGACAGTTAAATTTGTTTGTATTGAATAAAAACGTAGTTAATTACTTCAATAACTGACCCTTCCTCAAATACTGATTCCCTTATGCATGGCATAGGCTTGGAAACATAAGCTTATTGTCTACAAATAAATTTTCCTTTAAAATAAATAATATATCTTCGCCTTCATGGATTGGACTAATACTGCCTTTTCCTAAATTTTTAGGAGTAAATTGCAAAACAGCTTTTTGAATGCTCGATTCTGATACAACAGATATAATATCTGCCAAATCTTTATCCCCTTCACAATAGATATCAAAACATACAAAGGTGTCCCTATCTTGTATTGCAATGACTACTGCATCATAATCCTCGCAATAATAAATATGTTCACTCATAAAAGAGGAACAATAGAACATCAACAATTCAAAATTATTTAACATAGGTAATTCAGAAAATGGATTGGATTTCTCATAATATTTTTGTAAAAATTCTCGTTCTTCTTTTCTACTCATATTTAATCGTTTTACATTGCCTTGCTTCGGTGTAACTTCCAGTTCATGTTGAAATTGCATTACTTTTTCAAATCCAAACTTGGGATAAAACTCCAATACTGTTTTATTAGCAAACAGATAAATTGCATCACACTTATCTTCCCAATCATTTAAGATCTCATCCATGAGGCGACGGGACAATCCCTGATTTCTATAATCTTCATCTGTCATAACAGTCCCTATTTGAATATATCTTCTCATACATCCCTGCCATATGGTATTCATAATATTAACAGAAGCATTTGCAACGACTTTACCATCATCAACAATTGCATATGGAATGTATTTGTCTGTCCAATATCCATCTTGAAACCATTGCTCAAATGACAAATTAAATGTCTTGGTTGCTAATGCATTAAAGCTCTCTCGCAATGCTGTTTGTTCTTTTATGTTTTTCTCTATAATAACGTTCATAATAATAACTTTCCCTTTCTTACAGTTCTACAACTTTGGACTTCTCAAAAATTCTTTCTATCTACAATAGCAATTCCTATTGAAAAAACAATCACACTATATCCACTTCCATATAAAACATTTCATAAAGCTCTTTACTCCTGTTTTCTGCCTCTATTTTATCTAATCCTGTAATATATTCCATGCTCGACACATATCGCCGTACTGTTACATTCAACTTTTAAAAGTGTGCTTTTCCCAGCCCCATTATTCCGAATAAAATTTTACGCTAGCACCATTTAATTGCATTTTTCACCAACTTCTGATTAATACATAGGATATATTTTCGCCAATTGCTATTCTACAACATACGGTCGATTAAAAAGTCCTCTGCATTCTATTTTACAACAATATTGAAGTTTATAATCTGGTAACCCTATCCCTAATTCCCATTTTGAAATTGCTTGCCTTGAGACACCAAGTATTTCTGCTAATTGCTCTTGAGAAACCCCTTTTTCTTTTCTTCTAACCCTTAATTTTTCTGCGAATGACATATCGTTACCACCTTTCTTATTTTCAAAGGAAATTGTACTTATTTTATGATAAAAACTCTACCAACTGTAAGTTGATTCTTCGCAACTTGAAGTTGCATTTCGTTTTTTGCTGTATTTACGAATGAACACATTATACACTACTCCCCCCTTCAAAGACAATGTATAAAACTCTTATGATGTATGACTTTTATTTAAATTTGTTACTTTTCACGGTCACACTACGTGTTCCTGCAAAAAGCAACAAATCACGTCCATTTACAGTCGCCTTACGGCGAGGGACGTGATTTAGCATAAAATTCATGTAATAGCCCATCGCTAATCAGCGGAGTGATTAGCGTGGGACTGAAATGTAACGACTTATTTTTTATACAACGCAATTAGAGGAACCAACTATACGAATATAGAGGAACTCATAGTTACCACATTGGAAGATGTCATCTATCTTTCCTATAAGAATGATATCTCATTCATCGTCGCTGGACGTCTATCTCTCTACGAACACCAATCTACTTGGAGTGAAAATCTCCCTCTCCGCTACCTCTTCTACATCTCACATCTCTACTCCAAACTCACAGCCGACGCCAACCTGTATGGTAGCAAGACCATTCCCTTGCCACCACCCCACTTTGTGGTATTCTTTAACAGTTCAAAGGACATGCCAGATCGCAGCATTCACAAATCGTCTGATGCCTATCAAATTGCAGATGACGATATCAACCTTGAATTGAAAGTACTTGAATTAAACATCAACAAAAGACATAATGCAGAATTGATGAAACAGTGCAAGACCCTTCATGACTATGCATTTTTAATTCAAGCCATTAAAGATGCACTGAAAGAACTTTCCATTGAAGAAGCAATCTTGACTACGATGCACAAAAACACATCGCACAAGAGAAGGAAGAAAGCTATAGTGAAGGGCGGATAACCGGACAAACTGAGGGACGTATGGAAGAACGGATTCAGTTGATTATGAATAGTTATCAAAAATCCACTCCCACAGATATGGCAAATATGTTTGGATGTGACATAAAGCTAATTGAAGGAATTTACAGTATCATAAATATCTACGGTCAAAAGGTCTCTCCTGCATTCGTTTTTAATGAATTAAAAAAGCAAGATATCAAGCTATAAATATTGAAATTCCTTGTAAAATAAGGTACTATAGGAATCGTAAGATTACATTAAGTTGTACAAGATTACTTTTGAGGAAAATGAGGGAGATATCTCGAATGAAGAAATTAATTAATTTATATTTAAGTTTTTTTAGAATTGGACTCTTTACTTTTGGTGGAGGATATGCCATGCTTCCTATGCTAAAGCATGAGGTAGTGGACAAGCACAAATGGGTAACAGAAGATGAGATGTTGGACATCTATGCGATTGGTCAATGCACCCCTGGGATCATTGCCATTAATACTGCTACCTATATCGGGTATCAACAGGCAGGTGTCATAGGTGGCATTGTGGCAACCTTGGGGGAGATTACACCTTCTCTTATTATCATCACGATTATTGCAAGTGTATTACAACAATTTATGGATGTTGAAATTCTAATGAGCGCATTTAACGGAATTCGAATTGCTGTCTGTGCTCTGTTGTTTAATACCGTATATACTATGGCAAAAACAAATCTAAAGAGCAAGTTTGCAATAGCATTGTTTGCTGTTACTCTCATACTATGCCTATTTACTTCTATTTCTACCATATTTATCATCATCATTGCAGCCACAAGTGGATTGATTATGGAACGCATAGGAGGTAGAAAATAATGGTTTATTTTTATCTATTTATAGAATTTTTTCAAATCGGTTTATTTGCAATGGGCGGAGGAATGGCGACTGTACCATTTTTAATTGATTTGACCGAACGATATGATTGGTATACTGCAGCCGAATTTGCCAATATAGTAGCGATTAGCCAAAGTACTCCTGGACCTGTTGGAATCAATATGGCAACTTATGCTGGTTATCAGGCAGCAGGTATTCCTGGGGCACTCGTAGCCACCTTATCATTGGTGCTACCATCCCTCATTATCATCATGTTGATTGCTCAGTTTATGAAGAACTTCCAAGATAATAAGACCGTGAAGTCCATCTTCAAGGGGATTCGTCCCGCTGTAACAGCCTTAATCTTATATGCTGTTTTAGAACTATGTAGACTTGCACTTTTTACCACTACAACAGAGGGGACACTTCAGCCAAATGTAATCAATATTATAATCTGTATTGCACTCTTTGTAGCAATGCAATTCAAGATATTCAAGAAGATGCACCCCCTCTATTGGGTGTTAATTGGAGCTATCATCGGAATTTTCATTCCATAGCTAAAAGAATAGCTACTATGCCCTATAAAGCACAGTAGCTATATCATACGTAGTATAACAATCAAGCTTGACTCGCCATCTCGTAGAAATTGTAATAGATACCTCTTCGTTGCAATAGTTCCTCGTGATTTCCCTCTTCTTCGATTCCTTGGTCTGTCAACACGATGATTCTATCTGCATTCTGTATGGTACTCAATCGGTGTGCAATCGTGATTGTGGTTCTTCCAACCGAAAGTTTTGAGAGTGATTTCGCTACTGCGAATTCACTTTCGTTGTCTAAGGCAGAAGTAGCCTCGTCCAGTATGATAATTGGTGGATTCTTCAGAAATACTCTAGCGATACTAATTCTCTGTTTCTGACCACCTGAGAGTTTCACGCCTCGCTCTCCAACATAGGTATCATATCCATCCTTTAGCCCCATGATAAACTCATGTGCTCCTGCGGATTTTGCCGCTTCTATAATCTCTTCTCTCGAAGACTCTAGTTTCCCATATCCGATATTCTCTGCAACTGTCCCACTGAATAGATAGACTTCTTGCTGTACCATCCCAATCGACTGTCTCAAGCTCTTCAATGTATATTCCTTGACGTTATGCCCGTCAATGGTAATCTCTCCTTCACTGACATCGAAAAACCGTGGAAGCAAATTACAGAGCGTGGTCTTTCCACCACCACTTGGTCCTACAATGGCCACCTTCTCTCCCGCGTTAATGTGAAGATTTAGATCTGTGAATACAACATTATGGTCATCCGAATACATGAAGGATACTTTCTTTAGATCAATTACACCCTCAGGGTTTTTCAGTTCTTTCGCATCTTCTTCATCAAAAATCTCAATATCAGAATCCATAATCTCGAAGAAACGTTCAATCCCTGTCACACCCCGTTGAAATTGTTCTGCAAATTCTACAATCTTACGAATAGTTGCAATCAAAGTAGTCACATACAATACATAGGCCATCAAATCCCCTACTGTAATCATTCCATTTACAAGGAAGATACCACCTGCACAGATCACAACGAGGTACATCACTCCATCAAATGCCCTTACTGTGGTATGGAATGCCGCCATGGAATGATAACCTTTTTCCTTTATGGCCTGAAACTTCAAGTTGTTTCCTTCAAACTTCTTATTTTCTTCCTCTTCATTGGCAAAAGCTTTTACCACCTTTTGACCTAGAAGGCTGTCTTCTACCCGCGAAATAATCTCTCCAATTTCAATTCTCTGCTTGCGAAATACTGCACGGAGCTTCAAGTTGAGTGGAATACATACACAGAGCATAACTGGAATCACTAGGAATACAATCAAGGTCAAAAGTGGACTGATTATTCCTAGAATAATAATCGAAACAATGGTTTTAATCCCTGCTATGAAGAATTCTTCTGGACAATGGTGTGCAAATTCTGTAACATCGAACAAATCACTGGTAATCCTACTCATGATTTGACCGATTTTTGTATTATTATAATAAGTGGTGGATAATTTCTGCAGATGTGCATAAGCATGATTTCTCATGTCCGTCTCCATCCTCACACCCATAATATGCCCCCACCCTGTCATAAAATAAGAAGCTGCACAATCTATGATTCTCAAAACTAAGTATAGAAAGCTTAACTGCAAGATAGTAGAAATCGTTAAGTTTGCTAAATCTTGGATCCCTTCATTGGTAATATATCGAATAATCAGTGGCAGAACCAATTCACATACTGTGGTCAACGAAGCACAAAAAAGGTCTGCGAAAAGTAGTTTCTTATATGGATAAAAATATGGTATGAATCTCTTTATGATTTGTCGTCTATCATTCATCTTCGTCTCCCCCTTATAACTGTAAAAATAATTCTGTCAAATACACTCCTACGCAGGCAAATACTGCGACCAACAGAAGGTTCTTCGTCTTAGTCGCAACCAAAACTGCCACTACAAATCCAGCTACCGCACTCCATATACTTCTCGTAGATGCGAAGATCGACGGCACTGTCATGGCCGTTAGGCATGCATAGGGAACATAGTAGAGAAACGATTGTAAAAATGGACTCTTCACTTCTCTTCGAAACAAGGTAAGCGGTAGCATACGAATGAGATATGTCGTAACTGCCATTGCTAATATATATAGATACATCTTGGGTACTCCTTTTATCTTCCTATAGTTCTATTACTTCTGTTTGATTGGATATAACAACGATGCAACAACCGCAGCCAATATCGTACACAAGATAATGGACAAGTCTTTCAAGATTGGTACGAAATAATATATAATACAACTAAATAAAATTGCTAAGATTACAACAACTCGAATCTCTTTCTTCTGCTTCGCCTCGGGTACTACAATTGCAATAAACATTGCATAAAGCGCTACCCCTAGGGCAGCAGAGATGCTAACAGGTAGAATTTCTCCTGCATAGGCACCGCAGAAGGTTCCTAATGTCCATCCGCACCAAGGTAAGGTTGCAAGTCCCAACATATAGGTGAAACTAAGTTTTTCTTTTTGCCCAATTGCTACAGCAAAGATTTCATCGGTATTAAAGAATGCGACTACAAGCCTCTTGAAACCGCCCACATTTATATCTAGCTTTTGGGACAATGACAAACTCATCAACGCATAGCGAAGATTGATAATCATCTGAGTTAGAATTACCACTAGAATGCTTGAACCAGCAACGATATTCTCCAATCCTGCAAACTGTCCCGCACTGGTCAGATTGGTCATGCTGATTAGAGTTGTTGGAAATAATCCCAATCCCCCTTTTACTGCCAATATTCCAAAACTAAAACTAACAGAAAAATAGCCCACTCCAATGAATACACCGTCCTGGACTCCTTTTCCATAATTCATTTTATGTAACATAACTTTTCCTTCATCTATCTAAAATTTATAACTTCTATTTCTTTCTCCAAACGCTTACTCAAAATACAAATCTATTCCATTGGATATTCCTTCAACAATCTTTGAACGATATTCATCATCTGCAAGTTTTACATCTTCCTCTGGATTGCTCATATATCCCATCTCTACAATGGTAACTGGAATATCGCACCAATTGATCCCACTCATGGTATCTGTCTCCCACACACGTTCTCTCACCGCACCTGTGGCTGCAACCATTTCATCTAAGACAGCCTCTGACAATGCCCGACTCTCTTCATAAGTAGCTGCTACATATGGATTTTCTGGTGTTTGACATATGGTCATCATGCCCTCGGCACTGCTATTCTCAGACCCATTGGCATGAATTCGGATGAAGATATCGGAGTCTGCCTCCTCAGCAATGGTTGCACGCTCTGAATTACTAATATCCACATCATGAGTTTCTCGAATCATCACCACTTCATATCCACGACTTACTAATTCTTCTTTTAGCATAAGTGATATATCCAAGTTTAACTCATATTCGGCAATCCCAGTGGATATCCCTTGTGTTCCACTACTAACCTTTGCCTTCATAGTGCTAGATCCTGGTCCGTTGGGCTCTTGGTCATAATTTCCCTTCGCCTGATGTCCCGCATCAATCGCCACAATATATCCCATTTCCTGCACATCACTTGTATCATCTTGTGACTCTTCTTTATCTTCTGCTTTATCTGATTCTTCCACTTCATCTGATTCTTCAGTTGACAAGTCTGGTTCGATTACTAGTGGAATGGGCTCAGATAAATCCTCCTCCACTTCATCAACATCAGACTCTGTCTCATCACTCTCTACAGAAACCTCTTGATTCTCCACATCTTCTGTGCTCATTTCGTTATTCCCACAAGCCGTTACAACAAGCAAAAACATACAAACAAATGCGAACAATAGCATCTTCTTCATTTTAAACATTTATTTTCACCATTTTTGTTTTCTAAAACAGGTAAATTCTGCATTGCCATATAAAATCTTCATGACGATATCCTGCACTTGTCCCGATGCAAGAATCATAGGTATTCCATGGTCATTACATATTTTAGCTGCTTCGAGTTTTGTCTTGATTCCACCAGTACCGTATGTATTGGTTCCACCAATTTCAATTCGCTTCATCACTTCATCCACATCGGTCACTTCATAGATCATCTTGGCATCCTCATATTCACTTGGATTCTTATCATATAGTCCATTGATATCGCTTAATATCACAAGTGTATCCGCCTTCCAAAAAGTCGCACACATTGCAGCCAAGGTATCATTATCCCCGATTTTAAGCTCGTCGACACTTACCGTATCATTCTCATTTACGATTGGTACTACCCGCTCTTGCACCAAAGTTAATAAGGTGTTTTGTATATTGTGAATTCTATTCTCATCTTTGAAGTCATCGTTCGTAAGCAGAATTTGTCCCACATTGATTTTATGCTTCTTTAGATGATCCGCATAAGAGTTCATCAATCGAACTTGTCCAATTGCACACAAGGCTTGCTTATAGTGAATGTCTTCCTTCATGCCCCAATTGTCAATAGCTGAGACTCCAGCAATTTTCGCCCCAGAGCTTACGATGATTACTTCCTTCCCCAGTGACATGAGCATGGCAACGTTTGTGGCAAGGTTTTCTACAAATTCCTCATTAATCTTCCCCTCAGAATTCGATAGGGTATTACTTCCTATTTTGATTACTATTTTGTTAATATCTGTCATCATTATCTTATCTGTCCTTCTCCAAAAATCACATATTTATTGGAAACCAAATGCTCCAATCCCATCGGTCCTCTCGCATGCATCTTCTGTGTACTAATTCCTATTTCTGCCCCTAATCCAAACTCAAACCCATCGGTAAATCTAGTGGATGCATTCACATAGACACAGGCAGAATCAATTTCCTTCGTGAACTTCACGGCATTCTCATGATTATTGGTCACAATGCACTCTGAATGTCCTGATGAATAAGTATCGATATGTTCGATTGCTTCATCAATATTAGCTACCACCTTAATCGCCAATACATAATCTAAAAATTCTGTTGCATAATGTTCATTTGTTGCTTCATTACATGAGATGTATGTTCTCGTCTTCTCACAACCGTAGAATTCGACTCTCTCTCCCATTCTCTCCACAATAAGCGGTAGAATCTGAGCCGCTACATCCACATGAATCAAGACAGACTCTAATGCATTACATACCGACGGTCTAGATGTCTTTCCATTTTCCAGGATATTGAGTGCCATATCGATCTCACAATCACAGTCGATATAGAGATGACAGTTTCCTACTCCTGTTTCAATCGTAGGAACGGTAGCATTCTTCGTTACAAAATCAATGAGAGAAGCTCCACCTCGTGGTATAATCAAATCAATGTATTCATCCAATTGTAATAATTCTTTTACGATTGCTCGGTCTGTATCTGCTAGTAACATGATACTGTCTACTGGTACCTTTGTCGCCTCTAGCCCACTACGCATGATCTTCTCCAATGCAACATTAGAATGAAAGGCTGAAGAGCTCCCACGTAACAACATGGTATTTCCACTTTTGATTGCGAGCACTGCGGCATCTACGGTCACATTGGGACGAGATTCATAGATCATCGATAGCACACCGATAGGCACCGTCTTATTCAACACTTCAATTCCATTTGCTAATGTCTTTCCAGAGCGAACCACATGGACTGGATCTGGTAACTTGATTACATTATCAACCCCATGTGCAATATCTCGTAGTCTAGATTCGGTCAAAGTCAATCGATCAATCAAACTCTCACTTGTTCCATTTTCTCTAGCAATTTCTATGTCTTTTTGATTTTCTACTAAAATATAATCCATATTGCCCAAAATCGCATCTCGAATCGCCTCTAATCCCTGATTCTTATCATTGGTGCTCAGATTTCTTAATATCTTTGCTGCCTGCTTTAATTTCTGTCCATAGATTTTTAACTCCATATCGCATTCTCTCCTATACTCTGTTTGGAAATCCTACCTTACGCTGCACTTTTCTCAATGTCTTATTCGCAAAATATGTCGCTTTTTCCGCATTTTCTTTTATAATTTCATCAATAAACGCTTTCTCTTTTTCTAATCTTGCCACCTCGCTCTGGATTGGTTTTAATACGGATACAACAGACTCTCCCACTGCAAGTTTGAAATCCCCATACCCTTTTCCATCAAATTCCTTCACAACATCGTCTTGTTTCATTCCAGTACATGCACTATAGATATCGATGAGGTTTTTGATTCCAGGCTGCTCATCGCGATATAACACCTGTGCCTCCGAATCCGTCACTGCTCTCTTACATTTTCTGATAATCGTGTCTGGGTCATCCATTAGGAAGATGCTTGCATTTGCATTCTCGTCTGATTTTGACATCTTCTTCTCAGGCTCTTGCAAGCTCATAATCTTCGCCCCTACTTTGCCGATATACGGTTCTGGTACAGTGAATGTGTCTCCATATAAATTATTGAATCGCTGCGCGATGTCTCTAGTAATCTCCAGATGTTGCATCTGATCAATCCCAACAGGAACCACATCTGCTTGGAATAACAAGATATCAGCCGCCATCAATACAGGATAGGTAAATAAGCCTGAATTGATATTCTCCGCGTGTTTTGCTGATTTGTCTTTGAATTGTGTCATTCGATTCAACTCACCCATATAGGTGTAGCAATTTAAAATCCAGGATAATTCTGCATGCCCCGATACATGTGATTGGTAATACAAACAATTCTTCTTCGGATCAAGTCCTGCCGCAATATATAAAGTTAACAACGCCCTTGCACGCTTACGAAGTACCGCTGGATCTTGTCTCACTGTAATCGAATGCATATCAACCACACTATAGAAACACTCATATTCATCACAGAGTGTTATCCAGTTCTTCAATGCTCCTAGGTAATTTCCAAGCGTCAAATTTCCAGTTGCCTGCATCCCACTAAATAAAACCTTTTTATCATTTATCATCTAAATAACCTTCCCTTCTCTATTCCTTTTATTAATCTATCACATTTTAAGGTAATTCTCAACTTCATCATCGTATAATACGATACCATCTTCTACAATCGTGGCTTGATTCCCATCATAATCCACAATAGACACTGCACAGTTTTTATGCACTCCACCTTGCCAGAAATCTTTCAATGAATTTCCCTTGATCCAACTCAAAATCCCACGTATGGTAGCTCCATGTGCAGCAATCAAAATTGTTCGATCTGTAAATTTCTCATTTTGATACAACTCTGTCATGAATGCCTGAAGACGTTGTTGAAATTCTAAAATAGTTTCTCCACCTTTCGGTGCACCATATTGTTCTGGATTTTTGAAAAAATCTATAAAATCAGGATCTGGAATATTATATCCTTCTTCTGCACAACACAATCCCTCAAATTCCCCAAAAGAAATTTCGGTCATCCTTTCATCGACCTCTATCTTCAAGTCACGATTTCCTATCAAAATTTCCGCCGTTTCATAAGCACGAATCAAAGGACTCGAAATCACATGATCAAAGGGAATCTCTCGCATCTTCTCCTCTGTTTTCATTGCTAGACTTCTTCCAAATTCATTTAAGGGGATATCGGACTGTCCCTGCAATCTTCTCTCTAGATTCCAGTCTGTCTCTCCATGCCTCACAAAATATATTCTCATCTTCTACTTCCCTTCTTTAACACATTCTGTTTGATATAGTTCATGGTATAATCTTCCCCTCGTTTTGCAAGCATAATAAGCAATTCCTCCAACAAGTTAGAAACCTCTGGATGCATAAGATGAAATCCTTTTCCTTTTTCATAGTATTTCAATGGATCATCCCACTTGAATTCATCTTTTCTATATGTTTTGCTAGCCGCAACCCTATCTATAAACATTTCTACTACATAGCGATTCGGCATTCTCATTCCAATCAAGCCTTTCTCACCCTCTGTTCCATAGTCAATCCAGTATTCGAAATGATGCTTGTTTCTTCCCTTATGGTGAAGCCAAGCCCCTGAGTATCCTTTGATTTCTCGCTCTGCATTATTGGGACTGCGTGTTCCTTGAAAATACTTACATCCCACTAGAAATTCTGTAGGTGTAAATTTAGACATATCATGTGTAATTCCTTGACGATACAACCCTACTCGAAAACACCCCTTCATCACTAGATGTTTATGTTTCATCACCGTCATTAAATGCTTGAAAAATTTCATAATTTTAACCACCTACTTACAAATTCTATCACCGCAATGTGTAGCGGATAATAGATATAAAACAAATATTTTACTGGCAATCCACGCTCTCCATTATATAACAAAATCGGAACGATTGCAAAACTTGCATAACTTTGTATTCCCCCAAAAATAAGGACGTTCACAAATATCAGATCGAAAATCAGTAAAAATGGTTTCTCCCGGTGTAGATAGATTAATACAATTAATAAAACTCCGCCCGAACCATAGTCACTTCCCAGAAAATCTGCAAGGAAAATAAGTGCTACAATTGCCCCGACAGAGATTGGAATATATTTGATGTTTTGCATACACATAATTGCTATAACCCCTATGGCTAAGGTAAAAAATATATTTTGATTACTAAGCACGATCCAATTCCCGAAGAATGCATAGTCAAACACCACTTCTGAAATAATTGCAAATAAAAGAAGTCTCACCACGTATTTTATTATATCCCTTGTATGGGTAGCACCTTCAACAATTAGAAAACAAAAGATCGGAAATGATAATCTACCAATCATTCTCCATGTCATGTCATAAGGAAAACAAATTGCTCCGATATGATCAATTGTCATGGTTATAATTGCTATCAATTTCAATTGAAACCCATCGATACACCTTATCTTCTGTAACATTTTCTCTGCTTGATTCATGATGATTCTCCCTTGCTTTTTGCTATATTTTAATCAAATGCCGCTACGATAATCTACCGCTTCTCCTTGCATTATCACGTTCAATCTGTTAGAGTAAGAGTGTACAAAGTTGCCAATATATTGAGAAAGGTATGGTTATTAATATGGATGAAAACAAAGAAGTTTGTTCTTGTGGCGGAGATTGTAACTGCAACTCTGATGCTTCCATGGAAGACATCACAGTGACTCTAACTCTTGATAATGACGAAGAACTAGAGTGTGGCGTGTTATGTATCTTTACAGCTGATTCTAAGGAATACATTGCACTACTTCCTCTTGATGATGAAGACGGAGAGGTATTACTCTACCGTTACACAGAAGTAGACGGAAACCCAACACTAGATATGATTGAATCAGACGATGAATATGAGATTGTAGCTGATGCATTCGACGAATGGCTTGATGAGCAGGAATTCGAAGAAATGCAGGCTGCTCTTGACTCAGAGGAGTAATTCATGTATAAAACGGGAAGGAGCAATCTCCTTTCCGTTTTTTTCTAACGGATAGGTAATCTCTAACTTCTTCTTCGCCCTCGTCATCGCAACATAAAACATACGCCGCTCTTCTTCTATTTCACTGTCCAATTTCGCTTTCTTACTCGGTGTAACACCCTCATTCGCTGCAATAATAAATGTATAGTCGAACTCCAAACCCTTCGCCCCATGCATGGTATGTAAGGATACGCTATCTTCATTCTTTTTCTGTTGTTGTGTCTGCTTCTTCAACCGCTCCCCATACTCTTCCACATAGCTAAACCACTCTGGAAATGTTTTGAATGACTTTGCTTGCTCCATAATCTCTTCCATCAATTCTAATAATTCCTCATGATTATAATTTCGATATTCACAATAATCCCTTAAAAACTCATTATATCCAATACTTTTTCTAATATATTGAATCGCTCCATACGGAGTCATCTTCCGAATCAACCTCAAGTCCAATTCCCATTGATCGATTCGATCCAACATCCATTCCTTATCACAATAAAACTTAGACAACGACTGAAAACTAACCTCTGGACCACTGACTGCCTCACGAGATATATAACGATTCGGACGATTCATCACTTCCAAAATATCTCCCCGTTTCACCTCTCCCATTGCAAGTCTCATGTAAGTCATTAGATTTTTTGCAACAAAATGCTCATAGATATTCGAAATATGTTCTCTCATCTGAAATGGAATTCCATGTTCAATGAATTTCCCTACCAAATGTCGAACCTCTATGTTCGCACGAAATAAAATTGCAATCTGACGATAAGATTTACCTTCATTTTTTAAGCTTTCTATTTTCTTTATAATATATTCGCACTCTTCTAAGTTTGTCTTCACCTCTTGAACATGAACAGACTCTCCCCCTGTTTGTTCTGTACGAACATTCTTTTTATATCGCTTTGTATTCCCTTCAATCAACTTGAGTGATGCTGCTACAATCGGCTTACTCGAGCGATAATTCACCTCCAATGTCACCGACTTCGCTTTCTTATAGTCTTTGGAAAACCCTAACATAATCTCTGGGCGCGATCCACGAAATCCATAGATAGATTGGTCATCATCACCCACCACAAACAGATTATCCTGAGGGCTTGCCAACATCCGTATGGTATCATACTGCATGAGATTGATATCCTGAAATTCATCCACAAGGATATACTTGAATTTTTCTTGCCACTGTTTCAATGCATCTGGATAATGAAGGAACAATTTGTGACACGCCAATATCATGTCATCGAAATCAAACTTTCTGATGTTTTTTCGCTCTCTTTCGTAATGTTCGTAGATATTGGTCAATTCTTCACGTGTACATTGCAATTCGTGAGTCTGTTCAAATTCTGTTTCTCCATTCTTAATCAAGCTAATATTTCTTGAAACAGATGCGATAAATTCCTTTTCTTCCGAAGGATCTAAATCCACTTCCAATTCGACCTGATTTAGGATTTCAGTCAATAATTTATAGCGTTGATCCTCTGTTAAGATATTACTGGCATCGATACGATATGCCCACCTTAAAATACCATAGAATACTCCATGAAAGGTTCCAAATGTAACTGGAAGTTTCTGATTCTCCCTCTGAAACCTCATTTGCATTTCATTAGCAGCATACTTTGTAAAAGTAATGACCAGAATTTCTTCCGGTCTTACTTGATATTCTTTGATTAGATATTCAATTCTTTTTGTAATCACATAGGTCTTACCCGATCCAGGTCCTGCCAGAACCAGCATCGGTCCCTCTTTGTGCTTGATTGCTATTTCTTGCCCTTTGTTATACATCGTTCTTCTTAAAACTCTCTCTTGGCTCAATCTCTTATTTGCTTTCTAGTAATGCGATTGCGTCTTGGATTCTCTTTACCGTCTCATCTTTTCCGATGATTTCCATAATCTCTGTTGCTCCACCTGGCGTACTCTGTTTCCCCGATACAGCAGTACGGATTGGCCACATCGCATATCCGTTCTTACATCCTTTATTTGCCACATAGTTTTGTAGCACCTCATATAAGGCATCGTTTGTATAATCTTCGTGAGCCTCATAAAGTGGTAATAATTCTTTTAGCACCTCCAGTGAAGTCTCTTCATTGGTCTTCATTTTCTTGTGGCAATACATCCCCGTATCATATTCTGGAACTGCTTCAAAGAAATCGATTTGATCCTTAATATCTGGTAACACTTCGATTCTAGTCTTAATCAATCCTGCAATTTTCTCTAGATTAAAGTCTTTTGTGATTACTTCTTCAATATAAGGTTTTGCGAAAGGATAGAAGTCTTCAAAGGACATCGCCTTCAAGTATTCTCCATTCATCCACTTTAATTTCACCATATCAAATACTGCTGGTGACTTGGAAATATTTTTATAATCAAATGCTGCTATCAACTCTTCTAGTGAGAAAATTTCCCGATTATCTGAAGGACTCCAACCTAATAATGCCACAAAGTTAATCACTGCCTCTGTTAAAAAGCCTTGATCAATCAAATCTTCATAAGAAGAATGTCCACTTCTCTTACTTAATTTCTTGTGCTCTTCATTGGTAATCAATGGACAGTGTACATAAGTCGGTACTTCCCAATCGAATGCGTGATAGATTCGATTATACTTCGGTGCCGAAGACAAGTACTCATTTCCTCTCACTACATGAGTAATTCCTTGCAAATGGTCATCTACCACGTTAGCAAAATTATAAGTAGGGAACCCATCTGACTTAATTAAAATCAGATCATCCAACTCTTCATTCGCTACCGAAATTTCACCATAGATTTCATCCACAAAAGTTGTATTCCCCTCCGTTGGCATATTGATTCGAATTACATAAGGAATGCCTGCATCTAATTTCGCCTGTACTTCTTCTTTGCTTAACGCCGCACAATGCTTATCATAAACAACAATGTCTACTCCACCTACAGAAGTTTTGAGTGATTCCAATCTGTCTTTATCACAAAAACAGTAATAAGCTTGTCCCTTTTCAATCAACTCTTTTGCATATTTTAGATATAATCCCTCTGCATTTCTCTCGCTTTGTACATAAGGTCCAAATCCTTTATCCTTATCTGGTCCTTCGTCATGAATCAATCCTGTTTTCTCCAATGTACGATAAATAATATCGACCGCTCCTTCTACATATCGTTCTTGATCTGTGTCCTCGATACGTAACAAGAAATCTCCATCTTCATGTTTTGCAATCAAATATGCGTATAACGCTGTTCTTAAATTCCCTACGTGCATCCTTCCCGTTGGGCTAGGTGCAAATCTTGTTCTAATCTTACTCATTATGTCTCCATTTCTTATATTTTATAGTATCCTATATCGGTTTTGCTTCCTCAATAATCTTGTTATACGGTTGTATGATGTATTGATTGAGCTGCCCCTTCATCTTCTTCTGAACAGATGGTATCTTCATCACACCACCAAGTATCTTCATCTGAAGGATTTTCTTTCGGTTGTTCTGTGGAAAATCATAGATTCCATGTTTCTTATAAAATTTATGATCCGCTTCCATAAATCCTTGCATCTGATAAACCAAATCCCTAAAAATCTTAGTTCCACCGACTCCATAGAAGGTCTGTGGCATTCTCAGTCCATTCTCTAATGCATAATTTAAACTTTTACCTAAGTTCTTGATTTCCTTCGTCGTATCCCCTTCATCTGTTGCGACTCCACATGGATACATCCCAGCAATATCGCTTCGTGCTTCTACGATCATCTGTAGGTTACGCTCATTCTGATAGTTTCCACTAATGATATAACCCGTAGCTTTTCCCGCCGAAACTGTACGATGTCCATTGCAGAACTGGCGGTCATCAAAACACTTGAAGCTCGAATGGGTATAATGATTCTCTATGGTAAATGCATAGATAAATGCATCTGCCGTTTGAATCTCGTTCCTTAAATATTCGTCAAATCCATCTGGATAGATGCACTTCTCACTTACGGAACATTGGAAACACCCAAGACATCCACCCTTAAATGGATAATCTCTAATATTAATCTCCCTTACCTCATATGCACAGATGTTCTTAAAATCTGCTATCATATTTTTAAGATTCTCGTCTTCCTGACTGGCATTGGTGATTACCACAACATCTTTGGCATTAGACTTGTTCAAATTTTCCAGTGTGACTTGATGAATTTCCTTTTTCTTGCTGTATCTCTTTGACTCTATATCAGAATAGATTTCATTGTCTATATCGAACAAGATTTTTGCAAAGAAGTTCCTCGCATCTTCTCTTCCATCCTCTTCTAGTAGGTCTTCCATGTCCGCTGACAAGCCTCCTAGATATCTTAGTCCAAAATCATAACAGTTTTCTTCGATAAATTTATGAGCTGTAACATCATAAAAATGCTTCGATGTAGAAATCTGTGCAGCATACTTTCCTGTGATATGAACATCATGCTCTTTCATCAATTCTATAAATCGATTCAATTGGTAAGGCACTATCAAGGTATATACAGGATAAACAAACACAATAATCTCTGACCACTCCAACAACTCTCTCGATTCAGTAAAATCTGATTCTATTTTCTTAATCATCCGCCCCACATCCAATGTTTTAAATTGATGTGATGGATACAATTTTTCTAGATATAGTGCTGTTTGAAGAGTAACACTGTTTTTCCCTTTAGGACTGCCATTTAGCACTAAAACATTCATAGATTACGAACTCCTTTTCGTTTTGTATGTAACGATTCATTATAACATCTTTTGTTTATTTAATGAAGTGTTTCTAATATATTTTTTAAACGATTGACTTCTATCTGTCCTGGTGCAGATGACTTCATAACTGTTCCAAATGTAATCACGGAGCCGAATAATTCTCCTGAAATTCTGCTTATCGCCCCTATCTGACCCATGGACATCGTAACAACTGGCTTATCAATCGATTTTTCTTTCATTTCAAGTGTAGTTTCTAGTAGAGTCAGAACATCTCTTTCGCAGGTTGGCATAACTGCAATTTTCAAGATATCCCCTCCCAAAGAATGCATCTTCTCTAGTCGATGTATCAGCTCCTGTTTTTGAGGAGTTTTATGAAAATCATGATTTGATACAATAACCTTAACACCTTCAGTCTGCAGTTCTCCTATAAGCCCCCCCACATAGTCATCCCCTAAAAACAATTCTACGTCAATCAAATCAACCAAACCACTCCTACTTAATATAAGAGATAGGTTTCTATAGTCCTGTCCTGATATTTCTGCATTTCCACCCTCTTGCTTGGTTCGAAATGTACATAGGATTGGCTGCTCTCCTAGTTCTCTTCGAATCATTTTTGCAGCTTCAAGTACCATATCTTCATTATGAACCTCATGATAAAAATCTAGCCGCCATTCTACCATATCATATGGTTGATCTGACAGCAATTTAAGTTCTTTATATAATTCCTCTGGGGAACTTCCTAATAAGGGAACACAAATCTTTGGCATACCCTCTCCAATTTTCACATTTCTGATGTCTATATATGATGCCTTATTCATAGAAATAATCATCCCTTTCTCCTTCTAATCAGTGCTAAGTAAGACGATAAGCCGGGTTATGTCGTGTGTAGTCATCTGTCTAGGCCTAATGTCACCACTAGGCTCGAGCGACCTACCTAAAGCATGACGGGCCGCCATATCGCTTTGTTTCGGTCTTGCTTTGAATGGGGTTTACATATGCCCTCCCTGTTACCATTGAGGCGGTGGTCTCTTACACCACCATTCCACCCTTACCGGTTAAACCGGCGGTATATTTCTGTTGCACTATCCTTAGAGTCACCTCCACCAGACGTTATCTGGCATCCTGCCCTGTAAAGCCCGGACTTTCCTCACCTGCTTACCTTGCGGTACTTGCAGCTGCGACTACATATCTTACTTAGCTTTACAAGTTTACCATGATGTTAAATAATTGTAAATAATTCAAAGGCATTTTTATAATAAATCTGTTGCTTCTCTTCTTCCGATAAGTTGCATCCCTCTATCACTGCTTTTTGCATCTCAACCGTACTCCACGGAGAGTCGGATCCAAACAACACGCGATCACACCCATGCAAACGAATCATTTCCTCCATTTGATCACTCGTCAAATGTACATTACACATAGCCGTATCGATGTATACATTTCTTAATCCCGCCACCTCTTTTTTCGCCTCTTCAAACATTCCCATACCACCAGCATGAGCAGCAATAATGGTCAAGTTCTGATAGCGGGTTGCAATCTCACGAATGGATCTGGGCGGATTATGTATCACATCAGGTGAATAAGGATCTAAGCCTGTATGAAATGCCACAACCAAACCTAACTTCTCACAAGTCTCATAAATTGGCATCATACATTCATCAATTGATAAACAGTGCTGATAGTCTGGATGTAATTTCACCCCTTTAAGACCCAACTCCTTGATTCGATAAAGTTCTTCGATTCGATCTTCTGCTTTTGGATGTACCGAACCAAAACACAATACATGATTTGTCTGAATGGAGGCAGCAAAATCATTCACCGCTTGTTGTTGTTTCGGATTGGTTGCAATATGTAACACAAGACTATGAGTAACTCCCCTCTCCTTGTTAAGCTCTAGTGCTTCCTCTAAGGTTTCACCTCTGTAATATGGTTCTCCAGATACCGATGACAGTTTACTAAACACCTTACCTTTTAACTTTTCTGGAAAAACATGAATATGTGAATCAAATAACATTCTTCTACCACCTTTGACAAATCTTAAAATACGACTGTTTTCCTCTTTCTCGCAATTGCAAGTGTAGCATCTCTTCCACTTACCTTTTCTTGCAATAACTCACCTAGTTCACTCCCTAGTATCGCTGCACACTCTGATATATTTGGATTTTTTTCTTCCATATCACCTTTTGGCAGTAGATTCGTAGCGTTGAGCAATTCTTTCTTACTATATCCAAGAATCGGAACTTTAAACTTTCTAGAGAATTCTAACAAAGCGGTTTCTTCTTGACGTTCATCAATGGTTGCAATTCCTTGGATTTGAATCATGTCCATCTTCCAACTATCCATCGCATAAAATACTAACTCTTCGATATTCTCATAGGAAACTCCTTCACGCATCCCCATTCCAATCACATATTGATTGCGGATCGCAATTTGCTGTGAATGCCAAGACGCCTCTTTCATATCCTTACACACCACTAGCCCCGTAGGAACTTCTCCTTGAATTTCATAATCACTATAAAATCCAATTTGTTGCCCCTCTAATACGGAAGCAGTAATCATGCGAGCCTGTAATACACTTCCAATTTCCATATTATTATCTTCTGCAAATTTTGTGATGGAAAACTTCTTTCTCGTCTCTTCTGGTGTAGTATAAATCTCTTCCACTTCTAAAACCTTCGAAAGTTTACTTGCGAGCAGATTTCCATTTCCTATGTGATTGCCTAACATCGGAATCACATATCTTCCTTCTCCATCCACCACTAAAACCGTAGGATCCTTCATCTTATCTGTAATCCGCTCTGCCACCATTCGCATCACAGCATCTGTACTTGCAATAAAAACAAAATAATTCGCATGCTTCCAGTGTTCGTCTAACCACAACTTAATCTCCTTGAGATTTGTAAACAACTCTACCTCCGCATCATTATTCTCTCCTTCGTATGAGATTGTCTCATATCCTATCTTAGTCAATGCCTGTACAACTTCTCTATTTATCTCAACATAATCTCTTGCAAAATTAATTAC
The DNA here is from genome assembly GCA_964367905.1 of uncultured Lachnospiraceae bacterium. Classification (GTDB taxonomy): domain Bacteria; phylum Bacillota; class Clostridia; order Lachnospirales; family Lachnospiraceae; genus CAUPWF01. The sequence goes on from CAYIZP010000009.1 coordinate 63,469, forward strand.
TGCTACTTGTTCCATATTTGTATAACCATCCCTTCTCTCACAGCCTGGCAACTTTGACCCAAAAGGGACAAATTGCCGTGTGAAAAATTTTATTTTTCACACTACCTTCCTTATCTGATAAACGCTTTATAATCTTCCAAATTCTTTTTCAATAAATTCGGTATATCTAACCCATATGGACATCTCGACTTACATGCATTGCATTCAATACATTCTTCAACCCGCATCATTCTCTTTTGTCCAGCTTCATTCGTCCAACTAGTACTCGGTGCCCTCCTGAGTAATAATGACATTCTAGCACATGTCTGAATCTCTATTTTGGCTGGACATGGTGCACAGTATCCACAACCGCGACAAAATTCTCCAGCTAGATTGTGGATTTCGCTCTCCACAAATTCCTGCATCTCTGTTCCAAAAATTGGAGCCTTCACTTGATATTGCAAAAATTCATCTAATTCAGATTCTTTTTGAATCCCCCATATCGGCAGGACATTATCAAACTGATTTAAGAACGCATAGGCCACTTCACTATTAGTAATAAGACCTCCAGACAAAGCCTTCATACAAATAAATCCAATATTTTTTTCCTTACATAAATCTACTAATTCACGTTCCTTCTCTGAGGTCAAATAGCTAAACGGAAATTGAAGGGTTTCATACAATCCCGACATTACTGCCTCTTTTGCAACATGCCATCTATGATTGGTAATCCCAATATGGCAAATCTTCCCTTCTTCTCTCGCCTTTAACATGGCCTCATAAAGTCCTGTTCCATCATCTGGTTTTGGACAAAAGGCTGGATTGTGAAATTGATAGATATCGATATAGTCGGTCTTCAAAAGCCTCAAACTAGTCTCCAAGTCTTCCCAAAAATTTTCTACGGTTGTGGCAGCCGTCTTCGTTGCAATGATAATCTTCTCACGAACATGAGAAAGCGCAAATCCAAGCTTCTCTTCACTATCTGAATAAGCCCTCGCTGTATCATAGAAATCAATGCCATTTTCATATGCCTTCTGTAATATTTCTTTTGTTTCTTCAAAACCAATGCGTTGAATCGGCAACGCACCAAATCCATTTTTATTTACCTTAAGATTTGTTCTTCCTAATCTAACATAATCCATAAATCTATCCTCCTATCAAATCTGCAAATCTCTCTTTTGATATGCTCTGCAACCAATAAAAAATGCCAATACATAAATCACCAAATATATAGCCAGTGCAATCACTGTATCTTCTTTCATTGCAATGACCTTTTGAATACTAAATGTAATAAACGGAGACAAATACAATAACGCCTCGCCCTGCCCACCTAATAACTCGCCCAAATATCCTATCATATAACTAATGAGCACAATCCCACTGCCCACAGCTCCTGTTCCAATCTTTGGAGATACTCCAACAAGCATAAAGGAAATGGAACCAAAAAACAATGCTGTAAAGCTCGTAATTTTTGCAGCTGCCAAGATATCCATCAACACAAAAGTCTCACCACCATTTATATAGCCACATACTATTGCAGACAAAACTGCTAACGTCAGTACAATGCCAACTCCTATCGTATAAGTAAGATATTTTGACACATAGATTTCCATCCTGCTTATAGCTAGTGAATTCAAAAATTCTATTGACTTTGATTTTTCCTCTTTCAAAATCAAACCCGAGGCAAATGTAGCTGCAAAAATCGATACTGCAATTAAAACCAATGTATATATCATCCCAAAATAAGAATTGTAATTCGATAGTTCAGACATTTCATCCATTCCCACAAATTGCAATAGTTCCTGAGGCATCGCCTCAAATTTCATACTTACTACGTCCTGCATTGAAGAAAATAATATCATATATAAAGTCATAATGCAAAAAATCGCAACACCCCAGCCAATAATCGTTTTCCTAGTCACAAAAAGATTGAATCTAGTGAGTCGCAATACATTTCTTATGTCGAATTTCAATTCCTAACCCTCCTTGTAGTAATCAATAAACTCATCTTCTACTGTCTTTGTCTTAATCTCAAGATACTGTAATTGCATTGTAGATAGCCTTGCAATCAACGCATTGATATCTTCTTCTATTTCATAACAATAGGATTCACCCTCCATAGTCGTATACGTCACAACCTGTTTTTGCTTGATCTTCACATCATCCATCTGGAAGAAATCCACCAACTCGCCATCTTTTATGATAGCCACTTTATCACAATATTTCTCTACCTCGCTCAGATTATGACTCGATAAAAATATGGTTCTTCCTTTTGCCTTCTCTTTCAGCAATAATTCAAAAAACTTATTCTGCATCAATGGGTCTAATCCATTTGTCGGCTCATCTAAAATCATCAACTCTGCATCTTTAAGAAACCCTTGAATCAGTGACACTTTTTTTCGATTTCCTAGACTCAACTCCATAATTTTCTTATTCAAGTCTAATTCAAAATACTCTGCCAATTCACATATTCTCTCCACAGGTATATCTGAAAAACCAATTGCAAATCTCAACAATTTTTCACATGTAACATTTTCATAAAATGAGGCTTCACTAGGAATATAACTCACTCTACGCTTAATCTCTTTCTCATCCTTCTCGCTATCAAGCCCTAAAACTTTAATCTGACCATTTGTTGGATGTATCATATTTAAAATTGTCCGTAATGTGGTGCTTTTCCCAGCACCATTTTTCCCTACAAATCCCACGATTTCACCTTTAGAAATCGATAAGTCTAAATCAGAGACCGCAGTAAATTGACCATATTTTTTTGTGAAATTCTGTAGTTCTATCGCTGACATTTCCCCACCCCCTAATCTATTTAACAAAAATGATGAATTTCAAGAATGAAATCCATCATTTTATAAGCTGAAAACCAGATTTGAACTGGCGACCCCTTCATTACGAGTGAAGTGCTCTACCGACTGAGCTATTTCAGCACACATATATCTCAAAGATTATTATACTGAATTTTCCCATTATTTCAAGCACTTTTTGTTAATTTACATTTCTTTTTTTATTTCCACCGTCATATGATTATATGGAATTTCAATTCCTTCTTCATCAAAAGTAAGTTTTATGATTTCTAACATATCCCATTTAACCTGCCAATAATCCTCTGTCTTCACCCAAGTCTTGCATCCGATTACTACCGAGCTCTCCGCCAACTCCTCTATCACAACAAATATATCGTGATCCTTTAGGATTTTGTCATTATCCATAATCAATGACATCAAAACCTCTTTTGCCTTTTTCAAATCCGCATCATAAGCAATATCAATCTTCAAATCCAATCGACGATGTTCTTGGTTTGTCATATTTGTCAAGCTATTATTCGCTAAACTTCCGTTCGGAAGTATAATAATTTTATTATCAACTGTCTTTAGTTTTGTATAAAAAATCTGTATTTCATGAACAGTTCCTTCGTTCTTGTTATTATCCTCAATGATATAATCACCTACAACAAATGGTTTTAGCAATAGGATTAAAACTCCTCCTGCAAGATTAGACAAACTCCCTTGTAGCGCCAAACCAATTGCAACACCAGCCGATGCTAACAACGCTGCGATTGATGTCGGTTGTAACCCAAATTGTGCCGCTATGATTACTAGTAGCAACATAAATAAAGTCGCTTTCAAAAATGAATCTATAAATTGAATCGCGCCTGCGTCTGCATTCGAGCGCTCTAATCCTTTTTTTACAAATTTTCTTATCCATTTTATGATATATTTCCCAATAAAAAAAGCAACAAAGGCAAATACCACATTCAGACCAAAGCTAATAATCTGAGGTAGGTTTGTTTCAATTAATTTCATTAGTTCTTCCATACTTTTTCTCCAATTCCGTACACTTTCTATTATTTTAATGATAAAAATGCACCCAAATTTCCTCTCTTACCTTTGGACGCCCTATGCGAGAACATCAACTCGCTATTACAGCGCGTACAAAGGTTCGCTATCGTCAAATTTTCTTTTTTGATTCCACTCTCTCGCAAAATAATTTCATTTGCTCTCCACAAGTTCAACTGAAACTTATCATCTGATTTTTCGTAGAAGAGACTCTCCCAGTGTTCTTGCGCAAAACTCGCCTTGAATTCTTCCACGACATCTCTACTCACTTCATAACAATCCTGGCAAATAGAAGGACCTATCGCCACAACCATATTCCTCGGATCACAGCCAAACATATCTTGCATCCTTTCAATCGTGACTTGACCGATTTTTCCAACCGTACCTCTCCATCCTGAATGGCTGAGTGCAATCACTTTCTTCACTGGATCCAAGAAAAATAAAGGTACACAATCCGCATAGAAGGTAACCAGACACAATTCTGGAACGTTAGTAATCATACCATCTACATCTTCATACCTATTTTCCTTTGTAATTCCATTCCCCGCATCCGCTTCTGTCACGACCACAACATTTGTAGTATGAGTCTGCTTTGATAACACCATGTTCTCTTTTAATACACCTAATGCTCTTGCCATTCTCTGAAAGTTTTCCTGTACATGATGGATTTCATCATTTCTAGCCATCCCTAGATTCATAGAAGAAAATATCCCTTCACTCACTCCACCAATCCGTGTAGAAAATCCATGTCGCACCATATTGCTCTCATGCAACTGCGGAAATTCCAGATATACAACTGGAAGAGATTCTACAACCTTCATCCCTTTATCGTTCTTATGAAATTTAAACTCCATCTTTCATCCCCATCTCTCTTCTTAGAAACTAGTATACATAGGGGAATGCATCTTCGATATGTGTAATCTCTGTATCTAGGATTCCAATTACATCGAATCTACATTCAATATCTGACAAATAATTTTCTTGCATATACCAACTCGCACAACGCGAGATAATCCTCTGTTTCTTCGCATGAATTGCTTCTAACGGATCACCATTATCCAAATTCGCACGAAACTTCACCTCACAAAAAATTAATACATCTTGTTTTTTTGCAATCAAATCAATTTCGCCTAATTTACAACGATAATTCGTCGCCACAATTATATATCCTTTGTCGTTTAGATACTCACATGCAATTTTTTCGTATTCACTTCCGATTTGGCGTTTATTCATTCATATGCTCCAAGTATTTTTTTATAAATGAACGTCTGTGAATCTGACACGGTCCTATTTCACGCAGTGCAGCAGCATGGGACGCAGACTCATATCCTTTATTTCCTGCAAATCCATATCCTGGAAATCCCACATCATACTCCTCCATCATTCGATCACGTGTAACCTTCGCAATAATGCTTGCAGCTGCGATAGAAACACTATTAGCATCTCCTTTGATGATTGGAACTTGCTGAATCTCTATCCCTGGTATTGTCACTGCATCATTCAATAAAATCTCTGGCTTTACATTTAAATTTGAAATTGCTAATTTCATCGCTTCATAGGTAGCTTGCAAGATATTGATTTCATCAATTCTCTTCCAACTTACAACACCAATCCCCGTAGCAATAGCCTTTTCCATGATCTCATCATATAATAACTCTCTTTTCTTCTGTGACAATTTTTTAGAGTCATTCAGATAGAGAATCTCGCAATCCTTCGACAAAATAACCGCCCCAGCGACCACTGGTCCTGCAATCGGTCCTCTTCCCACTTCATCAATTCCACAAATATAAGCATATTGGTTATATTGATTCTCATATCTCTTCATCTGAAGCAATCGTTCTCTTTCAACTCGCAGCACCTCTATCTTTTTTCTAGCCTGATTGACAATTGTGATGACTCCTGCTCTACTATCTTCTTGATGATCCTCAATAAATTCATGCAATTCCTCCTGTGGATATTTCAAATATTCGCTCTTTATCTCTGTAATGCTTTTATTCATTTTCTACCACTCCAAAATCATTAAATGGCCAGATTCGTAACCAAGCTTGCCCCTCAATATTATTTCTTCTTATGTTCCCCACGTCGACAGAACGGCTATCTGAACTATGATTTCGATTGTCACCCAGAACAAAGTACTCCCCTGGTCCTAGTAGAATTGGCTCATGGGCTAATCCAGCATTTGCAATCACCTCTTTACCATAAACATCTTCTTCTAAAAGCTCTCCATCGATATATACATATCCGTCAATGATTTGAACCGTTTCTCCTGGCAATCCTATAATTCGTTTAATATAAAACACATCCGTATCATGTTGATATGGAAATACGATAATATCAAATCTCTCAGGATCATTAAAATAATATGTCACTTTCTCCACCAGTAAACTATCTTTATCGTGCAAAGTATTCTCCATCGATTCTCCACTTACATCGGTTCGAATCACAACAAATGTAGTAATTAAATACACCGATAAAATAATGATGCCGATATAGATAATCCATTCAAAAATACTCTTCACAATGTTGTTAGAATTATTCTTATTTCTTATATTTCTATTGTTTTTTCGTCCATCATCTTGATGGTCGTTCCAATCATTATAATCCACTCTAATACCCATAAGTCCCTTCTCCTGCGCTAATATTCCTTGGGATATTCCAACGTCAATCTACCCAAACGCCCATTTTTAAAATCATCAATAAATAATTGTGCGGCTTTTTGAATATCCAACTCATTCCCTCTCAACAGACAATGCCTTACTTTTGCAATATTTTGCAGGGTTTCATATGGATCCTCATATTCAATGATGCCATATTTTTCTGCTAGTCTTCCATTATATGCTACTGTTAAAAACTTTATCATCTCAATAGCCAATTCATCAATCTGAAGAATCTCTTCTTTTATCGAACCGATGAATGCTAGTTTTTTCCCAACTTCCTGATCCTCAAATTTCGGCCATAGTATTCCTGGTGTATCGAGCAATTCTACTTGCTTATTCAACCGAATCCACTGTTTCCCTTTTGTAACACCTGGCTTATTGCCTGTTTGTGTACATGCTCTTCCAGCTAATGAGTTTATAAATGTAGATTTCCCAACATTAGGAATTCCTACTACCATCGCGCGAATAGGACGATTTAAGATACCTTTTTTTCTATCGCGCTCAATTTTTTCTTTACATGCTTCTTGAACAATTCCCTGTATGGACTTTATTCCATTACCATTCCTTGCATTTATCTTCACAACAGAGTAGCCCTTGTCACGAAAGAAATTCATCCATTCTTCGTTCCAACGGTCTTCTGACAAATCCGACTTATTTAATAAGATTAATCTCGCCTTGCTCTTCCCGATTTCATCGATATCTGGATTCCTACTGCTCATAGGAACTCTTGCATCGACTAATTCAATAATAAGATCGATTAACTTAATATTTTCCTGCATCATTCTCTTTGCTTTGGTCATGTGACCCGGATACCATTGAAAATGCATTCTATACCTACTTTCATTAGAAAAAAGACAAATACATAACGTATTTGTCTTTTAATTGTTATTATTTCACTAACTCTTTAACCTTAGCTCTCTTACCAACACGTCCACGTAAGTAGTTCAATTTTGCTCTTCTTACTTTACCGCGACGGATAACTTCTACTCTCTCAACGTTTGGTGAGTGTAGTGGCCAAGTCTTCTCTACTCCGATTCCGTTAGAGTTCTTTCTTACTGTGAATGTTGCTCTTGCACTTCCACCTTGCTTTTTAAGAACTGTTCCTTCGAAAACCTGAATTCTCTCTCTTGTTCCCTCTTTAATTCTGTTGTATACCTTTACAGTATCTCCAACACTAAATTGAGGTACGTCTTGTTTTAATTGTTCTGTTTCAATACTTTTAATAATATCGTTCATTGTGTGCCTCCTTATTCTTTGGACGTTCTTAATACATCATTTGTACCAGAGGACCATCTCTTTTCTTTCACAACTTAGTAATGATACCACAAACCACCTATTAATGCAAGCACTAATTAGTATCGCGATATTTTTTCCATAAATCTGGTCGTCTCTCCTCTGTCCGCTTCTTTGACTCTTCATGTCGCCATTGTTCAATCTTCACATGATGTCCTGACAGAAGAATCTCTGGCACTTTCTTGCCACGCCACTCTTCTGGTCTGGTATAATGTGGATATTCCAATAGTCCGTCTTGAAAACTCTCAAACTCAGTAGAGACTTTGTTATGCAATACTTCTGGTACAAACCTCGCAATTGCATCTATCATAACCAAGGCAGGTAACTCCCCACCTGTTAATACATAATCTCCGATTGAGACATAATCCGTCACAATCTCTTCTAACACTCGCTCATCAACCCCCTCATAATGCCCACACAAAAGCACTAATTCCTCTTCCATAGCGTATTCAATCGCCATATCCTGAGTCAATGTTTGTCCTTGTGGTGACAGATAGACTACTCGTGGTTTTGTCCCCACTGTAGCTTCTATCGATTGATAGGCACGATATATTGGTTCCGCCTGCATTAACATCCCTGCACCGCCTCCATACGGATAATCGTCTACACGGTTATGCTTGTTATCTGCAAACTCCCTAATATTGATTGCTTCTACGTTCAATAACTGATTCTTCATTGCCCTTCCGATGATGCTGGCTTGTACACCATTCATAATCATCTCTGGAAACAATGTCAATACATGAAAATTCATGACACCCTCCTTAGATTTAAAACTTATTCAATCAGACCATCCATCAAGTGAATCTTCATGATTCGCCCTTCAATGTCTACATCTAAGATACAGTCTTTAATCGCAGGAACTAGGACGTCTCCAAATTCACTTGACTGAATTTCATAGACATCATTTGCTCCTGTTTGCATGACATGCTTTAGAGTCCCAAACAAACTTCCATCCTCAGTTACAACCTGCATTCCAATCATGTCGGCAATAAAATACTCATCTTTCTTCAGTTTCACCGCATGTTCGCGGGTGACATATAGACTTTTACTCTTATATTTCAGAACATCGTTAATATTGTCTATCCCTTTGAACTTGAGAATTGCAAATTGCTTGAAAAACTTTACCTGCTCCACTTCTAGGCTGATATGCTCTTTTCCTGTGTCTACAAGTACTGTTTTTAATTTTTTAAAACGATTGACATCATCTGTCGTAGGAAATACTTTCACTTCACCGCGGATTCCATGTGTAGACGAAATCACTCCTACTTGTAATAATTCTTCCATGATGCCTATTCCTTACACGATATCTACGATAACTTTTTTAGTTTCTTTTGTAGATGCAGATTTTACTACAGTACGAATCGCCTGAGCAATCTTTCCTTTTTTACCGATTACTTTTCCCATATCAACTTCCGCCACATGTACTTCGATTAGGATAGATCTATCCTCTTCTTTCTGTGTCACCTCAACTTGATCTGGATTGTTAACCAATGCTTTTACAATTACCTCTACTAAATCTCTCATATCGCACACCTCCGTGCTTCCTATTTTTCAATACCTGCGATTTTGAAAATTTTACCAACTACTTCTGTTGGTTGCGCTCCGTTGTTTAACCATTTTTTCGCTTTTTCTTCATCTACTGTGATAGCTGATGGCTCACGTGTTGGATCATAAGTACCGATTTCTTCGATGAATCTTCCATCTCTAGGAGATCTAGCGTCTGCTACTACGATTCTATAGAAAGGTGCTTTCTTTTGTCCCATTCTCTTCAATCTGATTTTTACTGCCATAATTCTTTACCTCTTCTTTCATGTTTGTTTTCTTTTTCATTCATTTGTTTAATATTTATTAAAAAGGAAGTTTGAATTTCCCTTTTTTCCCACCAGTGCCTCCCATCATACCTGGAAGCTTCTTCATCATCTTCTTCGCTTCATTAAATTGTTTAATGCATCGATTCACCTCACTAATATCAACTCCAGATCCTTTTGCAATCCGATGTTTTCTCTGCGGTGTTAGAATATCTGGGTTACGACGCTCTTCGATTGTCATAGAATATATCATCGCTTCCATTCTTGCCATTTTCTTCTGTGCTTGGTCTGAATCCACATCTTTCATCTGTTTCATATTCATTCCCATGCCTGGCATCATTCCCATTAAGCTAGACAGTCCACCCATCTTGTTCATCTGCTTCATGCTCTCTAGATAATCTTCGAAGTCAAACTGACCTTTTTGGAATTTTTTCTCCATTGCCTTCGACCGTTCTTCATCGATTTCTTCCGAAACCTTCTCTATTAAGCTCAGTACATCTCCCATTCCAAGGATTCTAGAAGCCATTCTATCTGGATAGAACTGCTCTAAGTCAGATAATTTCTCTCCCATACCGACATATAAAATCGGTTTCCCTGTCACGGATTTTATAGATAACGCGGCACCACCACGTGTATCTCCATCTAATTTCGTAATGATAACACCGTCGATTTCAATCTTATCATTAAAATTCTGGGCAACATTGACTGCATCTTGCCCTGTCATCGCATCTACGGTTAAAATTGTCTGATGTACTTCAATGGCTTGTTTAATCTCTTGCAACTCACCCATCATCTCTTCATCAATATGCAATCTACCTGCGGTATCAAGGATGATTACATTATGACCATTCTTATTCGCATATTCCATTGCTGCTTTTGCAATATCTACCGGTTTATGATTATCCCCTATGGCAAACACATCTACGCCTTGCTTCTCTCCATTGATTTGAAGCTGCTTAATCGCTGCTGGACGATAAATGTCACAAGCTACCAATAGTGGTTTCTTTCCCTTTAATTTAAACTTTCCTGCTAATTTTGCAGTGGTTGTCGTCTTACCAGCCCCTTGCAAACCAGCCATCATAATCACTGTTTTCGATTGTCCTGGTTGGAACTGGATTTCTGTAGTCTCAGAACCCATAAGTGCAACAAGTTCCTCGTTTACAATCTTGATTACCATCTGCCCAGGATTCAACCCATTCATCACATCTTGACCAACTGCACGCTCTTGTACGCTTTTGATGAATTGTTTCACCACCTTGAAGTTAACATCCGCTTCTAATAGCGCCATCTTAACTTCCTTCATAGCAATCTTAACATCATCTTCTGTCAAACGACCTTTGCTTCTTAGGTTTTTAAAAACATTCTGCAGTTTTTCACTCAAACTATCAAATGCCATAGTAACAACTGTCCCTTTCTCTCTATCTAGCAACTTTGAACCGTCAGGTACAAATTGCCATGTGAAAAAACTCGTTTTTTCACATTAACTCTATAATTTCCTCTGAGATACTCTTGATTTCACGAACCAATTCATCTTCTGAATTATGTTCTCCATCCAAAATCACATTTAATTGTTGTAATTTTGTTTTTATATTCATAAATTTTTCAACTAGATGTAGCTTCGTCTCATATCCTAATAATAGCTTATTGCATCGCTTAATCATGTCATGTACACCTTGTCGGCTTATTCCCTCACCTTCTGCTATCTCGCTCAAAGATAAGTCTTCTAAGACATATTGCTCATAGATATGTTTCTGATGGTCTGTCAACAACTCCCCATAGAAATCATATAACAATGCTTGCTCTAATATTTCATTCATCTTTATCACCTAGGTTAGAATACACGAAAAGAAAAAGAATGTCAAGTGTTTTCTCTTGACAATAATTTTTTTATATCAATTTTTCCTGCACCTTGCTCATTTTGAGGTCTTTTCAGGTCCTTTGCGGTCAATTTCAACCTCTCCTTCACTTCCACATTTGTCAGATATGGTATCTTAGATAGCAACAAGGCACATCCCCCTGTCACAATTGGAGTGGACATTGACGTGCCACTCTTCATCGTATAATAAGATTTCATATTATTTCTTGCAATTTTATGATTGCATGATAGAACATAGGATCCAGGTGCCATAATATCTGGTTTCTCTACCATTCCAACCGCTGGACCACGCCCCGAATAATTGGCTCGAAGTCCTCCTTGTTGCCCTCGGAGTATCTGATCATCAAAAGCTCCCACTGTTATTACTTTTTCACTAATTCCAGGAACCGTAATACTCCCCTCTTCTGGTCCATAATTACCAGCTGCTGTGATAACCGTAATTCCTTCCTCCCATAATGCTTCTACTGCATGAACTAGTTTTTTTTCATTTCTATCTCTACCTGTGGGCAAGGCTCCCACTGATATATTAACAATCCTTATATTCTTATCCACATAGTGATCGAGAATCCATTCAATCCCATCCATCACATGTGAAATCTTACCATTCCCCTTCTGATCCAACACCTTAATCACATGCAGATCAACCATTGGAGCAACACCCATATATAATCTCTTCGAAATCCTCCCACTGCCTCCTAGTACCCCACTAATATGCGTTCCATGTCCATTATCATCATATAGTTTCTTTTTATAATTCACACAATCTACAAAAGAAATAATTCTATGTTCAAAATCCGGATGCGAGATACAGCCAGTATCTAGAATTGCCACACCAACACCCCTCCCGGCATATTTATTGTTATGGGTATCTTCGCAGTCATAATTAATTAATTTGCGCACCCTATCCATATAAAACCTTTTTTATTTATAATATTCGACAAATCAAAATGAGTTAAAATTAAATAACATTTTATTGTAACCCTGACAACCACCTACACATATGATGATATTGTAAATAAAAAATCATTTTAAAATGGAGGATTTAACATGAGTGAATTAAGCGCTACAGGCTGTGGATGCGGCGAACCTAGAAACAACGACGGATGCGGTAATATGCTTTGGATTATCATCTTGCTAAGTTGCTGCTGTAATGGCGGAGACAGTGGATTTGGTAGTGGATACGGTAATGATTCTTGCTTATTGATCATTTTATTGTTATGCTGCTGCGGCGGTGGATCTGGCTTCGGATTCTAATGCATTGGGGACGGAGGAAAACGACGTTTTCCTCCGTCCCCAATGAATACTTCACCCTACTCAAGCATATATTTTTTTAACAATACTTATAGGTGAACCATATGGATTTTGAAACACCGTCATCGATTCCCAAAACACCTTTCGATAATATAGTCTCTCCATACAACCTTGATATCATGAAGCTAATGCTTCCCTATATCAAGCCAGATAGCCAACGTATGTTTGCTATCTTTATCAAGTTGCAAGAACTTACGCAAACCATTGAGTATTTTGAACACTTTCCAAAAAAACTACTTCATAACGATTTAGACAATCAACCGATAGATTTCACTGATATGATTAGTGAAGTGCGACCTTATCTACCTGGAAATAGTAGTTCAATGTTTGACACCCTAGCCAATATGATAGAAATGATGGAAATGATGAAAACGATGCAGGATTTCACTTCATATGAAACTGGAGATTCTACTTCCTCTGATTTTAACAACCTTGATTTCCTCAAATCCATGCTTCCGCCAGAACAACAAGAAATGGTAGACATGCTGCAGAAATCATCTACAGAATTTGAAACTGAAACAGAATAGAAACATCCCCATAGAAAGCGAGGACTTTTAATGAGTACAAACTGGTATGATCACCCAACTCTCCAAAACATGGATCCTGTAAAACTTGATTTATTTAAAACAGTAATTTCTCAAACAAACAATAAGCAGGGCAAGGACATTGCCAATACATTGTTTTCTATTATTTCCGGTGCAAGAAAGAAGAACATCTCTTTTTCTGACACAGAAATCACGCTCATTGTTGAGATTCTAAAAGAAGGAAAATCAAAAGAAGAGCAAAACCATATAGATAAAATGCTCCATATGGTTCGCTCTATGATTAAAACTCATTCTAAAAAATAAATATATTCTTACAAAAGATAAATTTTAGTGGTGGAATAGACGTATTCCTGTAAATGCCATTGCCATTTTGTATTTATTACATGTTTCAATTACATTATCATCTCTCACCGATCCACCAGGTTGTGCAATATACTTCACACCACTCTTGTATGCACGTTCGATATTATCACCGAATGGGAAGAACGCATCAGAGCCTAAGGCCACATCGCTCATTCCATCTAACCAGCTACGTTTTTCTTCTACTGTAAACACATCTGGTTTCTCTTTGAACACTCTCTGCCATGCGCCCTCAGATAGAACATCCATATATTCTTCGCCAATGTAGATGTCGATTGCATTGTCACGATCCGCTCTCTTGATTCCATCTACAAACGACAGATTCAATACCTTTGGATTTTGTCTTAAGTACCAATTATCCGCTTTTTGTCCAGCCAATCTTGTACAGTGAACTCTCGACTGTTGTCCGGCTCCGATACCGATTGCCTGTCCATCTTTTACAAAACATACTGAATTGGATTGTGTGTATTTCAAGGTGATTAGAGAAATCATCAAGTCAATCTTAGCTTCTTTCGATAAATCTTTGTTGTCTGTTACTACTTGACTCAACAATTCTTCATTGATATCTAGCTCATTTCTTCCTTGTTCGAATGTAATTCCATAAACATCTTTGTGCTCGATTGGTGCTGGCGTATAATCTGCGTCGATTTGGATTACATTATAATTACCATTTTTCTTCGCCTTAAGAATCTCCAATGCTTCTTTGGAATATCCTGGTGCAATCACTCCATCCGAAACCTCTCTCTTAATCAAAAGCGCTGTGTCTTTGTCACATTCATCTGATAATGCAATAAAATCCCCGAAGGAAGACATTCTATCCGCGCCTCTTGCTCTTGCATATGCGCAGGCTAATGGTGAAAGTTCTCCCATATCGGCAACCCAATAAATCTGCGCCAATACGTCACTAAGTGGTAAGCCAACTGCTGCTCCCGCTGGCGAAACATGTTTAAACGAAGTTGCTGCTGGAAGGCCTGTAGCTTTCTTCAGCTCTTTCACCAACTGCCACCCATTGAATGCATCAAGGAAATTGATATATCCTGGATTCCCACTTAAAACTTGAATCGGTAACTCTGCCCCGTCCTTCATGAAGATTTTAGAAGGTTTTTGATTTGGATTACATCCGTACTTTAATAATAACTCTTTCACTCTCTTAACTCCTTATCCATTTTTATTCATAATTTTAGTTTCGCATTCCCCAGTAGTCAAATCTACATAGCGCACAAACAAGGAAACCTTGTTATCTTCATTCAATGCATTCCACACATCATCTGTAAATTCATTGATATCATTCGGAATGGATACCAATTTCGGCTCTCCTTCAAAGCTTGGAAGCGGATTCCCATCATTCATATACGTGTGAATAAAACGTCCTTCTCCCGCAATCGGATTCTCATATGCAAATGTATAGCGATTGCAACCGTCTGGATTCCCATTATTGCTCTTTAAAATTGACATTGCATAATTGAATGTATCATTCTCAATATGCATAATCCCTGATATACGTGGTGTATAGTTCGGAGCATCTGGTTCAAACTCTCTCTCCCGAAGAGATTGTTCAAATGTCATCTGTCTGTCCATATTCCCAAATATCGTATCTGTTTGATCCCCATTTGTTACAATAATCTTATTCCCCAACACACGAACTGGTGAATAAATAATCAAACTTGGATCTGTTAATTTCGCAGGGTCAAATGCTTGTGTGCGAATTCCTTTTCCCTCTTCTACAAAGATTCTGTTACGACTATTCTCACTGCGTCCCATAATAAAATACGCGGTGACTGCTTTTGTGCCATCCGCACTTTTCCCCAATACAATTCCTCTACCTGGATAGGAATTTTCTTTTAACTCTTGAACTAATGATAACATCTTCATGATAAAAGCCCTCCTTTTAATTCGTATATTTTAAGAATAGCATATCTATCTCAAATCGTCTACCCTATAAACACTTCCAGACAGTGTAAATTGTAACTATTCAGCCAAAACATCTCGGATGGACCACTGCGTGATCTGTTACGCTGTTTCACAGCTACATCGGTGACCCTACCTCTATCAAATTCCCATCCAAATCATAAAAACGTAGCACCTTCTGCCCCCAACTATGTGTCATCAATCGATTCACATACTTCGTAGATGGATATAATTCTTCCAGCTTTTGAGCAAAGGCTTCGATATTCCGCTCTTCAAAATACAATTCACAGGAATTGTTTTCTGCAATAATATTTTTTCCTACAAACTCCTTCCAGATCTTTTCTTCTTGAAGCACAAGACCTTCAGTTAAAATCATGTTGCCACAATTATCAAGTACTCGTTCAAGACCAAACAAATCATGATAGAACTGTCTTGATTTTTCAATATCTTTTACCACAATCAATACATTTTTTAGTTTCATTAGTTTCTCTCCTCTTCTTTTCTTATACCAAACAAATAACAAGGAATGAAATCACTCCCATATAAATCAACTTATCTACAGCATTTATTTTCTTCCAAATATTTAGAAGTACTAATACCACTGCAAATGACAAGACCAAAACCCACCATGATGACAACAGACGTAATGCTGTAAATCCATATGCATTGATATAGAAAACTAATTTTGATAATGCAGTAACTGCAAATAATAAACTTTCCACCATGAAAATACTTGCTATAATCTTCAATGCCTTATTCTCACGAAATGGTGTAGCACTAAATTTCTGTACAATTAAAATAATTGATAGATTTAAACCTGTAATCATACACAGTTCGAAGAATCCTTGTCGTGCATACTCTGCAAAGGTAAATTCCATCGGTAGCCTTCCCATAATCGCACCAAATAGATATTCCATCTGGATGTAAATATATAACGCATATATCACACAAAACAGAGACATTGCATAGACAAACAAAGAATTCTTAACTGTTCGAATCTTCTCCATAATTTCTCCGATTTTCTCACCTTGAACTCTCTTCGCTTGTGCAGAGCAACATCCTCCTACTAACCCGAAGAGGTATGCACCTACCGGAATGGAAATCACAACACTGACAAATACCGTAAGGTTAAATTTTTCAAAGACAAACAAACCCGATATCACATCCGCAAACTTGTCATCTGATGCACTCAATAAATTTAATGCAATTGCAAGAAAGATAATCGTTCCAATCACCACACCAATTACTGCAAGTGGATTCGTCTTCTCCTCTTCGTTCTCTTTCTTCGTGCGTGTGAACAAAACTTTTGTCCGTAGAAAAATCTGAGAAAATGGAATCACTATCATTCCTTGTAATAAATCAAGGAAAAAATAACCACTCGACTTATAGCCTATCAAGTACCTAAATCTAGAAAGCACATAGAAGATTGCAAACACATGCAACATCAAACCTGCAAACCAATGTACAAATCCATCCCCTGTCTGTCCCCAGAAGATTCCATCGTTTCTCCATAAGAATGAAGTTCCTGCTATTATAACAGACCCCAGCCAAAGAAAGTCTTCCCGATTTCTTCTCTCCCCAAAGGCCAAACACTCACTCCATAAGATGAATGTACCTACAAACAACACCTGATACATGGCATAACTCTCTGTTTGTGTAATCACAAACCCTCGTACATATAAATAAGCTAATACATAGCTAAAAATAACCGAAATCTTCAGTCGTTCCAATTTTAAACTTTTTTCCATTCCTCTACTCCTCCTGCTCATCAGAAACATATTCCAAAATATCCCCTGGTTGACAATCCAGCGCTTTACACAATGCAGCCAAAGTGGTAAAGCGTATTGCCTTAGCTTTCTGATTCTTCAATATAGATAAATTCGCCGGGGAAAGCTCTATCTTATCCGCCAATTCTCCAGCACCAATTTTTCTTCGCGCCATCATCACGTCAAGATTAATTACAATTGACATCCTCTCCCCTCCTTACACCACAGAATCTAGTTCTGACTTCAATTCCAACGCACGCTCAAACACATTCTTCACAACACGCACTACCATGGCCACAAATCCCGCCGCCACTGCTATGAAAATCAAACTAATCCAGAAAACACCACCAAGGAAGCATATTATCGAAACAATACTACAACACCAGCTCACACGTCTTAAGTTCCGTATATTCTCCACTGTAAATATAACACCCGTTTCTATATTTATTAATAATCGATACAAACAAAACAACATATAATATCCTGATGCACTCCCGATATAAATGCAGCCAATCAATACTACAACCTCATGTATTTGATATTCTGCATCTAATAGTCGTGCAAAATACTCCGCCACCCAGAATGCAGATATATCCAACGCAAGAATTGCTAATGCAAAGAGCATTGTTAATATTTTTGTTAATTTGATGCTACTTGATGATAACCATTTCATTTTCCTCATCTCTCCTTACTCGTTTTTCTATATACTACTCCACAAAAATCAAATTGTCAATATATTTTTATCGTTTATCGATATATTTATTGTGTTATACAATCATTTGCATAGAATAGAGAAGTCATTTATACGGCGAAAAGTCACTTGACAAGTACACTTGGCGTTATATAACAAACATACCAAGTGTACTTGTCACTCATTATCAAACTTACTATCAATTTCTATCATTTTCAGAGAGGAGATTTTGAATTATGAACAGAGAGGAAATATTAAGAAAAAGCCGAACAGAAAAAATAGATGAAGGGAAAGAGTTTATATTCTCTTCTGGAAGAAAAAGCGGTATTGTCGGTATGGTAATAGTTTTTCTTTTTTTATCAATCTACTATCTTTACACCGAAAATCACTCTCATGTGTATCCTATAAGTACTTCCTTCTCAAATAGTTTGCCTGTTCCTCCGAGATAGCTCCAGACCAAAAGTCAGCATTGATCGAACTATATACCTCACCCCATAGGCAATCCAAATAAGACACCTTGTTCTCTCGTCCTTCAACATATTCACGGATTGACTTTGTAAGATGTGGAGATAGGTTCCGTTCTAAATAAGAACGATTAACAGGCTTACCATCATCCCCTATATCTTTCATCCCATCTTCTAGTTCCAAAATCTCATCAATACTCATATCAAGTCCATGAGATAGCTTCTTAATTGTCGTAGCAGAACATTTGACTATACTTGTTTTTCCCGAGCTAATATCTGAAAGTGTAGACCATGCAATCCTGCTTATCTTTGAGAGGCTGTATTTTGTGATATTTTTTCCCTTCAATACATCGTTTATAGTCATAAAACACATTCTCCTCCCAAAAATTTCTCTTTATATTACCATACTCATTTTATTCACCAATCACTTCATCTAACATATTGAGTCTTTCCAATGCCTCTATATATAGTGGGTCAGTTGTCAAGACAAAAAAACAATTCTTTTTTATGAATTTAATTTGAGAGTAGAAAGAGTGCTCCCCTCTTTCTTATGCAACCATCGATAATAGTTGCATAGGATA
>CAYIZP010000010.1:0-75180 GCA_964367905.1 uncultured Lachnospiraceae bacterium
ATGGACTTGTGTAGTCTGGATAATAAGTCCCATTTGTATCAATCCATGTGACAAGTGCATGGTAATCTGCCTCTGGCATGTTTGCCTTAACAGACGCATGGCTTGCTGAATCAAGTGTCTGAATCAGTCCACTCGCATGAGAGCCTTTCTCATATGCATTGTAGTGGTCTGCTGGGCCTGCTCCCGCAACATTGATATTACCAGTTCTCCAAATTTCATTATATGAAGCGTTAAACACAATATCTGTGTCTCCTGCCAATACAATGTGATCACTTGCACTTCCACCAAAGTCATGGCAAGACAAACAATTCTTATCAAATACTGGCTGTACGTCTTCTACATAATTGAAATAGTCTATTTCTTTCGCATCTGATTCTAAATCGGCTGCCCAACCAGTCAGTTTAACTGGCTCTTTTTTCATAGCCATAGATACACCACTCGCGTCTTTCTCCGTCGGTGACTGCCTGCGGTCTTCATGACAACCGATACACCCTGTTGTCTCACCTTGCTGTATAACCGTTCCACTTCGCATGGTCTGAATCATTTTTCCGTCTTCATCCAAAACTTGGAAATATAGGAACTTATCTGCTGGTGCCTCAAAATATGCCGAACCATCCGGCTCAATCGGGACATCTCCCCATATTCGCTTGTTCAAAAGATCTGACCAAGACATAGCTGGCTGTTGACCACCTTTTCCTGCCCAGTGTCCATTTCTTCCATACTGTCTCTTCTCTCCCGCTTCCACGATGCGAAGAGTTTTCGCTGAACCTGGCGCTACACCTTCCATGTGTGTACCTTCGTATACGTTCTCAAGATAATAGTATCCAGTCCCCACTTGATTCTCAAAATCATAGTCGTAGTTTCTACGATCTGTAATTACATTTGGTCTCTCTTGCTCATTAATCGGCGCTGCGCTAAATGTTCCCCAGCTTCCTGTTTCTTGATGTAATAAAATTTCATTTCCATATACATCTAAGAGCACAAGACCCATTTTTTCTCCTGCAATCGCTTTTGACACCATAAAGTACTTATCATTTAGTGCATATGGGTCTTCATACTTCGCTCCAACTCCTAGTATTCTATCCCATGCCTCTACAGCACCTTCCTCACCTTCAACCACCAAGTCTTTTGCATTGGCAGGCCATGTTTGCTCAATAGAAGCCTTTTCTCCATCTCCCTCTGCCGTGTTAATAACTGCAAGTGCACCCCATGGTCTATCATGGCAAGCTACCATGATTGTCAACATCTTAGTCGTACCAGGAATCTCAACTGCATCGATAATTCCACCAGGGCTTGATAGATAATTTCCGTATACATGTACAGAGTTTGTCCCATCTGGCGCCATCGCCCAAAGTCCTTGTGCATCACCAAAGTCACGATCCGTATACTCCCAACGATCATACAAAATTCGTCCATCCTGCATGATGGAAGACGGCCTGTCGTAAATCGTATTCTTATTAATTTGTTCAATATTAGATCCATCTGCGTTCATTCGATATAAATTCGATTGAATATGTACATTACACATAACATACTTTGGCTCCCTTGTTGAACCAAACGCAATCTGGTCATTTGGAAGATATAGCGGATACATGTCGTCAGCAAACTCCATATTGGTTAGTTGCTTACTCTCTCCCGTATTAAAATCATACTCATAGATATGATAAGAATCTGCATATTCACTTCTATAAGAATATAGCATCTTACTTCCATCCCAATGAACATCTGGATCGATATAAGACCCGTCTTTGTCTTCCATAATTGTCTCAACTTCGCCTGTTGAAAAATCTATGACTCTCAACGCCCCACCAGCTCTATATACTCCTGTATTTTCTTCCCATTTTGCTGATGGCATAGAAGTATGGGTATTGTGATGATCTGCTGCAAATTGCGGTCTCGCCTCATATACCCACTTTTGCCCAACTAATAACGGATTCGCCATCAATGCCTCTGTCGACCAGCTTTTGAACTCTTCTTTCATTTCTGAACCGATTGTTCCGCCTAATGTCTCAACTTGGGAATGTTCTAGGGCTAAATCATGGATTCTTTGATCAAATTCTGCTAATGTTTCTATATACTTAGAATCGTAGTCGTTGGGATGTGTAAGTGTTAAATCTTTCACTGCATTTTCCACGGACTCATATCCCATACTTTTCTTAATCGTTTCTACATGTTTTACTACATTCTCGCTACTACCTTCTACACAGTAAATTGTATATGTCGTACTCGTGCTGCCATCCTTTGACGTAACTTTTACCTCAACTAGACCTGGCAATGTTGTTGGGTACGCATAATCAATGCTACAACTCTCATCTGACGCAACAGCTACCACCTCTGGTACCATCGCACCCACCTCTGGTAATAGCATGGTATATCCAAATATCTTCGAATCAAAGCCTTCTAATGGTGCCCCATTGACATCCAATGACTTCAAAGCAGTCTCGCGTACAAAGTGTACCTGATACCTGCTACTCACACCTGTTTCATCTGTTACGGTAACTGTCCCCGTTCCAGGAACTCCTTCTGCTTGTACATATTCGATTGTATCCGTTGTATTAATCTTTTCCGCTGTTAGGACAGGTGCACTCTGTACATCTCCTGTCAACGGAATTGTATACTCTCTTCTAGTTGAATCAAATTCTTCTAATTGAGCCCCATCCAAGAAAAGGTTTCCAATTCTCACATCTCCGATGTTGAATCCAGAGTACGCTACCGCACCACCTGATCGAAATAACCCTACTTCTCCTTCTCCACTTACACTGCTCTCGAACGTAATAACCTCTTCCTCATTCAGTAAAACGCTAATGTCATTGCCCTTCGTATCCAATGCAATATCATATATCTCACCAGTCTTGAAATCAAATGGGTAGGTGCCCACTAAGTTCCCAAACCCTCCTGCTTTTACCTCAATCTGATTAATATTATTGGCACGGTGAATATAAACGGTATATCCCGTGTCAATCGGTCTAGGATTTCTTGAAGCTGCTCTTACATAAAATCCCACCTGAACTGGCGCATTGTCTTTCATCTGAATACCTACGGTAACTCGCCCATCACTTATGGATGTGGTTGTAGTTGCCATCATGTTCCCTCCAGATGCCTGTAGCATCGTTCCTTGCATCGTCCACCCACTTGGTAACTCATCAAATATCGCATTGCTATTGAATGTCCCTTGTGATTCTACACCCAAGTTAATTGCAAAACAACTGATAAGTATTGCCATTACTAGCACCAATGAAATCGGTTTTTTGATTGCCTTAATCTCTCTCATTTCCATACTTCTTCCTTTCTTTACTTATTTCTCACAATTATAAATCACTTTTTCTATTACTACTATACGCTTAGAGTCTTGTCCCACAAAATTACATACAAGACACAAATTTTACACATATTTTCTAAATAATACGCATTAAAAAAACGAAAAAGATGTCCAATAAATTTCTTTGTACTCTTTTTCGTTTCTTATTCTTTTGTTTAACTACAACGTTTCTATCCTTTCTGAATATATTCACTTGGAGAAACCCCGTAATATTTCTTAAAAGCTTTGCTAAAATAGCTATTTGAATTATATCCAACCTGAATTGCAACTTGACTAATATTCTGCGCGCCCTCTATAAATAAACTTTTGGCACACTCCATTCGTCTCTGCGTGATATATTCGTTTACTGTCATTTTGAAATCTCGCTTAAAACAGTAGCACAAATAACTATAATTAATATAGATTGCTTTTGCGATTGCATTGATATTCAACTCACAATCCCCTACATTTTCATCTATATACTTCTTTACAGTTTCACTAATCTGATTATTTACCATACTTTGTGCCGATTTCATATTCGCATAACTTTGAACATATGCCTTTGCAACATTCTCTAATCCCACATTCTCTTTGCTCACTCCAAAAGGAATATCTAATCTTGAAAATAACCCCTCATACTCATTCCATGCTTCACTTGGACAGATAACATATAAAAATCCCATAACCGTCTTAAAACAGGTTCCTCCATTCTGATTGCAAACTCCCTCAATCTTAACTAGTATCTCCTCCATGTCTTGCATAGTGCAGTCTAGACAACATAGAAAATATTTTTCAAATACTCGCTCATCAATTCCCAATTCACTTAACATTTCAAGCGCCGATGACATATCTGCTATACTTCCTGTTGTAATAATGCTAGAGAAAAAATCCGATTTCATTAATTCCAAATTCTTCTTTTCTAAGATATTTATTCTTTCTTCCTCTATGTAATCTTTTTCTATCGCTTCTTGAATGCGATGAAGCACTTCGCATAACTCCCTGGTATTTACAGGCTTTAAGAGATAGTCTTTTACCGATAATGTAATTGCCTTTTTTGCGTAATCGAATTCACTGTAACTTGTCAGAAGAACAAACCGTGTCTTGTATCCTCGTTCTACCGCCTTCTGAATCATTGTTAAACCATCCATTCTCGGCATACTGATATCAACGATTGCAATCTGTGGAGATTTTTCTTCTAACAATATCAATCCTTCTTCCCCATTACTCGCTTCCCCAACTAAATCATAGTCTATTCCACACGTATTCATGTGTGTGATGATTGCTTTTCGCATATATAATTCATCATCTATTACTGCAATTGTGCACATTCTTACTCTCCTTTATAATATGGAAACTCTAGTCGGACCTTTGAATATTCTTCACATACACTTTCGAATATCATTCGGGTTTCTGTCTCATATAAGTAATCTAATCGCTTTTTTATACTAACCACTCCAAAATGACAGTCTTGCGTCCCTTCAATTATTGCTTGGTTCAACTCGTCTACATTCTCTCTTTTCATTCCAACCCCATCATCTTTGATGGTTAGAACACAAGTGTTATCCTCCAACCAGCCTTTTATCTGAATAAAGCCGCTTTCCTTGTTCATGATGCCATGATGTATGGCATTCTCCACTAGCAGTTGCAATGTTAGTTTCGGAATATAGGAATTGCTCAATATATCATCTATATCAATCTCATAATCAATTCTGTCCACAAACCGTATCTGCTGTAATGTCAGATAGTTTTCTACTAATTCAACTTCTCTGTACAAAGGAATATTATCATTGCCATCAGATAGAAAAATTCGATAGAAACTCGCTAAGGAATCAATTGCTAGACTTCCGAGCCTTTTCTCGTCATTCGCTATAAACCCGGATATAATTCCCAATATATTGTATAGAAAGTGTGGCCTAATCTGTGATTGAATCAACTCTATTTGAGCCTTGTGTTTATCCTCTTCATTCTTCTTCGTGGTTATCATCAAATTATTAATCGAATCCAGCATTTCATTAAAAGTTGCACTTAATTCTCCGATTTCATCCTGTGCTGAATTAGCGTTTCGAACTGTCAAATCTCCCTGTTTTACTTTCTTCATCGTTCGATTTAGCTTAGAAATTGGACGTCCTATGAAGAAAGATGAAACTAGTATAATTGTTGCTACAACCACAAACACTATAATAAATAGCGATTGATTAAACGTACTAGCACTCTGCAGTTCTTGAATCGCATCCTCTGCATTTTTCTGCATCACGATTTGCCACCCTAGCTCATTCACAATCTGAGTGGTAATGATATACTCCACTTCATTAACCAATGTCGTTGTTGTCGTATTCTCAAGTAGGTAAGCATAATTAATACCAAAATCTCGATAATAATTATCATAGAGTATCCCTTTATCCTCTGCTGATATAATTTGGTTTTCCTGATTCAATAATAATGCTGCTCCATTGTACTGTTTAAAAATATCTGAAATTGTTTCTTCCTGTATATAGAAGATTGCATATCCTAGCAATTCGCCTCCTCTATTAAGCGGAATTGTAACTGGAATTACATTTTCAATTCTTCCATCTTCGAGATAACGCAAGCGATACATCTTCAGTATCTGTGGTTCGTCTTTTGAGATACTTTTCATTGCTGTTTGTCCTAAGAAATTATAAACACTCTGTCTCTCTAACACCTGCTCTCCTATAATGTATCCTTGTTTATCAATTAGAGTAATCGCTCCCACATCATAATAATCCGAATAATTTTGAGTAACCACTCTAGAGTCCTCTTCTAGATATGCAGCCTTACTTTCTCCCTCTTCTATCACAGTATCCATCATATAGGCAATGACTGTCTCATCATTTTGAATTGCATGACCATATGCGTAAAATTTTTCAACTTCCGAGTTGATTGCATGACCAATGGTCCCAATGATTTGATTATCACTCACTCGCCGTTGTTCCACCACAGTGTCATATATATACTCATTGGAGATTTGTAGAATGATAAAAAAGGTGATTGAAAGCACGATAATGAACACGCAGAAAATCTTCATTGATATACTCTTCCATACTCTCATTTCACTCACCTTTTTTCCTTCTATTTTCATTATTTATACACCAACCTCTATATCTTATACACTTTCTATCGACCATAACTCTTCATTGTAGATTGTTTCTCCTGGACGGATTGGAGATTCTACTCCAAAACTCTCCAACTCTCCCATCCAATTATCTTGTCCTACAAAAACTGCCACATTGCATCCACCGAGCGGATAATTTCCGCCTCTCACATACTTGGTTTTCTTTCTGAAAACCAGTTCCTTTTCTGGCCACACCATGTATGTTTCTCCTTTGGGTGCCATCGCACATCGCTTACAGATTTGTCCTTGCGACTTTACCACGAGTTCGTCTTCTGTCATCGTAACTTGTGGGTCGTCAAGCCTTAATGTATTTCCAGCAAAAACTCTAGGAATCACGATATTTACAATATCCCATGTCGTATTTTCTTCCCCTAGTGGGATATGCAATTCTTTCCCTTCTGGATTAATGCAAGTTGGACTCCACACTCCACCTGAGTATATCATATTTCCAGCATTTTTTATAAAATTAATTACCTTGAACTGTGTATTATTCACAAACTCTACTTTTATTCCACGCTCTAGTTTTGTAAATGCATGTACTGGTGCTGTCACCGTCACGGAATTTTCAGTAATCTCCACAAAACATGGTTCATTATCACTTGCATAAGTGTCTTCTGACTCATCTGCAAAAGGTCTAGTAAGCCACACCCGATGTCCACCATACAATTTCCACTCTTCCTTACTAGCGCCTTCTATATCCCAATACAGAATATTATCCTCATCTAAAGTCCTACCAAGAAACGCTATACGTGGTCCTACTTCCGTCACTATAATAAGCTTTATCTTATCTGTTGACATTTCAATCGCTTTCAGCCCGTCAAAACTTACATCTTTTATCTCCATCTCAATCTCCTCCAACACTTATAAAGCCAGTTTATAGATTTCGTATGCTTCTTCTCTATTAATTGCTGGAATACTAGCAAGTGTACCCTCCTCACTAAAGGATACCGCTACAACTCCCTCTGTAAGTGTCTGCACATCTTTTTCCTCACAGCCAAATTGAGAAATTCTTGTCTCAACTCCATAGTCTTTGAATAAGCTTTCTAATTGGTCTGCTGCCTCTCTCAAATCACTGGTTTTGCAAACTTCTTCAGCAAATACTACAAATCTTTGATTGTCTTTTCTATCTGCGAAGAATCGCATCCATGCTAACATCATGCACGACAATGTCGCTCCATGTGTCGCGCCAAAATGGCTAGATAGCACATGCCCCATCTGATGCATCGGTGTCCATCCTTGCACACCGCATGTCAACCATCCATTTAGCCCGACTGTAGCCGAGAACTGCATCATTCCACGCAATTGCATATCCGCTGGATTCAGAAGAACCTTCCCGATATTTTCTAGCATAGCCTTTATCACACCCAATTGCATCTGACTTTGTAGATCTATATTTCCAAATGTTGCTTCATCACTGAAGAAAAACGGCTCTACCACATGGCTAATCGCATCTACTGCTCCACAAGCTGTCTGGTATGGTGGCAGTGTTTTTGTAAGCTCTGGATCTAGAATTGACACTTTCGGATATAAGCAAGCTGGCTCCCAGACATAGCTCTTTCTTAAGGTCTCATCATCTGTAATTACTGCTGTCGGATTCATCTCGCTTGCGG
The DNA here is from genome assembly GCA_964367905.1 of uncultured Lachnospiraceae bacterium. Taxonomy (GTDB): domain Bacteria; phylum Bacillota; class Clostridia; order Lachnospirales; family Lachnospiraceae; genus CAUPWF01. The sequence continues at coordinate 8,039 of CAYIZP010000010.1, forward strand.
TTGCTGGCAACGTAGGAATCATAATCATAGGCAACGCCTCTGTCGGTGGTATCTGACCATCTTCTGAATGGGAGAATTTTATCATTTTCTTAATATCATGAGGATACTTCATGCCTGCGGCTATTACCTTTGCTAAGTCCATCGCACTTCCACCGCCTACTCCAATAATAAAATCAACTCCTGCCTCTTTTCCTACTGCGATTCCTGCTTTTGCCTCAGAAATCTTTGGGTTCGCTGTTGCACCAAGGTAATCTACACAACCGATTCCTTGCTCTTCTAGACTCTTATGAATTCGATCAAATAAGTCGCCGTAAAATCCTACTTCTTTGTATGTCACGATTAACGCCTTCGTCCCAATGCCTTTTGATTTCTCGCCAATACGAGATACCTCTCCTGGGCCAAATACCACTTGGACTGGATTATATAATTCAAAATTATTCATCTCTTATTCTCCTTCTGTTATCTTATATCCCTTGTATCATACCTCCAATTTCACTTTGATATACTGCTATCTTTTGGAAGATTGGTCTTATCTTATCATAGACTGCTACGTTTTCTTCCTTTGGTGGAATCTTTGCGTCAATCACAAATATCTCTTTTAGTTTATCAAAGTTCTCCCACATGCCACAGCCTACTGCTGCAATCGCCGCCGCTCCAAGGCTTCCCGCATTTTGACCTATACTACTTAATATAATTGTTTTCTCATAAGTGTCGGCAAATATCTGACTCCACACCTTACTCTTTGCACCACCGCCTACAATCAGCATCTCATCCGATAATTTCACTTGACTCTCTAATGCATCTAGTGCCAGTCTTAAATTCAGACTGATTCCTTCCATCGTTGCCCGAATCAAATCCCCTTGCGTATGCTTTAATTCTAATCCCGTAAAGCACCCTTTGATATCTTCCGAAGCATCTAGACTGCTTCCTCCTGCTAAACTTGGATTGAAGATCAACCCATTACTTCCAACTTTGGATTCATCACAGAGTTCGTTCATCACATCATACACAGAAACTCCTGCTTCTTTCGCTCTTTCTTCTAAGTTTTCGCATAACACACTCTTTACCCATTTATGCGAATTTCCCGCCGAAAATATTGCTGTTGCTGACACATAGTTATTCGGAACGCAATGAGCAAATACATACGGCTTAAACTGATAGTTGATAATCGGTTCATCTGAGGAAATCGCAATCCAAGCAGATGTTCCAAGTGAAGTATATGAATCACCGTTTTGAATACAAGCCGCACCAAGCGCCATGCAAGAATTGTCTACACCTCCACACATAACTTGGGTGCTGCTAGATAAACCCAATTCATCAGCTACCTGCTTTTCTATCGTTCCAACCAAATCTGTAGACTCTAGTATCTCAGGCATCTTTTCCATATCAAGATTACACGCTGCGATATAAGATTTAATATAAGCTCTCTTTTTCAAGTCATAGGCTCCACATCCCGATGCATAGGAGTGATCTGTACACAATCTACCAGTCAGTTTATAGTTCACATAATCCTTCGTACCGATAAAGCTATCTGTTTTCTCGTATATCTCTGGACACGCTTCTTTTAAATGCATAATCTTAAACACCGAATATAACCCTGCTGGAAATCCATTTCCTGTACGCTCATACCATTCCTTCTCTGAGATTGTCTCAAACACTTTTCTAGCGTATTCGCTTCCTCGCGAATCTGACCAAATAGGCACGAGTTCTTTTAATAATCCCCCTTTTTTAGATACTGGCACAATACCTAGACTGTGTCCAGATACTGCCAATGCCTTTATATCTTGATTATTTACCTTCGTAGTTTCCAATAATTGTCTTGTGGATTCTACTACACTTTTCCACCAATCTTCTGGCTTTTGTTCTCTATATCCACAATCGCTATAATACGTTTCGCAACCGATAAAAGTGCTATCAACTATCTTTCCACCTCGATCAAAGAGAGATGCTTTCGTCCCACCTGTTCCTAAGTCATATGCAATGATATATTCCATATTACCCAATCAACTCCTTTGCTTCTTTTAAAATCGTCTCCATAGATGCAACACTAATTCCAAAACGGTCGCACCCTGCATCTACCATAGCCATTAATGTGGCAAGGTCTCTTACGCCTCCTGCTGCTTTAATCATTGCTTTATCACCTACAACCTCTTTGATTGTTGCAATCGTATGTGCAGTAGTCGGCTTATTCCCCCACCCTGTACCTGTCTTGACGTAAGTAATTCCAGCCTCCACTGCAAGCTGGCTACCGATGCGAATCTCTTCATCCGTAAGGTAGGAAATCTCTAGAATTGCCTTTACTGGCATTCCATTTGCAGTCTCTACAACTGCTTTCATATCTGCTTTTACCAATTCGTAATCACCAGACTTTAAAGCTCCTACATTAATAACCATGTCTAGTTCATCCACACCTTGTTCCATCAATTCTTTTGCTGTTGCTACCTTGATTGAAGTTGTATCTGCTCCTGACGGAAACCCTACAACTCCCCCTACATTAACTTCCTCTGTGCCCTTAAGCTTTTCTACCAAATATGGTGTAAAGCAAGGCATTACAAACGCACAAATGTATTTGTTTTCCTTACACACTTCTACCAACTTATCAATCTCTGCAATGGTTACATCAGTGCGCACTGCACTGATGTCAACAATCCTTGTAATCTGTTCTATACTTGTTAAATTCATAATTTCCTCCTAAAGCACAATCTCAATTTGCTCGCCTGCTTTTACCACCTTCTCTTCATCAAACACTACTTTTTTATCTGTGCCCACGGTTAATTCTCTTAGACAAATCTCTCCATATGCCACTTCAAAATATGCCTTATCTTCACAATATCTAATCTGCCCAAATCCTGCATCTACTGACCAGAAATAAGTTCCCACTCCCTTGTGTAGAGGCTGGAATGTCATGGATTTTTCTGCCATGTTGCAAGTAAATCCGCTATATACTAGTAGCAATGCGTAACTTGCCATACTTCTCGCATAATTGCTTCCACATTCAATCTCGTTCCATGGATTTCTGCGGATTCCATCGTAACGATTTCTGACCCCTCTCACACACTTCAATCCTTCTTCTTCTAATCCATGATAAATCATGTGGCTGGCCACCTCATATTCAAACCCATGCATCGTCTCCTCTGCATAAGGTACAGAGATTACAGGTTTTTGCACATGGTCTGGATAAGCACAGATTACAGTTCCACTTTCATCATTTAGTGCATATAGTCTACAAGGATTGACATGATTGTACATAGCCTCTTTGTAGTTATACTTAAATATAGACGAGAGAGCTGACTTTACCTTGCCAGCTTCAAATACCTCTCCAAGACCTAGTAAATCAGAATGCCACTGACCGAGAACCTGATCGATTCCACAGCCATCTCCCACTTGATACTTCATCTCTTCTGCTTCTTCGTTCCAATATGCATCTTCTGGTTTTGCCACAAACTCACTCGCGCCAACTGCATATCCCATTAACTTTGTACGATCCTTCAAGTCAATATCTTGAATAAAGTATTCACCGTTATACAACTCCGTATTAAGTTTCTTCACACCACTTTCATACACCGATGTATACTCTAGCTTTGCAGTCTCATCACCCATGATACTGGCAAGTTCGATTCCGGCTTTTAGACCAGCAAGGTAGATACCGCTTAACCAAGCATTTGGAGAAAATAGTTCCATGTCTAGTGTATGATGTTGACGCCCTTCCATGATACCGTCTTTGTCCATATCCCATTTATCTGGATTTTTTTCACTCCACGCATATTCAATCGTAGTCTTTACAGCATTCCAGATACTTGAAAGCCACTCTTTATCTCCTGAAATCATATATTCACGATACACGCGAAGTACAGTCCCAAACTGACCATCTACTGCTGGCGTATGGTTTGTCGGCGCACTTCCTGGTGGCAATTGTACGCGGAATCCCATGCCGCCTGTTTCTTGCATCGATGCTGTATATTCTAATGACCTTGCACTTCGCTCCATCTCTGGGAACAGATAAGCCAAAGCATATGCATATGACCACACATGTGTACAAGTACCTTCACAGCTACCCATGTGAGGGTGTGTCCCTTCAAATCCATAAAATGTTCCATCAGGAAGGCGAAGACATGTGGTAGACTTGATAATTGCAATATTTCCTCCAATCGCATCAATCGCCTCTGGTGGCATTGTTGTTCCATATAGAAGTTCGGTGAATTTCTCTGTTGCTTCTTGTAATGTCACAAAATTATCCATAGCATAGGTCGCACTCTCCAATGAAGTCGGAAATACCGTTGCATAATAATTCTTCCACTTCTCTGCTCGAATTTTTTCTACCTCTTCATCAGACAGTCCAAGCTTGGTGATCTGCCATGTATTGCTCATATACGGCATAGACCATGTCATCACAAACTTTATCTTTTTAGATTCTCCAGCTTTTAATGTGATGTGAGATGCAAGTGTAGAGATAAAATCTTGTGCGTATACCATATTTGTATCCATCTTTTTATACTCACGATTATTTAATTTTCCATACTTTGTAAAATCATTCCAATACACTCCTACGCTATCAAACCAACTACCGCGATACCATACTTCCTGGTAGCTTACATCTTCGCCATTTGTAGCAATTGTTACATCACCATACTTTGTTGTCTCACGATCTGCTTCATCTGCCATATGGATATAACTCATCCCATTCTGCTTGCTATATTTATGAACTGGATTTCCTTGACAGTAATAATTTCTTCCCGAAAAAGCTAAGGTGTACTTCAGCTCTCGCTCTGTTGTGTTTTTCACTTCAAATTCAAAAAATGCTCCTGGAAGAGAACTGTCGAATTCATTGGACGGAATAAATGGATTGAATGCCGTCATTACTACTTCCCCAGGAAACTCTTCATCTGCAAAATCTAATGTAGCAATCGGAAACTCCCCTTCAAATTCACCTTTTCTAAAATGTGGGAACCCAGCCATACTACTACGATCTGGCCCTAGTCCATACCCCATATAAGTCGGTCTTTCTAATTCTCCGATGTAACCAGGTGGCAAATCTGTATTTAACACTCTCGCATCTAGTACTTTTGACTCATCCTCTACCTTAATCGCAAAATGAGTGAATCCACCTTCTGAACCTTTATTCGGCTGATTCTTAATCTCAACATCTACAATCCTTCCATTTCCTGCAAGCCCTAGGCTCCCTGTACCAATCCCTCCAAGTGGAAAGGATATCAACTTCTTACTTTCTCCTGTATATCTCATCATATTCTCCTTTTTTATCATCATTATCTAAAAATGGCACAACTGATGTGCTTTTATTACATCACTTGTACCATTTTGCTCTAAAAGCTATCCTTTATTCTACCAGCCATAGTACTCTGGTGCTTCTGCCCCAGGCCCTGGCCAAATCTTATCAATTTCCTTCATAAAATCTTCTGGTAATTCTATTGAAATCGCCTTAACTCCGCCTTCTAACTGCTCCACATTTCTCGGACCTAGCATCACACTTGTAACCACCTTATTGTGAAGAATCCACGCTAGTGAAACGTCTGCTGGCTTTTCTCCAAATTCTTTGCATAGCTTATCATAAGCTTGCATCTTTGCTTTTAATTCTGGATCTAGGTTCTCTTCACTAAATCTACCTTGCTTATCAAGCGCTTCATATCCTGCCAAGATTCCTCCTGCAAGTGGAGCATAAGTCATAACACCTACACCTAATTCTTTACATGCTGGCAATAATTCTACCGCTGTTTTTCTGGAAAACAGATTGTAATGACATTGTTCAACTACCGATCCCATAGTTCCCATTTGTTTTGCAATCCCGTTATAATGCGCAAGTGCCCAAGCCGAGAAGTTAGCTGTCCCAGTATAAGTAATCTTATCTTGCATTTTCAACTTAATCATCGCTTCTGCAATTTCCTCAAATGTAGGTGCCAAAGTACCCGATACGCCAATATGCAAATCATCTTCTTCTGTTCTTCCAATATTTGCTAGCTCAGCTGGTTCTCTAAACCCTCTATCATAATGATGCATCATATAGACATCAATATGATCTGTCTTTAATCGCTTCAAACTCTTGTCACAAGCTCGTCTCATATGAAATGCAGAAAGACCTCTATCGTTTACGCCCATATTCCCCATTGTTGCATATGCCTTTGTTACCAGCACTACATCATCACGCTTTCCACTTGCTTCAAACCAATTCCCTACGATACTCTCGGAAAGCCCTTTTCCTGGAGGATTTCCATAAAAATCAGCAATATCAAAGAAATTTACTCCAAGCTCCATCGCCCTGTCCATTATTTTAAAACTTTCTTTCTCATCAATCGCCATTCCAAAATTCATTGTTCCAAGACAAGCACGACTTACCTTTACTCCCGCTTTTCCTAATGTTGTATATTTCATTTAAACCCCTATCCTTTCTTTTTAACTCTTTAATCCACTGAGTGCTGCACTTTGCACGAGATATTTCTGACCAAACAGATACAAGATCAACGGTGCAATCAAGGATACAATTACCCCTGCGAATATAACAGATATGGATCCCGTCATCTGATACCCTTGTAGTTGTCTAAGTCCAATTGGCAATGTCATCTGATCCCAATCCGATAAGAAAATCAAAGGTCTTAAGAAATCATTCCAAGATGCGATAAAAACAAGCATACTACTCATCAATATAGAGCTCTTACACATCGGTGTGATAATTCTCCAATAAATCGTCCACCGATTTGCACCATCGATATAGGCCGCTTCATCATAGCTCTTTGGTATGGTCATCATCGCCTGTCTTACCAAGAAGATTGACATCGGATTCACAATTGTTGTTAAAATTAGTGATAGCTTATTCCCTACAAGTCCCAACTCCCCAATAATGATATACACTGGAATAATTGTTGCTGTAGTAGGAATCATCATTCCTGCAAGAATCAATCCAAAAATCTTTTCTCTGCCCTTAAAGTTTAATCTACTAAAAGCATATCCTGCCATCGTACTAATCAACACATTAAGAATTACTACACTAAATGTAACAATAATACTGTTGATAATAAATGTACCAAATGGAAACTTCGTAAATACTTCTGCATAGTTCTCCCATACAAAATCCGTAGGAAAGAAACTCGGAGGTAATTTATAACTATCCTTTGGTAGTCTTAAGCTTGTTGCAAATGTCCAGAAAAATGGCAATAGAAACAATATGCCCATCACTGATAATATTAGTATTAAAACTCCCTGTCTTAGCTTTCTATTCATAGTCGTACACCACCCATTTCTTCTGTCCAATTAATTGGAAGATTGTAATTGCTAATATTACTACAAATAATAGTACTGCAATTGCGGATCCATATCCAAAGTTTAAGTCATTGAATCCGACACGATATATCTTAAGCCCGACTGAAACTGTTGTCTCACCAGGTCCACCATCCGTAATAAAGTAAGGTTCATCAAAAATCTGGAATACACCAATACAAGTTGTTACCAAAACAAAAAAGATTGTAGGAGTCACTAGCGGCAAAGTTATTCTAAAAAATGTCTGGATTGAATTCGCTCCATCAATTTTCGCTGCCTCATAATAACTATCTGGCACATTACATAACCCGATATAATAATATAAAAAGGTTGTCCCTATGGTCTTCCAAAATGAGAATATCGCAATGGTAACATATACCCATGTCTGGTCAGTCAACCAACCTACAGGACTCCCTCCCAATTGACTGATGAAATAGTTCACAAAGCCATTATTCGTTGAAAACATTGCTGAAAATACAATTGCCACACTGGCAGCAGTTACAATAGATGGGAAATAAATAATTCCTCTCATCACTGTTTGAAATCTCTTGCTTCGAATCGAATATATTCCATACGCAATCAATAAGCCAAAAATCACATGTAATGGAACTAATATCAACACAAATTTTACTGTGTTCATGAACGCTGGTGCAATCGACGGATCTGCAAATAGCCTCTGCCAATTTGCTATTCCTACCCACTCTGCCCCTTTTATCAAACTATAATCCGTCAATGATAGATAAAATACGAGAATAATTGGTAGTGCTATAAAAATGATAAAACCAATCATAGCTGGTGCTAAGAAGGCAGCCGCCACTAATCCATCTCCTCTTTGTTTTTTCTTCTTCAGCATTTCTTTGCCTCCTTTTATGATTTGAGGCAGGGGAACATGTTTCTCATTAATTCCCCCGCCCCTTTTTACGAGCTATTTATTGCATTGCTGCTGCCGCTTGTTCTTGAGCAGCATCTAAAGTTGCTTGTACATCTGCCTGATTCATAAATATTTCAGAAAGTGCACTTGCTACAATTGTGTCTACCTCTGCATATTCTGCTGGAGCGCCAACTGGTACTGCGCCTGATAGACTTGTGTAGAACATTTCACTATTTTCTGGATCATATTCTGTAGGAATCAATTCATCTGCAATTGCTTTGTTTGCAGGAATTCCACCAGCTGTCAAATAACCTTTTACAAATTCATCTTGTGCACACCACAATGCGAATTTTGCTGCTTCATCATAATTTACATCACTTGTTACCGCAACTCCACCTAATCCAAACATTGTTTGTTGTGTTGTAAATGCTGGTACATTTGTAATAAATGCATCTTTGAAATCATTTGCCTCATAACTAAGTGTTGGCCAACGTCCGAATGATCCCATCGCTACTGTTCCATCCATAATCTGTTGGATTGGATCAACGTTTGGTTCTGGAATCGGAGCCACTTCGTGAACATAAATCAAATCTTGCAAGAATTGAATTGTTTCTACGTTTTCTGGACTATTAATTCTTGGTGCACTTAAATCATCTTCCATGAACGATGATCCATTATTTCTTAACCATCCTTCCATCATGAAGTAGTATTGAGGCACTGCAAATCCATAATGCTTCACACCATCTTCCTCAAATGTCATCGCTTTTGCTGCTTCTAGGAAATCATCCTTTGTCCAATCTGGACTAGGAAGATCAACACCCGCATTCGCAAAAGTTGTTTTGTTTCCATGAATCACAATGTTGTTACACTCTGTTGGGATTACATATGTATTTCCATCTTCCAATGTTAGTGCATCTAAAAGAGCTGGTTCTAGGTTCGCAAGCACTGGATCTACTTCCTCTGCATTTGCTTCCATATACGGGTTAAGCGGATGAGCTACACCCATGTCTTGCATCATTCTAAATCCTTCGATTGCTACGAAAGCCACATCAACTTGCTCTCCTCCACCAATCATTGATTGAATCTTTGTAAAATACTCACTCCAAGCTCCAGGTATAAATACTGTATTAATTTTAACACCTGTCTCTTCTGTGTACTTTGCTACTAAAGCATCAAACTTCTCTTTGTCCTGCCCAGTACCGCTCCATGCAAGTGTTAATTCCACATCGCTTGTAGCTCCCTCTTCTGGTGTGGCTTCTTCTGTCTCTGCTGCTTCCCCAGTTGTTTCTGCTGGTGCTGCTGGTTCTGGTGTACTTCCACACCCAACAACTCCAAAAGTCAATGCCATCATCAATACTGCTACTATTGCTTTTTTCATTACTTCGTTCCTCCTTGTTTGTGTTTGTTTTATTACTTGTGCTTATTTTATCTGTTTTCTTAGCAATTGTGAATGGAATATTGTGGGATGCTTTGTAGTTTTGTGGGATTGCAATACAACTACAAAACTTAAGAGCAGCATTAAATTGTAACATTAAATAGAAGAGACAGAGCCTAGGGGACGCTGTCCCCTAGGCTCTGTCTCTTCTAAGTATTCTTCAACCTTTTCACAAGCACTTGATACAACAAGTTTTCCCAAAGAACGCAACCCCATATACCAATATGTCTGTATATCCCATCGCCTGCATTCCTTCTACACATTCCCATGTCCCCAATTATTACAACAAATGTACCGGTAATTCACTTCCTAGCTTGCAGAATTGCTCTGCCTTGCTCGTTGTATTCTTTTTTGTTGTCTTTCTTGGTGTGCTTGCCTTCGTAGTCTTCTTCGTTGCTGTTCTTGTAGTTGTCTTTTTCGCCACAGGTTTTTTCACTGGCTTGGCTTCCACCTTCTCTTCCACCTTGGTTTCACTTACCACAGGCTCACTTGCTGTCGCTTCCACCTGATCTTTTTCTGCTTGGCTCTTCGCCGCTTGATTTACTCGCTCTATGCTACCTCTTCCTACTGCCATACTCGTCCATCTCCTTTGCTAATTCCATATATTCTTTTGCGCTTCTACTGCTTTTTTTATAATGTACCACTGGCATACTCTGGTCTTGTGCCCATTCGATTGCACTGTCGATTCGTATGCAGGATTTGAATACATTCACATCTTGTAACTCATCTAGAAACTCCACTGTTTGCTTATAGTAATTCTTTCTCGTATCCACCTTGGTAATCGCAATTCCCATCAGTTTCAGATTTGAGTTGAATTCTTGTGCGTTGTGAAAAAAATCTAGCATATTCGCTAACCCGAATAATCCCCATGGAGAGGCTTCAATTGGGACGACTAGATAATCGGATGCAACCAGTACTGCCATGACCCAATTCCCTAATGTGGGCGGAGAGTCGATAAGAATATAGTCGTAGTTTCCACTCTTCTTAATCATCTCTAAGGATTTTGCCAACACAAACTCTTTGGATTTGATCTGGCTGAATTTTGCCTCCATTGTGCTCATCTTGGTGGATGCTGGAATCAGGTCCACACCTTCATATTGTGTGTGTTGGATGATTTTTTCTAACTCGCCATCCTCTTGAATCCCACAGTAGAGATTATTCCGACCTTGGTCAAATTCCATCACCTGATTTTCATCAAAAAAAGACAAAGATAAATTCATCTGCATATCTCCGTCTATCATTAACACTCTTTTCCCTAAGGAACTTAATGCATATCCAACATTGGAGCAAGTAGTAGACTTACCACTTCCTCCCTTGTTATTTGCAAAACAAATTGTCCGTGTCTGTTTCAATTTTTTCACCTCTCTATAACCGATATCGTTTTCTCTACGGATATAAACACTTTACCTTTTCGCTAGCCAAGATTGCTAGTACCTCGTCGCTTGGTTTCTCATCTGTCACAATCATATCTACATCTTGGAGATTTGCGAATTTTGAGAATGCGAATTTTCCGATTTTGGATGAATCAATCGCAAATATAATCTGCTTACCGCAGTCCATCATCGCTTGTTTCGCCTTCGCAAATTCTTCCACACTATCTGAAAATCCTTTTTCTGGATCAAATGCTTTGGCAGAAAGGATTACTTTTTCCACATTATACTCTTTGATGTTTTCTACCGTTCGTGTCCCAAATAGCGCTAGGTAACCTTCCTTTAATTGACCACCGACGGAGAATATATTCCATCCAGACACATCGGATAGTTCAAATAAAATCTCCAATGAATTGGTAACAATTGTTAGTCTCTCTTTTTGTTTTAACGCTTTGGAGATAAATACTGCTGTGGAACTCGCATCTAACATAATGTGTTCCCCATCCTCTACTAACTGGGCTACTAACTTTGCTATGACTTGTTTTGCCTCCACATTACTTCTCTTACGTATATTGAATGGAAGGTCTGTATTGTAATTTTCATTGACTACGGCTCCGCCATAGCTCTTTGTACACAATCCATCGTTATGTAATTTTTCTAAATCTCTCCGAATGGTCTCTTCGGACACAGAGAATAACTGGCTTAATTCACCGACTACAACCTTCTTCTCTTCCAGCAGCTTCTCCAATATTGTGTTTCGACGTTCTAGCGCAAGCATATCAATGTCCTCCCTTTCTCACTTCCTTATTATTATAAGATCGTTCGAATCGTCTTCTCGTCTGGACTTGCAATCACGGATGAATCTAGAAACATTCCTTCCTTACCCACGACTTCTTTTGCCTTTCCAATCGCTGCTTCGACCGCTGCGACCTCTCCAGTTAATAGTAAGAACGACTTTCCACACATGCCTTTTGCAATTCGTAATTCAATCAACTCTACAACGGCTGTCTTTGCTGCGATATCTGCTGCTACGAAGATGGAACTTGCATCATAGGTCTCTAAGATTCCTAATGCCTTCACACCCTCTACCTGTGTTGTCCCATAAATCGCTGGAAAGATGTCATCGTGAGGATTGCCTAATACAAAGCTTCCGATGAGCTGTTCTTGATTCTTATATTTTGCTACTTCGACCGCTGCATTCACCGCACTTAAATCTCCTGTGATGACTGCAATATATTTTCCTGGGCAGACTGTCTGCGCTTCCACAATATCTACTTGGGCCGCTTTCACCATCGCATCCGTTATCGTAATTCCAGAAGCCACTGTTTTTAGTTCTACCACTCCAATTGCTTTGCTCATACTAGTTCAATCCCCTCGTCATTTCTACACTTTTTTATTCTAACATATTTTTCTGTTACATGTACCACTTTTCCCGCGATGGAGGCATGAATATTAACACCCAAGCCTTCCCCCATCTTACCAATCACATGTCCCCGTTTAACAAAATCCCCTTCTGCCACAATAGGTTTTGCGGGTGCTCCTATATGCTGTGACATAAATATCTTTACTGTCTCTACATCCACGCTCTCTTCCGAAAGGGGCGCATCCACATTATAACCAGACAGTCCTAGCCGCGCTTCTAGTCTTGCCTCTGGAATCTTTCGGAATGATCGACTTGATTTCACATCACTAGCCGTGACGGTCGGGGGTTTTACTCCTGACTTTCTTAATCCATCCTTATACTCTGCCATTAAGGTTCTTGGACTTAAACTCTGTGGACAGGAATATAGTTCACATACTCCACAAGAAGAGCAGAATAGGGTATTCACAAATGGATCTGTGTCTGCAAAATCCAAGTTCGATGCCGCTCTCATAAATAGATGAGGCTCAATCGGATGTCCCAGAGCATTTCTCGGACATAGGTCTGAACACATCTGACACTGGCAACAACTCGAAGCGGTTCTCTTCATATCAATGGATGGGTTCACCTGTTTTTTTGTCACCAGATAATGATTCTGTGGCAACACCAAGATTGCATTGGTGGTTTTTGTGACTGGGTCATTTCCATCGCAGATTCTACCCATCATTGGGCCCCCCACAAAATAGACTGGATCCTCTGTCGTACAATTGCCTGCTAGGGCAACCACTTCCTTGATTGTACATCCAATTGGCACGCGTACGGTCTTCGGATTCTCTACCTCTGCTACCACCGAAATCACCTTATCTGTCACTGGTTTTTTATACTCAATTGCCTGATATATATTATAAACTGTCTCTACATTAAACACTGCGATTCCCTCTTCGATGGGTAGTCCACCAGGACGAACAACTTTCCCTGTTGCCTCATAGATCATCACAACCTCGTCGCCCATAGGATAGACTCCCTCTAAGAGTTTTATCTCTACCTTGGAGAATTCGTCCACACAAGACCTCAGAGCTTGTATGGTTGACTTATATTCTTCTTTCACACAGATAATCGCTTGCTTAGCACCTACGGCATCTGCCAGCATTTGAAATGTTTTTGTAATCTCAAATGCGTAACGCTCTAATAATTGCCTGTGTAATTTCAAGAGCGGCTCACACTCAGCACAATTCAATAAAATTGTCTCTGCACGTTCATCCAACTTCACATAAGTCGGGAATCCAGCTCCGCCAGCTCCTACTATTCCATTTTCACGTACTAGCTCTTTTAACAACTTAAGTTCCATGTGCCAATTCACTCCGTCTCTCACTCTGCCTTTATAATTCGTCTACGATTCCAACAATTGCAGCATCAATTGGCGCTTGCTCTAGTCCACATCCAATTCTCGCTGCACTGCCCTGTGCTACTAACACGATTTCACCAATTCCGGCTCCTACATTATCTATGGCAACTAGCTGATTGGTGGATGTGCCCATCTTATCCATAGGCTCAATAATCATGAATTTATTGCCGATTAATTTCTCATTCTTTCTTGTCGCGATTACACTGCCTATCACCTTACCAATTATCATAGTGTGCCTCCTTTAGAACTTATGATATTATTTCATAATCATAACTGACTGCCCCGTACCTATCTTACAGGCATTGGCTTCATCTGTATCAATATGCATTTCTAATGTATAACTCTCATCTACTCTTATCTTCACATGGTTTAATATAATTCCACGTTCACTATCAATTTTAACTTTTACTTCCTGTCCATCCTGTACTCCAGCTGCCATCGCATCTTTTGGAGACATGTGAATATGTCTCATCGCGATGATACACCCTTCGGTAAGATAAACGGATCCCTTTGGTCCAACAACTGCGATTGGTGCAGACCCTGCTGTATTTCCTGACTCTCGAATCGGAGCCTTAATGCCTAACTTAATGGCATCGGTTGCTGAAATCTCCAGTTGTGATGCCTTTCTCACTGGTCCTAAGATTCTAACATTCTCTATAGCTCTAAGCTTTATACCTACGATGGTAACCATTTCATTTGAAGCATATTGGCCACCCATAAGTTCTTTTTTCTTCGTTAATTGGTATCCTTCTCCGAACAACACATCTACATGCTCTTGCGTCAGATGAATGTGTCTTGCGGATACTCCGACAGGAACTAAGAATCCCATCTCATTTTTCTCTTCTTTTTTGTCTAGAATATCGACTACCATTCTAGTGATTAACTCTACTTGATTTGTCTCCATAATGCTATGCACCTGCTCTCTTCGCGGTTTATCTTAAACACAAAGGGTATGGCATGCCATACCCTTCCCATACAGAATTTACTTTACTTTTGGTAAAATCACTTCTACATCTGTGTGTGGTCTTGGGATTACATGTGTTGCCACTAATTCACCTAAGTTCGCTGCGCTTGCTGCTCCAGCTTCCACCGATGATTTTACTGCTCCAACATCTCCACGTACCATAACTGTTACAAGTCCAGAACCGATTTTCTCTGTTCCCACTAATGTTACATTTGCTGATTTGCACATTGCGTCTGCTGCTTCAATTGCTGCTACTAATCCTCTTGTTTCTACCATTCCTAATGCTTCTTGTGCCATTTCTTCGTCCTCCTTTATTCAACTTCTTGTTTACTTGCTCTCTACTTCCTGCTTCTTAAATCTACTTGCACTCAACTCAATCAATCTTACAATTTCTTCATGAGGGCTTGCGATAATTCCGGATTGTACCGGTTTCTTAATTGCGTGCGCCTTAGCCGCTTCTATCGCTTCAGTTACCGCCGCCACATCTCCACTGACTACAACGGTTGCTAACCTTCCGCCTAACTTTCTCTCCCATGTTGCCAATTCAACATCAGCTGTCTTACACATGATATCAAGTGCATCCATTGCAGCAACTACACCTACAATTTCTATAAATCCGTATGATTTACTCATGAATCAACTCTCCTAACACATCGATTTAAACGGTTGGTAAAATCTTCTCTACATCTGTGTGTGGTCTTGGAATTACATGTGTTGCTACTAACTCTCCCAATCTAGATGCTGCTGCCGATCCACTCTCTACTGCTGCCTTCACCGCTCCTACGTCTCCACGTACCATAACTGTTACTAATCCTGAACCAATTTTCTCTGTTCCTACCAATGCAACCTCTGCCGATTTTGTCATTGCATCTGCTGCCTCGATTGCTGCTGTGAGTCCTCTTGTTTCTACCATTCCTAATGCTTCTTGTGCCATTTTATTATCCTCCGATTTTTATATTTGTTATTTTATTTTAATTCTATATCAAACCTCTGTGTTTGCGCAAGCTTAATTCGTAACTATTCAGCCTAAACATCTCGGATGGATCACTGCGTGATCTGTTCCATTAATTCTTGTCAAACGCATTGAGCTTTAACATTTTCTCTGTATCTCCTGTCGGTCTTGGAATTATGTGATGCTGTACAATTCCACCGATTTCGTTTGCCTTATTCATCGCTGCTTCCATGGCTGCCTCTACGTCTGTTACGCTACCGCGAAACTTCACGGTAACCAATAGTGGTACTTCCAATTCATCCGCGTTTCCTGGCTTGTTTTTATCGAAATGTTCTAGTGTTACATTCGCCGCCTTGCATCCTGCGTCTCCCGCAATAAATGCACAAGTCAGTCCGAACACTTCTAAAATTCCTACTGCTTCACCCATAAGTTCACCTCATATCTATTGATTAATGATGGCAATCTTAAGACCTGTCATTTCTAGGTTTTTCTTATGCCCTTCGTTAATCTCATCTAATGAATAGGTGTCTGTAATCAACTTCTCCAATGGAAGTCCGATTCCTTTGGCTCTCTTCAAGAAATCAAATGTTGTCGCGTAATCTCTGAGTGTATATACCCAAGATCCTACTGTTGTGATTTCCTTTGCACAGATGTCAAAGTGTGGATTAATAGTTGCATCTCCACCGTTAATGAAGAATCCTAGCTCGCATAATCCTCCGCCATTACGGATGAATTTATAGATATTTGCATGAGCGATTGGATTTCCTGTACACTGGAATGCAAAGTCTGCAAGATGTCCATCAAACTTCTCTGCTACTGCTCCCGCTAACGCCTCTACACCTTTATGTTCCATGAAGTTTACCGACTGCATCGCTCCCATTTCTTTTGCGAATTCTAAACGTTGTGCATTGCCATCAACTGCTACGATATTCTCAATTCCCATTGTGCGAAGCACTGCGATACAAAGCAAGCCGATTGGTCCACAGCCTTGTACTGCCACTCTTGAGTTGAATCTTAAGATTCCTGTTGTTTTTGCTCGCTCTACTGCATGGATAAGTACTGCTGCTGGTTCGATTAAGATTCTTGAATATAAATCCAATTCGCTTACATTGAAGATCGTTGAACCTCCTCTGATTACAATATAGTCAGCGAACCAACCATTTAAGTGAACATCATCATCTGGTAGCAATCCATATACATCGGCTCCACCTACATTTTGCTTGTTTAGGTCAAACATAGTGATGTCTGGATTGTCCTTGAAGATCATACATGAAACAACTTTGTCCCCAACCTTTAGGTCTTTTCCAGCACTATCTTTCTTCACATTCTTGCCCATCTTAACGATTTCTCCAGTACCCTCATGTCCTAGTACAATCGGAATCAATCCAAATGGATCATTTTTGAATTCATGTGCATCTGTTCCACAGATTCCACAGCCTTCTACTTTTACCAAGATATCTTCATCACCAAGTTCTGGGATTGGGAATTCTTTGATCTCATATTTTTCAAGTTCTGTTAGCATTGCCGCTTTAGATGTCGCTGGAATCGTTTTTTCCGCTCCACCTACTGGCTGACTTCCGCCTGCTTGGGTTGTCATGTTTGCTAACACTTGCTTCACAATTTCTTCTATATTTACATTTGTGTTATTCATCTTCTCCACCTTTCCTATCGAATGCATAGGCTATCTTGCATTACACATTTTCTTCTCTTCGTAAATGTGCTCGCACTCGTAAGCCCCTCACCGGTTCTGCTTGCAATGGTAAATGTACAAATTCCTTCTCCACCAAATCCAAGTGCTGCATAGGATGGACCATTCTTCACCAAGATTGCCGTATCCAGTGTTCTTGCGTAGTGAGTGATTCGATCCACATTCTTCGAATGAATGTGTGCAGAGTGGCGATTCCCATGCTCTAACCATAGAGCCGCTTCTACCCCTTCTTCAAAATCCTTCACTGGAACAATTCCTAGGATTGGCATCATCAATTCTTCTTCAATCAATGGATGCTCTTTTGGACCTTTGAAAATAATACAGCGAATGTTATCTGGTACGGATACTCCAATCATTGCTAATAATGTCTTTGCATCTCGTCCAACACAGTCACGATTCAATGTTCCCTTCTTGAGAACTGTAGCAGTTAACTTCTCTTGCTCCTCTTGTGAAACAAGATAACACCCTTGCTCTTTTACCATATAGTGCATCAATTCGTCTACAATCTCTTCCATCGCCACAACTTCTTTTTCCGCAATACATGGTAGATTGTTGTCAAATGTACAACCGTTTACAATATCCTCCGCAGCTTTTCTAATATCAGCTGTTTCGTCTACGAGAACTGGCGGATTTCCTGCTCCTGCTCCAATTCCTCGCTTTCCGGATGAAAGCACTGCTGTTACAACTCCCGGACCCCCTGTCGCTGCAATCAATGGAATATCTGGGTGCTTCATCATGATGTTACTGGATTCCATGGTCGGCTTCTCCACAGTTACTGCCACATTGTCTGGTCCTCCAGCTTCGATTGACGCCTCGTTAATCATATTAACTGCGAAAATCGATGTCTTTGCTGCTGCTGGATGTGGACAAAATACAACTGTATTTCCTCCTGCTATCATCCCCATAGAATTGCAGATTACTGTCTCACTTGGATTCGTAGATGGTGTAATTGCACCAATCACTCCAAATGGTCCCATCTCAATCAATGTCAATCCTCTATCCCCTGATAATGCTTCTGTTTTGATATCTTCTGTTCCTGGTGTCTTCTCTGCAACTAAGTGATGCTTCAAGATTTTATCTCCCACATTCCCCATTCCAGTTTCGTCAACAGCCATTCTCGCTAATATTTCCGCATTCTCTTTTGTCTTTCTACGAATGATGCTCATCATTCGTTCCCTTTGATCCATGGTCAGCCTTCTCACAACTGTCTGCGCTTTTTTCGCTGCCGCAATTGCTTCATTCATGTCTGCGAACACGCCATGTTTCCCAGTCGGTTGCTGTGCAATCTCCATCTTGGCCATCACTTGCTGGACAATCGCTTGCACTTGTTTCTCATCTATTGACACGAGATTACCTCCTCAAATATTTTTTTGCCAAAACGTGCTAAATCTGTATCTTGCTCTGCCGTTCCACCACTCACTCCTAAAGCGCCTACTATTTGGTCTCCTACTTTGAGCGGCTCTCCTCCACCGAAGATTACAATCTTCCCATTGTTGGTAAATTGAATTCCGTATAAGGATTCGCCTGGCTGTGCTAGTCTCCCCAGAACGTCCGTCGGCATCTGGAATGCAATCGCTGTGTAAGTCTTGTTGACTGCCACATCGTAGCTTCCCATATATGCTCCGTCCATACTGTGAACCGCAATTGCTTGTCCCGCTTCATTGGACACTGCAATCACTACCGACATTCCCAACTCACTTGCCTTTTCCTCTATCCTTGCAATCAATGTCTTTGCTTTATCTAGTGTCATCTTAGGAACAGCACCTTGTAACTGCTGATATACAGATTTTACAACTTCTTTGATGATTTCCTCTTTCATGAAAACCTCTTATTTTCCGATGCGGAATTACATTCCCAATTGTTCCATTACTTTTTTAGTTACAGAAGCAATCAAGTCTGCATCTGTGCTTCCTGATGTTCCACATGAGCATCCCCCACCATTGTTATGGCAGCTAGATTTTCCTGTATTTGGACACAAATCAGCTGGATGCTTTCCTGGTAATCCCATTTGTCTTCTAATCTCATATAATTTTTGAATTTGTTCCTTGTCGAATTCTTTTGGTCCGCCAAGCATTTTTGCTTTGTATAATAATTCAGCATAGAACTCTACAGATTCCATCTTGTGATATGCTGAAAGTAAGTCAACACTCCATGTCAATGCTCCGTGACTCTCAAGAAGAACTGCATCATAGTATGGAAGATACTTCTCTAAGTTATCTGGAATCTCTACTGTAGATGGTGTACCATATTCAGAAATAGGAACACATCCTAGAGCGATTACTGCCTCTGGCATAATTGGTTGCGTCAGTGGAATTCCTGCAATCGCAAAACTTGTTGCAAATGTTGGATGCGCATGTACCACTGCACCTACATCTGGTCTCTTCTCATAAACACGCATATGCATTTTGATCTCTGATGAAGGCTTAAATCCTTTGTTTGCTTGGATTACATTTCCGTTTCTATCTACTTTACAGATATATTCTGGTGTCATAAATCCTTTTGATACACCTGTTGGTGTACATAAGAATTCATTGTCATTTAATTTTACAGAGAAGTTTCCGTCATTTGCTGCAACCATGTTGCGATCATACACCCTTCTCCCGATTTCACACATTTGTTTTTTGATTTCGTATTCGTTTAACATCTAACTAAGTCCTCCTTGACTGTATTTTATTGGTTTTATGTGGTTTGCTTTATAATTATATCTTTATTTTGTTTGTTTGTCAATCTTTTTCGTTGTTTTTCTGTGGTTTTTGTGTGGTTTTATGTGGAAATTTCGTAACTATTCAGCCTTGCGGCTGAATACAAGTGAGACTATGCTATGTTTACATAGCATCAGGCACATCTTGTGATTCAGTCATAAGGCGCTTAGCCGTAATCGAGGATGTAGCTGTAAAACAGCGTAACAGATCACGCAGTGATCCATCCGAGATGTTTAGGCTGAATAGTTACTTTCCTTATGTTCGTGTTATGTCACATGCGTAAAATCCAAGTTTTGATTCTACATAGCCCACAATTGCCGTAGCGGCTGCTTCTACTTCAGATACGGTTCCTGTTATAATCAAGGATCCACTCACATGATCCATAAACCCGATATCAACTCCCGATGATTTGATAGCAATATCGCTGATGATGATCGCTGTTTCCGCTGGTGTAATGGTTAAGATTCCGATTGCAGATTTTGAGTAGTCTACCTGTGAACTCAACCCTAATTTCTCATACAAAATTTTATCTGGGTTTGCAATGATATGAGCCAAGGTCAGCTGTTTACCTGGAACCAATTCTTGTACAATCCGCTGTTTTGAATCAAACGGAAAATTATCTGTATAACTCATCTCACCCTCCAATCTGGCATGGAATCTGACAAACTGCCTCCACGCTTTGTTTTAGTTTTTCCATATGGTCATTCGTTGGTGGAAGAATCCCTTCCATCTGATACTCTCTGTTCAATCCGGTATACTTATCTTCCCCATACCTGTGATATGGTAATAGATAAATCCGCTTTACAGTCTTTAGAGTTTGTGCAAATTTTGCAATAGCAACAATTTCTTCTACTTTATCATTGAATGTTGGTACCACGGGAATTCGAATGTTTAACTCTGTCTGTCCTGATTCTGCTATCTTTTTTGCATTTTCAAGCATCAATTCATTGGATTTTCCCGTAAACTCCTTGTGCTTTTTCCCATCCATATGTTTAATATCCAATAGATATTGATCCAGATATGGTAGAATTTCCTTAATCACCTCGAACTTGGCGCATCCCATACTCTCTATCGCTGTAGGGATACCCGCCTCTTTTGCTGCTCGAAATAAATCTCTTGCGAATTCTGGCTGGCAGAGACTCTCACCTCCAGACAAGGTCAATCCTCCACCTGTTCTTCTATAATACGGTCTGTCCTTCTCGACAATCTCCATCACTTCTTCCACCGTGACATCACGACCGATTACCTTAGGCTTACCTGCCACTGTCATAGTTTCTATCTCATAATGTTGAGACTCCGGATTACAGCACCATTTACAACGAAGAACACAACCTTTCAAGAACACAATGGTTCGAATGCCTCTTCCATCATGTATCGAATATCTTTGAATATCAAATATTCGCCCTTTGGTTTTTTCGTACTCCATACTTATAACCCCTGTTCTGTTCGATTGATGATATCGTCTTGCAAAGATTTTGACAATGTTGTAAACAATGCACTATATCCTGCCACACGCACAACTAACTGCTTGTACTGGTCGGGATTTTTCTGTGCTTCGATTAAGGTCGCCTTATCCACAACGTTGAACTGCACATGGCTTCCTTTTTGATCAAAGAATGCTCGAATCATATTTACAAAGTTATCAATCCCCTCACGACCACTTAATGCAGTTGGATGAAACTTTTGATTGAACAATGTTCCGTTTGATGCAATTCCGTGATCCAGTTTCGAAACGGAGTTCGCTGCTGCTGTAGGCCCTTGAGTATCCTTCCCAGCAGATGGTGACACCCCATCCGCAACTGGTGTGTATGCGAATCTGCCATCTGGTGTTGCTCCCGTCTGCGCTCCAAGTGGTACATTCGCAGATACTGGATATAGTCCACCTTGGAAGATTCCACCTCTTGGATTTTTGTACTTCAACAATGGTTTCGTGTAAGTATACGCGACATCACGTGCAAACATATCCACCTCAGTAATATCATTTCCAAACTTCGGAATTTCTTCAATCCAATCCAACACCTGCTGATATCTTCTCTGCTCTTCTTCTGACGGTTTCATTGCCATAATTGTTTCAATAATCTTAGCAACTTGACTCTCATCAATGTGTTTCCCCGCCTCTTCCATGTTTTTCACGATTTCTATTGTCATCTCAGCGGCTTTATTACTATCGAATCCTTGTCCATAATTCATAGCCAAGATATTTTTAAACTCTTCTAAGGTTAATTTCTTTTCATCAAATACTAACTTCTTGATTACATAGAGAGAGTCCGCCATATTGGCAACTCCAAAGCCTTGTGGTCCTGTGAAGTTATAGATGGCTCCACCTTCTTGTACGGATTGTCCACGTTTGATGCAGTCATCGATCATACAGGATTGGAATGGATTCGGACAACGCTCAGCATGGGCCAAGTCGATTGCATTATTTGCATTGACCAACAATTCAATCTGATAGTTCGATTGTTGTTTATATGCATCGTAGAACTCCTCAAAACTCGTCATGTCTTTTACATCTTTTGTATCGACACCAATGAATACACCTTTATCCCATCCTCGAGAGAATACCAATTCCAGTGGACGACACATATTGTAAAATGCTGCGTCATGCCACCCTTCAGTCTTGCCCGCCTTCTGCGGCTCAACACAACCGATGATATTGTAGTCTCTAGCATCTTCTATGGTAAGCCCCGTGCTCATAAGAGATGGAATAATCACCTCATCATTATAATAAGCCGGTAATCCAATCCCCGTTCTAGTCAATTCACCTGCCTTTACAAGCAAATCATGAGGAGTACCATTCCACACACGAATGGAAAGGGATGGCTGTGGTAGGAATACATGATGAGACGCTTGAATACACATAAACGAAAGATCATTTGTCGCATCAATCGCATCTGTAGTCTGCCCACCTACAATTAGGTTCTGGAATAAACTGTATCCAGCAAATCCCTCGGCACTCGCTTCATCTCTACACTTATTTAAATCGTTCAACTTCACCCAGATACAATCGATCAACTCTTGGGTAAACTCTGGTGTAATTCTTCCTTCTTCCTTATCCTTCTTGTAATACGGATACATATACTGATCAAAACGTCCTGGTGAAATAGAATGTCCACTCGACTCAACTTGTAGCAACTGCTGAACAAACCAAAAACTCTGACATGCCTCATAGAAATTATCCGCTCCCTTTGCTGGTACCTTCGCACAGTTTCTCGCTATGGTAAGCAGTTCTTCCTTTCGCTTCGCATCCTTACATGCATCTGCTTCTTGTTTCGCTAACACCATATATCTATGAGCATATCGGATGACTGCCTCGCAACTTATGATAACCGCCTGCAAGAACCTTGACTTCTTCCCGTAGTCCTCATCTCCCATACTACATTGTTCTAACTCTGCCTTCGCCCTTCCTATGATTCCTTCATATCCAATCGCGATGACCTCATCGTACTTTACAGTCATATGACCCACACCATTATAGAAATAATTTCCAGGTGTAAAGATATTATGTTCAATAGAAAGAAGTGACTCTGGTGCCATATACGATGTTGCTAATTCGCTCGTAGTCTTCCCTCGCCAATATTCGTGTACTCTTCTCAATTCATCCTTTGTCTGATCTGAGATATAAAATGGATCTGCACTTCTATGTTCTACCGTATCAAATTCTGCTTCTAACCATTCAAAAGAAAACTCCGGAAACGTCTGGCATCCACGCGGTGCAAGCGTTGAGCTTCCAACAATCAACTCTTCTGGACGAATCACAATCGGTATATTATCCAAGATATGCGAAAAAGCCTTCGCCCTTCTCATCACAATCGGTTCACCCTCTGTCTGCCGATAAGATTCTGTAAGCAAAATCGCACGCGCCGACTCAATTTCAGGCAACTTCTCAAATAGACAATCCACTAGTCGTGTAATTCTAGGACTTTTGTCAATTCCTACATTACTGTATGTCTTCATGGTAATTTACTACCTCCTTTTCATACTTTCTTAATCTGTATTATAGTGGTTTTCTTTCGAAAAGTCAACAAGAAACCACATTGAAAAATGTGGTTTCTTGTGTTAGGGACGGGGGAAAACGACGTTTTCCCCCGTCCCTAACCAAAGTTTTCGATATTCCAAGGGTGTCATCCCCTCTCTTTTTTTAAACAAATTGATATAGTGTGTCGTATTTGTAATCCCAATCTCCAAAGCAACTTCTCCTACAGACAAATCAGAATATTTCAGTAATTCTTTCGAATATGACATTCTACATATTATGATATATTCTGTAATTGTTACTCCAATATATTTTTTAAACTGCTTTAACAAGTGGTATTTATTAAAGTGATACTTGTCTTCAAAATACTCCAAAGGCATATTTTGATTGAAATTTTTATCGATTTCACCAGCCATCTCCTTCACATATTGTGGCATTGCCTGTCTATCTTCATCATTCAAACCAGTCGCCATCAACACTTCGGTCAACAATCCCGTTATTTGATTGGATGTTAGTAACTCTGTATTGCGATTCTTTTTCTGATTCAAATTCAGCACCGCCTTTATCGTGCCCTCTATTCCTTCAATATTTTCTATCATTACACTATTTGGAGCATTTTTTCGAAACTCCTCATAATACCCTCTCGCAACTGGTCCATTGAAATGCACCCACAGAAATTCCCACTCCGTATTTTTCATCGTATAATAGTGGTGTGGTTGTTCACAATCAATCAAAAAGCCTTTGCCTTTTGTTATAACCAACCTTTCTTCTTCGTATTCTAAAACACCTTTTCCAGAAAGGGTATATACAAGTAAAAACGAGTTCAGATTCTTTCTCTCTGTAAAATATGGGTAGGCCGTCTTAAAATATCCCGCTTCTTGCACATAGAAATAAATTTGTTTTGCCAAATTACTAGGTGTCATAATCAAACGAAGCGAATCCTCGCTCCATGTATAAGATGCACGCTCAACAAACTGCTTTTTTTCTCTCACTTTCTCACGCATTCTATTCACCTCAATATTCTATTATTTTTCATCAATATACTTTCTTTTAATCTAAGAATATACCATTATAATAGAGTTGTAAATATATTTTAGATAATCAATATACTGCGATACCAAGGGTCAAAAACTCATGATTTTCATGCTCAAATGTAAAATCATGGCTTGGAGTCCGCAAAACATGAAGAAAGGTAAGGATATTAGTATGAAAAGAAAACAATTAAAAAAACCACGAATCGGAATCTATTCAATGGGATTAAAGCATTATTGGGGACAATTTATCGGTTTGAGAGAGCGAATGATAGAATATGGCAATTTTATTAGTACGAAAATCGAACGTATGGATTGTGAGGTGTTCTTTTATGGCTTGGTCGACTGCGAGCAAGCTGGACTTAATGCAGGTGAATATTTCAACCGAAACCAAGTAGATATCATCTTCGCACACGCTGGAACCTACGTGACAAGCGCTTCCATTCTCCCTGTCCATCAGGCTTGTACTGTTCCGGTGGTTTTGCTAAACCTGCAACCAACTGCCCAGATTAACTATGCACAGACTACGACAGGCGAGTGGTTAGCCCACTGCGGTGCTTGTCCTGTTCCCGAGATTGTGAACGCCTTTCACCGTGCCCGCATTGAACATCATGTGATAAACGGTCTACTAGGGCTTGATTATACTCCTGAGATTTCTATGACGTGCGAGATTACAAACACAACCCCTTCCTCAATCCGTGCATGGAAAGAGATAAAAGAGTGGACTCTCGCAGCTCGCGTAAAGCGCAACTTGCAAGGTGCTCGCTTTGGTTTCCTTGGAAATACATATAGCGGAATGCTTGATCTATATAGTGACTTCACTATGTTTCAGGGCGAGACCGGATCTCATATACAAGTATTGGAGATGTGTGACTTAGATAAACATCTAGCAACTGTTACAGATGAAGAAATTGAAGAAAAACGAAGAGAAATCGAAGATTTCTTTGTGATAAGCGATGATGTTGCCGCCGATCCACTTGCCCAAAAACCTACGGACATCCAGCTAAATTGGTCAGCAAAAATTGCAGTAGCCCAAGAAAAGCTTGTTCAGGAATTTGATTTAGACGCCCTCTGCTATTATTACCACGGTGCTCCTGGAAATCATTATGAAGATGTACAAGGGGGATTTATTGTAGGTCATTCCCTTCTAACTGCAGCAGGAATTCCTTGTGCCGGCGAAGGCGACTTGAAGACTTGTCTCGCTATGAAGATTTGTGACATTCTCGAAACTGGAGGATCATTCTGTGAAATCGTCGTTACGGATTATGCGAACGGAACCATTCTACTCGGTCACGATGGTCCATTCCATCTGGAGATTGCAAAACAAAAGCCCATACTGCGTGGCATGGGCTTATACCACGGCAAGCAAGGCACGGGAGTTTCCGTGGAAGCTAAGGTTCGCACTGGCGATATTACAACCGTTGGGTGCACCCAAACAGTGAATGGTCGACTAAAATTCATTATTACCGAAGCAGAGTCTACCGATGGAACTATTATGACCATTGGGAATACACAGACTCCTGTCAAGTTTAAAACAGACCCTGACTCTTATATGGATGCTTGGTTTGCCGAATATCCAACTCATCACTTCGCCATGAGCATTGGAAAAAATGCTCGATTGATGGAGAAAGTGGCTAAGCTTATGGACTTCTCACATGTGATTCTCTAACTAAATAAGGTAGATTCATCAATGTATGATGAAGCTGACTGCTTGTCTTGTAATGATAACCATTCTGAATTTTACCCATAAAAAATAGACGTCCATACTCCCAAAGTATCGTCTATTTTTTAGATATCCTTATGTGGAGAAGATGATTTTCATTCATCAACTCGGTTGTCTAGATAAGAGTATTATAAACACTTTTTTATTTTTATGCAATCTTTTTTTCACGCTACCACCACTTGATCAAATCAGTTACCTCATTTCGCAAATCAATAAACTCCTTATCCGAAACTTTTCTCGGTCTTGGTAGGTCATTCATAAGTTCTGTCTTTATATGAGTTGGCTTGTTTGTCAAAATCAAGATTCTATCACTTAAATATACTGCCTCTTCAATATTATGTGTAATAAAGATTACCGTTGTCTTCGTCTTATGCCACAGCTTCAACAGTTCGTCTTCTAGCTTGTACTTTAAGTTCAAATCTAATTGCCCATAAGGTTCATCCATCAGCAGCACTGCCGGCTGTGTAGCAAAAGCTCTTGCTATTACAACTCGCTGAAGCATACTTGCAGATAACTCGCTTGGATAAAAATTTCTAAATTCTTGTAGATTAACCATCTCGATGGCTTCCTCTACACGGCTTTTGATTGTTTCCTTATCCATTTTTTTAATTTGTAATCCATAAGCAATATTTTGTTCCACTGTCAACCATGGCATAGTGGAATACTCTTGAATAATATATGCCAAGTCATGTTTTTTTGGATCAACTAGCTCTCCATCAATCAAAATTTCACCACTATTTACTGGAATGATTTTCGTCAGTGAATTCAAAAATGTTGTTTTTCCACATCCAGTCGGTCCTACAATACATAAGAATTCACCCGCTTTAACCGAAAAAGATATATCATCTAACACAAGCAAATCACCAAATGACTTGGTCAGATTTTTTACTACTACTTTATCATTGTTTTGCATTTACTCACCCAAACTTTCCCGTGGAATATCAATCATCGCACTGATTTCTTCACGTAATTGTAAAAATTCATCACTCACCATACTTCTTGGTCTTGGAAGATCTATTTTATATTCTTTCGCTACGACTGCCGGGCACTCCGTCATTAATATAATGCGATCTGCAAGATAGAGTGCTTCTTCCACATTATTCGTAACAAAGATAACCGTTCTCTTCTCTTTTGCCCATATTTTTTCGACTTCTTCCTCCATCATGTAACGTGTCTGTGCATCCAAATGTCCAAACGGTTCATCCATCAATATAATCTCTGGGTCATTGCAATATGCTCTTGCAATCCCTACACGTTGACACATTCCTCCTGATAGCTTTACTGGATAATGCTTCTCAAACCCTTCTAGCCCTACTAAATTTATATAATGTTGCGCCTTTTCTCTTCTCTCTTTTTTTGCAACACCTCTCGCTTTGGGTCCAAATTCCACATTTCCCATAACCGTCAACCACGGAAATAATGCTGTTGTCTGGTATACCATCCCAACTTCTTGATTCATCCCTTTCGAGACTTTCCCGTTAATGTGGATTTCTCCGTCTGTCACATCTTCTAATCCTGCAATCATCTTCAACAATGTAGTTTTCCCACACTGTCCAGCACCAAAAAGAACTACAAATTCATTTTTTTGGATG
Source organism: uncultured Lachnospiraceae bacterium (assembly GCA_964367905.1). Taxonomy (GTDB): domain Bacteria; phylum Bacillota; class Clostridia; order Lachnospirales; family Lachnospiraceae; genus CAUPWF01. The sequence goes on from CAYIZP010000010.1 coordinate 36,391, forward strand.
TCTAGATTCATGCCCCCAATAATCTTCACTTCTTTATCATTCACATCGAAAGATTTTTTTACGTTCTTAAGGCTTACAACAACCTCTTCCTTTATCCCCTTTCTTTCCATGTACATAATCTCCTTTCACACTCACGCATCAACGCAGCCAATATTAGTCCGATAATCCCGATTGATATCATTCCAATCACACTATTTGTCATTCCTCCACCTTGCATTCCTGCAGTAATCAACCAACCACATCCAGCTCTTGCAGTAATCATCTCTGCCGCCAATACCGCCATCCAACTAGTTGAGAGTGAAATCTGTAATCCAGCAAAGATATAAGGCACACACGAAGGTAAAATAATCGTCGTAAACACTTTGTTCTTCTTTAGTCCTAGCACTTGGGCAACCCCGATTAATTCTTGTTTTACATTCATCGCCCCTGCCATCGTATTCATTACCATTTGTGAAAATCCACCTACAAAAATAATAAAATAAATCGTTAGATTTCCTGTCCCAAACCATAGAATCGCTAGCGGAATCCATGCAATACCTGGTATCGGCTTTATCATATTAAAGATTCCATTAAACATGGCCTTGCCTAATTTTGAAGCCCCCATTACCAGACCTACAATGGTTCCTAAAACCGCTGAGCATATATAACCAATCAACACGCGGCTCAAACTAATACCCACATGTCCCAAGAGTGTAGTCGTTCCAATTGGTTCTACCACACCATTTGCCATTCCAACTAAAACCTCGGTAGGGCTAGGAAAAATCAAACCAAACTCAGTGAAAGATACTCCGAGATGCCATACAACTAAAAAACTGATAATACCGAGGCCACCAAATACAATCGTCTGCCCCATATCCTTATTCATGCCTTTCATTATGAGCGTCCCCCTTTCACTAATTTCTTTTCTACCATATCTAAAATAAAGGAGAACAATGCTCCAAATGCTCCGATTACTAATACGCCCATGAACACAACATCAATTCTTCCAACCTGTCTTGCCATCTGAATCATATAGCCCAATCCCTTCGTTGAAGCAACCAACTCTGCTGCTACCAATGTAACCCAAGATGCATTGAGCGCTACTTTGATTCCCGCAAAAATCATAGGTCCTGCTGTAGGAATTGCAACTGTTCTTAGCACTTGTGTTCTACTTGCTCCAAAGGTCTGAGCTACCCACATATGTACCGGATTCATTTGCTTAATACCACTATAAGTATTGATAATAACGGGCACAACTGCCGCAATCAAAATAACAGTAACCTTAGACATTAATCCAATTCCGAACACCATCAACATAATCGGTACCCAACCTACTGGTGGAATCGGTTTTACGAGGTCAAATAAAGGTTTAAAGAATTTATCAAACTTGTCAAACCATGCCATGCAAATCCCTAATGGCACCCCGATTCCAACCCCCATCAAAAATCCTAAAACAGATTCTTCTAAACTGGTCAATATATGAATTCCCAAGACATTCCCATCTGGATTTGGATTCGACAATTTGTAAATAAATGTTTCAATAATGGTTGCTGGACTAACCATCTTCTTTTCTGGAATAATTTTAAGTACATCTGTCAATAATTGCCAGATTAATATAAATGCTAAAAATGAAACGATTGATATAATTAGATACTTTCGATTTTCTCTTTTTTTCTTCAATGTTATATTCCTATTCCTTTCCTTCTTCTCTATTAAAATTAAAAGGACGTCCCCGCCCTTTTAATTTTTGCTTATACTAATATGGATATTCTTCTAATGCCTTCTTCCATAAATTATCTACCACATTCGCCTTGAATTCCTCTGCTTGCTCTGGTTCGATACTTCCGATTTCAGCTAAGAAATCCGCTGCATCTGCTTCTGCAACTCCATACTCTAGAGCTTGGTGCTCCTCTGGTGTAATAAACACTCTCAGCTCCGCCTCTTTTGCTGCGTCTTCATCACTGATTTCCTTACCACACTCTGTATAGTATTTGATGATTTGATCTGCCTTCATTTCGCGATCCGCTTCCATCTCTTCTGCTGCTCTAAAGCAAAGTTGAATAAATGCCACGATCTCATCTTCTTTTTCTGTATATGCATCCTCTGCTACGATAATATCTGTTGTAGATGTTGTAAAATCACTTAATTCAGCGATTGGCACCCAACCATACTTATCAGCCACTTGTAAAGACCATGGTGTTGGCAATGCTACAATATCACCTTCGCCCAATGCAAATGTTTGCTCACAAGTTGCATAATCCATAGGCACAACACTGATTTGATCTGCACTCAACCCAACCTTTTCGATATATTGTAGTGCCAATTGATGAGTCGAAGAACCTGCTGCACATAAAATTTCAGCATTCTCTACTGTATCTGGATCCCCATAAATATTTTCATAAGTAGGATTAAATCCTTGTACACCTAGTATTGGACTATCCTCACGAACAAATAGTGTATCACCTTTTGTGCTACTAGAGGTTACAACCAATTTTGCATTATTGTTTACAGAACCAAACACATATGCCATACCTTCAAATCCCACATCCCATAAACCTGCTGCCAGACCTTCATTCCCTGCTGCACCATTTGCATAAGATTCTACTTGCAACTCCAGTCCAATCTCATCCGCCCATCCTTTATCAAGAATATACGATAAGATGACACCATTAAAGTCAGGGCTTGTCATAACTCTCAATGGCTCAAAGTCTGCCGCTGCAGCTTCGCCTTCGCCCACCTCTTCATCCGCTGCTGCCTCCTCTGTCTTCTCTGGTTCTTTTGCACTTTCATCCGCTCCACATCCTGCTATAGAAAATACCATAACTGATGCTAGTAAAAGACTTAAAATTTTCTTTTTCATATCTTCCTCCTTATTTTGCGACATGCGCTTTATTTGATGACCAAATTATACGTTTAAAATCATAAATTGTTTATAAAATAATCGTACAATACCTATTTCATTTTCTACCTCTTTTCTGTGCCAATATATCTCATTGTCACAAATCCGTATATATTCTATTACATATTCTAACACTTCTCATAGGGAATTTACTTTTTCTATTTATTTTGATATAATTCTTCAAAATAGTATGTAGAATAGGAGCAAATATGAAGCAACGTATCATCACAAAACAATTTCGTTTACATCGAATCCTATCAGTTCTCTTCATCCTGCTCGTAGCCTGTAGTATTTTACTAACTGCACTCCCTTCCTTTCACCTGTTTCAAGAGCAGCTGATTACAGAATTTTCAGAAAACAGAGTCGATACCCTCTCACAGGTCAGTCACAATATCCAAAAAATCCGCGATGAGATTACTACCGTTTCTGATATGTTTTATAATAACGAAGAGGTGCAAGAAATCCTTTTTCCCTCAGATGAGACAGTGCATTCCTTTTCGGAACTAACCGACATCTTAACTGCAATAGATTCTGATATCAGAACGACCCTGACTCATTATTCTTTCGATTTCGAGATGCAACTGTTTCTAAATAATGGTTTCGTCTACTCCACTGATCCCGACTCCATATCTGCGGTCAGAACCTATACTGACGAACTATGGTACCATCAAGCTAACCCTGAGAGCAGCGAGTCAAATCTCTACTGGTTGCCTCATCTTCCTTTGGACAATGCCACACAGGATTATATCTCTTTGGTACGATTTATTAAATCTCCTTCTGGGGATACGAGAGGTTGTCTTATGATTAATATCCCAGAAGAGACTCTTCGAAACACCTATATTTCCTTGATTGATGAGCACAATAGCATCTATATTGTTGGGGATGAGGGACGAATTGTATCCCATTCCACAACTTCCATGGTGGGACGTCTCTTTTATGACATGCAAAGATTCGATGAATTGTTTGAAGCTGGTAACTATGCAACCATTTATAAAAGCAAGGAGCCTTATCTGTTTTCCAGATATATCTCTACGGAAAACAACTGGATCGTGGTGGAAGAAATCCCCATGGATGTGATTCTATCTCCTTTGGTAGAAATAAGAAATTCCATCTTGCTAATCGGTGGTTTTGTATTCATCTGCTGCATCATCGCCTCAAACATCTTAGCAAGACGCGTATCACGCCCACTCAATCAGGTCTATGATACAATGCTTCTAGCACAAGAGGGCGACTTTAATGTAAAATTTCCCCGCAGTGGATTCGCCGAAGCACAGTGGATATCTTCTGCCTGCGAGAATTTTATTATCCGAATCGTAGATTTACTAAATGCTGTAAAAAAGGAAGAACGACAAAAGCGCATTACCGAACTTAAGTTTCGTCAAATGCAGATCAATCCGCATTTCATGCACAACACACTTTTTACTATTAAATGTATGATTGACATGAACCGAAGCGAGGAGGCCTGTAAAATGTTAGATGCGTTTAACCTGATGCTACGTGACACCCTCGAATCGAACGACCTACTCGTAACAGTGGAGCAAGAAATACGAACCCTGAAACAATATGGCTACTTACTCCAACAACGATATGGTTCTTCCTTTGAGATAACCTATAACATCTCCGAGGATTGCAAGGATGAGCTAATCCTACGATTTATCTTGCAACCGATTCTAGAGAATTCCATTTTCCATGGAATAGCCAACAAGACCCAAAGTGGTCTTGTTACCATAGACGTGTCCGCTAATCCGCACTTTATATTTCTCAGGGTAAGTGATAATGGGTGTGGAATGAGTGAAGATACCTTAAACGCACTCCTAAATTCACCATCTACCAACACACAACACATCGGAGTGAAAAATGTATTTAGCAGATTGAGCTTACACTACAATGATAATGCAAGCTTTAAAATAACAAGCGAACTAGAGAAAGGAACCACGGTTTCCATCACGGTTCCACGCTACCATATCTCTCACCCTAATAATTTATCGGAAGGAGCTTAGACACTTAATATGAGATTTTTAATTGTTGATGATGAAACTATAATCCGTGAATGGCTTCAAATGAGCCTGATGTCACTATCCCCTAACATAGAGGAGGTCATCCTTGCCACCGATGGTATCGATGCACTGGAAAAACTAGAAGGCGCAAGTTTCGATGCCATATTCATCGATATTCAAATGCCACGGATGGATGGTCTGGAGCTGATGAAACATATCCGACTCACGGATGCCACCACCCCTATTATTATTCTCAGTAGCCATACGCGGTTCGATTATGCGAGAGATGTCATGAGGCTTGGCGCCCTAGAATACCTTTTGAAAACTGAATGTACCAAGGAATTTTTATTGAAGATATACGAGAAAATAGAAGCACTAACCCCTGCACTTTCCGAAGAAACTAGACCGCTTCTTTCGAAAGAGCACTTTGTACGAGATTTGTTAAACGGCTGTCCAGTTTCTGCGGATAATCCATTTAGTGAATGTGAGAATAGAGTCTACGCCATAATTGCTACATTTGATATAGACATCAGCCTAAAACTTCCTGATAACCATTTTGAAAAAACAGTGCTAAACTATATTACAACACATGAGAAAATCACCTATTATGAAGTTTTATATCCATATTCCGAGGATATGTCTGCTGTCCTCCACCTTCATAAAACCCTATTAACTCATCTTTGTGATCAGCATGCCATTATGATTGGCTCTAGTAAACTGTTTAGAACCTTAGAGGATATAAGCTCGGCTATTTTAACTGCAAACATTGCTGTCAATCAACTATTTTATGGTGATAGCAACTACTGCATCTATTCCATACGCTTCTCTAGCGAAGAGAAACATGTGGTAAAAAACAATTTGCAGGCTCACTCAAGCAATATTATTAAACATATTCGCAATTACAATAATCCAGCCATTATCGCTTCTATAAATGCCTTAAATACATTTATTTTAGAAACGAAACCAAACGATGTCACTTTGGTAAAAGAAACCTATTACAATACCCTAAATGCCTTATATCTACATTATTTTTCGGACGATACTCAGCTCATGCAAGTACTAGAAGATATCAAGGCGCAGATTCATACATTTCAGCGGTTTGATGATTTAATCGGTTTTACCAATCTATCCATCAACCATGATATATTATTACTCTCACCAAATAAGGAGTATAGCATCCATATAAAATCTGCACTTCTTTATATTGCAGAGCACTTTGATGGCATAACATCCGTTCGTGAAATCGGAGATGCCGTCCATCTAAATTTTGACTATTTTACGCGTCTGTTCAAAAAAGAAGTGGGACAAAACATCAATACTTATTTGAGGAATTATCGACTTAATATGGCTGCTCAGATGTTAAAAACTACGCTTTTTCCGATCAATGATATCGCTTTTCGGGTAGGCATGGCGAATATCAGTTATTTCTCCAAAACCTTTAAGGACCTATATAACCTTCAACCACTCGCCTATAGAAACCAATTTAGAGAAGAGTAAGTGCTACTGCTCTTTTCTAAACTCCTGTGGTGTTGTGCCTGTAATCTTTTTAAAAATTTGTGTGAAATTAGAGAAATTATCATACCCTACCTTCCCTGCAATAATTCCGACAGGGTAGTTCGTCTCTCGTAGCAAGCGCTTGCAGTACTCGATCTTTTGCGACAAAATATACTCTTTAAATCCGTATCCTGTCTCTGCCTTGAAGAGTTTCGTAAAGTAATCCTCACTGAGGTACGACATCGCCGCTGCATCTGCTCTTGTAATATTCTTATCAATATTTTCTTCAATGTATTGCTTTACAATTTGAATCCGCTCTGGAATGGTTAGATTTTCTTGGTTCTTAGATTCACTCACTACCACTTCATTAAATTTATCTATGATAAACTCTACCGCGTGGTTAAATGTTTCCATCGTCTGGTAGGCGTGTCGAAACTCTTCATAACTTCCACTATCTTCAAAGAAATCTTTTCCATTTATCTTCTTCAAATAGCAGCAAACAATCCACACATCCGTGAATAATTCAAATAGGCTTTTCATATATTCTCTCGTCAATTGCCCTTCATTCTCTGCATAATCGAGGAGATTTCGAATTTGATTTTGAATGAGGCGACCATCGCCTCCCAACATCCATTGCTTCCAATCTTCGATTTTTGGCTCGCGTAATTTCAGGGTGTATCGGCGCTCACGCTGATAAAAAACCCCCTCCTTCAATAATACATTATCCGCCTGTGTTTCCTTTATCCCTTGTATTACCTTCAGCAGTTCGTCTTCTACTACCTTACCTGCATAAACTGCAACCCTACCTGCGACTTTTTTAGAAAGGTCCATATAGAGTTGTTCGAAAAATTCTACAAATTCATCTTCAAACTCTTCATCCTTATATCCACAGATTATAAATGCACCGGAACGGTAGATGCTGCGCTCTTTCAAGCTTGTTCCAACACACTGTCCGCGATCTCCCAGGTATGAATTGATTAGCAGCTCAATCTCTTCTACCCGCTCAATCTCACTATCCACAATCAGTGGTAGGAACCACTGAAACCTTTCTTTCTTCTGGATTTCTTGCTTCCACTCTTCCTCTTCTACCTGAGGATTCTGTGATTTCTCGAACATCGCCTGAACTAAATTTTTCAATACTTTTTCATGCATATCGTCATATCCACTGCCCTTTTCTACCAGTGACTGCATATCACGATTTTGCTGGACATATTCTATACAGTTTCTGATTACTCGCTCAATTTCTTCTGTTTTTGCCGGTTGTAAAACATAGTCAAAACCACCGTATTTAATCGCTTTTTGTGCATAAGAAAAATCCGCAAATGCAGTCAAAAAAATACAAGGAATATGCGGATAGTGCTCTACCATCCATGCTGCCAATGCCATCCCATTCTCCACAGGCATCTCAATATCGGTAACCAAGATATCTATTGCATTCTCGCAAACAATTTTCTTGGCCGTAGCCACACTTTCTGCGGTAAGCACCTGTTCAATCCCAAGCCTTGCCCAGTTCACACGTCCTACTAAGCCCTCTAATATCACTCGTTGATCATCCACCAATAAAATCTTCATCTCTAGTTCTCCCTATGTTCTCTCATTCTAGTTCTTATAACAGGGCAATAATAATTCAGATACTGCTCCACCCTGATTATAAAAGTACCAACTATAATCTGATCTATAAATCAAACGAATTCTTTTCTTCAAATTGGAAATCCCCACTCCAATTTCTTCACTATCTACTTCTGCATCATTCAACTTTGATAGCATGCTCTCTAGAAATCCAACCCCATCATCTTTGATTGTTATGTTGACAAAATCTCCCTCTCCTACCTGCATGTATTTTACATAAATACTAATCATCAACGAATTGTCCGCAGTCGCTCTTGCATATTTGATGGAATTTTCCACAAATGTTTGTATTGCTAACATCGGAATTCTCTGACCTCTTGCCTCTTGGTCCACATAGATACAAGTCTTTAGTTTATCTACAGACATTTCCTTTGCTAAAGCCACATAGTTGTTCACAAATTGCATTTCTTCTTTCACTGATGTTAATTTCATCGCTTGTTGCATGAGATATCTAAAATGAGCGGATAATTGAATCAAAAAATCATCCATATTTTCAACTTGCCCCAATTGGATTTTTGCTTGAATTAACTTGAGACAATTAATATAGAAATGGGGACTAAGCTGTAATTGGAGATGCTGCAACTCTGCATACTGCTTCATACTTTTTTCTTCGTACGCCTCTATTTTTAGTCCTTCTATTTCCTTGACCATAACTTCCAGTGCTTTTTTCACACTATTGATTTCTTCAAAATTCGTATCAATTTCAAATTCTGTATCCCATCGACCGTCTTGAATCTTTCTCATGATTTCAATCAATTGTGTCAACGGCAACAATATCTGACGTTTCAGTAATGCGTATAGCTTTAATGCTGGATATATACTCAATAACAATAGTACCAAGATAATTAATTGCTGCTGTGTGATATAATTCCACACTGAAAATGGTACAATACAAAAAATTCTTAAGTCGGTGTTCTCTGCTGTCTTCAGATACACAATACTGCTTCCAATCTCACTATGCCCCTCCTCAACCAAACCAAAATTAAATTGCTCTAACACGCTATCATTTCCTATACTCAGCACAATATCTTGTCCTACTAATACTCCTTTGACATTATTGGCCCACTCTTCTGATTCCTCTAGATCCGTTATCGTCTCATTGATATTGATTAAGCCCATAACCGCAACACCGTCTTGAACATAGTAACGATTGTAATATTTCTCTCCACCGATTTCTTGAACCGCATAACCTTGTCCATTGACCTTTGTATTTAAGAAACTATCATTATGATCAAACAATTCATTCCGCTCCTCAAGTGTAATTGGGTTCGACATCTGGTATACAACGTCATTACCATTGTTATAATAGATAAATATCCCCTCTATTCCTTGATTGATTGCTAATAATAACTGAATATCATGTAACAGCTGATAGCTCAACTTATATTCTTCTAACTCGTCTTCCTCATAAGGAAGTTTAGCAAAAGCCGTATTCTCTAGATAAATCTGTGAAACAATATTATTAATCTGTTGAATATCTGTTTTCAACTTCTCTTCATATCCCTCCACTGTATCCATATAAAATTCTAGCTTCTCTTCTCGATAATTAAAAATAGAGATAAACAAAAAGATCATCGCAACGAAAAAAACGGACAAATAAACCCCAGCAAAAGACCTGCTCAGTTGTTTTTCCAAACTAATATTTCTATCTGTCCCCATCTTCTTCCTACCTTCTTTCTTCCTTATTGCAAATCATGTATAAAAGTATAGATTCCTGATTCTAAGACCTTGTCTTCTTCTCCTAGAACCACCCTAGCACGCCGATTAAATGGTATTTCAATGTGATAAGTAACCTGTCCTTCTTCCATCTTCCACTTTATACGATACCTTCCTCCTGCCGAATCAAATGAGCAATCCACCCATTCCATTTGCTCATCAATCTGTGGCTTTATTAGCACCTCACGAAAAGCTGGCTTAGATTCGTCTATTCGAATTCCACATACCACCGCATAGAACCATTCCATAACGGCACCGTATGCATAGTGGTTGAGACTATTCATTCCTTTCGGATTCATCGAATAATCAGGTAAAACAGAATCCCAACGTTCCCATATGGTTGTAGCTCCCATGTTCACCTCATATAACCATCCTGGAATCTCCTCGTTCAAAAAGATATCGTAAGCCTCTCTATTATACCCCATCTGTGTAAGTACTGGAAGTAAAAAAGGCGTTCCACAGAATCCAGTTTCCAACTTCATCTTATTCTTCTTTAGCTGTACTACAAGCTCCTCTGCAATGGCAGTTCTATATTCTGATGGCACTAATTCAAATTGCAATGCTAGAACTTTTGCCGTCTGAGTTGTAATCCTACACCTTCCATCCCCTGCAAAATATTCTTTGAACATTGCCTGCTTCACCTCTTGGCTTAATTGAGTAAAGAATTTTTCATCGTCCTCTTTTCCCAATACACTTGCTGCTTTTGCTGTTAGATGTGCAGAATATGCGTACCAAGCAGATGCAACATATGCATTGTCTGTTGCGCCAAATGGACTATTGGGATTTTCATAATTGTCTAAAGCTAACCAGTCCCCAAAATGAAATCCACTATCCCAGATCCTGCTAGTTCCTGTGCTCTCCTCTTCTTTCTTAATATGATACACCCAATCTTTCATCATTGGATAGTGTTCTTCTAATAAGACCTTATCTCCATAGAATACATACATCGTCCATGGAAGAACCGTTGCGATATCTCCCCACGCACACGCACTGTGCTTTCTTAGTATGGAATCTGCCTTCACCGTCTTGAGATTCGGGACAATAAACGGAACCCCTCCATCTAACTCCAATTGTTCCAGTCGTGTGTCCAATAAATGCTTCTTATAAAATGCGGCTGTATCCATCTGATAGGATGCTGTCGCTGCAAAAATCTGAGTATCTCCTGTCCAACCTAATCGCTCGTTTCGCTGAGGACAATCCGTGGGTACATCGAAGAAATTCCCTTTTTGTCCCCACATCACATTTTGTATCAATCGATTGACTAATGGGCTTGATGTTTCCACCTCCATCGTTTCATCCATATCAGAATAGATCGCATAGGCACGGAATTGCTGCAACAATTTCTCATCCATCAACCCTACTACTTTCACATATCGAAATCCAAAATATGTAAAATGAGGTCTCACATAGGATTTTCCACCACTAGAAATATAAACATATCTCGCCTTAGCACTCCTTAGGTTCTCTCGATAGAAGCATCCGTTTTGAAGAATTTCTCCATAGTGCAATTCTAATTCTTGATCGGCTACTAACTCCACGGAACCCTCTACCCAGCCCGCCAGATTCTGTCCAAAATCCAAGATTGTTTCACCAATAGGGGAAGTTAGGATTTCTGGTTCAAACACCTCTCGCTTCTTCAACGGAATTCTAAGGCGGTCTCTAAGTTTCTCTGTGTCGCTCCCACAAGACATTACGGGTATCCAGTTTTTCTGGAGCAAATCCTCCGTGCACCAATCCAAGATTTCTTTTCGAGCATCATATACTTCTCCATCGTAGATGTTATTTTCAACAACAGGACTATTTTGACACTGAAACATTTCATCAGTAACAATAATATTTCTTTTATCATGGTTGTCCACGAAATGTAATTCTCCGATAACCATGAGCTCACACCCATAATTATTGCAATAATCCCCATCGTATCCCAATCGCCCTCGATACCAACCATCCCCTAACATGAAACCAATCACATTCTTCCCTGGTTTTAGATATTGTGTTACCTTGTAGGTATGTACTTGTTCCCATAGGTCATAAGCACTATAACCTGGATCTAGGTAGTCTTCTCCAACCCTTTCTCCATTAATATAAATCTCTACCAAACCCCTGCATGCAAGATAAAGGGTTGCCTCCTTGCATTCCTCTATCATGAACTCTCTACGCAAATAAGGGGAAGCATGAAACGGTGCTTTGATCCACCTAGCTTCCCATGCTTCCTCCATTTTACCTGTTTCGAAAAATGCAGTTTCCTCAACGGTTTTGTTGTTGTCTGACTCTACGATTACCTTCCAGTAATATCTCGTTCTCGGTTGCAGATTCATATCCACTGCAATCCCGATTCCATCGATCTCTGCCGAACTACCAGAATCATATAAAATATCCTGAAAGTCCGCATCCGATGCAACCTGTACTCTCGCACTTCGTTGCATCAGCCCTACCCCATCCACTTTCCAAGACAGATGAATCTTATCCATAGCATACCCGATTGGATTTGTAATATGATTCACCTTCATTGAGCGTATCTTCATATCTGATTATCCCTCCATATGGGTTACTTTTCACGTACTAGCCCATCACTAATCAGCGGAGTGATTAGCGTGGGACTGAAATGTAACCCATTTTCTAGTCTTTAGTATTCAAACCCTCTCGCATCATCCGTAATCGGAACGGTATCCGAAGTCTTTAGATACCAATCCAAGAGGCGCCTCTCTAGGTTATTTCTGACCTCTATACAATTCTCATTATGATACAAGTTATGTTGCTCTCCCGCATCCCTCTCCAAATCATACAACTCATTCTCTTCAGAAGTTCTCATAACTAACTTATACTGCAATGTCCGAATCATCGTTGTTCGACACACGCTCTCTGGATGTTCCTTCTGTTGTAATATCTTCGGATAATAGATATTCTCTGGAACCCTCATCACAATATTTCTATCGCTGTGCAACTCTCCCTCGTAAGCCTCCGAACAATGAGGCTCGTGGGTGTCGTATCCACCTTCACAAAAAGCAGCCCTTTCTAAGTCCCCCTCTTCTCCTCTTAACTGTGCAACCAATGAATGTGCAAAATGCGTGTGCCACACCTTCTTGCCTGCCAGCTCCATTACCGTTGGCATAATGTCAAACATCTCCACCTGTGCACGTACCACATGTCCCTTTGCATTGTCTGGCGAACGAATAATCAGAGGAACTCTTACCAAGTCATCATCCATAGCATTTGGCCATTTCTCCACCAAGCCATAATTCCCTGCCCAATCCCCGTGATCTGAGCATACGATGACGGTTGTGTTCTCGATCAATCCTGTCTCTTCCAATGTTTCCATCAGACCGCCTAGCATGGTATCCACATAGGAATTCATCCCTAGATACACTGCATAAATCTTCTCAATGGTCTCTCTGTCTAGGGAATCCAACTTCCTATATCTTCGAATCAATTCCATAAAGCTAGGTTTCTGAGTTGTATCTTCTGATTTTACCAAATCATCCCTCACATCCTCTGGCGAATACATGTCATGATATTCTCTCAATGTATTATAGGGTGGGTGAGGCATCGTCGTCGGAAGATATAAGAAAAACGGTGTGTCATTGTCTTTTCGTGACTTTAGAAAATCAATTCCCCTTGCCACATTTTCATCCCATATCAGTTCCCCACTCTTCGTCTCAATCGGATCATACAAAAATGTATAATATCTTGGATCGTCCATATCATATGGATTATTCCCTTTGCATACATGTCCATATGGCTTTGTAGTGGAGGTCTCATATCCCTTCCTCTTCTCCTCTAAATCATCACAAATCTCCTCCAAATACTCTTGAGAGTATAAATCATTCTTCCCATACCAAGCGATATCATACCCACCTTCTTTTAGGTATCGAAACATACTAGGCTCTTGCTTTCTCAGTAGATGCCATAGCGTTCGATGTCCATCATTATGTACATAGCGTCCAGTCATCAAGGAACAGCGCGATGGAGAACATACTGGGTTCTGTACGATACAGTTCTCGAAGCGAACTCCCTCTTGTGCCAATCTGTCATAATTCGGCATCTTTACATGCTTGTTCCCATAGCATGATACACTGGATGCTTTCATTTCATCTGGAAAATAAAATACAAAATTCATTCCCACTTCCTTCCTGAGTATGACCTACCCTTTTACACCGCCTACTACAATTCCCTTTACAAAATACTTCTGTAAGAATGGATAGATACATAGAACTGGTATGACTGCTACTACCGCAATTCCCATTCGAATTCCAACAGCTGGTAGGTTCGGAGCAACTTCTCCACCCATAACCGAAGCCGAATTCGCCAAGAATCGAATGTTTAACAACATGGTGTTCAGAATCATCTGTATGGTATACTGATTTGCATCGGTCACATAGTACAAACCATTTACCCAGTCATTCCAATAAGTAAGACCGATCATTAATGTCAATGTAGCTAGCATCGGTTTCGAAAGGGGAACAATAACCTTCCCTAGGATGTAGAATTCACCTGCACCATCTAATCTAGCAGCTTCAATCAATGAATCTGGGATATTACTTGTGAAAAATGATCGCATCATGATGACATAGAACGCCCCTAATAAATGCATCGGCACAATATATGCCCATAATGTGTTTTTGATATCGAATGTATTCACATACATCAAATATGTTGGAACAATCCCTCCGCTAAACAACATTGTAAAGAATACAAAAAACGAAAAGAAGTTCTTGAATGGAAGTTCTGGTCTTGATAGTGGGTATGCAAAAAGTATGGTAATCAAAACACTTAATGAAGTTCCCGCCACTGTAACCAACATGGTCAAACCATATCCTTTGAAGATTGATAACGCACTTCCAAAAATATAACTATAGGTCTCTAGGCTCCACTCTTGTGGAAAAAAACTATATCCATTTGCTGTCAATGATGCTTCCGATGAAAAAGATGACACTACTAGAAGCAAGAACGGCAACAAACAGGATAGCGATAAGATGATCATTACTGCATTTAGAATCACTTGTTGAATTTTATTATTTTCTACCATTTTATATTTCCTCTCAATTCGCTCAATTTATTGCCCTACCTAGAAAATAGCACTGTCTTCGTCTATCTTCTTCACTACAAAATTCGCTATCAATACTAGAATAAATCCGCAAACCGCTTGTATAAATCCAGCGGATGATGCTCGACCAATATCATTTAGCTGAGTCAACGCATTGTATACATACACATCAATGGTGGTGGTTACATCACTTAGGATTCCTGAATTTTGCGGAACTTGGAAGAATAGTCCGAAGTCTGAACGAAAGATTCTACCGATTGATAATAATGTCATGGTAATCACTGTGATCTTGATTCCTGGTAAGGTAACATGCCAAATTCTCTGCCATCTCTTCGCCCCATCAACCGTTGCTGCCTCATAGAGTCCTTGGTCAATCCCGATAATGGTTGCATAGTAAACAATACTCATATAACCAAAGTTCTTCCAGATATAAACAAAGGTCAAGATAAACGGCCACACTTCTTTTTTGGTATACCAGTTAACCATTTCGCCTCCCAAAAAGAGGGAGTTTACCACCCCATTCTCTGTACTTAAGAATGCAAATACGATATAACTTACTACAATCATGGATATCAGATAAGGAATCAAAATAACCGTTTGGTATAATTTCTTGCCCATCTTGCTCTTTACTTCATTCAAGATAATCGCTACCCCTACCGATGCGATTGTTCCGAGAATAATAAACACAAAGTTATATCCGAGTGTATTGACAATCATATTGATTGCATCATCTGATTTGAACAAATACGTGAAGTTGTCAAATCCTGTCCAAGGGCTATCCCACATTCCCAGAGAATAGTCATAATCCTTGAATGCCAAGGAAATCCCTGCCATCGGAATATAGTTATTGATCAGCAAATAGGCGATTCCTGGCAACATCATCAACATGAGCATAAGTGACTGTTTATTGATTTTTCTTTTTCTTACTTTTGTCTTCAATGTTATTCCCCTTTTTTAATACAAGTGTGATTAGCAACCTAACCACACTTGTAGATTTGATCTATTTAGTTTCCATAAATTCTTTTAATTGTGTTGTTTGAGATTCTGTAATTGCTCCCATACCAGCCGCTTCTAATTCCTCTACTACTACTGGTATTGTTTCTACTGGATCCAAAAGTCCTGAAATCAGTGGAACATAATATTCATCATATATCTTCGACACTGCTGCCATCTCATCTTCTACCTCTGAGTAATCCCATTGGAACCCTACAATCGGAGACGGCTCTGCAAAGTCCGCATACGCTGTAGCTTGTTCCTTAAATTCTGCTCCCATAAATGGTGAAGGTAGTGAATTTAACGGGTTAGGATAGGTCCAGAACTGGTGTAATCCACCATATGTAGTATTTGTTGTATCCTCGCCCTCCATGAATTGAGCAACACCATCTTCTTCTGTATAGTTTACGTCTTTAATTCCATCTGTTAATAATGTAGAAACATCTGGGTCTGTATAAAGTGCCTGTAATACGGTCCATGACGCGTCTTTGTTCGCACTATTCGAGCTAATACCGTAGCTTACTACATTGTTGATATTCGAATAAGCAATGGATGGTCCAAGGGATGCCGACGGAATCGAATCGATATTGTCTGTCAACGGCGCTGGGGCTTTGTATCCATTTCCTTGTTGTCTTACGATAAATGCAAACGCCTCGCCATTTTGAATGTAAGTACCACCTGAAATCGAGTTGCTTAATACATCTGGTAAAACCAATCCATCATTGTACCACTTATATGCATACGAGCAAATTTCCATAAATGCATCCGTTTCAAATACTGATTTTGTCTGAATGTTATTTACATCAAAATCTTCATCAAACATTGGAACAACCCCATAACGACCTCTCTCGTCTGCCATTCCATCTCCAAAATACCATACGTCCATCAACTTGCTTGGTTCAACCCCTGGCACTAACGCATACATATCCGGGTATTTCTCTTTTACTTGGTACAATAACTCGTCTACCTTCTCGATCGAATCGATCGACTGTGGGTCAATATCCATCTCTTCAATAACTTTCTCAGACATAAATAGTGCTGACTCTTGTCCATCCCACCATTTTCTAGGTAAGCTATATACTTGTCCATCGAATGTAGTTGCCATCAAATCCTCTGGCGAGAATATCTCATTGAATTCCGCCGACGCTTCTGCGATATATCCATCTAACGGCTCTAACTGTCCATTGTTAACAAATGCTGCTAATGGAGAGTTTAAGATTGCAATAACATCAACCTCATCAGTAGTCAATGCTAAGTTCGTCTGTTGTGTCCAGTTTCCTAAATCAATATAGTTTAATTTTAGTTGAACCCCGTATCTCTCAGCCAAGATTTTATTGATTTCAGCTTCAACATTAGCAATTCCTTCATCTGTAAAGTTTGAAACCCTTGGAATATGTACTCCAACTGTTTTCATATCCCCAGATGCCGCATCACCTTCTGCACTTCCACCTTCTGCTTCTTTGCTCTCCGCACTTCCACCTTCAGCTTCTCCTCCGCCTGATCCACATCCAACCGCACCAAGTGTGAGTGTCGCTGCCATCAATAGCGCTACGATTCTTTTCCAATTTCTCATAATTCTCTCCTTCTCTCTTTTATTTTTAACTTGTACCTATCATAACCTCATATGTCTTCCATTTCTATTTCATTTCCGTTATAAAATTATTGTTTTTCAGTAATATTGAAAAAAAGATGTCATTCACTCACAATTTAACAATTGCAGGCAAATAACATCTCATCTCTTTCCACCTATTCAATGGTTGGTTTTCGATTGAAATAATTCTGACTTCGGTTGAACTCCTCGATATCTCCATGTTTTTTCACAAACTCTAAGCCATCTAACAGTTCGTCATTCTTCTCTATGTGCTCCGACAACAACTTCCATAGTTCTTCTTGAACTGTTCTATATTCGCTTCTCTTAGCAAGGTTGTCTTGTTGATACGGGTCTTTTTCATTATCAAACAATAACCAATCGCGTTCCTTGGCTGTTACGGCATAGGTATATTGCTTTGTTCGAATTGCCCTCCATGCCTTTCCACCTTTATCTCCCCAGTTATGTGCCGGAAAGTATTCGCTCAGATAAGCACTTTCATAGCTCTTTGCTTGTGGATCTAGAAATAACTGATGTAGGTCGACTCCATCGGTCGGTACCGTAAACTCCTCGCCTACCAAGCCTGCGATGCTCACTGGAATATCATTTAAGCCGATTAACTCATGGCAAATCCCGTGATAGATATGGTCTTTCCAGTATGCAATCAGTGGAATCGCAATAGACTCTTCAAATGGCACTTGCTTGTCAAGCATCCCCTGACTCCCTAACATATCCCCATGGTCTGAACTATACATAATAATTGTGTTCTCTAATTGTCCTGTCTCTCGCAGCAACCCTACCATCTTTCCCACTTGCTCATCAATCGCAGAAATATGCCCATAATATCCCTTTGCATTTTCTCGGTATTCCTCTGTGTCGAAATACTCATTCAGATTCAATGCCACTAGCTTCTTGAATAAAATCTTATCTTTTGCATTCTTCCGTAGTGGTATATCCGATTCCATGTATGGTGCAAGATACTCTTCTGTAATCGCTTGATGCGGGTCATGGGGCGTGGCAAAGGATACATACAATGCCCAGGGCTGTTCTCCTTCTCCATTCCGCTGAATAAATTCTCGCGCTAATTTTCCATAGACAACTGGCTCATATCCCTCTACGATATGTTTTTGATCCTCTTCATCGTAGTAATAAGGGCTGAGATACTGGTGGTTGCAATTATGAACCTTCCACTCTGTGAATCCTAATCTCTTTTCTTTTGGAATAGCCTGATCTCTTGGCACTCCGTTCAAATGCCACTTTCCATAATATCCTGTGTGGTATCCTGCTTGATTCAATACATCTGCGATACTCATACAGCTTGGATCAATCGCCATATCATTCATAAGTGCACCATGTTTGTTTGGATAAAGCCCCGTTAATAAGGTGCCTCTTGCCGGTACACAGACTGGAGAATTGGAGACACAATGATTAAATCTTACCCCTTCCTCTGCAAGTGCATCTAAATTCGGGGTCATCACGTCTTGATGTCCATAGCACCCCACATCGAACTTTCTATGTTGATCTGAAAATACAAATAGTATATTTGGTTTCTTCATACCTTCTCTCCTCGTAATAAGTCTACCTTCCCGAAAAATGATTGGTCAACCATTTGAATTCATAACTGTCCTTTTGGTTAATCGAGGTTTCATAACCTGGTATATGAGGAATGGTAGCGGGCAAATCTTGAAACAACAGATATGCATCCGGACTGCGATTCATGGATTGCTTTCCATACTTTCTCCATCTTCCATTCTCTACCGCATCCTCATATCCTGCTTCTTCAAAATACGTGATTAACTTATTGCGCATCTCTTCTGTCTTACCCATGTATAATGGATTGTAGGCACGATTTTGTAGTTCGTCTGGGTCCACCTTGGCATCAAACAAATACTCCTTCTCATCTGGTGCTGAGTAAATATACTTGTACCTCTCATCGGTAATCATATAGGCTGCATATTCCTTTGATTCATATTGCCCTATGATGGATTCTCTCTCCTCTTCTCCCGTCATAATGCGTCGTAAGCTGACCCCAGACTTTCCGTCTGGAAGTGGAATTCCTGCATAATCCATAAGAGTTGGATAGATATCTAACAAGGAAACTGGTTTGGTGCAAATCTCCCCTGATGTCTTCCCTGGTTCCCATAATAGCATCGGTATTTTTGCAGCCGAATCTAAGAAACATCTCTTTCCAAAACAATTATAATCTCCTAGCATCTCACCATGGTCTGCTGTGAAGATAATGAGGGTCTCTTCTAGGACACCTTCATCCTTCAACGACTCAATTAATCTACCCAAGTTATAATCTACAAACGAAATCTCCGCATAGTAATGTGCCTTCATCTGACGCACTAGATTTACATCAATCCCATGATCCCGATACTTATAGCGATTCTGAAAATGATTCCACAGACTCATCACATCTTCATTGCAAACACCTTGTTTTGGAAGTGGCATATCTGGTCCGCGATATAGACGATTCCATGGCACTGGTGGAATAAACGGTGGATGCGGCTTCTCGAAAGATGTCATTAGGAAGAACGGGCGATCCTTGTCCCTCTTCTGCACATACTCGATGCTCTTATCCACTACCCAATGAGAATGATGATGTTCTGGCGGCACTTGCGATACTTGTGGAATATAATACATCTCACTTGCTATCCCCTTGTAATCCTGCACATAGCCGAAGCCTTCCTTCTTCATATATTGATAATAATCATTCTTCGTCATATCATCGCTTTCATCGCAATTTTGGCGTTCATCAAATCCCCACATGGTTGTAAACCCTGTCGGAAATGCGAAATGCATCTTCCCTGCACCAAATGTTTGATAGCCATTCTCTGACAAGGTACACATAAAGCTTTCATTCTCATCCTCATCTGGCAGAGGATAATTCTCAAAAATCCCCGTCTCATGTGGCATCTTCCCTGTGTGCAGGCAGTAGCGTGCTGGCACACACACGGGACTTGGAGTAAATGCATTGGTAAAACTCGTCCCGTTTTTCACAAGTTCGTCTAGAACAGGAGTCTTAATAATTGGGTTTCCTAAGGCATGGATGGTATCATGTCTTAGTTGGTCACAAAATACAAATACAATATTTTTATTCATTCTCTCTCCTTCCTATTCCAATACTATTCGAACCGGTCCTAGTAATCCTGATGGTTCTTGCACCATGGACCGATCAAAGTAATTATCGCCCTTTTCATGAACATTCGTATTAACCACCTTAATCTCCAAACGATTCTCTTCTGCTAGCAAGTTCGATAGATGAAAGCGATAAGGTGGAACAATTTTACTTCCTACCTTCTGGTCATTCAAGGTTACATCACAGATCTCATAGACTTCTCCTAAGTGAAGGCATGCCTTCTTCGTCAACTGATTTTTCTCTAGCTTAAATTCTGTCTTATATGTAATTTCTCCAGAATAATTTGGCAAACCATCAGGTGCTGCTAGATTTCTAAGCGTAAACATTTGCTCCAAAACAGATGAAAGGTTCGCATCTGGAACTGTAATCTCCCATTCATCTTCTAATGCTATGACCGCTCCATCCATATCCCAAGTTTCCCTCTTTGGAATCGACTGCTCCGATTCTTTTTCTTCTATTATAAAGATGGACTGATATGGTTCTAGTTCAATATAACAGTAACCTTTCTCATTTTTTTCTAATCGATACTTCTTATCTTCCATGGCATCGTAAGCAATCCATGATTTTCCGTCTGGCATAGTGATGTAGTGCTTGGCAATATTCACCGTACTTTCATTTGTAATAAAATACAAATTCTGCTCATCTTTCTCATAATGATAGCAACGGATATCACTATTATAATCATCCAATAGCACATCGTAATATTGTCGATCCTTAAGCCAAGAAATAATTGATGAATAATCGCTCGCTTCTGCCTTGCTCGCTTGCAGTTTCTCTAACAGATCCTCTCCGTCTACCTTATAGACTGTTTCTGGATATCCATTCATGAAGAGAATAGGCAATCCCGCATCTGATAGCGCCACAAGATTTTCCAATAGTTCTTCTGAGATACATTGCATATACGGAATAATTAGAACCTCGTACTGTTCCTGATTGATACTCAACTTCTCTCCTGATACACTTCTTCTACCTTCATCAATCAAGTAATCTGCTGGGATGATATCCGAGTCAATTTGACTCTCTGCAAGGACTCTAACCACCTTCTCAAAAGGCTCATATTCTCCCCCCCATTCCGCTTCCGCATGGTATAACACCGCTGCCGTTGCACGATGTATCCCCTCCGAAAGCAAGCCACACACTCGATTCGTATATCCCGACCAGAGGTCAAAGTATTGCCACTGTGGATTTTTCCCTCTCGCATAAAAATGCGGTGGGCAATCTGGATCGTGTTCCCTTGGAGTAAAAGCATGAGGTACCAACAGATTGATTCCACGTACACATACATGATCCGTCAGCCACTTCATGAATTTCAAGCCTAACTGCCAACCATATGCACCAAAGATTTCACATAGAGCTATGCCCTCTTTCTTTGGATCTATGTGAGCTGCGGAAGAAGTCATTTTAGAAATCCCCCAATAAAAGAACTCTGCATTTAGGTAACCAAATGGTGTAGTATATCTTCCCTCTTTTTGATTTGGCCACACCTGATATACCAAGTCCATTCCAGCTGCATCCATCCCCTCCATATTTCGAAAGAAATGCCCTGCTCCATATCCTAGTCTTGCATGAACCCCATTGTCTTCTACCATATGTCCGATAAATTGAACCGAATGATTTCGACACCAATCTCCGATCTGTGTCATAAAATTCTCCGAAAACATCTTCGACACCACATTCATATAGCAATAGTGAACATCACGGCAGATCTCATCTTCGTTACTCCATAAGAACGGAAGATATTTCGCAAACTCCTTGCCATACTCCTCGCTCAGTAGATCCACCAACCCATCCACATATGGGTAAACCGCACCCGACTTCCACATGGTGCCCTCATAGCCTGCAGCATTGCCAAATCGCGGCTCATCTGTGAAGAATCCCTTGATGGTATGTCCAAATTCATCCGCATATCGCTTGTAGTGTTCTTCATACACCATGTCAATAAATTGTGCGGTTGCCTCTCTGCTCAATGGGTTGACATAGTCTTTCGTCCACTCTTCCCCACCATTTTTCGTCTTAGTTATAATGAAGATTCTCCAGTTCCCCTCTGGAACGTCTACGATAATCTTCCCCTGTTGAAGCGAGGATGTGAGATCAATGATAGAATCTACATCTAAGCTTTCCTGACCATTCTTTCGCTTCGCCATAAGCACACAGATGAGCTCCTCTGCCTCACCACTATCTAGGTTGTGAACACCCTCCGCCACACTTGGCTCTAACCAAGCCTTCACGTTAATTGACGCTTGATTTCTTGGTCCACATACATCAATATGATGTTCTGCCAGATAACATTTTACATATTCTGGATAGAGCATCTTGATTTTCCCAGCACCAAGTCCACTCGGATAGGAACTATCATCAAAAATCCACACTTCCATACTTCTTTTCTGTGCGGCTTCTATGATAATATCTAAATCTCTCCACCACCCATAACTAAGAAAGTCTGGGTGTGGACGTGCCTCGACAATGAATCCTCCGATTCCTTTCTGGTGCATCTGCTCGATTTCTTCAACCAAAACCTCTTCGCTCTCCCCGTGTTGCCAGAACAGAGGTCTTAGATAACTCTTCTCTTTCGATTCATTTGATACATTCATATACTACTCCTTTAACTATAATAAAATAGTTTCCTTTTTACATCTTAGCAGACGAAAGAAAACTATTCTACTATATTTCTGTTGTATTGTTATTTCTTTTCCGCTCTAAAAGTTTCTATATCTATCCCTTCACACCTCCTGAAGTCACACCTACTACAAAATACTTTTGAGCAAACGCAAATAATAGGAATAACGGAATTAAAATCATAATAATAGCAGCACATAGAAGTGGCCATTGTGTACCAAACTCTCCTTGGAAATTCAAAAGTCCAACAGTTAATGGTATTCCTTTGTCTGTCATTAGGGTTGCAATTTGCGCCCACATTAGTTCTCCCCAAGCAAAGGTGAAATTCATAACAGCACAGGTCATAACAGCACTTTTCATAAGCGGCAAGATTACTTTAAACATGGTGTTCACTTCTCCACTTCCATCTATCCGTGCAGCTTCTAGCAATTCTCCCGGTATGGATTGAAAAAAGTTTTTCATAATAATGATTGTTCCCGATAGAGACCATCCTACATATGCTAATATTTGTGCAAGATATGTAACATCAATAATATGCGTTTTTGTTACAATTAGATACAGCGGTATTACCATTGTTTCAGCCGGTAGAGTTTGAATTGCCATCAAGCATAACAATATAATCTCCACACGTGGAACCTTTAAACGTGCCAATGCATAGGCGCACAAGACTGCTAAAATCTGTATGATAACCACCGTACTTATTGTAATTATAATACTGTTAAGAAAATAATCTCCGATTTTTCCTGTAATGAATGACTCAAAGTAATTCTCCAATCCAAATGTTGTTGGAATGGCCCATACATCCGCATAAAATTCATTCATTGATTTAAACGAAGTAATTCCCGAAAAATAAAGTGGAATAAAACATATTACTGTTGATGTTAAGAGTATACATCTGATTACCCATTTGGATATTGAAATTTTCTTAATATTCATATGTTTCTCCTTTCAATAATTTCCGTACAGAAATAATTATAATCATAACTAACACAGTAAAGCACAAGCTAAGTGCTGCACTTGCACCAAATTCATTATGGGTAAATGCTGTTTCAATCATCTTGATTGGCGCTGTTTTAGAAAAATCTCCTGGTCCACCCTTTGTAAGTGACCATACCATATCATAGGTCTTAAACGACCACAAAAGCATCATTGAAAACGTGAGCTGAATGGTAGGCTTCAGTAATGGCAAGATAATGTACTTTACTTCTGTTCCATAATGAGATCCGTCAATTTTTGCTGATTCGAATAAGGATGTGGGAATTGCCAATAATCCTCCATACACTAGCATCATGATAATTCCACTAAATCTCCATCCCTGTACTGCTGCCACAGAAATCAATACAGTATTTGGATCTGCTAACCATGCATGTTGCAAACTTTCTAATCCTATCAATCCAAGAAACCCATTTAAAAGTCCAATATCAGGTGCCAAAATAAATGTAAATAGTAATCCGATAACTGTCATCGGAATCATACTTGGAATGTAAAATACAAATCTATAAAATGCAGCTTCTTTTCTCCCCATCCTATAGATAAAAATAGCACACAAGGTTCCCAATATCATCGCTTCTGCAGTAGAAAACAAGGCGATAAACAACGAATTTTTGATACTATTTAGGACTTTTGCATTTGCGAGTGTCTCCATATAATTAGAGATGCCAACAAACTCCATAGGTCCGTTTCCATTCCATTCGTGTAATGACAATAGAATATTCCAAAGAATTGGTACTACTACGACAAATGCAATCACGCAAAATGCTGGTAACATAAAAAGGATTCCCACTGTAGTAATTTTCCGATTCAACTTAGGTTTATTTTTTGTGTTCAAATTAAGTCTCCTTTCACATTGAGTCTTACAAAATCAAAAGAGACTGCCGCTTAATGAGATGCAGCAGTCTCCTGATAATCATGTCTTCTTACTGTTCCAAAGCATCTAATCTCAAAGCATCTAATTCAGCCAATGCTTCTTCTCCATAGAATAAATAGTTTGCTGGTTGATTTTTATTAATATTATCAAATACCTCTGTTGATAATGCTGTTACCTCTGCACCATACACCTTGTGTGCATCCCTCGCATACGCTTCTGCATTTGGATCATCGCTACCACCTTCAACTTCGATCGGTACTACATTTCCATTTTCAGCTGCATGTGACAATACTTCTGAACTTGTCAACATTTTTAATAATTCTACTGAGAAATCTGGATTCTTCACATTGGATGGAATAAAATATCCTGTAGAACCACCAAGTGTATAATCTGTTTCACTTGATCCCATGTTTGGCCAACCTACAACACTTACTGATGTTAATCCTGAACTCTCAATATCATTTTTTGCCATAGCATTTACATCTGCCATCATTGCAATATCTCCATTAGAAAAAGCAGCCAAAACAGCATCTGGTGTTGCCGTTACTGCTCCCTCTCCTGGGTAGCAATAATTCTGGTTATAGAGTGCTGCTGCATTATCGAACACTTCTACTACTTTCGGGTCAGTAAATGGTATTTCTCCTGCGATAAATGAATTAATCTCTTCTTCAGAATCCCATACTTGAAGTAATCCATTTCTTATGAGCCATGTTGCTCTATTCTGGTGAATTCCAAATGGGAATGCATCTGTCTTCTCTGCGATTGTGTCACAAGCCTCCATAAACTCATCCCATGTCCACTGTTCTTTCACTTCCAATCCAGCCTCTTCAAATATCTCATTATTGATAAGTACCAATGGATAAACTGTTGATTCTGGAATTGCATATACCTTTCCATCATATGTACCTACATCCAAAGTTCCTTCAATAAATGAATCTCTCCACTCAGGATCCGCTTCTAGGTATGGTGTCAAATCCAATGCCATATCAGATGATATAAAGTTCTGCATTTGATTTGGCCAATAAAGTGCTAAATCAACTGATTCTCCTGCTGTGAAAGCAGTTTTGATTGTTTTTTCTACCGTAGCATTATCAAATGTCTTACTAACAAAGTTTACATCTGGCATTTGCTCTTGTAAGTATTGTAGATTCCATTCTCCATTCGGAATCGATGCACCTTCTATGATTACTACCGCTTCTTCCGGAGTAGCTGCACCTTCTGAAGTTTCTTCCTCTGCCGAAGCTTCTTCTGCCCCTGATTCTTCTGTTTCTGTACTAGCTCCCGCCTCTTCTTCCTTTGGCGCTGGACTACTACATCCAAATAAGGTTACTAGCATCGTTGCAGTTAATAACATAACTCCTAAATTTCTCTTAAACATCTCTCGTATCCTCCTTTTTTTCATAATTTAATTATAAATAATAATCTATTTCACCGATACTTGAATATTCTACGATTTTTTTTGAAATTCTACAATTTATTGCGTCACTTACTAGTTTAATGATATAATGTCAGCACAAATTTCAAAAATGTGTTCCACACTAAGAAAGGTGAACGATTATGCATTGGATAAAAAATATGTCTCTAAATAGACGTTTATATTTTTCATTAATTTCCTTTATTATCATACCTCTAACTATTATAGGTATTATCATTTATCTTGTGATTGGTTTACTTAATCGTACAGAACGATATGAGCAAGAATTGATATCCTTCAAAAACTCTACACAAGACATCGAAGATATCATCCAGTATACAGAAAACATCAAACACTCTGCGGTCACTGCCAATCCCCTATTTCGTTTGATTGATAACACCGCTGACTCAAAAGATTATTATGATATCAGTAATTATTTTGATGATTTGTTACAGCGTTATCCTTATTATGAAAATTTTACCATCAGTTTAAACACTGACATCATATATCAACGTGGCACCTTTATATCCGAGGAATCGGAAGAATATTTAGCGCTAGCACATACGGAAACTAGCAAGGAGTATTGGGCCTCTGCACATGCTTTGATCACCCCCAAAACAAATACAAGCGGAACATCCTCAAACATTATAACCTATTATTCTAGCATCTATGATTTCTATCATGGTGCCAATCAAGCCATTGGGGTTTTAGGTATTAATATTGATGAACACGTACTATCCTCCACTTATACAACACGTTTGAACCCCCAGTCTACCGACTCATTGATTCTAAAACCTGACGGAACAATTTTATCCTCAAGTAATAAGGATTCCCTCGGTTCCACCTCGTCCTTATTTCTTGATATCAAAAATCAATTAGTAAATCCTTCTGGATATTTGCCATTAACGCAAAGCAATGAAGTCTGCTATTATTATAAAGGACCCTCGTCTGACTTTATGTACTTAAATATAGTTCCGAATTCTGCATACTCTGAATTCGAATCTGCTTATGCTATTGTACTTTTCATTGCACTTATCATTTGCATAATCTTTGGGATTTGCTTTTCCTTGATTCAGAAGAGATATATTATTAATCCCATAAGACAACTCATGACTGAAGTGACCAAGATGAGGGATGGGGATTTCACTTTAGACTTGCCTTATCAATCCAATGATGAAATAGGCAGATTAAACCAAGAGGTTATCCATACTTCTGATCGAATCAATAGCTTAATTAACGAAGTATACCTTGGAAAAATCAAACAACAAGAGGCCGAGCTTATCGCTTTGGTAACACAGATTAATCCTCACTTTTTATACAACACCTTAGACTCTATCCATTGGCTTGCAATTACCGAAGGTGCTTATGACACAAGTGAACAGATCGAAGCCTTATCCTCTATTTTCCGCCACACACTGAATAAAGGCAATGATTTCGTCTCTATTGAGAGTGAAATAAAATTCATTGAAAACTACATGTTTTTAATGGAAAAGAGGTATGGCAAACGAATTCAACTACATATAGACGTTCCCCCTCACTTAATGGACAAAATCATATTAAAACTACTTTTACAACCTTTGATTGAGAACTCCATTTTACATGGCTTAGAACCCCAGAAAAATGGCGGATATATTAATTTATCCATTTACACCGACGATTCTTACCTATATATTAATGTAGAGGACAATGGCGTCGGTGTCGATGAATCTACAATTCAATCAAAGTTACGCTCCGATCATAAGACAGATTCTGTCTTTGCACTAAAAAATATAGATGAACGTATCCACCTACATTATGGCGAAACATATGGCTTGTCCTTCCATAGTCAAATAGGTGTAGGTACAACCGTATGTTTGACCCTACCATATGAGAACTAATATCTTTTATTTCGAAAGCTAGAAGGTGCACAACCTTCTAGTTTTTTGAATACAGCCACAAAATATGCATAATCTGTATATCCAACCTCTTCCGAAATTTCACTCAGCAATAATGTGGTCTCATTTAACAACCGTTTTGCTTCCGTGATTCTAAGGTGATTTACATAGGTCGAAAAACTCTTACCTACTTCCTTCTTAAATAATGCACTTACATAGTTTGGCGACTTCTCTACATGCTCCGCTACTTGGTCAACAGATAAATTTTCTCTAAAATTTTCCTGAATATAAAGCACCGCACTGTATATGATTTTGCTATATCGACTTTCTTCTCTAAACTTTCTTGCTCGTACAATTTCTTCACATATTTTATGACATACCTCTACTAGCTCACTTAAATACGATGTATGTTCCACGCTCCTTGTTACCTCTTCTATTGATATCACTGCCTCATTCGTCCCTACGACTTGATATAGGACGGTTGATAGATAGGCTTTTATTTGATTTGCCTGCATTGAGAATGTTTTGTTCCAATAAATTTCTAACTCATTTAATATTCCGATGTAACCATCCCCTGTTTGGATCGCTTTTACTAATTCTTTCGCTTTCTCTTCTAAATTCATTTCTTCCTTTAAGGGCGTTCTGCATTTTTCCTCCAAGTACACATTACCCTGACCTGCACAGAATTTATATTCCATTGCATTTATCATATTTTCATACGCTTTTTTTATCTGTCGTACCTCGTATATACCAGATATAACCGCCGTCAAATCACCCTCGAAATGTGTTGCATTTAATTCACGAACCACCTTTGTCAAATCCACCGCTCTTTTTTGTGCATACAAAACAGAATTAACAGTCTTTACCAGTACAATAAATCTCTTCTCATCGTTAGTAACTGCAATCCCTTTCATTTCACATTGGCGTAATGAATTTTCAATTACAACTACATCGTCACTTTCACTGCTTCTATTGGCATCGCTCTCCATAAGTAGCATAATAAAGCTATCGAACTGTTCCACATGATAGTACACATGAAAAAATTCCTTTATGATATTTCTATCTTCTATCTCACCACATAATATTTTTCTTATCGTATTTTTCTTATAGTCTTGCTGATATATCTGATTTAATTTTGTAGAATTTTTCTCTGCCAATATCTCATTCTTTAACTCCGTCACTTTGCGAATAAGCAATCTGGCATTAATCGGTTTCAACTCATAATCCACTGCACCTAAGCGTATTGCTTGTTGCACATATTCAAAATCCGAATACCCACTGACCAGAATAAATCGAACAGTTTCTCTCATTTGTTTTGCACGCTTTAAAAACTCCAGCCCACTCATTTCTGGCATTCTTACATCGCTAATTACAATATCAGGTTGAAACTCCTCAAACGCCTCTAATGCATCAATCCCATCTTGAAATGCTCTTACTTCTTTAATTCCAATCGTAGCCCACTTAATTCCTTGACTGATACCTTCTCTGATTTGCTTATCATCATCCACCACCATCAATTTCATCGCAAAACACCTCCTATTGTCTCATTATAACATCCTACTATTCTAACAAAAATTATAAATTTCTACTATAATTTTATTTTTTCTACAATTACTTTTCTACCTATTCAGCCTTGCGGCTGAATACGAGTGGGACTGTGCTGTGTTTACATAGCATCAGGCACATCTTGTGATTCAGTCATATGGCGATTAGCCGTAATCGAGGATGTAGCTGTGAAACAGCGTAACAGATCACGCAGTGATCCATCCGAGATGTTTAGGCTGAATAGGAACTTATTTTCATTGCATATTCCGTCATTTTTGGATATATTATATATAATCTGACAAATTAGATTCCTTAGGAGGTTCCTATTATGATATGTATTAAAGACACAGATTTGCAACTAAGCACCCTCGGTCTTGGTTCCACAAGTGCAGGATTAAAATGGGATGGAAAAAATGCCTATGACTTATTAGAACATTTTGTCGATATCGGTGGTAATTTTTTTGATACAGCTCATATTTATTCTGACTGGATAACTGGAGAACTTGCTCGCTCAGAGCGTGTCATTGGTGATTGGTTACACTACCGTGAGCGACGACACGATGTCATCATCGCAACCAAAGGTGGCCACCCTTATCTAGACTCCATGCATATCAGCAGACTCTCAAAGGAAGAAATGCGTACGGATATCGAAGATAGTCTAAAGAAACTCCAAACCGATTATATTGACATCTATTTCTATCATCGTGACGACACCTGCCGTCCTGTAGAAGAGCTGATTGAAACCATGGAAGCGTTTCGGCGTGAAGGTAAGTTGCGATATTACGCTTGTTCTAATTGGACCACTTCACGAATGAAAGAGGCCGATGCTTATTGTGCTAACAAAGGGTATCGTGGTTTTGTCGCCAATCAAGCCCTTTATAATATCGGCGTAAAACATATGGGTTCTATGACAGACCCTACTATGGTTGCTTGTGATGTGGAAATGTTAGATTACCACATCACTTCCACTAATTTATTGATTCCCTATGCTGCTCTCTGTGGTGGTTTCTTTCATCGATTAAAGCAAGGCGAGATCCCAGCAAATGGTGCTCATGGATATAATACCCCTGAAAATATGGTAATTGCAAAAGAACTAGATGTTCTCTGCCGAAAGAACGGTTATGATTTGGCTCAGGCAATGCTAGGGTTTTTCAAAGTACATGACTTTGACATCCTTCCGCTTTTTGGAACAAGTAGCATCGCCAATATGAACCAAGTCACTAAATATATGACAACAAAATATAAGAAAGAATACTATAAGTTTATCTGACTCCATTTATTTCCATAGACACTCCATATTTTTTTCTTAATATTGTGTTTTCTAAATTGCTTATTTATTCTTTACATGATAATATTTATCTAGATATATCTAGATTGTCGTTTATCACTATAGGTTGTACCTATTATTCTATAAAATACATGTTGCACTCCTCTTGATTCCCAACCATAAATTAATATTTTTATTTAGGCAACCGAGGGGCGTTGACCCATCTTCTCCTAATCTGAGAGGGGGTGGTTTTATGAGTACATATGAAGAGTTTATGATTATACTGACTTCGTGTCTTGTGATGATTGCCATTCTGAATTTTACCCATAAAAAATAGACGTCCTACTCCAACAAAGTAACGTCCATTTTTTACACTTTATTCGGAGAAGATGATTTTGATTCATCAACTCGGTTGTCTAGATAAGTGTATTATAAACGCTATTCTCTCTTTATGCAATAATTTTTTTCTCAATCTGGATTTTATTCGCTTCCATGCTTATCCCTTTTTAGGAGATAGCTACAATTTAATGGTACTCCATTTATTTCCATAGAATCTCCTCACTGCTAATATCACTCGGATTAATTGATCTAGGAACAACGATATCCATGCTCCATACACGCCAAATCCAAATGGATAGCAGAATAAGTATGTTGAAACTGGTCGTACGATTGTAACCCCTAATAAGGAGATGAGTGCCACATATCTAGAATCTCCTGCCCCTCGCAGACATCCATTATATACAATCTGAGATGTTTGCAGGTGTGTGCAAGCTGACATAATAATTAATATATTCGCCCCTAATGCAATGACTTCTTGGTCTGTCGTATATAATCCCATCAAACCATATCGTCCGAAGAAGATAAACACCAATATCGTAGATACTCCAAATGCTATTTTTTGACCAATCGCACCAAACGTCCTAGCACCTTCTACATCTTTTGCCCCAAGGCGTTGTCCGACAAGTGCTGCCGCTGCCATTGCAAATGCTACAATTGTACCTAGCAAGGTTGCAATCGCTGCTCCTCGAACTCCAAGTTTTGGAAACCCGAACGCACCGTTTATCAAAATATAATTCATAATCACATTGACTACATTCGATGTAACATTGGTTCTCATTGTAATCTTTGTATTCCCAACGCTTCTCTGAACTGCGTTAATTGCTAAATTTATAATCTGGAACAATAACCCAAGGGCTACAATCTGAAAATAAGAAACCGCATCATCGATATAATGTGCCTCTGCTCCCGTACGATCTTGTTCTCCCTTACGCCGTGCACCAACGGAGTTCAAACCAACATTCAATGCAATCGGTAGTGCCATTAATAAAAATCTAGGTTGCCCCGTGACGCCTACCGCTGCAATCGCATTGGTTCCTAGTGTTCCAACCATAATGGTGTCTACTACATTCACCATCGCTAAGAGAACTGCTTCAACGACACAGGGCCATGCCATTTTGAGATAGATATAATAGGATTCCTTTGATATGTTGATTCTTATTTTATCCACCCTCTTCCCCTCTTGAAAATACAAGCCTGTCCTCTGTACAATATGTTGCCGCAATGGCCTTGCTCTCATTGTCCATGACAAAAACTTTAGCCTGTTGATTCTCAAACTCTATGTGACATTTTTCTCCAGATGCAAACCAGATTTCTCCAGTTCCTGCATAATTTGGTGTCTCGAGAAAATCCGTAGGGAAATCATACCACCAATACCCTAGATGTGTTTCTTGCGTTCCT
Source organism: uncultured Lachnospiraceae bacterium (assembly GCA_964367905.1). GTDB lineage: Bacteria > Bacillota > Clostridia > Lachnospirales > Lachnospiraceae > CAUPWF01. The sequence continues at coordinate 69,192 of CAYIZP010000010.1, forward strand.
ACAACTCGAAAGATCTTGCCGTCTTGTTGTATTCGATACAACACCCCACCACTAAACCAGTTTCCTATCAGTTTCTCTGAAAATGGTCCCACCGGTGTGTCTGATAAGACTGTGTAATTCAAATGTGCACGGTCTATCACTGGCTCTGGTTTCCCCTTAGTAAATAGATCTTGAATCGCAATTATTTTTTTTTCTCTTTGAAATACTACCATTTTAACGCATGTAGTTTCCCGAATCACAAACGGGTGACTATATAAGGTACTTCTGCGCTCTGGTGTACTCCCATCCAGTGTATAATAAATGGTACATGGGCTCTGAGACTCTCCATTTACAAGGATGTTCTTCACGCCTAATGTAACACTTGTCATTTCATCAAAATAAGACTCTCCTAGAATATATCCTAAGATACCTTCCGCTGTAGCATTATCTGCAAGGTGCCTTATCAGATACATCCCCAGTCCATTGAAGGATCTGCGTATCGGCGACCTCCAATATGTCATATCGTCTACCGCCCCATTATCTGAGCCTATGATTTCGTACCCTAACACATGCAATCCCGTGATATTATTAGCATATGGAACAAAGTTTCCTTCTTCGTCTGTAACCTCGAATGTCCATTGCTCTACCACCCTCTCACATTCATCAGGAAGAATCTCTGCCGTGAATTGGAGACCAGCTGGACTAGATGCTGTCTGATGCTGCTTACTTGCAACCACTTCCCCATTCTCGTACCCCTTTGCTTCTAATAACCCTGGTGTATATGGAACTAACCACTGTAGATGTTTCTCATCATTGAGCTTTTTGCCGAGACTTTGCCCATTCAGAAATAATTCCGCTGACTCACAATTCGTATAAACCCACACTGGAATTTCTGTTCCTAGCTCAATCGTCGGATGTGTCCAATGTGGAAGGAGGTGTATCATCTTCTTTTCACTCCACATGCTTTGATATAAATAGTAATGATCCTTCTTGAAATTTGCCAAATCAATCACACCGAAATGATTTGTTCTCGCAGGCCACGCCTCTGGAAGGGCTTCTCCTATATAGTCAAACCCAGTCCAGCGAAATTCTCCACACAGATAAGGATATTTCTCTACAAATTCCCAGGAATCCCTTACACAAGTTCTTACCCCAGCATTATCATAGGACGAATTATAGAAGATACTCTGATCTGAAAAAACCTCTTCCTTGGTCAAGTTCGGGATTTCCATTCTTGGTTGATTCTTATCTCTCCACCACGTTTGAGTTCTATAGAACCCCCTTGTATGAAGAGAATGAGGTGCTTCACTTGCGAATAACAATTGTTCTGGTCTCTTTTCATGATCTTCTTCATACAAAAAGCAAGCTCCACCTCCATCATTGTATCCTGCAATATCTAGTACTGCACGATTCTTATCCGAGGCTTCGCTGATGTCATTTATCCCAGCAGTTATTTTTCTTGTCTCATCCAGGGTGCGAACAATCTCCATCAGATGCGTTGTAAGTTCTGGTCGCATCTGCAAGACTTCATTCCCTACACTCCACAATACAACAGAAGCATGATTTCGGTCTCTTTTGATAAAGTCTACGAGATCTTTTTCATAACATGATTGCCACAGGTTACTATAATCATTTGGACCCTTTGGAACATCCCAACCATCGAAGATTTCATCAACCACCATGACACCGAGTTCATCACAGAGGTCATAGAACTCTGGATTAAATGGGTTGTGTGATGTCCGAATCGCATTGCATCCCATCTCCTTTAGCATCAATATTCTCTTTTTCCACAGTGCTTTTGGCACCGCCGCCCCTACACACCCTCCATCATGGTGCATGCATACACCTTTAAATACGGTTGGCACTTGGTTGAGATAGAAACCTTTATGTGGTATAAATTCTAGGGTTCTTACCCCGAATCTTTCTTCGACCCTATCGTCACACTCTTCTGTCACTAATTCTACCTTGCATGTATATAAATACGGCTTGTCGCATGACCAAAAATTCGGATGATTGATAAACCCTGATATATCATGATTGCTCTCTCCTTCTGGAATCGTTATCCGCATATTTAAACTTTGTATTTTTATCTTGTCGGCGTTTATAATATCAATAAAGAGATTCCCCTTGCAGGCACTCTCTTTATTGATTACCGTCGTGCTAATCTCTACTTGACATCTCGCCTTGGCAATCTCCTCTACCTTAATGTGGCAACCACAGTATGGAATGAATTTGTGTCCACCTTGCAACAACCATACATTTCTTGTTATCCCAGCACCATTAAACCACCGACTAGAAGGCTCATCGGAACAATCTACCTTTACCACAATACTGTTTAATCCAACTTTAGCATATGGTGATAAGTCACAAGTAAAGGAGCTGTAACCATACTCTCTTCCGCCGATTACTTCCTCATTCAGATATACTGTTGAGCGATGATATACTCCATCAAAAAGTATCATATTCTGTTTACTGACGTCTGCTTCTGACAACACAAAGTATTTCCGATACCAACCGACTCCCATCTGCACATAGGAACCTTGATGGGCAGATGGATTTGTTCGATTGAATTCAAAATCCGTAGTCCAATCATGAGGCAACAGAACTTCCCTCCAACAGGTCATTTCTCTTGCAAATCCCGCGTTTTGCTCTGTATCAATGGTTGTGAATTCCCAGCCACTATTAAATTGTTTTTTGTCCATGGACTACCTTCCCTCCATTTCTACAAAACACTCGCTTGATTGATATCACGGTAATATCTAAACGTTTGCGCGAATGCATCTGCTTCATAACACCAATTTTTCTGCCCTTTCCCAACAACTGGATACTGCTGTCCATCTTGCTGTTCCATTGCATACCTATCAAACCATTGTTTCAATTCTTCTTCCATGCGGGTTATCTCTTCTTGATAATCTGCATCATTTAACAGATTGTTAGCCTCGTCGCTATCCTTTTCTAAATCAAAATACTGAATCACACCACTCAAACAATCATACACTAGTTTTCTCTTCTTGTTTCTCATCATTCTGATTCGACCATATTCACTGCAAATCGCGATAGTGGAGTCTTTTTCCTCTCCCCCTAGCAATTCTCGATAAAAACTTGTACCAGATTGCTTTTTGGCAGCCACATATTCTTCGCCCACCATCTCACATAGGGTAGGGAAGATATCGAGATGACTTCTCAAACTATATTGAGTAACCCCTTTGTTTTTAATAAACGGAGCTCGAATAATAAAAGGAACTTTTACCGATGTATCATACATGTTCGGAGGATATGTTCCATTTCCTTTTCCCCATATCCCATGATGTCCCATATTCATACCATTATCAGATGTAAAAATAACCACCGTATTCTCCAACTGACCTAGACGCTCTAACTCTTCAAAAACTCTACCGATTTGGTCATCCATTGCCGTAATCGCAGCATAGTAGCCTTGTAAATTCTCCCGCCTTTTTTCTGGTGTGCTACCTACAGGACAGGAATTGATTTGGTCTTCATGAACTGGGAGGTCTGGTGTTGATTCGAATTTACAATCCTTATATTTATCTATGAACTCCTTGGGGTGCTCACCTTCATCCCATGGGCTGTGCGGCGCTGTATAATGAATGCTCAGATAAAATGGTTCTTCTTGTTGCACATAATCATTCATATATTCAATCGCCTTATCTGTGATAACCGTTGTAATATATCTATATTCACCGCTCACCGCTTCATGTTCAATGGTGTCGGCATCAAAATAGCGACAACCTCCAGCAAATATTGTAAACCACTTGTCAAACCCTTTCTTTGCATATTCGTGATTACCCAAATGCCATTTCCCACTTAATCCACAGCGATATCCACTGTCTTTCAAGACACTGATATAAGAAGGGTGCCCTTCTAGATATTCTATTCCGACATCTTTGTTTTTAAAATGTTCATGCCCATTCATCTGCGGATGATTTTCTGTAGTCCCATTTCCGCCACTTAACCAATCTAATATTCCGTGGCAAGAGGGAATCTCTCCTGTAACAATCGAAGCTCTAGCTGGAGAGCAAACTGGAGATGCACAGAAGAAGTTGTCGTACCGCATCCCTTCCTCTGCTAATCTGTCCAGATTCGGTGTTTGTATTTCCTTATTCCCCGCACTGCCTAATGCCCAGGCACCCTGGTCATCGCTCATAATAAACACTATGTTTGGTTTTATTCTATTCATCTTAATACCACTATATCAATTCGCTATTTTTTATGCCATCCATATCCGTAAATTCTTGATTTTCTCCTACCATTCCCCATACAAAGGAGTATGCTCTTGATCCACAGCCTGAATGAATAGACCAGCTAGGGGAGATAACTGCTTGTTCATTTCTTGTCACGATATGTCTTGTCTCTTTTGCTTCTCCCATATAATGCATAACAAATGCATCCTCTTTCATTTCAAAATAAATATATACTTCCATTCTTCTATCGTGTGTATGACAAGGCATGGTATTCCATACACTACCTGGTTTTAGACTTGTAATTCCCATAACCAATTGGCAGCTTTCTACTTGCCCTGGCAAGATATACTTTGCAATCACACGGTGGTTCGCTTCTTCAAGAGAACCAAACTCTGGCTTATTCTCATCACTGATGATGACTACACCTTCTTCTGGAGTTCCCTCAGGTTTAATTAATACTGTTGGATACGTTCTATGTGCTGGAGCACTATTTAGATAGAATTTTGCAGGCGCTTCTGAACTCTCACTCATAAATGTGATATCCTTTGCGCCCATTCCAATATACATTCCTTCTCGATATCCTAGCTCATATGTTCTTCCATCAACTACGATGCTCCCTTTGCCTCCGATATTAATCACACCCATTTCTCTACGCTCTAAGAAGTACTCTGCCCTTAGTTCTTCCCCTTCTGTAAGCTTTAATGGTGAAATCGGTGTTACTGAACCGATGATAATTCGATCGATATGACTATAAACTAGTTTAATCTTATCTTCTACAAATAAATCTTCAATCAAAAAGTCTTCTCTCAATTGCTTTGTATCATATTGTTTCACTTCTCTCGGTGATGCTGCTGTTCTTAATTCCATTTTAATAACCTTCCTTTTCTTCTATTATTGTGTATCGCTTATTGTGTATTGCCTATTCTTACCATCCATATACTTCTATCTGACTCAAAGCTGGAAACGGCGAACCATCTTCTGCTTTGATTAACTTCTCGAGTTGAACCCATTCCACTTCTTTTTTCTCAATATGAAAAGACTGAGGCTTTTCCGTTTTTTCTAATTCTAACTCAATGATACTATCATCCGAGCAACGAAGGGTTGCTTTGGTCCAATAGCTATCATGCGGAAAGTCTGCTCGTGTATACAACACGACCTTATCTATCGTAACCGTCCTTCCAAACTCGACTTTCATCGTAGCATCTGGATTACGATTAATCCCCCATGACTCATATGGCCATTTCCCATGAGACTTGTTCGCACAATTTCCATTCATTGCATTCTTTGCTGCAAATATGGACTCGCCTCTCGTTTCTACATTTGCTGATCCATGTGGAAAGCAATTCGTCGATTCATGACTATCATATGGGTTGAGTGCGAGATTACGGTATCGTGCTTTTTCATCTTCACTTGCCAATCTTGCTGTTAATACATGGACATTTCCAGAAAAACACTTTGGCGAATAACAAGATTTTTTCTCTCCATATGGAATCTCATAAGCGATAAGCTTGTGAGTTAGATATAGCATATGCTCGCCCATTGCATCGTCTAGCTGGACCATCACATATGCAGGTACCACATCCAACTCTAAAAATATCTTATCTCCCTCTTGATATTCTTGATGATAAACCAACGTTACTTCCTCGCCCCGCTCCACACCTAGGGTTTTATCTTCTTTATTCATCACTTTTAATGCAATCATTTTATCTACCTCTATTTTTTGGGTTGTCTTCCGATGTATGCTAATATACCGCCATCTACATAAAGAACATGTCCGTTTACAAAGTCAGAAGCGTTCGATGCAAGGA
>CAYIZP010000011.1:0-37992 GCA_964367905.1 uncultured Lachnospiraceae bacterium
TAGAAACTTGTAAACCAAGTAGTCTTATTGACTACATCATTATTATACTAGGAGGAGAGAGTATGAAAGTGTATCCCGCAGTAATAATGGATGAACTACCAGATGATTTACTAGTTAGTACTGCAGTAAAAAGGTTGTATGAGGAGTGGCCTCATTCGGATGATAGGAAGAATGAGTTTTTTACGAATTTTAAATATTCCAGATTAACGGGAATAGGAAAGGAAGAAAAGGTGTCTCGTAGGGATCCAAGTAAGGTTATTCTAGTGGGAGATACTTATTATGTATATTACACGAGGAGAAAAACGATTATAGAACCAGTGGGAATCAATGCGGAAAATAAAAGCTATGATATTCCTACATATGATTGGGATTTAAGTGATATTTATTGTGCTTGTAGCAAGGATGGATTTAACTGGACAGAGCTGGGACCAGCAGTCGAGCGAGCTGCTAGAGGCGAATTTGGAGACCGCTCGTTATCTACACCAGATGTTCTGGTTTGGAATAATAAATATTATTTGTATTACCAGACATTTACTGGTCCATTTAAGAAGGAAACATTAGATTTTTGTGATGTGAGTATGGCATGGGCAGATACTCCAGAGGGACCATGGCATAAATGTCATGAACCCGCTATAAAAAAGGGAGAACCAGGAGATTGGGACAGCATGGCAGTACATGACCCCCATCCTATAATATATAAAGGAAAGATATGGCTATATTATAAAGGAGAGAACCTAAGAATTGGTGGAGATGATATCAATATGGTAAGGGCACAAGGTGTTGCGATTGCGGATACTCCAGAAGGTCCATTTACTAAACATCACTTGAATCCAGTTACCAATTCTGGGCATGAGACTTTTTTGTTTCCGTATAAAGAGGGAATTGCAGCGGTTTTGACCTTTGACGGAGTAGAGAAGAATACTGTTCAGTATGCAAAGGACGGACTAAATTTTGAACTGATGTCACATGTTCACTGTCCTCCGATGGCAGCTGGAGTGTATTCTCCAGATGCATTTACGGATAGTAGGGATGCGAATGGAATTACTTGGGGACTAAGTCATATTGAAAGTGGAGATATTACAAAAAATTGTAAGTGTTTTATCGTAAGGTTTGATTGTGACTTGGATAGAAGATTCATGAGAAAGCTATATAGAGACCCTGACGATTTCTATGGACGCTATACAGAAGAAACTTATTTTGCACACAATATGGTTTTACCAAAGGAATTAAAAGAAGAAATAATTGCAAGAGAGTTACTAAACTAAAATAAATATAGAACTAGGAGGTGTTCCTTATGAAAGAAAGAAAAGTGTATCCAGCAAAATTGATGGACGAGATGCCAAAGGATATAGAGTTGAGTGCAGCAACAAAAAGACTTTATGAAAAATGGTCTGCATCGGATGATAGAAATATTGAACTTTTCACGAATTTCAAATATTCACGTGTGACTGGAATTGGAGGTGGTGACGGAACCTCAAGGAGAGATCCGAGTAAAATCATTAAGGTTGATGGATTGTATTATGTGTATTACACTCGAAGGAAAACAGAAGCATGTCCGGTAGGGATTTTTGTGCAAAATAGGGAGGACGATGTGCCCACATTTGATTGGGATTTATGCGATATCTATTATGCTACGAGTAAAGATGGGTTTCACTGGGAGGAGCAAGGCATTGCAGTGGGACGAGCAGAGAAGGGAGAATACGGAGATCGTTCAGTGTCTACACCAGATATACTAGTTTGGAAAGGAAAATATTATCTGTATTTTCAAGCTTTTACGGGATACTTTTCTTCAGAAACCCATGATTATTGTGGAGTAAGTCTCGCAGTGGCAGATTCTCCAAGGGGACCGTTTAAGAAGATGGAGAAGCCGATTGTAGAGCAGGGGGAAAGTGGAGATTGGGATAGTAAGGCAATTCATGACCCTTATCCAATCGTATACAAAGGGAAGATTTGGATGTTTTATAAAGGGGAAAATCTACTGGAAGGAGGCAAAGATGGTAGCCTTGTACGTGCACAAGGTGTTGCGATTGCAGATCAACCAGAGGGACCGTATGAGAAGCATCCACTGAACCCGATACTAAATTCAGGTCATGAGACATTCTTATTTCCCTATAACGAAGGACTGGCAGCGGTTCTAACTTTTGATGGAGTAGAAAAAAATACCATTCAATATGCAAAGGATGGAATTAATTTTGAAGTAATGTCATATATCCATTGCCCACCTCTAGCAGCAGGTGTATATTCTCCAGATGTTTATTTGGATAATGGAGATGCTAACGGCGTGGCATGGGGGCTTTCCCATATTGAAAAAGGTTCATTAGATGGAGATATGTGGTCCTATATTATTCGATTTGACTGTGATTTGGATAGACGGATAAAGCAGTCAGTATTTAGAGAACCATGGCAAGTTGTAGGACGATATCCAGAGGAAACATATTTTAGAGAAAATATGATATTACCTGAAGCAGAGAAACAGAGAATCATGGAGGAGACGTTGAAAGGAGGAAAATTATGAAACGGTCAGAAATAAATCAAGCAATAAAAGAGATGGAAGCTTTAATTAAAAAATTTAGTTTTGCATTACCACCATTTTGCTATTTTACTCCAGAGGAATGGTCACAAAAAGGGAATGAATATGAAGAAGTTTACGACAACATGCTTGGATGGGATATTACGGATTTCGGTGCAGGGGATTTTGAAAAGATGGGTTTCTCTTTAATTACTCTGAGAAACGGGAATCAGAATAATCCGAAATATAAAAAGACCTATGCGGAGAAGCTATTGATGTTAAAAGATGGACAACATGCACCGATGCATTTTCATTGGAACAAGAGCGAGGATATTATAAATCGTGGTGGTGGAATATTAATTATTCACGTATATGAGGATGATAATGGTGGTTTAGGCAAGAAGGATGTTTTGGTAAACAGTGACGGTAGATCCTATTATGTCAAAGCAGGAACGGGAATTGAATTAAAGCCTGGTGAGAGCATCACTTTATGGCCGCACCAGTATCATGATTTTGATGTGAAGGCTGGTACAGGAGATGTGCTAATAGGTGAAGTTTCAATGTGCAATGATGATAACACAGATAATCGATTCTATGAGCCGATTGGAAGATTTTCAACAATTGATGAGGATGAAAATCCTTATCGACTTTTGTGTAACGAGTACAATTCTTGTTTGGAATAATATTGGAACAAATATGTAGAAAGTAGAGGGATGTATATGGTACAAACAATAAATAAAGAACAGATTCCACATAAGAAAATGAACACGGGGCAAGAGGTTCCCTGTATGGGATTTGGAACATTTAGCTCTGGAAATTATACGGCACAAGATGTGGCAGATGCAGTAGGAGGAGCGATTAAATGCGGGTATCGAATGATAGACTGTGCAGGTTGTTATGGAAACGAAAAAGAAATTGGAAAGGTATTGAATGAGTTAATAGTGGCAGGAGTAGTAAGTCGGGAGGAACTGATTATTAAGTCAAAACTTGGCAATGATAAGCATAGGAACGTTAAGGCAGGGTGTGTTCAGTCAATAAAAGATTTACAATGTGGTTATTTAGATGTGTTCTATATCCATTGGCCGATTCCAAATCTTCCAAATCCGAATTCAAATGAAGGTAAACCGAATCCTCTGTCTAAACCTTTTTCGGTCGAGGCGTTTCTTGATACATACAAACAAATGGAAGCATTAGTTGATGAAGGATTGATAAGAGCAATCGGAGTTTCCAATATTACACAACATAAATTAGAATTAGTATGGGAAGAATTGAGAATAAAGCCAGCGATGTGCCAAGTGGAACTGCATCCTTGCTTTCAACAGCAAAAACTTTATGAATTTCTAAAAAGTAAGGAAATTTGTGCAGTTGCATATATGCCTTTAGGTTCACCAGCACGTCCGCAATCAGATGTGACACCAGAGGATATAGAAGACTTACAACAGTTAGAAATTCTTAATATTGCAAAAAAATATGGTGTTCATCCAGCAGTCATAGCCCTGAAATGGGCAGTTCAGAGAGGGACAATTCCAATTCCATTTTCAGTGAGAGCGGAAAAATATTATAGCAACTTAAAATGTATCACAAGTAATCCTTTAACAGAGAAGGATATGGAGATTATCAGAGGATTAGAAAAGAATAATCGTCTTGGAAAGGGCCAAGTCTTGCTGTGGGAAAGTGCAAAAAGTTGGCATGAACTTTGGGATGAAGAATAAGTGAGAAAAAAGCTTAAACTAAGAGAAAAAACTATTAATATGAAAAATTATCAATTAATATGTGAAAATATCATGTTTTGAGACTGAAAAAAATGTTAGTATGTGTCTATCAAGAAAAAAGAAAAGGAGAAAGGAGAGGTACTATGAAAAAAAGATTAGTTGCAGTATTGGTATGTGCAGTTATGGTAATGTCAGCCGTTGCTGGATGTGGAGGAACTCCAGCAGAAGAGGGGGCATCTACAGAGCTAGGAGAAGTAGCAGAAGAAGAGGAAGTAGCATCGAGTGGAGAGAAAATTACAGTAACTTTTTCGAATCTATGGGTAGAGGGAGAGGGATTGTATCGCATTTCAGAGGAATCAGCAGCAAAGTTTAATGAAGAGAATGAAGATGCGGAAATTATAGTTGAAAGCATGCCTCAAGAAGCGTATCTAACACAGATGCAGGCGAGAGGAACCGCAGATGATTTTTCGGAAATCGTAATGGTAAATGGAACCATGATGAAAGCGTTCTCTGACACAGGTGCGATTATTGACTTAACAGATATTCTAAGTGAATCGGGACTTGTAGATCATATTGACCAAGGGCTTCTGCCTGATCTTACCAATATTGATGATGAACGTGTATATGCAATTCCTGTAAACTCAGGTTTCTATGGATTTATCCTATATAATACGGAAATCTTTCAGGAAGCAGGTGTTACAGAATTCCCGACCACTATTGATGAATTCAATGATGCTTGTGAAAAAATTAAAGCAGCTGGATATACACCGATGGGATTAGGAATGAGAGATCAATGGGCAGGCGATTCGATTCTGTTTAGTGCAATGGTTAATAACTATGTCGGAAATGAGTGGTATCAAAATATTCGTAAGCGTAATGGAGAAGCAAACTTTACAGATTCCGAATTCGTTACAGCTTTAACAGATTATCAGAATATGGCAGTAAATGCATATTTTAACGAAGATTTTGTTAGTATTTCAAACGATGAAAGATTGGCTTTGTTCTTGAATGAAGAAGTCGCTATGGTATCAGCAGGAGACTGGGAAGTGAATAATATCATTAATTCAAACCCTGAATTTGATGAAATTGTAGAAGTGGGATATTGGATTCAACCAACCACTGATGCTAAGGCTGAGGATTCTATTGTAAAATCAGCAGCTTGGGGAATGGCTTTTGGGTCAAAAATCACTGAAGAGCAAATTGATGTTGCAAGCAGATATATCAAAGATTATTTCATGGCAGAGTTAAATGGAAAAATGTTAGTTGAAGAGTATAATATGGTTCCAGCGTGGTCGGCAGGAGATGTTGATGAGAGTAAGCTTTCTGCAATCACAGTATCGGCACTAGATGCAGTTGATAACGGAAATGCTTGTCAAAACTGGGATGCGAGTTTAGATCCGACCATCAAGGAAATTTACCAAAGAGGACTGCAAGAATTATTGATGAATACAGTAACACCTGAGGATTTGGCAGCTCAAATGCAAGAAGAGCTTGATATGTTGAAGTAGAAATTATAAGTCTTAAGAAAGGGGCGTAGTGTATGGAAGTCATGCACTACGCCCACTATAAAGATAGGGATGTTGAAGGCGGATTTACAGAAAGAAAGGGTAAGAAAGTATGAATAAATTGCATGAAGATAAAAAGGGGAAGATATATGGATATATTATACCAGGATATATTATCTATGTAATTGCAATATTTGTCCCCTTAGTGGTGTGTTTGGGTATTAGTTTTACAAATTGGAAAGGTGGAAAAAATATGGATATAGTTGGAGTAGATAACTATATCACATTATTTCAAGATGATAGGTTTTGGATGGCATTTTTAAATAATTTGCAATTTATCGGGATTTTAATAATTTTCCAGATAGGAATTGCATTCATCTTAGCTTTGTTTTATCAAAGCAAGGCCATCATTATGAAAGAATTCCACAGAAGGCTTATTTTCCTTCCAGCAGTATTGGCACCATTAGTAGTCGGGATGATATGGCAATTGGTGTATCGATATGATATTGGGTTGATATCCTCTGTTTTACAACTGTTTGGTTTAGAGGGGAATTTACCTTGGTTAAATAGCAATACTTGGGTGATCCCGAGTATTTGTATCGCCTTGGTCTGGCAGTTCGTGGGACAATTTGTGATTATTATCATGGCTGGAATGCAGAATGTGGGAACAGATATCATAGAAGCAGCCGAGATTGACGGAGCCTCCAAATTTCAAAAAGCAAGAATGATTATTTTCCCATTATTAAAACCAACGATAAGTGTGTGTTTATTGATTTGTATCTCTGGATGTATGAAGATGTTTGATATCGTATTAATCATGTCTGGTGGCGGACCAGGATTTTCATCCATGGTTACTGCATTATATTCTTATAACCTGGCGTTTGAGTCACAGAAATTAGGATATGCATCCGCAACAGCAATAGGAATGACGATACTTTCGTTAATATTAGTGATTATTTCTCAAAGAGTATTGAGAGGAGGGGATAGAGTTGAAAGCTAAGAATAAAATTCCAATCAGTAAGTTGATATTAAAAATAATTCTGAATATTATTGCGTGGGCAATCTCTATTTCCGTTATCTTTCCCTTAGTTTGGTTAACATACTCTTCAGTTAAAGACAATGGAGAGTTTATGAAAGATACATTGGCATTACCAACACATCTTGTATTAGAGAATTTTCCAAAGGCTTTCGAAATAGGAGGGTTATGGAATGCCATGAGAAATAGTGCAATCTATACTTGTATTAATGTGGTAGTAGTGGTGGCATTCGCATTGATTACAGCATATTTTCTTGCACGCTACGATTTTAAAGGAAAAAGACTAATTCATACGACCTATACGATAGGAATGTTAATCCCATTATATGCATTACTTGTGCCAATTTTTGTACAATATAAAATGATGGATTTGATTAATCAGAGATTACCCCTTATAATTACATATTATGCGATGTCAATTTCATTGGCCATATTTTTGACAGAAAGTTTTATACAAGGAATCCCAATAGATATTGATGAGGCATCAATTTTAGATGGATGCAACATTAGACAGAGGTTGATGAGAGTCATTTTTCCATTGTGTAAACCGATTGTAGCCACTGTAAGTATTCTAACAATGCTAAATACATGGAATGAATTTGCATTTGCAGTCATACTTACTCCGAAAATAGAACTTAGGACGGTGTCGATTGCGCTTAGATATTATACTACGGGATTAGAGCTAGAATATACGTTTTTGATGGCGGGTCTACTGAGTACATCACTGCCAGTGATAATAGCATATCTGTTGTTTAGTAAGTCAGTTATTAAAGGGATGACAGCGGGTGCAGTAAAAGGGTAAGGTACCTATTGGATGAAAGGAGAGAATTGAGATGAAGAAAAGTGCAGCTACATTAAGAGCAGAACAGTATCAAAACAATGGTTCAGAGTGGTTTGCAGGGTTTGCGTATACAGAAATGAAAGGTTTAGAAATGGAAGTGGGAGTTCATCGCCGTGACCCTAGTAGTGTATTAAAGGTAAATGATAAATATTATGTTTGGTATACAAAATCATGTGGACCTAATTTTGGGCAGACGAAAGATAGAGACCCATACATGAAGAAGTTCCCTTGGGACTATGCGGATATATGGTATGCGTCAAGTAAGGATGGGATTACATGGAAAGAAGAAGGATGTGCAGTTCACAGAGGTGGGGCAGGAGAATATGATGAAAGAACTTTGTGTACACCAGATGTTATGGAACATGAGGGTATGTTTTATCTGGTATATCAGGCGATTCCACAGGGGGCTTATTCGGGAGAAGATGAGAATGTAGCAATGGCTTATGCAAGTAGTCCAGATGGACCGTGGACGAAGACAGGAGAAAATATTTTAGAACAGATGGATGAAGGTCAATGGTTTGGGCAAAATGGGAATTATAATGATGGGAAGTATATAGGACTTACTCATGATCCTATGCTCATACATTTTAATGGGAAGTTCCATCTGTATTATAAATGTGGTGCAACAAAATTAGGAGATTTAAAATCTTATGGTCAAGACACTAGATGGGGTGTTGCTATCTCAGATAATGTAACGGGACCATACACACATAGTGAGTATAATCCCATTACGAATAGTGGTCATGAGACGATGCTGTGGAAATACAAAGGAGGAATTGCTGCACTCCTAAATAGAGATGGCCCAGAAAAAGATACGATTCAGTATTCAAAGGATGGAATCAACTTTGAAATTATGTCACGAGTATATGATACTCCGATGGCGGGAGGTGCTTTTCGCACAGATAATACAGATATTTGCCCATTAGAGGGAATTCGATGGGGAATCTGTCATTATGACGAAAGAGGATCACAATGGAATTGTTTGATGCGATTTGATATCGATAGTAGGCATCCCTATAGCTTTCCGCATCGATATCCAGAGAATAATTTTGGTAATTTAGGAATGTTTTAAATAGGAAAAAGGTATGGACATAAAACAAAGAAAAGAAAATAACGTCACGATACAGCATTATTACAAGACCAATTTTATTAAACTTGTAGTATTTCCACTGATATTAGTATTTGTCGCAGGTTTGTTGTTGGTGCTAAGAGATGTAAATATTGAACAGGTCGAAAAGCTCGATATAGCAAGCAGTCTGGTAGCGGATACATTAGAAGCGGAGATTTCGAACTATTCTGTAGAGTTGAGTAGATTGATTGTTAATAACAAGGATGTCCTAGAAAATTTAACATATTACAGCAATGCCTTGGGTGAAGAGAGATTTGAATATAGCAAGGAATTAGAATCTGATTATAATAGTAGCGTTGATGTGTCGCAACCAATAGTAACAACAGATTTTTATATGGACAATGGGATAGACTTTAATTTTGCGAGTCAGTTTATTTTGGAATCAGTAGATATTCAAAGTGAAGAATGGTATATAGACGCAATGAACAATCCAGACAAGGTAAGAACGTCAATTATTAATAGAGAACTCCTATTTCAACATTTTCCTTTGGAATCAGACACTTTGTTGATTTTTAGCATTGCGATGAATGATTTGGGAAGAGGAAATGAAGTGAAACTTGGTACTATGTGTGTGATGTCTCAAGGGATTTCATTGATTGAAGATAATTTGATATTAGATGATAAAATCCATGTGTATTTGCTGGATGAAACAAATAATATTATACTTTCCTCTACAGACATGTATGACGAAAAAATCAGCGAAGTTGTGAGTGGTGATAAAAAGTATAGCAATTTAAAGTATGATGTTTCTGAGATCACAAAGACGAAGTGGAAAGTTGTTGCAATCACAGATAGCAATGAAGTTGCGCAATCGTATCAAATTATTATTTTACTGATTGCAGGTGGGGTTTTCTTGGTCCTGTTTTTCTTATATTTCTTTGTTCGAAGACTGCTGAGAGATATTATTAATCCGATTAACCAATTATCTAAAGTGATGTATGATGCAAAAGAGAATAATAGTTTGGAAGAATGCCACATTGACGGGCTATATGAGATTAATGTCATTGGACAGGCCTATAATACCATGGTTGGTGATATTCATGAATTGATGGTTATAAATGAAAAAAAAGAAAAGGAAAAATTAAAAGAAGCTATCAAAGCATTAGAGTTACAGCTAGATCCACATTTCTTGTCTAACACTTTAGGGAGCATACGGTTTATGGCTGTTGTTGCACAGTTTGAAGGGATACAAAAAATGACAGAATCATTAATAAATATTTTAAATGCAAGTTTTAGGAACAAAAACAGTTTTCATAGTTTAGAGGAAGAGTTGCTGGTTCTAGAGTCTTATGTTTATATCATGCGAATCAGATATGCAAATAGTTTTGAAGTTAATTTTGATGTGGATCGTAGTTGTCTCAAGTCCTATGTTCCTAAATTATTACTACAGCCATTTGTAGAAAATGCAATTACACATGGGTTGAAAAATATGGATGGCGATGGAGAAATTAATATAATTATCCAGAGAATAGGAGAGGATATTAAATTCAATATAAGAGATAATGGACAAGGAATCTCTACAATGAAAATAGTGGAAATTATGAGCATAAAAGCAGACGATTGTGAAACCATTGGAGTTGCTAATATTAATAAGAGATTATGTTTGTACTATGGAGAAGAATATGGAATTAGTATAGAAAGTGAAGTAGGAAAATACACAGACATATGCTTCTTGGTTCCTTATTCTATTGAAGGAGGGGAATAGATTGTACCGTGTGTTACTTGCAGAAGATGATGTGCTGAATAGGGTTGCAATTAAAAGCTTAATTGATTGGAATGCTCTGGGATTTGAGATTTATGGAGTGGTAGAAAATGGAAAAGAAGCTTTAGATATTCTGGAACAACAAACAGTACATGTGGTTATTACAGATATCAAGATGCCTATTATGAACGGGTTGGAGCTTATACAGAAAATTCGCGAGCGAGATTTAAATTTAGAGATTATTGTATTGAGTTCCTATGATGATTTCGAATTGGTACGTAGTGCATTTAAGCATAATATCGAAGACTATATATTAAAAAACGAACTCACACCACAACGTATGACAGAGTATTTATGTAAAATAAAGGAGAAATTTGAGAGGTTAAATATTACAGGCGATGCTGTACGAGAAGATGAGTTGAAAGCCTATATTAAAGGAAATGAACTTGTGATAAATTGCAAATTAGAAAAATATTATTGCGTGATTGTAAGTGTCTGTGATGTGAAGGCGGCTAGACGGAAAATATCAGGATATGAACAAGGTTTTTTATCAGTGTTATCAGAAATTATCAAACAAATGCCTAATATTAGAAATCGCAGTGATATTGCAGATTATACAGATACCAGTATTTTGATTTGCTATAAAACAGAGGAGATTTCAACGGTTAAACTGGAATCTCTATGTAGACAAATTATACAGGTTATTAAAGCCTATAGCAATATTGATGTCTATATTGGGGTTAGCGATTGGACGGAACGGGGAAAAGACTTAAGAAAGAGTATACAAAAAGCTGTTGATAGGTCTACGTTTTTTTGGATATTTGGAAAGGAATCGGTATTCCTAGAAGATGAGATAGACGAGATTAACTTAATGTCACTTTTTTCAAGAAAGAAAGAGTATTCAGATGTTATGAGTAGCTTTGAATTGTTAGATGATGATAAATTGTTTGATTCACAGTCAAACATTTTCCGAGAAAAGATTTATGAAGATATTGCAGAAGTGAAAAAAAGATGTCTGGAATTAATTTATTATGAAGCAACTATGTTGGTTAATATTGGGGATAATATATGGAGTGCTTGGAATAGTAGAGTGAATTTTAAGGAGAAACTCGACAGACTGACGGAAAGTGCAAGTGTAATTATGTGGATCACGAATTTCAATTGTTGGATTATGGATTATCTGAAAAATATTAGTAGGAGCGAGACGGGACGAGAGGATATGGATATCATCTTACGATATATTAAATCAAATTACAACAATTCTAATCTATCATTGAACGAGGTGGCGAGTATAATTGGATTAAACGAAAGATATTTCAGTTCAAAATTTAAAAAAGAATTGGGAATTACGTATGTTGAATATGTTACAAACATTAGAGTGGAAGCATCAAAAAATTTATTAAAAAATACTAATATGAAGCTTACAGAAATTAGTGCGGCGGTGGGATATAATAATGTGGAACATTTTGTAAGGGTTTTCAAAAAAAAGATTGGATATGCTCCAAGAGAATATGGAAAGAAAATGTAAACCGTATACGAAAGAAGGAGGTACTGAATGAATGATGCATTAGAAAAGTTACGAATAGCGGAAAGTGGTATCTTAGAGAAAGAATACATTCAAACTAGAGGTAGAACCATACAGGATTTTAGTGGGTTTAACTGGTGGATGGAACATATGCGACCAGGACAAGGGGTCGCGGAGGGGATTCCTTACCTTAATAATGAACTTGCAGGAAACGACTTTAGTTGGAACAATGCACATGTACCAGGGGACGTCTATACAGACTTGGAGTATGCAGGAGAATTAGACGACCTCCACTTTGGAAGAAATATGGCTAAGGCAAAGTGGGTACAAAACTTAGAATGGTGGTATAACTATTCGTTTAATCTTAGTGATGATATGGTCGGAAAACGGCTTACTCTTTTGTTTGAAGGAGTGGATTATAGCTGTGATGTTTGGTTGAATACAAAACACTTGGGGCATCATGAGGGAATGATGGAGTCCTTCCGATTTGATATCACTGATGTTGTGGATTTTAAATTTGATCATGTGCCGACTAATTTGCTCAACGTTAAATTAGACCCGCCACCGAAGAATCAGAAGAATTTTGCGGGAATGAAGCATAATTTTTCAGGGGATTATCTAACTGGACTGATTCCATTTGGAATCTGGAAACCGATAAAGCTTCTTGTGACAGGGGATGCAAGGATTGATGACTATAGGTTGGAGACTAAGTTGGTTGGAGGGCGTGCAGACATTAGTGTGGATGTAGGTGTTATGGGACTTCGTAGTGAAGGAATTACATCTGCTAAAGTAGGAGTAGTCTTAAAGGATAAAGATGGAAATAGGTTTGAAACAGAAACGATAGCACCATTATCTGCAGAATACAATCAAGTCCCGTTAACTCTATCCATAGAGGAACCGAAATTGTGGTGGCCGTATGAATTAGGAGAGCCACACAGGTATGAGATTCAGGTTTATGTGATGGAGGGAGAAGACTTTCTAGATGAGGTGGTAGAAAAGGTGGGTCTTCGTGAGATAACCATGGAGCGAAATCCAGGATTTACTGAGGAAGAGGCAGAATTTCCATGGACATTTGTTGTGAATGGAAAGAAGATGTTCTTGAGATCGGCATGTTGGGGAGGACAACCATCATTTTTCTATGGAAGAAATAATCGGGAAAAATATCGCTATTATTTAAAAAAGGCGCGGGAGTGTAATATCAATAATCTGAGGATGTTTGGATGGCATCCGCCAGAGGCAGAAGATTTTTATGATATATGTGACGAACTAGGAATCACTGTATGGACGAATTTTTCATTTGCAACTCAAGTATTCCGTGAGGATGAAGAATATCTTACAAAACTATATCATCAAATAGGAGAAATTGTAAAAGACAGAAGAAATCACCCTTCAACTATTATGTGGATGGGGGGAGAAGAGATTTTCTTTTCAAAAGCACATATTAATAGTGGGAATGCCAGATTGATGAAGAAACTAGGGGATATCACAAGGGGATTAACCAATGTTCCTTATGCAGATGGATCACCACTTAGCACGACGGAAGCGGTATCGATGGGATATAAACCGAAAGAGTCTTATCATGCGAATTCGCACTATTATGCACCTGGACTTATTTTTATGGAGGAGTATTATCCGATTCTAGACTTCTGTATTATTCCGGAATTAACAGCAGCGTCATCGCCAAGCATTGATAGTTTGCGTAAGTTTATCCCAGAAGATGAACTATGGCCGATGGGGCCGAGCTGGGGGTATCACGCGGGAGATATACATACACTTCAAATCTTAAATTACGAGGTGTTTGGTGATAATTGTATGGATTCCGTTGAGCACTTTGCAGAGGCGACTCAGATTGCACAAGGTACAATTTTCCAATTTGCATTGGAGCATTTCAGAAGACAAAAACCGCATGTGAGTGGAGTGGCACTGTGTCATTTTCTGACAAACTGGCCAATGATAAAATGGGATTTGGTGGACTATTACGGAGAGGTGAAAAAATCCTATGATTTTGTTAAGGCGAGCTACCAGCCACTGCTACCAAGCTTGGAGTTTTCTAAGAGAAGGTGGATGCCGGGAGAATTATTTAAGGCAAACACGTGGATTGTGAATGACTATCACAAACCATATGATGACATTACCTATACCATGGAGATATTTGATGATCAGGGTAACTTACAATATTTATGCGACGAATTGATTGATGTAAATGAGAATTCTTCTGTGAAATGCCGTGAGATCTCGTGGGTAGTTACTGGAGAGGAGGATACATATTTTAATGTAAAACTAGCTCTTTTGGATAAGGAGAAGAATATCCTTGCGGAAAATGATTATACAATCTTAATTGCAGATCAAGTGAAGGCAAAGCAGGTTGCAGCTAAAATGAATACGGAGATGAATGTAGAGAGAGACAAGTATGGAAGAGGATATTATAGATATTCAAAAGAAGTTATTGAGAAAATTCGTGGATAGGAAATTCTTTTCTTTACTCGTCTATGGGACTATGTTATAATTGTTAGAGTTAATTAACAGTTAGGAGGTATACCCATAATGAAACGTATTAAGACATTGAATACACAAACACTGAACAAAACAGTAAAAAAAGGTGGATGTGGCGAATGCCAAACTTCTTGCCAGTCTGCATGTAAGACTTCTTGCACAGTTGGTAACCAAGTTTGCGAGCAAAAGAAATAATAAAACAATCAGTACTTAGATATAGGCAGCGCCCATGTTGGACGCTGCCTATGTGTGTAAGATGATTTCGTAGTAAATGAAGAAGAGGTAAGATTTAGAAAGGTGGTAGCTGAGGGATGGTTCATCAGTACCGTAACAATGGGTTGAATATAGTTTTAGATGTCAACAGCGGTGCAGTGCACGTTGTGGACGAGCTATGTTATGAGATATTAGAGTTATTAGCAGAAAATGAAAATAAGAATTACGACTATAGTGTAGAAGAGTTGAAGGAAATTTTTGCAAATGAGGATTTCCGATATGATATCAAATTAGGATCAAAATATAGTAGTCAAGATATATCGGATACGTTTGAAGATATTATAGAGTTGACCCAATTAGGACAATTGTATTCGGTAGATGAATATGAGACTTATATTGGTGAAGTGAAACAGAGGAAGACGGTGGTGAAGGCTCTTTGCTTACATATTGCACATGATTGTAACTTGGCATGCAAGTATTGTTTTGCTGAGGAAGGAGAGTATCATGGAAGAAGAGCTTTGATGTCCCTAGAGGTTGGGAAGAAAGCATTAGATTTCTTGATTGAGAATTCTGGGAATAGACATAATCTGGAGGTGGATTTCTTTGGTGGTGAGCCACTGATGAATTGGCAGGTTGTGAAGGATTTGGTGGCTTATGGAAGAGA
The DNA here is from genome assembly GCA_964367905.1 of uncultured Lachnospiraceae bacterium. Lineage (GTDB taxonomy): Bacteria > Bacillota > Clostridia > Lachnospirales > Lachnospiraceae > CAUPWF01. The sequence continues at coordinate 15,330 of CAYIZP010000011.1, forward strand.
ACAAGAGAAGCTTCACAATAAACATTTTCGATTCACATTAACTACAAATGGGGTTCTGCTTAATGATGAAGTACAGGATTTTGCCAATCGTGAGATGGATAATGTAGTGCTTAGTTTAGATGGAAGAAAGGAAGTCAATGATAGAATGCGCCCATTCCGCAATGGAAAGGGGAGTTATGATCTCATCGTTCCGAAATTCCAGAAATTAGCAGAGAGTCGGAATCAAGATCGTTATTATATCCGAGGTACATTTACGAGAAATAATTTAGACTTCGCAAAGGATGTTATGGAATTTGCTGACTTAGGTTTCAAGCAGATTTCGGTAGAGCCGGTGGTTGCAGACGAAGTAGATGATTATGCGATTCGTGAGGAAGACTTACCACAGATCTACGCAGAGTATGATGAGTTGGCTAAGAAAATCATTGAGAGAGAGCAAGCAGGGCAGGGATTTAATTTCTTTCACTTTATGGTGGACCTAGAAGGGGGACCTTGTGTGGCGAAGCGATTGTCGGGTTGTGGAACGGGGACAGAGTACTTGGCCGTGACGCCATGGGGAGACTTATATCCATGTCATCAGTTTGTAGGAAATGGAGAATTTCTAATGGGAAATGTGGATGACGGAATTGTGAAACCAGAGTTAGCGGATGAGTTCAGAAGTTGTAGCGTATATACCAAGGAAGAATGTAAGGCTTGTTTTGCCAAATTCTATTGTAGTGGAGGATGTATGGCAAATTCAGAGAAGTTTCACGGAACCATTCATGATACTTATAGCATAGGATGCGAAATGCAACGGAAGCGCGTGGAATGTGCAATTATGATTAAGGCCGCTTTGGCTGACTAAGAGGAGAGGGTAGAGAGATGAACAAATCAAGAGGAATAATAAGTTTGATTCTAGTGACTGCATTCATTGCAATTCTTGGCTTTACTGCAGTTGTAGGTTGGGGATCGACTGGATCAGGAGCTGCGCAAAATATTAAGCTAGGATTGGATTTGAATGGCGGAGTGAGTATTACATATCAGGCAGTGAACGGAGCTCCGTCTGCGGAAGATATGGCAGATACCATTTATCGCTTGCAAAAGCGTGTGGAGAATTATAGTACAGAAGCAACCGTATATCAGGTTGGGGACGATCGAATCAGTATCGAGATTCCAGGGGTGACGAATGCAAACGAGATACTAGAGGAACTAGGAAAACCAGGGTCGCTAGAATTTCAAGATAGTGCAGGAAATGTCTTGTTAGAAGGAACTGATGTTGAAGCAGCGAGTGCAGAGACACAACAAGATGCGATGCAGAATACGGAGTATGTAGTGGCTCTGGATTTGACTGATGAAGGTGCAGTAAAGTTTGCAGAAGCAACTCGCAATAATATCGGACAGAACATTGCTATTATATATGATGGGGAAATTATCAGTAATCCAGTTGTAAATCAAGAGATTACAGGTGGAGTTGCTTCTATTACGGGAATGGATAGCTTTGAAGAGGCGGATCAACTAGCACAGACCATTCGTATTGGTGGATTGAAGGTTGAATTGGAGGAAATCAGTTCTGAGGTTGTTGGGGCTCAGCTTGGTGAAGAGGCGATTGAAACAAGTCTTCTAGCTGGGGCGATTGGAGTTGCAATCGTATTATTATTCATGTGTGCTGTTTATCTTCTTCCAGGACTTGCGTCAAGTATTGCGCTACTTTCATATGTTGGAATGATTGCGGTATTGTTGAACGCATTCGATATCACACTTACCTTACCAGGAATCGCGGGTATTATACTAGGAATTGGTATGGCGGTAGATGCGAATGTAATTATCTTTGCTCGTGTACGTGAAGAACTAGCGGAAGGAAAGAGCGTAAAGCTTTCCTTGAAGTCAGGATTTAGGAAGGCGTTATCGGCGATCTTAGATGGAAATATTACAACATTAATCGCAGCAATCGTTCTTGGATTTATGGGAACAGGAAGCGTGAGAGGATTTGCACAGACCTTAGCACTTGGTATTGTGGTATCCATGTTTACAGCACTTATCATCACAAGACTTGTGATCTATGCATTGTTCGCAGTGGGACTAAAAAAACCAGCATTATATAGCAGAAAGAAAAAGGAAACCAAGGTATATAATTTCTTGGCAAAGAAGAATTTATTCTTTGCAGCCTCAGCGGCAGTCATTGTTGCAGGATTAGTGGGAATGGTAATCTTTGGTTCTACAACAGGAAATGCACTGAATTATAGCTTAGAATTTAGTGGTGGAACTGCGACAACAGTGGAATTTACAGAGGATTATTCACTGGAGCAAATCGATACAATGGTGAAGCCAGTGGTAGAAGAAGTAGTCGGAGATGCTGGAATTCAGGCAACGAAGGTACAAGGTTCTAATGATGTTGTTATCAAGACAAGATCATTGAATTTAGATGAGAGAAATGAGCTGAATGCAGCATTGTCAGAAGAATTTGGAATCGACGAAACTACAATCACAGCCGTGAATATTAGTGCTACAGTTAGTTCAGAGATGAGAAATGATGCAGTGCTCGCGGTTATTATAGCAACCATTTGTATGTTAATCTATATCCGATTGAGATTCAGTGACTTCCGGTTCGCGTCGAGCGCAGTTGTTGCTCTGGTACATGATGTGTTAATTGTATTGGCATTCTATGCATTGGCAAGAGTATCGGTAGGAAACACATTTATTGCATGTATGTTAACTATTGTAGGATACTCCATTAATGCAACCATTGTAATCTTCGATAGAATTCGAGAAGAGATGAAACTTGCTAAGAAGAATGAAGACTTGGCTGTGATTGTGAATAAGAGTATTTCACAGACACTAACCAGAAGTATTTATACATCCCTTACGACCTTTGTCATGGTAGCCGTATTGTTCGTTTTAGGAGTGAGTGCGGTACGCGAGTTCGCCTTGCCGTTGATGGTTGGAATCGTATGTGGTGCATATTCTTCGGTATGCATTACAGGTGCACTATGGTATAGTATGAAAAAGTTACAGAAAAAAGAAAATTAAGAGTTACATAGAAACAGATAGAACATGAGGGTGCGTGATACGTGCCCTTATTGTGTAATAGGAAACTGATAGAAAGGGATGGTTATTAAGATGAAGGAATCTTGGTTTCTACTACAAAAAGGTACTGATTTTGATGCCATGATGAAAAATCATAACATCAGTTTGATTCAAGCGAGATTGATGTTCAATAAAGACATCGGAGATGATGAGATTCAAGAATACTTACATGGTACAATTGCAGATTTGCATGACGGAATGTTACTGCGAGGAATGGATACGGCAATTGAAATCATCAAGGAGAAGATTCAGAATCGTAAGAAGATTCGAATCATCGGAGATTATGATATTGATGGGGTGAATGCTACGTACATCTTGTTGGAAGGGCTTGCCAAGGTGGGGGCAAGTGTGGATAGTGATATTCCAGATCGAATCCAGCATGGGTATGGATTGAATGTTGAATTGATTGAACGTGCAATGTGTGACGGGGTAGATACCATAATTACTTGCGATAATGGGATTGCAGCAGCCAAGGAGATAGAGTATGCAAAATCCCATGGTTTGACGGTGATTGTGACAGATCATCATGAAGTGCCTTATGAAGATGTGCTAGAAGAAGAGGGGGTGCAGCGAAAGTTTATCTATCCTCAGGCAGATGCAATTGTGAATCCGAAGCAACCAGACTGCCCTTATCCATTTAAGAAATTATGCGGGGCAGCAGTTGCCTATAAGTTAGTGGAGGCATTGCTTGATAGCATGGGACAAGATGCAGAAGACGTGGATTATTTGATTGAGAATGTGGCAATTGCGACAGTTGGTGACGTGATGGATCTTGTGGGTGAGAACCGTATTTTCGTAAAACAAGGATTAGAAATGTTGAAACAAACCAAAAATCTAGGATTAGAATCCCTGATTGATGTTTTGCATATCGATCGAGAGAAACTTGCAGCATATCATATTGGTTTTCAGATTGGACCATGTATGAATGCAAGTGGAAGGCTAGATACTGCTAAACGTACTTTGGAATTATTGCAGACGAAGAAAAAGTCTGAGGCAGATATGCTGGCAAACGACCTAAAAGCACTCAATGACTCTCGTAAGGAATTGACTCAGGAGGGGGTTGATCTGGCCGTTGAGCAGGTAGAAAGTAAGTGGTGTAGAGATAAGGTGCTTGTCATATATCTACCTGAATGTCATGAAAGTTTAGCAGGTATTATTGCGGGAAGAATCCGTGAGAAATATCACAGACCAACCTTCGTTTTAACCAAGTCGGAGCAGGGTGCAAAAGGATCGGGGCGATCAATCGAATCTTATCACATGTATGAGGAGCTAAACAAATGCAAAGAACTGTTGAATCGATATGGTGGGCATAAGTTGGCAGCAGGTTTTAGCTTGGAAGAAATTAATATTGAACGATTGAGAAGCACACTGAATCACACCTGCGGTTTGAGTGAGGATGATCTGGCTTGTAAGGTGAATATTGATTTGGAAGTGCCAATGCCTTATATCACAGAAGAGTTGATTGAGCAGTTGACAGTTCTAGAACCTTATGGAAAAGGAAATGAAAAACCATTATTTGCTATGAGGGATTTGAGATTTTCTTCAATAAAAGTTGTAGGAGTGAATCAAAATGTGGTAAAATTACAGCTAAAGGATAAAATGGGGAATCAAATGGACGCAGTATATTTTGGTAATATCAGCAATCTAGAAGAATGCGTATTGGAAACATACGATCTGCAGACATGGAAGCGAATCAAAGAGGGAAGAGAGGAGAAAGTGCGATTCTCGATTACATATTATCCCGGAATAAATACTTATAAAGAATATCGAAACATTCAATTGACAATAAAAAACATCAAATGTTCTTGAGGATAGACAAGGAGGGGTGTAGACAGAGTGGTTATGTATATTATGATATACCTAGTATTCATTAATTTGGTTGCATTTGCCATGTATGGGATTGATAAAAGGAAGGCCATACAAGGAAGGTACCGAATAGCAGAGAAGACTTTGTTAAGTGTTGCAATTCTAGGTGGAAGCGTTGGGGCGTGGATAGGAATGCAAGTATTTCGACATAAAACAAAACATTTGAAATTCAAGATAGGGGTGCCAGTCATATTTGTGATTGAAATTGCACTCGTTGTTACATGGTTTGTTATGCTAAAATAATTTTCAATAGAAAATGGAGGGTAACATAATGGAAGATACCAAGTCATTAGCCACGTTAATAAAAGCAATTACAAATGAATATGAAAAATACTACAATAAACAAGTGGCTACTATAGGGCTAACAACAGCCCAATGTGAGGTGTTGAATTACTTGTTTGAGACGAATAAAGAATATGTACACCAAATAGATCTAGAAAAACATCTAAGCCTGTCTAATCCAACTGTAACAGGACTACTGAAGCGATTAGATGAGAAGGGTTATGTATTAATTGTACAAAATAATGGTGATAAAAGGAAGAAGAACATTCACTTAACAGAGAGTGCATATAAGATGCAAAAGCGAATTCGGAGTTGCAGAAAGAAGGCAAATAATCGCTTGGTTCTAGGAATGCCAAGAAAAGAACAGCAAAAACTTGCTAGTGTATTAGAGGGATTGTTGGAAAATATTGAATAGGGGATGGTGGAAGGAAAACGATGAGTAAAGCAGATGAAATTTTTAAAAAGATGTGCAGGGATATTATAGACAATGGAAGTAGTACAGAGGGTGAAAAAGTAAGACCGAAGTGGGAGGATGGAGCCTCGGCATATACGATTAAGCAATTTGGCGTGGTGAATCGTTATAATCTAGCAGAGGAATTTCCGGCCTTAACTCTAAGAAGAACGGCGATTAAAAGCTGTGTGGACGAGTTGTTGTGGATCTGGCAGAAGAAGTCGAATAATATCAATGATTTGAACAGCCATATCTGGGATAGTTGGGCTGATGAGAGTGGATCCATAGGTAAGGCATATGGGTATCAGGCAGGAGTGAAGCACCAATATAAAGAGGGGATGATGGATCAGATTGACCGTGTGATTTATGATCTCAAAAACAATCCATATAGTAGAAGAATCATGACCAATCTCTATGTACATGAAGATCTACATGAGATGCACCTCTATCCTTGCGCATATAGTATGACATTCAATGTTACAAAGGAAAAAGATTGTGAGAAATTAGTACTGAATGCAATCCTGAATCAGAGATCACAAGATGTTCTTGCAGCAAATAACTGGAATGTATGTCAATACGCAGTGTTGGTTCATATGATCGCTCAGGTTTGTGATATGAAAGCGGGAGAATTTGTACATGTGATAGCAGACGCTCACATCTATGATCGACATGTGGATTTAATCGAAGAACTGATCTCGAGAGAACCATTCCCAGCGCCAAAACTCTGGTTAAATCCAGATATTAAGGAGTTCTATGATTTTACACCAGATGATGTGAAGTTAGAGGGATATGAGACAGGGCCGCAGGTTAAGAATATTCCGATTGCGATATAGATAGAATTTATAAATTTTACAGTTTTATAGGAAAAGAAGGAATAAGTTTTTGAAACTTATTCCTTCTTTTTTTGATTTCAACTTTTTGAGAATAAATACATTGTTTTATTTATATGGTATATAACTTTGAAATTATCTATTCTATAGAGGTGAAACTCTGAATAATGCACAAAAAAAAGTAATTAACAAATAATATAAAGGATAAAAATTGTGAAAAACAGATAAAATCTTTGAAACAAAGATTTTATATTGACTAATTTCTGTGTTTGATTTATTATATGAATATAGACAAATGGTTCTAAGAATTCTCAAAAGAGAAGAATCAAATGTTTTTCGGCCGAAAAGATGAAGAATGCAATAGAGTTTATTATTAAAATGGAGGAATGCAAATGAAGGCATTAGCAAGATATGGAAAAGAATTTGGCGGATATCGCATGATTGATGTTCCAGAACAAGACTGTGGATCAGAGGATATTATTATTGAAGTGAAGGCGGCAGCAATTTGTGGCGCTGATATGAAGCATTATAAAGTCGAAAATGGTTCTGATCAATTCAACTCGATTCGTGGACATGAGTTTGCTGGAGAAATAGTAAAAGTTGGTGATAAAGTGAAAAATTGGAAGGTGGGACAAAGAATTGTATCAGACAATAGCGCTCATGTGTGCGGTACTTGCCCAGCTTGTGAGATCGGAGATTTCCTTTGTTGTGAAGAGAAAGTGAATCTAGGATTAGATAATAATACATGGGGGGGAGGCTTTACAAAATATTGCAAAATTCCTGGAGAAATTCTACGCATTCATAAGCATGCAATCTGGGAAATTCCAGAAGGTGTAGAATATGAAGAAGCAGCACTGATGGATCCACTTTGCAACTCATATAAAGCGATTGCTCAACAGGCACATCTACTACCAGGGCAGGATGTTGTCGTGTTCGGTACGGGACCAATCGGATTATTCGCAGTACAAGTAGCACGTGTTATGGGAGCTGTCAATATCGTTATGGTGGGGCTTCAGGATGATGCAAAGGTACGTTTTGATGTTGCAAAGCAACTAGGTGCTACACATTGTGTAAATGGTACAACAGAAGATGTTGTTGCAAGATGTACGGAAATTTGTGGGAGAGATAATCTTGGATTAGTGATTGAATGTTCTGGTGCAAATATCGCCTTGAAACAGGCGATAGAGATGACTAGACCAAATGCAGAAATTGTGAGAGTAGGGATGGGATTCAAACCATTAGAATTTTCAATCAACGATATCACAGCTTGGAACAAGAGTATTATTGGGCATATGGCGTACGATTCCACAACGTGGAGAAATGCACTTCGACTTTTAAAATCAGGAGCAATTGATGTAAAGCCAATGATTACACATAGAATAGGTCTTTCGCAATGGGAAAAAGGATTTCAATTAATGGCAGATAAAGATGCAATAAAAGTGATTATGACATATGACTATGAGGACTAATACTATGGAGAAAAAACTGATGATTGCGCCATCGGTAGGATGCTGTGACTTATTCCATATAGAAGAGCAGATGCAAATCATCAATGAGAAATCAGATTATTTGCATATGGATATTAAAGATGGAGTTTATGTACCAAGTTACGGAATCGGGCCAGATTATCTAGAGTATTTAAATAAGCACATGGAAAACTTAAAACCAATGGATGCTCATCTGATGGTTGCACATCCACAACAGTACCTAGAGACGTTTGCGAAGGCGGGAGCAACATATATTACTTTACATACGGACTGCATTGAAGGCGATGCATTTGTAACGATTCACAGAATTAAGAAATTAGGATGTAAAGTAGGAGTTGCACTCAGTCCTGCTGTTCCTTTTACTACAATAGAGTATTACCTACCACTGCTTGATAAAGTTACGATTATGATTGTAGATCCAGGAATCTCTGGGCAACCAGTTGATCCGCAGATGTATGTAAAAATTAGACAGTTAGTCTCAATTAGGAAAGAGAGAGGACTTCAATTTCTAATCGAGGCAGATGGCTCAATGAACAAAGATTTGTACCGACCACTTTACGAGGCGGGTGTTGATGTTGTAGTTATGGGACCGCCGGCACTTTGGAACAAAAATGTAGATTTTAAGAGAGCGTGGGAAATCATGGAAGAGGAGATTGAGACAGAATTAAAATCCGCAGCACGTGATAACAATAACTAAATCAAACAAATATTAAAAAAAAGGAAGGAATGAAAAAAAATGGAAAAAAAATCAGCAAATATTGGAGCGAGACTAGATCGTCTACCAAATTCATCATGGCATGTTAAAATGTGGTTAGTAACAGCTTTTGCACTTCTTGTGTGTTGGTCAAACGGTATCGGAGGAGCAGTACAGAATATTTTGTTAAATGAAATTCACTGGCTAGAACCAGGAACTACACTTCTTGCAATGTGGGGAATTACATATACAGCTGGTCAGTTGTTTGGAGCATTGATTGGCGGACCGATTGGAGATAAAATTGGTCGTAAGAAATCGATTCTTTTATATGAAGCAGTTCATATTGCAGCAATGATTGGTGGAGCGCTTTCTCCAAATATAAGTGTACTTTACATATTTAGACTTCTGCAGGGGTTTGGACTTGGAGCATTGTTAGTGGTTCTTTTTGCAGGATTTACAGAGTATGTGCCGGGAAGAAACCGTGGTACATGGTCAAGTCGCACATCATTTATTGGGAACTGGGCTCATCCAATCTGTAATGGTATTGCACTTTTGGTTGGTGTAACAGTTGCGAGCTATGCGTTAAACTGGAGAATCCAGTTCATGATACCATCTGTACTATCAATTCTAGCGTGCATCTTTATTATTAAGAAATTTCCAGAATCTCCAAGATGGTTGGAGTCGCAGGGAAGAGTTGAAGAAGCGGATAAGATTATGACAGAAATCGAGAAGGAAATCGAAGCAACAACAGGGAAAAAGCTTCCAGAAGTGATAGAGGAACCGAAGAATGTAAAGCAACTTCCGTATTCCGCATTGTTTAAAGGGAAACTTTTTAGGAGAACAATCGTTGGATCATTAGTCTTGATTGGTATGAATACAATACAATACACATTGATGAACTGGATGCCGTCTATGCTTTCATCGATGGGGTATAGTACGTCGGATTCACAATTTATGACAATGTTCGGTCTTTTCGGAGCACCATTTGGAATTTTTATTGCATCTTTGATTATGGATAAGATTCCGCGTAAAGCGATGGGGGTCGGACTCCTTGTTTTAATGGCAGTATTTGGAATTATCACAGGACAGCAGACGGAAATGATAGCCTTAATTGTATGTACCTTCCTTCTAAACACAGTAATTTATATGTATGTATGTTATGCGTCAGCCGTTTATGTGCCAGAGATGTGGCCAACATCTGCAAAACTTTCAGGTTCGGGATTTTGTAATGCAATGGGTCGGGTAAGTAATATATTCTTCCCGTTTCTGGTAACAAGTGTTGCAGCTTCTACAATGGGAGCAAGTGGTGTGTTTATTCTTATTTCAATCGTTGCAGTTATTATTGCAGTTAGCATTTTATTTTTGGGAATTGAGACGCGTGGAGAGTCTGTTGAAGATATTGGGAATGTAGAATAGTTAGGAGGTAGTATTTTGAATAATTCAGAAGCAATTTTAGTAACACCAGGTCGGTTTGAGATTCAGGAATGTGCTGTACCAGAACCGCAAGAAAATGAGATATTAATGAAGGTTGAATATGTTGGAATGTGTGGATCAGATATTCATGGATTTGAGCACGGACCATTTATCCCCCCTAAAGATCCAAATCAGAAAATTGGACTTGGCCATGAAGTGTCAGGAGAAGTTATTGGTGTTGGGGCAAATGTTACAAGGTTTAAGGTTGGAGACAAGGTACTGATTGAACCAAGTGTTCCAGATGAATCGACCGATTACAGTAGGAAGGGATATTACAATATCTGCCCAAGTGTAGATATGCTGGCAACACAGCCGCATTATAAAGGTGCATTAACTCAATACATGACCCATCCAGAAGCTTGGACATATCACATTCCTGAAGGCATGTCTACTTTAGAAGGTGCATTAGTTGAACCAGCGGCAGTTGGAATGCATGCGGCAGTTCTTGGAGGAGCGGCACTTGGTAAGAGTATTGTGATTTTAGGCGGTGGAACGATTGGTCTTATGACACTACAAGCCTGTGTAAGTCTTGGTGCAACAGATATTACTGTTGTTGATGTATTGCAGAAACGTCTTGATCTTGCTTTGAAACTAGGTGCGAAAAGAGTAATAAACGGAAAGGAAGATACTGTTGGAATTCTTCGTTCACAGGACTTTTATGGGGAACATGGAGTTGACTTAGTGTTTGAATGTGCGGGAGCTACATTCACGACGAATCAGGCAACGCAAATTGTTGCTCGAGGTGGAAAAATTATGATGGTTGGTACACAATCGAAACCGGTACCGATCGATTTCCTAAAGATAAATCGTGAAGTGACAATTCAAACATCATTTAGATATTGCAACAATTTTCCACAGACAATCGAAGCAATTGCAACAGGGAAGTTTAATGTTAAGGATATGGTAACAGATGTTTATGATTATGAAGATGTACAGGAGGCATTTGAAGCGGCCATTGATCCAGTGAAAAGGGCAGATATGGTCAAAGGTATTATAAAGGTAGCTAAATAATAATAAAAACAATTGTGTGTAAAAAAGGAGAAAATTATGATTTCAGATATTAGATATTGGGAGCAAAAAGCAAGAGAAGGGCATTATGCAATTCCACATTTCAATGTGTGGAATGCAGAAATGTTAATGGGTGTAATAGATGCGGCAGAAGAGCTACGAGCTCCAATTATTATTTCGTTTGGAACGGGATTTACAGGTAATACTTCGTTTGAAGACTATTGTTATATGATGGAGTCGATGGCAAAAAAAGCAACTGTGCCGGTCATTCTTCACTGGGATCACGGGCGCAACATGACAATTCTTCAAAATGCTGTAAATCATTGCATGAATTCAGTAATGCGCGATGCTTCAGCGCTTCCATTTGAAGCAAATGTGGCAGAAACAAAGAGATGTGTAGAATATTTCCGTGCATACAATATTCCAGTAGAAGCGGAACTCGGACATGTAGGAAACGAGACAGTTTATGAAGAAGCTTTATCAGGATATCAGTATACTGATCCAAAGAAAGCAAAAGAATTTGTGGATAGAACGGGATGTGACTCACTTGCAGTGGCAATCGGAAATGTTCATGGTGTGTACTCTTCAGAGCCAAAACTAGCGTTTGATATTTTAGAAGAAGTCGCAAAAGCAGTGGATGTTCCAATTGTACTTCACGGAGCATCTGGTATTGGAGATGAAGATATTAAGAAAGCAATTTCACTTGGAGTAGCAAAAATCAATATTCACACAGAGCTTACATTAGCTGCACTAGATGCAATCAAAGAAAATATTGATGAGCCATATCTTGCGATGCAGAGAAGGGTGAGAGAAGCTGTCAAGGAACGTGCGAAGTGTAAAATTAAATTGTTCGGAGACGATGGAAGGGCGGATGAATAATTTGGATAAAAAATTAGATGTTATTATTATTGGCGCAGCAATTGTAGATTTGCCACTTCGACCATTAAGCAAAGAAGTTTTTGATGTAGTGTCATATCCAGTAGACGAAATTGCTATGACAATTGGTGGCGACGCATTAAATGAATCTACCATTATTACTCGGTTGGGGCATAAGGTTGGGTTGATGAGTGCAGTTGGGGTGGATGTAGCTGGTGCGTTTGTGCTTAGTCACTGCAATAATAATGGGATTGATACTGCTTATATCAAACAAGATCCCAATAAGATTACATCGATCAATGTAGGTTTGGTATCAGCTGATGGTGAACGAACATTTGTCACGAATCGTCAAGGGAGCTTATGGAAATTTTCCGCTGAGGATTTAGACATGTCAGCACTGAAAGGAGCGAAAGTTCTTTCATTTGCAAGTATTTTTAACAATCCATTATTTGATAATGATGCGATGGTAAAGGTGTTTCGCAAGGCGAAAGAAGAGGGGATGATTATATGTGCTGACATGGTGTCTCCGAGGCTGAAAGAAACATTGGAAGATATCAAAGAAGCGTTGAGTTATGTAGATTATTTTTTTCCGAACTTTGAAGAGGCGGCAGAAATGGCATGTGAGACGGAAGAGTCGAAAGTTGCAGATGTTCTGTATAACTGTGGTGTCAAGAATGTCATTATGAAGATTGGAAAACGTGGTTGTTATATTCGTAATGAACAGGGTGCGATGGTTGTTCCAGCATGTCAGGGCGTTATTGCAGTTGATACGATTGGAGCAGGGGATAATTTTGCATCTGGATTTATAACTGCATTGCTAGAGGGAAAAGAACTGAAGGAATGTGCTATTTATGCTAACTGTGCAGCCGCTGTTTCAGTTCAGTATACTGGTGCAACTAAAGGAATACAGAACAGAGACATCGTAGAAAAGATGCTTGAAAAGTATCATAATGATTACAAGTAACTCGTTTAAACTGAATGTTAGAAAGAGAGATGAAATATATGAAAACAATGAAACTAGGTAAGACGGGACTAGATATTTCGCGAATAGGTCTTGGAACATGGTCAATTGGTGGAGGTTCAGCTTGGGGAGGGGACCACGAGCTTCAAGAAGTAGTTAACACAATCAGACAAGCTCCAAAAGCTGGTGTTAACTTAATAGACACAGCACCAGGATATAATTTTGGCAATAGCGAGAAAATTCTCGGAAAAGCACTAGAAGGAATGAAACGAGAAGATGTCAAAATCATTACAAAATGTGGTGTGACATGGGATCAGGAGATGAAGGGTGATCTTTTTAATGTTGTAAATGATATTCAGTTATACAAAAACTTAAAGACTGCTTCTGTCAAGAAAGAAATTGAGGAGTCACTAGAACGTCTTGGAATTGACTATGTGGATGTATATATGACACATTGGCAGGCAATTGAAGGAACAGAGTACTTTGTACCAATCCAAAAGACTATGGAATTAATGAATGAACTAAAAGCAGAGGGTAAGATCAGAGCGATTGGTGCTGCGAATGTGGATATTCATCAGATCGAAGAGTACTTGAAGTGGGGACAACTTGACATTGTACAAGCAAAATATTCAATCTTAGATCGAGGAATTGAGGATGAAATTATTCCTTGTTGTCGTGAAAATGGAGTGACGATTCAGGCGTATTCACCACTTGAGATGGGACTCTTGTCAGGAACGATGTCGCGTGATTATAAGCCTGTAGGTGCTCAAATTCCTAAGAAATGGTTCCAACTAGATAACATGCAGTTGGCTATGGACATGATGGATCAGTGGAAACCCCTTTGCGAAAAATATAATTGCACCATAGCAAACCTTGCATTAGGGTGGATTCTCGCACAGGGCGAGTTCATAAATCTCCTGAGTGGATCAACCACAGTTAAAGAGATTGAAGAGAATGTTAAATCGGTAGATCTCGAATTAGAAGAAGATGATGTGCGATTTATGCGTGAACTTGCAGAAAGTATAGATAAATAATTAGCGCCATAATATTGAAAAAACACATATTATATTGAAAACAAAGAAAAATGCTGTGAATGTGCGTTGTTTATGGTAATATAAGATGAGAATAAATATAAGATTTTGATGAGGAGTAAATATTATGGTAGGAAAAGAACGACTGAAAGCAATAAAAGAAAAACTAAGAGTAGAAAATAAAGTTGTGGTTACAGAATTAAGTAATGAGCTTCAAGTAACAGAAGAAACAATTAGACGTGATTTGGATAAACTGGAAAATGAAGGATTTCTGACCAGAACATTTGGTGGTGCAGTTTTAAATGAAGCAGCTCAGAAAGAAGGGGTACATTTTTATCAGCGTGCATCTATTCATTTGGCAGAAAAGAGGAAAATTGCGAAGAGTTTTTCAGAGATACTTTCTACAAAGAAGACGATAGCAGCAGATGCTAGTAGTACGGTTATGGAAGTCTTAAAATTACTTCCCGATAGTAGCGACTTTACAGTTTTCACAACATCAACGGAAATATTTCGGGAATTAGCATACTCAAATGTTAATATCATCTCGACAGGCGGAATATTCAATAAGAGTGCACTTTCGTTAAGAGGGCAGATTGCCGAGGATAATATAAAAAAATATCATGTTGATATTTTGTTGATTAGTTGTAAGGGGGCTGATTTGGAACAAGGAATTACTGATTCCAATGAAGGGGAGTCTATCGTTAAGAAACTTATGGTAGAACAGGCTGCGGAAGTTGCATTATTTGTGGATCATAGTAAGCTAAATAAAAAGGCCTTTATGCACTTACTTGATTTAAAGAAAATTGATTATTTAGTGACGGATCAGAAACCGGATGAAACATGGATTCGTTTTTGTGAAGAAAACCAGATACGACTTGTTTACTAAAATCTTATAAAAACTATGCGCGCTTCAGTTGTGTAATATATTTCGTGGGAAATTGTTATAAAGGAGAATGAATGAGCGTGAAGAGGAAAAAAATATCGATTGTGACAAAAATGATGATTTCGGTATTTGGTGGAATACTCTGTGGTGGTGGAGTGATTCTATTGAGGCAGTTCTTGCTTAATAGTGGAAGTGAGAATGTATGGGAAATTATTCATAAATTATTATTTCAGGATGTAACAGCAGATACAGGATTTGATTCTATTGGTTTGTTATATATTATCGGAGAATTATTTATGCATGGGCTTCAACTAGCTATTGTGCCGTTGGTTCTGGTTTCGCTTAGTCTTGCAATCTGCAGATTAGATGATGCGGAGAGACTAGGGAAAATTGCTGGGAAGACATTGGGGTGTTTCCTTATGTTTTATATTGTGTGTACGGCATTGTCATGTTGTGCGGCCTATTTTGTGAAGACGATGGGATGGTTTGATGTGAATCTACCATCAGACATTGCAACAAATACAGTAGTTACAATGGATGGATATAACGTGCTGTCAACAATTGTGAATGCTGTACCATCGAATATCACGGCAGTATTTTCCGTCAACACATCAATCTTAGCGGTATGCGTGGTGGCCGTGATTATTGGTTTGTGTATGACGAGAATTCCAGAAAAAACAGCTCCTTTGAAAGCGGTGTTTGTTAGTGTGAATGAAATTGTCTTATATTATTTGAATTTTTTGATTAATAAATGTTCGCCAATCGCTATTTTTTGCATGATTACACGAGCATTTGCAGTATACGGTGTGGAATACATTAAACCGACCATGGTATGGATGGTTTCGACCATTATCATATCACTTGTGTTAGTGTGTGTAGTGTATCCAATTGGTATTTTTGCATCTACGCGTTTAAATCCAATACATTTTATGAAAAAATCATTCAAAATTGGATTATTTGCAGCGGCGACAAATTCGTCGGCAGCCACATTGCCACTCAACACAACAACTTGCATAGATGAATTGGGATGTTCTGAAGAAGTTAGTTCTTTCGTGCTTCCGACTGGAATGACCATTAATATGAATGGAACAACAGCGATGCATATGATGGCGATTACATTTATTGCAACAGCAGCAGGCATCAATATTACACCAGCAAATCTTGTACTTGCAGCATTCTTATCTATCTGTACCGCAATGGGAACTCCTGCAATTCCAGTCGCGGGAACGACTATGGTATATGTTGTTATGATGGGGCTTGGTTTTAGTTCGGAATTATGTATGGTAGGATATGCATTGGTACTTGCAATGAATTATTTACCAGGAATGGCAGTTATTACCCTAAATGTAATAGGGGATGCTGCAACAAATGTTATTGTGAACTTCAAAGAGGGAACCTTGGATAAAGATAAGTACAATTCTTAATTTAATTGCTAAAATTTCCCATGTTATTATAGCATGGGAAATCCTAGTAACAGCATTTTATAAAAATTAAGACAAGCAGTAGGGTATCGGGTCGGTTTAATATAATTGGTTATATAATGGAAAATAAGGAGTTAGTATGAAAGAAGTTAAATTGCAACAAATTATAGAGCACTTCAATTTGAAATGTATCACACCTAACATTTCGATAGAAGATAGAGGGGTGTTCGTACCAGATGTTAATAGATTAGCACTACAACTAACAGGATATTTTGATCATTTCGATTCAGATCGAGTTCAAATTATTGGAAATGTTGAAAATTCATATTTAGATATGCTAGAGCTAGACGCAAAGAAAGTTATGTTTAATAAATTGTTGAGTTATAATATACCTTGCATGATTTTCTGCAGAGGATTGATACCTGAGCCTATTTTCATTGAAATAGCAAAAAAGAAAGGAATACCGTTGTTTGTAACACAACAAAAGACGTCATCATTTTCAGCGGAGTTAATACGTTGGCTACACGTGGAGCTAGCGCCTTGTATTTCCATTCACGGGGTTTTGGTAGATGTTTATGGTGTTGGTGTGCTTATTAGGGGAGAAAGTGGAATCGGTAAAAGCGAAGTGGCACTAGAATTGATTAAACGTGGACATCGCTTAGTTGCTGATGATGTTGTAGAAATTCATAAAGTAAGTGATGCAACATTAATGGGAACGGCTCCTGATATTACACGATACCTTATTGAGATTCGAGGTGTTGGAATTGTAGATGTTAAGGCGATGTTTGGGGTACAAAGTGTACGAAAAACACAATCTATTGATTTGGCAATTATTCTAGAGGATTGGGACAAAGAGCGTGAATACGATCGATTAGGCATAAATGAAGAATATACAGAATTTCTGGGGAATCAAGTGATTTGTCATGCAATTCCAATTAGACCTGGTCGTAACGTAGCAATTATTGTAGAGTCGGCAGCGGTGAATCATAGACAAAAGTTAATGGGATATAATGCAGCAGAAGAGCTGTATCGCAGAGTACAAGAAAACTTAAATAATAGTAAAAGGACATCTTAATCTACCATCTATGTAAGGAATAATGGAATCAGCTATGTATAAAAGTCTAAAATGGCATTTTGAAAACGGTATTTTGTCAAGAAAACATAATGACATTCTAAGTGCTATTTGATATAATGCATATTGATAATGTTATCGTTATTTGGAAATATTTATGAATACAAAGTTATGATTCTACATCGGATGATGTCAGCAAGATAGCAGTCGTAGGCGAGGGAGTGCGAAGCACTCTCTCGATTTTCACACCTTGTTTTATACTTGAAATAGTTCAGGTAGAGTTGTTAATTTCAAATTGGTATGTTGTTTCATTAGTGCAATTGCATTTTCAGTATATCCTGATTTGGAAAAGAAGATATAAAAGTATTCGTGGTACCCTGCAAGTAGGCGGTCTTTTTCTAATAGTTTTATAATATCTGATTGACCAACTAATTCGTTTTTCCACTTACATTCACATAAAATGATCTGTTTAGTAGATTTGTTGCCTACAACAATATCGATATCTGCATTTTCTTTTTTAAACTTATCATTGCCCCACCATGTACCAAAATCGGTGGCCATGAAAGGGAGTTTCTTCTGTAAATTCAGCCGAATTAAATATTGCATACACACATCTTCGAATACAGGTTTGCCAATGAATGTGGTTAGTTCAGGAATCACTAGATTCTCGACGATATCATCGCCCATTCCTATTTCTATTCCAGTTTTATTCATGAATACATATCGATACCAAAAAGCGAAACAATTGTCAGATATTTTATAGATGCTCTTCTTGCTTCGTTCAGGGTTTTCACCAAACGGATGCTCTTTATATAGGATTTTCATATCAATCAATGTTTTGATATATTTGATTGTCTTAGAGCTATCCTCGTTTATTTTGGTACAGATTTCGTTTAGGCGACTTGAACCGGTTGCAATGGCCATAATGATGGTATTATACATAGCAGGCTCCCGTAACTCTTGCTGTAGCAACATAGTGGGTTCGCTGTAGAGATATCCTTGTGGGGAGAAAAACAAATCTTTTATGTTATCAATAAATGAATCTTGGCTATCTACTTGTGCAAGATAATGAGGAGTTCCTCCTACACAGGCATAGTAATGAATCTTTTCTTCATCTGAACAATTACCTAGCATTTTCGATGCATCAATATAATCAAAGCCCTCTATCTTAAATTGAGCAGTTCTACGTCCAAAAAGAGGACTTTTGTAGCCAAGCACTTCATGTTCCATAAACCCTATTTGACTTCCGCAGAGAATTAGATAAAGTTTTCCCTGCAATAATTCATGGTCAATGATGTTTTGAAGAATGGACTTTATACTCTTGTTTGTTTCTGCAATATAGGGGAATTCATCGATAGCCAGTATAAATTGTTTAGTCATTGCCTGTTTTGCGATAAACATAAATGCATCATTCCAATTATTAAATGCTCCTGCTTCTGTTGGTAATCCAAAGAAGTCGTATACTTTCGTTGAAAAAATCTCTAGATTTAATTGGTCATTCGCTTCTTGAGCAGAAAAGAAAATGGCAGGCTTGGAATTCATAAATTCATTGATTAACGTTGTTTTTCCAATTCGTCTGCGACCATACATAACAATCATTTGAAATTTATCTTTTGCATATAGTTTTTCTAATTGCGCTAACTCTTTTTCTCGACTTACAAACATAAAACCCTCCTTTATTGTAGAGTGTGGAAATTACTGAATTACGATTATTATACTTGTGTTTCAGTAAATTATACATTTTTTTTATATTACTGTCAAGAAAGCGTAATGACATTCTAAGTGGTATTTGATATAATGACGTAAGGATCAAAAGGTATTTAGACTCAAGATACCCACGGATTCTTACGCACAAAGCGTGCTTCTCCCTCAAGATTGAGGGGCAGGGGAGTTGAAGTGCCTCTGACACTTTGCCTAGAAAGGAAGAAAATTAAGATGACAGAAATCAAAAAAGAGATTTAGGAATGTTATAGGATGCTAATTTTGACCAAGAAGTGATTGCACAAATATAGTTACAAAAAATAGGAGAATGAGAGACTGTGAAATTCGATAAAACAAAATTAAAATGGACAAATGAACCAAAGGAGTATATGATTACAGATACTAAAATTGAGATTACAACTGAGCCAGGAACAGACCTATGGCAGAGAACATATTATAAATTTAGAAATGATAATGCTCCAATGTTACAAATGGAAACATTGGAAAAGGAGTTTTCTTTCACAGTGAAAGCAGAATTTAATAGCAACAACAATTTTGATCAAGCAGGTATTTCCATGTATTTAGATAGTGAGAATTGGATCAAAGCTTCGGTAGAATACGGGGATGAGAAATCAGCTTTTTTGGGTGCTGTTGTTACGAATCATGGCTATTCAGATTGGTCGACTACACGAATTCCTACTGCAGTCAAATCTATGTGGTTTCGACTAAGTCGTAGAGGGGATGACTTTTGTGTGGAAAATTCTTATGATGGTGAGACGTTTGAACATATCAGAATTTGTCATATGTTTGAGGGAAAAGAGCTGATTCGATTCGGCGTGTATGCTTGTAGTCCAGAGGATGGGGAGTTTCAAGCTGTATTTACAGATTTTGAAATGACAGAGTGTAGGTGGGCGTTGCATGAAGGGCAACAACCGGATGAGGATTTGTTTTAATTTAGAAAAGGATGGTTATTAATATGAATTTAATTGTAGCGGTAGATAGTAATTGGGCGATTGGGAATAAGAATGATTTGTTGGTCAGTATTCCAGCAGATATGAAGTTTTTTCGTGAAACAACGACTGGGAAGGTTGTTGTGATGGGAAGAAAGACTTTGGAGAGTTTTCCACAGAAACAACCTCTAAAAAATAGAACGAATATTGTGATTACATCAGACAAAAATTACAAGGTCAATGGAGCGGTAATTGTTCACAGTATCGATGAGGCACTAGAAGAACTGAAAAAATACAGCAAAGAGGATATCTATATCATTGGTGGACAGAGCATTTACACACAGCTATTGCCATATTGCACAACTGCATATGTGACGAAGATTCATCATACATATGATGCAGATACATATTTTCCGAACTTGGATAACGAAGCTGATTGGGAGATGACGAAGATAAGTGACGAGCAGACGTATTTTGACTTGGAGTACTATTATACAATTTATGAGAATAAAAATCCTAGGGACTAGGCATTGACAAAATCGAATACAATTCGTATAATGAATGAAAGTGTTAGAAAAGCAGAGCATGAAATATATGAAATGCGATGATGAGGAGTAGTACATAATAAGAGAAAGCAAAGAGAGAAGATGGTGGGTGGAAATCTTCGTGAATCGATTATGGAAGTAGCCTTTGAGCAGTGAAAGGAACAGGCGGGAATGATGCCTTAGTAGACTTCAACGTCGACCCACGTTACAGGGTGAACATGTTGGTGAGAGTCGACATGACTAAAGTGCAGGCATATGTCTGAAATTAGGTGGTACCGCGGATTTATTCGCCCTAAGTTGTTTTACAACTTGGGGCGTTTTTGATGTAACACCTTATGTTATTAAGATCATTAAGGAGGAATCTATATGCGAAAAATATCAGGAAATAAGTTATTGGTTAAGGCATTGAGAGAAGAAGGGGTAGATGTATTATTCGGGTATCCAGGTGGATATAATGTAGACATCTTGGATGAATTGTATAAGCAAGAGTATACCGATGTGGTTTTGCCACGACATGAGCAGGGATTGATTCATGCGGCAGATGGATATGCGAGAGCGACAGGGAAAGTCGGTGTCTGTCTTGTTACCAGTGGACCAGGAGCTACGAATCTTGTTACTGGGATTGCAACTGCCAATTACGACAGCATTCCTCTTGTGTGTTTTACGGGTCAAGTACCTAGAAGCTTAATAGGAAATGATGCATTTCAAGAAGTTGATATGGTCGGAATCACTAGAAGTATCTGTAAGTACGGTGTGACAGTTCGTAATCGTGAGGATTTGGGACGTATCATCAAGGATGCATTCTATATTGCAAGAACGGGTCGTCCAGGACCAGTGGTCATTGACTTGCCGAGGGATATGATGGCGGAACTAGGAGATGCAATCTATCCAGAAGAAGTAAATATTCGTGGATATAAGCCAAATACCAGTGTACATATCGGACAATTAAAACGCGCCATTAAAATGTTAAATAAAGCAAAGAAACCACTTTTATTAGCTGGTGGAGGGGTGAATATTGCAGGGGCAAATGCATTATTTACCGAATTGGTTGAGAAGACAAAGATTCCGGTAGTGACAACGGTTATGGGTAAGGGAGCGATTCCATCGTCTAGTCCGTATTTTGTTGGTCATATGGGATTGCATGGCGCATATGCAGCTAATATGGCAGTAAGTGAGTGTGACTTATTATTTTCCATCGGTGCCAGATTCAATGATAGAGTAACAGGTAAGATTCATGATTTTGCGCCACATGCGCAGATCATTCATGTGGATATTGATACAGCGTCAATTTCTAGAAATGTTCATGTAGATGTGCCGATTGTGGCAGATGCAAAAGAGACCTGCGAGAAATTATTGGAGTATGTGGAAGTTCATGAGACCGAAGCGTGGATGAATACCATTTCACAGTGGAAGGAAGAACACCCATTGCAAGTGAAGAATCAAAATTCTGTAAATGCACAGAGTATTCTAGAAGAAGTAAATCGTCAGTTTGACGAAGCGATTATCGTATCGGATGTTGGGCAACACCAGATGTGGATTGCGCAGTTTGCAGAGGTGAATGAGAAGAAGAAGATTCTAATGTCAGGTGGTTTGGGAACTATGGGATTCAGTTTCCCAGCAGCCATCGGTGCGAAACTTGGTAATCCAGATAAAACAGTCATCTCCATATCAGGGGATGGGGGATTCCAGATGAATCTTCAAGAATTCGCCACAGCAATCATTCAAGAACTACCGATTATTGTATGTGTGTTTAACAATCATAAGCTGGGAATGGTGCGTCAGATGCAGAAACTATTCTTTGGTAAGCGCTATATGTCTACTTGCTTGTGTGCGAGAAAGAGCTGTCAGGGAAATTGTGGCGACTCAGAGTTTGAATGTCCACCGTATGCACCAGATTTTGTCAAGTTAGCGGAAAGCTATGGTGCGAAGGGAATTCGAGTGGAGAAGAATGAAGAGATTGCATCTGCATTCGAACTGGCGAAAAAAGAAACAAAGGTTCCTGTATTAATTGAATTTATGATAGATTGTGAAGAGTTGGTATTTCCGATGGTAAAAGGTGGAAAATCCCTAGA
>CAYIZP010000011.1:38092-74816 GCA_964367905.1 uncultured Lachnospiraceae bacterium
TGATAGATTGTGAAGAGTTGGTATTTCCGATGGTAAAAGGTGGAAAATCCCTAGAGCACATGATATTAGATTGTTAAGATAATGTGAAAAATAGAATTTTTCACATGGCAATTTGTCCCTTTTGGGACAAAGTTGCCAGACAGTGAGAAAGTGAGGAAAATTAAGATGGATCATACAATGCGTAAGAGATGGATTTCACTATATGTGGAGAATCAAGTCGGGGTATTAGCGAAGATATCGGGCTTGTTTTCAGGAAAATGCTACAATATGGAGGGATTGACTGTAGGAACAACACAGGATCCTACGATATCTAGAATGACAATTGAAACTATGAGTGACGATGCGACCTATGAGCAGATTAAAAAGCAACTAAATCGAATGGTAGAAGTAATCAAGGTGATGGATTTTACAACCACATCCATTCATATGAAGGAATTGATGTATGTAAAAGTGGAAAAATGTTCTCATACAGAGAAGACAGAGGTGTATCAGATTGCAGAGGCATTTGACTGCAAGGTAGTGGACTATGGGAAAGATAGCGTGCTATTAGAATGTGTACAGACTTCCATGAAGAACAACTCATTAATCAAGTTATTGGATGAGAATTTTAAGTCGATTGAAGTCGTGCGTGGTGGAAGTGTAGGGATTGAATCGATTAGTGTGTCAGAACGATAGGTCAACAAGAACAAGGTAGATAGAATAAAGAAAGAGGGCTGAAAATGGAAAAAAAAGATTTGGACTGGGGAAATATCGGATTCGGATATATGCCAACAGAGAAAAGATATGTAGCAAACTATGTAAATGGTGCATGGGATGCGGGTGGATTGATTGAAGATGCTACCATTACAATGAGTGAGTGTGCTGGTGTGCTTCAATATGCACAGACGATATTCGAGGGCTTAAAAGCATATACAACCAAGGATGGAAAAATTGTAACATTTCGTCCAGACCTAAATGGGCAGAGATTAATGGACTCGGCTGTTCGTATGGAGATGCCACAATTTCCAGTTGAAAGATTTGTAGAGGCAGTTGGAGAAGTAGTCAAGGCAAATGCAGCGTGGGTGCCACCATATGGTTCGGGCGCGAGCTTATACCTGAGACCATATATGTTTGGAATAAATCCAGTCATCGGTGTAAAACCAGCAGATGACTATCAATTCCGTTGCTTTGCAACACCAGTTGGACCATATTTCAAAGGTGGAGCAAAACCGCTGACATTGAAAGTGAGTGAATTCGACCGTGCTGCTCCACATGGAACAGGGAATGTGAAAGCTGGGCTAAACTATGCGATGAGCCTATATGCAATCCAGACTGCACACCGCGAGGGATTCGATGAGAACTTATACCTAGATGCTCAGACGAGAACAAAGGTAGAAGAGACAGGGGGAGCGAACTTCATCTTCGTAACGAAGGACAACAAGATTATAACACCGAAATCACCAACCATCCTGCCATCTATTACAAGACGATCTCTTATGTATGTGGCAGAAAAGTACTTGGGACTTGAAGTAGAAGAAAGAGAAGTATACATCGATGAAGTGAAAGACTTTGCAGAATGCGGACTTTGTGGAACTGCAGCAGTTATCTCTCCAGTAGGAAAGATTGTAAACAAGGGAG
Source organism: uncultured Lachnospiraceae bacterium (assembly GCA_964367905.1). GTDB lineage: Bacteria > Bacillota > Clostridia > Lachnospirales > Lachnospiraceae > CAUPWF01. The sequence goes on from CAYIZP010000011.1 coordinate 39,710, forward strand.
AAGAAATCTGCTTCCCAAGCGGCATGGAGGCAATGGGAACAATTATAAAGAAACTATATGACACATTGACAGGAATTCAGATGGGTGAGATAGAAGCACCAGAGGGCTGGATTGTAGAGTGGATGTAATTAGTTAAAATATAACAAAAAGAGAGTGGAGACTTGAGTGTCTGCTCTCTTTTTCTACACAACCGCCTCTACTATCGTCTTCCCATTAAGGTCAACATGCTTTACCCCAACAACCTTTTCTGGTTGAAATTAAAGCTCAGCATATACCCTTTTTGTAATCCATAATAATCCAATATTCGGTAAGTTGTTGTTCTCCACGTTGGTTATATTCATCGCCACGCCATATCTTCATCTCGATAATGTATTGTTTGCCGCGATAATCAATAATAACATCAGTACGACTGATGTCACATGTCTGTGCTTCTATGATGTAATGATCTATTTCTGATATATTCATACCAGTTAAATGATCCTGTTCATATTCTCTAAGCATAGTAGCGATGTCACCTGCTGAAAAACTCATGTCTATATCAAAATCCGCAGCGATATTCCAAGGACTATTGGTCTTGGAGTCTTGTTCGGGGTGTAGTTTCATCTTTAGGTTCTTGATGTCGTGAACTCCAGCTAAGATTACAGCGTGAAATGTAGGGGTATAGTCACGGTCTAAATAGTAGCCACGCAATTTCGCTAGGAACTCTAAAAATATTTGGTTGTTTGTTGCGCTATCAACCTCATCGATCATCAAGACAATAGGTTTATCAGACAGAGTGCATATATTAGCGATTTCTACAAATAAATCGACTAAATCCATAGGGGATTCGCTTTTCTCTAAGTAGTTGGTTAAGGTATGCAGTTCACTTGTAACTGGTGCATAGGTACATACTCGGCTAAGTCTATTTATATACGCAACAGCAAAGGCTTTCGTAAATTCATGTTCACTTTGGAATTTTGCCATGCTCATTTGGACTTGAAAATCAAAACTAACAACATAGTAATCAGTACTCAGAAAATGTGATAGAGCACGTAAGGTCGTAGTTTTTCCAAATTGTCTTGCTCTATTGATAGTAAAATATTTACCGTTATCTACGACGAAGGATCCAGTATATTATACAGGAATGATTCTTGACAATGCAATCAATGTAGGAAGAGGAATTATAACCAGTGAGGAACTCAAATCGCTAAAGGCGAAAGTGCAAATTGTAGATGCGAGAAGCGCAAGTGACTATGAGAAGAAAGGGCGAGTACTTGATGCAGTGAACATCCCACAAGCAAAACTAAGAGGGGATAATTTGCCGTTGGATAAAGAGGTATTGACAGTGACTTACTGCAATAAGGGAGTGACAGGAAATGCAGCACAGAATATCTTGATCAACCAAGGTTTTGATAAGGTGTTGAATTTGTCAGGTGGACATAAGTTCTTCAAAGGGACTTTATGATTGATATTTCTGTCAATTAGTGCTAATATGTAAGTATCTATTTTGAAAGACTAATGGGGTGAAATATGGATAAGTATATTTTGAGAGTTGCCATAATTGGTGACCAGAGTATTGAAGCATCCATACAGAACATGGGAGCAATAGATAGACTTACTGTAGAATGCAAGAAAGCAGATATGAACGATGTGGCAAGCTATGACAAGGCAGATGTAATTGTACTTGATGAAGTTGCTACTTATGAGAATTTGCAAGTGGTTTCCTGCAATAAAGCAGACTATGCAGTAGTTGTTTCTAATTGCTCTGTAGAGCGATTTGTTGAATTGTCAGAAGAAGACAAGGCTTGCTTGTTTGATGTATGGATTATTACGGATGTGAAGTTGTATGAATATCGAATCAAGCAATTCATGTATCGAATGCGAGATTATATGGATGCAGAGCTTGTAGAACGACAATTAGAGACACTGATTGACAGTGTTCCAGATTTGATATGGTATAAAGACACAGTAGGTGCGCATATCAAAGTGAACGAAAGTTTTTGTGATACCGTCAATAAAACAAAAGACCAGATTAAATATCGAGGACATTGTTATATTTGGGATCTTGATATGGATGAGTATGAGCAAGGTGAATTTGTTTGTATGGAGACAGAAGAGGTTGTAATAGAAGAGCAGGGCACATTTTTATTTGATGAAAAAGTGAAGATTGGCGATGAGATGCGTCAGCTTAAGACTTATAAATCGGCTATAGTTGGTAGAAATGGAGAGACGATTGGTACTGTAGGACTTGCACGAGATGTTACAGATATATGGAACACACATGAAGAATTTACTACACTAATCAATAATCTACCATTTCCGATGATGATTATTACTGATAAAAATGAATTTGTTAGTGCTAATAGCGAGTTTGATGAAATTTTTGGATCACAAGACCCAGAGGGAGATTTTCTATTAAAAGAATTTGGTGATAAATTTTTTGACAAAGACATTTCTATGGAGGGTAAGTTAGAGGATAAAATTATTTGTGAAATGAATCTGGAGTATACTACTAAGGTGTTTTCTATAGAGAAAAGTGCTATCTATGATGTGTTTCATGAATTGACAGGTTTCTTCTATATATTTAATGATATAACGACTCAGAAGGAATATGAGCAAAAGTTACGAGCAATTTCACTGACAGATGAGCTTACAGGAATTAGCAATCGAATGGCTGTACGAAACTACTTTGAATCGAACACTGATTTTATGGTTAAGAATAAAGTATCCGTTACGATTATGATGATGGATATTGACTATTTTAAACAGTATAATGATAATTACGGACACCTAAGTGGTGATCATGTTCTAGAAACGGTTGGTGAGATTCTTGAAGATTTGAATGCGGACAAGGATGTGTTTGTTGCTAGATATGGAGGAGAAGAATTCTTACTTGTTGCTCAGAACAAAACAATAAAAGAAGCGAGAGGATTAGCAGAACAGATAAGAGCCCAACTAGATGCGAGTGATATCAAGCATGAGTATTCCTTGGCTTCTGACGTAGTTACCATTAGTATAGGAGTGGCCTATTATAGTTATGTATCAGAAGAAGATAAAGTAGCAACTCTTATTAATAAAGCAGATAAATTATTGTATAGAGCTAAGTATTCAGGTAGAAATCAATACAAATTTGAAGAATATTAAAATAGCTAGACCCCGATTAACTTTTGTTAGAAGTTAGTCGGGGTTTAGCTATTGTTAAATAAATCTTAAAGAGTTATACTGTTGATATTTAAAGAACAAAATAAGTATAATAATCACATGAGGAGGGCGGGCGCCATGTATAATATATTAATTTGCGATGATGAGAAGGATATTGTGAATGCATTGAAGATTTATCTTACAGATAGTAGCTTCTGTTTATATGAGGCTTTCGACGGGAAGCAGGCAGTTGAGACAGTGAGAAACCAGGAAATTCATCTGGTGCTTATGGATATCATGATGCCAAATATGGATGGAATTCAAGCAATGGTTAAGATTCGGGAAATCAGCAATGTGCCAGTGATTCTATTGACGGCAAAGGGTGAAGATGCAGATAAGATTCTTGGATTGACGGTTGGGGCGGATGATTATGTCACGAAACCATTTAACCCGATCGAGGTAGTAGCGAGAGTGAAATCACAGTTACGTCGATATACACAACTGGGGGCAAGTGCCAGCGGTGAGAAAAGTGGAGCGATTAAGATTGGTGGAATAGAACTAGATAATAAGTCGAAGACGGTTACTCTAGATGGAGAAATTGTTACCTTAACACCGATTGAATTTGATATCTTAAAGCTATTTATGGAGAATCCAAATTGTGTTTATTCTCCTACTGAAATCTATCAATTGGTATGGAAGGACACTCCATTTGGAAGCGAAAGTACAGTTGCAGTCCATATTCGTCATCTGAGAGAGAAGTTAGAGATTAATCCCTCGGAACCTAGATATCTAAAAGCGGTCTGGGGGCAGGGATATAAACTAGAAAGAGGTAATGTATGAGAAGAAGTCTAGCGGCTAGGATTCTAGCCTTTGTATTGTGGTTTGTATGTGGCGTTATCGCTGTTGGGAGTGGAGTAGGTGGAGCACTGATGCTTGACCAAGGAATATTTTACACAACTCAAGAAGAGTATGAATATGAGTTATTTGAAGAAAAAATAGGGGGAGATATAGAATATAAGCTCTTTCATGCTTTTTTTGCTACAGATGAAATTGATCTGACTGTTTTGGACGAGTGGAATCGTTCTACCAATCTGGGAGTTCAATTAGCGTATGTGGATTCTGATTTAGTGAATCATGGGTATGTGACAGAGGTGTTGAACGAAGAATCAGCATATAGATATGAACGTGAATATAAGATGCGAGACATTTATAGCTGGCATACGGATGGTCAAACGCCACTAGAAGAATATGAGGAGTGGCATCCGGAGGTAAATTGGGATAGTACAATAAGAGTTACCGTTGTGATCGATGATAATTTTACGGAAGTAGACGAGTATTACTGGGCAAATTTTATCTTGAACATTGCATTCGCTTTGCGTGGAGTTATCTGGATAATTATGGTGTTTTCGGCGATTTTATCGATTGCGTGCTTTATCTTCTTACTATGGTCGGCTGGTTACCATAAGGGAAGTGAGGAGCCAGTGGCATGTGGAACCACAAGAATCCCTTGCGATGTGTTTTATATTGGATATCCGATTGTAACAGTTAGCATCGTAGCAATCATAAATAATACGTATTATTTTTATGATGAATGGATTTTGCTAATGTTTGTGTATTTAATTATCACAGCAATGCTTCTGCTGATGGATATCTTTGCCAGAACAAGAACAAAGCATTGGTGGAAATATTCCTTAATTAATCGTATTTTTAGAAGGATATTCATACAATTAAAACATACTCCACTCATCTTATTTGCTGTGGTTGCTTATTTTGGTTTTTCATTTTTGTTCTTTTTGATGACAATGGCTGTCGGATTTTTTGGAGTATTTCTTTGGGGAATGTTAAACCTAGGGCTATTTGCACTTACCATATATAGTTTTATCATGATTAAGAAACTTTATGCCAGTAGCAATTTGCTAGCACAGGGGGATTTTGAACACAAAGCAGATACGAAGGGTATGATTGGGGAATATCATGGAGTAGCCATGAACTTGAATGCAATTGCAGAGGGCATGGATAAGGCTGTGGAGGAGAAGATGAGGAGTGAGCGATTTAAGACGGAGCTTATCTCTAATGTCAGCCATGATATCAAGACACCTCTTACTTCTATCATTAATTATGCTGATTTATTGAATAAGGAAGTAGAGAAAGAGGAATTAAATCGCGAGAAGATGCAAGAGTATGGAAGTGTCTTGTTGAACAACTCCAATCGGCTGAAGAAACTAACAGAGGATCTAATAGAGGTATCGAAGGCATCTACGGGTAATGTGGAACTACAATTAGAAGAGTGTAATTTAGGGGTATTGTTACAACAAACAGTAGGAGAATATGATGAGAAACTGAGGAATGTACAATTGGAGATGGTGTTGAAAGGTGAAGAGGAACCGTTGGTTATCATGGCGGATAGTCGACATATCTGGAGGGTATTCGACAATTTGATGAATAATATCTGTAAGTATGCACAACCAGGAACTAGAGTGTATCTATCGACTGCGAAGAAGGCTAATAGGATAGAAGTTGCATTTAAGAATACATCAAAGTATGCACTAGATATGGATGGGGATACATTGGTGGAACGATTTGTAAGGGGGGATAACTCAAGACACTCAGAAGGAAGTGGATTGGGACTGTCCATTGCTAAGAGTCTCGTGGAGTTACAAGGAGGAACATTTGAACTATATGTGGATGGAGATTTATTTAAAATAGTGCTGGTTTTTGTCGAAAAAACATGACATAATATAAGTTGAGAAAAATGGAAAGTGGATGGTTGACAGGTGGAAGAGAGAAGACAGCAAGGACAGCGAAAGAGAGCAAGTAGAAGTAATAGCAGGCAGAAGTCATCGCAGAGTATGCGAAGTCGTCGAATTCGCAATCAACGATTACAGATGCGAAGAAAGAGATTTTTACCAAAGCTTATCATTGTGATTCTAGCAGTTGCTCTATTACTATTGGTGGGGAATCTAATCGCAGGATTTATACACGATAATTTCTCAACGGAATATTGGGCGAAGGAAGATGAAGATATTAAAGTAGAGATACCGGATATCGATGTGCAGCTTTTGACACCAAATGAATACTCACGCCCAAAGATTGAGACTAGTCGAATAAAAAATATTGTGATACATTATGTAGCAAATCCAAGGAGTACGGCACAGATGAATCGAGATTATTTCGAAGGTTTGAAAGATAGTCAACTGACTAGTGCTAGCAGTCACTTCATCGTGGGATTAGAAGGCGAAATCATCCAGTGTATTCCGACTACAGAGGTGGCCTATGCATCCAATGAAGCCAATGGTTATTCTGTTTCCATCGAGGTGTGCCATCCAGATGCTACTGGAGAGTTCAGTGAGATTACATATGAGAGTGTAGTGGAGTTGACTGCATATCTGTGTGAGAAATTTAATTTAGATGCAGATGATATCATCAGGCATTATGATATTACAGGAAAGATGTGTCCCTTATATTATGTGGAAAATGAAGAGGAATGGGAACAATTACGTGCAGATGTAGACGAGGTAGTAGGTAAGAATTGGTTCTAAAAAGGAATTGACAAATGAGATAACGATGTTTATAATAAGCAATTGTGTTTTGTATTTATAAAATCACAAATTATATTTAGAAGGAGAGAAAAGATGAAAGTAAATTTAATCAAAAAAGTAAGCTTATTATTCGCATTAGTAGCCACAGTGATGTTAGTAGGTTGTGGAGGAGATGGCGGAGAAGGTGGATTTAGTCTTGAAGGTACTTGGACATTGTCTTCACTTGATGATGGAACAGAAGAGTATACAGTAGAAGAATTTGCTGAAATGGCTGGTATTGATGCATCAATCTTAACAATTGACTATACATTCGAAGCAGATGGAGTTCTAAAATACGTTGCAGCTGGAGTGGAAGGTGAAGGGACATACGAACTTGATGGAACGAAAGTTACAATGACAATCGTTGGACAAACAACTGAGAGTGAATATGATGCCGAGAGAGAAGCATTAGTAACTACAGATGCTGCTACGGGATCAACAAGTTATATTACAAAAAAATAATTGATTTGAGATTCGGAGAGAGAATGTGGAATCCTATACAAATTTTGCAGGGGTATATGACACCTTTATGGACAATGTTCCTTATGATGACTGGGTGGCATATTTAAAGGCTTTATTAGATGAATATGGTGCGAGAGAAGGCATTGTTCTAGATTTAGGTTGTGGAACGGGTAGTGTAACGGAGCGTCTTGCAGACCTAGGCTATGATATGATAGGGATCGACAATTCACAGGATATGCTAGAAATTGCTAGACAGAAAAATATGGATAATGACAGTGAGATTCTCTATCTATTGCAAGATATGAGAGAGTTTGAACTATATGGAACCGTTCAAGCAGTGGTAAGCCTCTGCGACTCCATGAATTATATTACGGAGGAAGAAGAACTTTTAGAAGTGTTTCGGTTGGTGAATAATTATCTGGATCCAGGTGGAATCTTCATCTTTGACTTGAACACAGAATATAAGTATCGAGAACTACTAGGCGATTCAACCATTGCAGAATCACGGGATGAGTGTAGTTTTATCTGGTGGAATTATTATGATGAAGAAGCACAAATCAATGAATATGAATTAACCATCTTTGCGAAACAAGAAGAAGGGGAGTTGTATCAGAGGTTTCAAGAATATCACTATCAACGAGCATACGGACTAGAACTCATTCGAGTGCTGATTGAAGAGTCAGGGTTAGAGTTTGTTGGAGTGTACGAGGCGATGACAAAAGATGTTCCAAAAGAAGAGACAGAGCGGGTATATATTATTGCGAGAGAATGTGGAAAGACATTGAAAAATGATGAATTGAATTAAGCTAAGCCTAGAGAGAATGCAAGTATGATTCGCTCTAGGTTTTTTGTTTGCTCAATACATTAAAACATGGTATAATAAATCGTTAAAAATGATTAGAGTAATTACTTTAAGTTAAATATAAAAGTATTGATTGGAGAAGTAGAAATGAAAGATTATATTGTAACAGCCACAGCGGCGAATAGTCAGGTGAGAGCATTTGGAATTACGTCGAGGAATCTGGTGGAAGAGGCGAGGGAGCATCACAATACAAGCCCAGTAGCCACTGCAGCATTAGGACGTTTGCTGAGTGCGGGAGCCATGATGGGAAGTATGATGAAGAATGAGAAGGATGTATTGACCTTGCAGATTAAATCAGGTGGACCGATCAATGGAATCACAGTGACGGCTGACTGTCATGCCAATGTAAAGGGCTATGTAGGAAATCCAGAAGTGATGTTACCAGCCAAAGATGGGAAATTGGATGTCGGTGGAGCAGTTGGAATTGGCTTTATGAATGTCATCAAAGACATGGGGTTAAAAGAGCCTTATGTAGGACAGGCTGTTCTTCAAACAGGTGAGATTGCAGAAGATTTAACCTTTTATTTTGCGACGTCAGAACAAGTACCGTCATCGGTAGGATTGGGCGTATTGATGGAAAAGGATAATACGGTAAAGCAGTCTGGAGGATTTATCATTCAGTTGATGCCATTTGCAGACGAGAAGACGATTGAGAAGTTGGAAGAGAATATCAGAGGGTTAGATACGGTTACCAATATGTTAGAAGCTGGTATGACACCAGAGGGTATTTTAGAAGAAGTGCTAAGCGGATTGGATATCGAATATACAGGAACGATAGAAACAAAATTTGATTGTAATTGTTCCAAGGAGCGAATTGAAAAGGCGATTATCAGTATAGGGAAGAAAGATATTGAAGAGATGATTCAAGAAGGGAAACCGATTGAGGTGAAATGTCATTTCTGTAATTCGGCATATGAATATTCTACAGAGGAACTAGAGAAATTATTGGAGCAAGCAAAGGCATAATAGGGAAGAAACGAGGAGTATATTCATGAATAATGGATTCATTAAAGTTGCGTCGGTGACGACGGACATCCGTGTTGCAGATGTGGAATTTAATCGGGGAAATATCCAAGCGAAGATGAAGGAGACCTGGGAGGCGGGAGCGAAGGTAGTAGTATTTCCAGAGCTTAGTCTGACTGGATATACCTGTTCCGATCTCTTTCTTCAGGATAAGTTATTAAGAGAAGTGAGGAGTGCTATTCGGGAATTGGTAGAGTACTCTAAGCCAATGGACACCCTGTATTTTATTGGAGCACCGCTCTGTATTAAGGGGAAACTTTTCAATGTGGCAGTGGTCATCAACCAAGGAAGGTTATTAGGAATTGTGACGAAGACCTTTCTGCCTAATTATGGAGAGTTCTATGAGATGCGTCAATTCGTATGTGGACCAAAGGAACCTGAGAGGATTGAATATGAGGGAGAAGAGATTTGGTTTGGGCCGAATCTACTATTCCAAGCAGATAGTATGGAAGAATTGGTTGTATCGGCGGAGATCTGTGAAGATGTATGGGCAGCAATTCCACCGAGCACGAAGGCAGCAGTACATGGGGCAACCTTGTTGGTGAACTGTTCTGCTAGCAATGAAACCATCGGGAAGGCAGAATATCGAAGAGAATTAATTGCAGGACAATCAGCTAGATTGATAGCGGGCTATGTATATTCTAATGCTGGTGAAGGCGAGTCAACAACAGATGTGGTTTTTGGTGGACATAATATCATAGCAGAGAATGGAGTGATTCTTAGCGAATCAAAGCGATTTGTGAATGAAGTAATCTATACGGAAGTGGATATCTATCGTTTGATTTCTGAACGAAGAAGAAACACCACCTTCCAATTGTCACAGAAGAATGAGTTGCCTTGGATATCCTTCCATATGGAGGCGGTGAACGAGAAGCAGGATCTAATCAGAACATTTTCACAGACACCATTTGTCCCAAGTGACGAATCGGAGAGGGCGAAGCGATGTGAAGAAATTCTTACCATTCAAGCCATGGGACTGAAGAAGCGATTGGCACATACGAAGTGTCAGAGTGCGGTGGTAGGTATCTCGGGAGGGTTAGATTCTACCCTAGCATTATTGGTAACGGCACGCGCATTTGACCTACAGGGAATTGAGCGAAGTCGTATTACGGCAGTAACGATGCCTTGTTTTGGAACAACAGATCGTACCTATACCAATGCTTGTGTTTTGACGAATAAATTAGGCGCAAGTCTGAGAGAGGTTGATATCAAGGAATCAGTACGGATGCATTTTAGAGACATAGAGCACCAAGAGGAGGTTCATGATGTCACTTATGAGAATGGGCAGGCGAGAGAACGAACTCAGGTACTGATGGATATTGCGAACCAAACCAATGGCTTGGTAATCGGAACAGGAGATATGTCGGAGTTGGCTCTAGGTTGGGCGACTTATAATGGAGACCATATGTCTATGTATGGAGTCAATGCCTCTATTCCAAAGACCTTGGTTCGTCACCTAGTAAAATACGTGGCAGATACAAGTGAAGATGTGGCATTACAGGCTACCCTACTAGACATCTTGGATACTCCGGTTAGTCCTGAGTTGTTACCACCGAAGGAAGGAGTAATCTCCCAAGTAACAGAAGATCTAGTAGGACCATATGAATTACATGATTTTTATCTGTATTATATGTTACGATTTGGATATGAACCGAAGAAGGTGTACCAAATTGCAGTACAGACATTTCGTGGGAAATATGAGGAAGCATATATTCTAAAATGGTTGAAGACATTTTATTGGAGATTTTTCTCCCAACAATTTAAACGTTCTTGTCTCCCAGACGGACCAAAAGTCGGGTCGGTTGCAGTTTCACCAAGAGGAGACTTGCGGATGCCGAGCGATGCTTGTGTGCAGGTTTGGATGAAGGAACTGGAAGATATCGTGTAATGTAAAATGTATACCACGGTAAAAGTTGAAATATGACAGGAAATAGGGTATTATGTAAAAGGTAAAAACATAGGAAGGAAGTAACTAGATGAATTTGAAGATTGGTATTATTAAGGGCGATGGAATTGGACCTGAGATTGTAACAGAAGCGGTTAAGGTATTGAACAAAGTAGGAGAGATTTATCAACATTCGTATGAGTACACTCCATTACTATTAGGTGGGTCATCCATAGATGTACACGGAATTCCGTTGACGGATGAGGCAGTTGATATGGCAAAGCGATGTGAGGCTATTTTGATGGGTTCCATCGGTGGGGATACGAATACATCACCTTGGTATCAATTAGAACCTTCCAAGAGACCAGAGGCAGGTTTGCTTAGAATTCGCAAGGAATTACAATTGTTTGCCAACTTGAGACCAGCGGTTTTATATGATGAATTAAAGGGGGCATGCCCGCTAAAAGAAGAAATCACAGAAGGTGGTTTCGATATGATGATTATGCGTGAATTGACAGGTGGAATTTATTTTGGAGAGCGTAAGACAGAAGAAGTGGATGGAGTGCTTACTGCTACGGATTCTTTGACTTACAATGTGAACGAAATCAAGAGAATTGCGATTCGTGCATTTGACATCGCTAGAAAGAGAAGCAAGAAGGTAATCAGTGTAGACAAGGCAAATGTATTAGATTCTTCTAGACTTTGGAGAAAGGTGGTAGAGGAAGTTGCCATGGATTATCCAGATGTAGAGTTGGAGCACATGTTAGTAGATAACTGTGCGATGCAATTGGTGAAGGATCCAAAACAATTCGATGTAATTCTAACAGAGAATATGTTTGGTGACATCTTGTCGGATGAGGCCAGTATGGTAACGGGCTCTATCGGAATGTTAGCATCTGCAAGTTTGAATGAGACGAAGTTTGGATTATATGAGCCAAGTGGTGGTTCTGCACCAGATATCGCAGGCAAAGGAATTGCGAATCCAATTGCAACCATTCTCTCGGCTGCAATGATGCTGAGATTTAGTTTTGATTTAGATAAAGAAGCAGCTACGATCGAGGCGGCGATTCAAGAAGTGTTGAAAGAAGGATATCGTACCATTGACATTATGTCAGATGGAAAGGAATTGGTTGGCACTGCAAAAATGGGTGACTTAATCTGTGAAAAAATTCAATAAAAGCTGGAATAAAAAAGAATTACAAAAAGTAATAGATGGGATGGTTATTATAATGAGAAGTGATACAGTAAAATCAGGAATACAACAAGCTCCACACCGTTCATTATTCAATGCACTTGGATATACGAAGGAAGAGATGGAGAGACCATTGGTAGGGATTGTGAGTTCTTACAATGAGATTGTTCCGGGACATATTAACTTGGATAAGATTACAGATGCGGTAAAGATGGGTGTTGCGATGGCAGGAGGAACCCCTGTTATGGTACCAGCGATTGCAGTTTGTGATGGAATTGCGATGGGGCATGTCGGAATGAAATATTCGTTGGTGACAAGAGACCTAATTGCGGATTCTACGGAAGCATTAGCGATGGCACATCAATTCGATGCCTTGGTTATGATTCCAAACTGTGACAAGAATGTTCCAGGACTTCTTATGGCAGCTGCTAGAATCAATGTTCCGACCATATTTGTCAGCGGTGGGCCGATGCTTGCAGGTAAGGTAAAGGGTGAAAAGCGTAGTCTGTCTAGCATGTTTGAAGCAGTAGGAGCCTATGCAGCAGGAAAGATGACAGAAGAAGATGTATTGGAATTTGAAGAGAAGGCATGTCCGACTTGTGGATCTTGTTCTGGAATGTATACTGCAAATAGTATGAACTGTTTGACTGAGGTTCTAGGAATGGGACTGAAAGGAAATGGAACGATTCCAGCGGTGTACTCCGAACGAATCAAATTAGCAAAAAGAGCCGGGATGCAAGTAATGGAATTGTATCGCCAGAATATCAAGCCACTTGATATCATGACACCGAATGCAATGTTAAATGCATTAACAGTGGATATGGCACTTGGATGTTCTACAAATAGTATGCTACATCTACCAGCGATCGCTCATGAAATCGGTATGGATTTCGAGATCGATTTTGCAAACGCTATCAGTGAGAAAACTCCGAATCTCTGTCATCTTGCACCAGCAGGACATACTTATATCGAGGATTTGGATGAGGCAGGTGGAGTTTATGCGGTTATGAACGAGTTGAGCAAAAAAGATTTGTTACACTTAGACTGTATGACGGCGACAGGTAAGACAGTAGGAGAGAACATCTGTGGTTGTGTGAATAAGAATCAAGATGTCATCAGACCGATAGAGAATCCATACAGCCAGACAGGTGGAATCGCGGTATTAAAGGGAAATCTAGCACCAGACGGCAGTGTGGTAAAACGTTCGGCAGTTGTAGCAGAGATGTTAGTACACGAAGGACCAGCAAGAATATTCGAAAGCGATGAAGATGCGACCAATGCGATTAAAACAGGACAGATTGTGTCTGGGGATGTGATTGTCATTCGTTACGAAGGTCCAAAGGGTGGACCAGGGATGAGAGAGATGCTCAATCCGACTTCGGCAATTGCAGGATATGGATTGGGAGAATCTGTAGCTTTGATTACCGATGGAAGATTCAGTGGGGCATCCAGAGGTGCATCCATAGGACATGTTTCCCCAGAGGCAGCAGTTTGTGGACCGATTGCCTTGGTAGAAGAAGGGGATATCATTAAGATTAATATTCCTGAATATAAATTAGAGTTAGCAGTTTCGGAGGAAGAGTTAGAAAAGAGAAGAGCGAACTGGCAACCGAGAGAGCCAAAGATTACAACTGGCTATTTGGCTAGGTATGCGGCCATGGTTACATCTGGAAATCGCGGAGCAGTTCTAGAAATTCCAAAAAAATAATCACAGAGTCGAAAGTGAGGAAGAAGCATGCAATTAACAGGAGCAGAAATTGTAATTGAATGTCTAAAAGCGCAGGGAACAGATACCGTGTTTGGATATCCAGGTGGAGCAATTCTCAATGTATATGATGCATTGTATAAGCATAGTGATGAGATTACTCATATATTGACCTCCCATGAACAGGGAGCGGCTCATGCTGCGGATGGATATGCACGTGCAACGGGTAAGGTTGGAGTGTGTTTTGCAACCAGCGGACCAGGAGCGACCAACCTAGTAACGGGAATTGCAACTGCATATATGGATTCCATTCCAGTGGTAGCCATTACATGTAATGTCAATGTTCCATTGTTGGGGAAGGATAGTTTTCAAGAAATTGATATCACAGGTGTAACCATGCCGATTACGAAACATAACTTCATTGTGAAGGATGTGAAGCATTTGGCAACGACCATTCGAAAGGCATATAAGATTGCGATGGAAGGTCGTCCAGGACCTGTATTAATCGATATTCCAAAGGATGTTACAGCCAATGCAACAGAGTATACCAAGGTGGATATTCAGGCAGATAAGGTAGCTGTAAAGCCAGCAGTATGTTTGGAAGAAATCGAAGTAGCGGTAGAGATGATAAAGAATTCCAAGAAACCATTTATCTTTGTAGGTGGAGGGGCGATCTTAGCCAATGCAAGCGAGGAAGTGAATACATTTGCACACTTGATTGATTCCCCAGTGGCAGATTCCCTTATGGGAAAAGGTGCATTTGATGGGACAGATGAGTTATATACTGGAATGCTTGGAATGCATGGAACCAAGAGTTCTAATCTAGGGGTAAGTGCTTGTGACTTATTGGTGGTAATCGGTGCAAGATTCAGTGATCGTGTGATAGGAAATGCGAAGAAATTTGCAAGCAATGCGAAAATCTTGCAGATTGACATCGATCCAGCCGAGATTAATAAGAACATCACGACTCATGCAAGTGTAGTAGGAGATATCAAAGAAGTACTGACAATCTTGAATGAGAAAGTGGAGCAACAAAAACACAGTGAGTGGTTGGAAGTTGTATATGAAAATAAGAAAAAATTTCCACTAAGCTATAATAAAGAAGTGCTAACAGGACCATTTGTAATTGAAGAGGTATACCGTCAAACCAAGGGAGATGCCGTGATTTCAACAGAAGTTGGTCAGCATCAGATGTGGGCAGCACAATTCTATCGTTATTCGAAACCGCGAACATTCTTGACCTCAGGTGGACTTGGAACCATGGGATATGGTTTGGGAGCATCTCTAGGGGCGAAGATGGGAGTGCCTGACAAGGTAGTGGTCAACATTGCAGGAGATGGTTGTTTCCGTATGAATATGAATGAGATTGCAACAGCAACTAGACATAATATTCCAATCATACAAGTGGTCATTAACAACCACGTGTTAGGAATGGTAAGACAGTGGCAGAACTTATTCTATGGGAAACGCTATTCGGCGACTGTTTTGAATGATGCGGTTGATTTTGTGAAATTAGCAGAGGCCATGGGAGCAATTGGTATTCGAGTAACAACACAAGAAGAATTCAAAGAAGCATTTGCAAAGGCCTTAGGTTTAAAGAAACCAGTACTCATCGATTGTCAAATCGATTCAGACGATAAGGTTTGGCCGATGGTAGCACCAGGAGCGCCAATTAGCGAAGTATTTAGTGAAGAGGATTTAGATAGTTAAAATGCGCAGCGAAAGTATGGCGTTTTAAGATAAATTACACAAGAGAGATATGGAGGAGTCAAAATGAGTAGAGTTTATAATTTTTCAGCAGGACCAGCAGTATTGCCAGAGGAAGTGTTGAAGAGTGCAGCAGAAGAGATGTTGGATTACAAGGGAACTGGAATGTCCGTAATGGAAATGAGTCATCGTTCGAAGGCTTATGATACAATCATCAAGGAAGCAGAGGCTGATCTTCGTGAATTGATGAATATCCCTGATAATTATAAGGTGTTATTCTTGCAGGGGGGAGCATCCCAACAATTTGCAATGATTCCGATGAATCTCATGAAGAATAAGGTGGCAGACTATATCGTAACGGGACAATGGGCGAAGAAAGCTTGGCAGGAAGCTGGAAAATATGGGAAAGCAAACAAGGTCGCAAGCTCAGAAGATGCAACATTCTCTTATATTCCTGATTGCTCAGACCTAGCAATTTCAGAAGATGCAGATTATGTATATATCTGTGAGAACAACACAATCTATGGAACAAAGTTCCACGAGTTGCCAAACACAAAAGGTAAATTACTGATTTCTGATATTTCTTCATGTTTTCTATCAGAGCCTGTAGATGTGAATAAATATGGTATGTTATTCGGTGGAGCACAGAAGAATATTGGTCCAGCCGGAGTCGTGATCGCAATTATTCGCGAAGACTTGATTACAGAGGCTGTGATGGAAGGAACACCGACCATGCTTCAGTACAAGACTCACGCAGATAATGACTCCATGTATAACACACCACCAGCATACGGAATCTATATCTGTGGCAAAGTGTTCAAATGGTTGAAGTCGCTTGGTGGATTAGAAGTAATGAAGAAGATGAACGAAGAAAAAGCAGCTGTTCTATATGATTTCTTAGACAGTAGCAAATTGTTCAAAGGAACGGTAAAATCAGAGTGCCGTTCATTGATGAACGTACCATTTATCACAGGAAATGATGAGTTGGATGCGAAATTTGTAAAAGAGGCAAAAGAAGCAGGATTCGAGAATCTTAAGGGACATCGTTCCGTTGGTGGAATGAGAGCTAGTATCTATAACGCAATGCCAAAAGAGGGTGTAGAGAAGTTGGTTGCATTTATGAAAGCATTTGAAGAGGAGAACAATCATGCATAATTATTATTGTTTAAACCCAATCGCACAAATCGGATTGGATAAGTTCAAAGATGGATATCAAGAAACAAAAGACGTGAATGAAGCAGAAGCTGTATTGGTTCGAAGTGCAGATATGCATGAGTTTGAATTCTCTAGCTCTTTGCAAGCAATCGCAAGAGCAGGGGCAGGAGTGAATAACATTCCATTGGAGCGTGCAGCAGATGAGGGAATCGTAGTATTCAACACACCAGGTGCAAATGCAAATGGGGTAAAAGAATTAGTCATCGCAGGAATGCTTATGGCATCTCGTGATATCATCGGTGGAATCAACTGGGTGCAAGAGCACGAAGAAGATGGCAACATCGCAGCTATGGCTGAGAAGCAGAAGAAGGATTTTGCTGGATTTGAACTAGAAGGTAAGAAACTAGGGGTAATTGGACTTGGAGCAATCGGTGTACTTGTAGCAAACGCTGCTACACACCTTGGAATGGAAGTATATGGATATGATCCATTTGTGTCAGTAGAGTCTGCATGGAAATTATCACGAAATATCCACCCAAGTCAAAGCGCAGATGAAATCTATAAGAATTGTGACTTCATTAGTGTACACGTTCCAGCAAACAAAGAAACGATTGGAATGATTAATAAAGAGACGATAGGAATGATGAAGGAGAATGTGGTAATTCTGAACTACGCTAGAGACCTATTGGTAAACAGCGAAGATATGGTGGATGCACTTCTAGCAGGAAGAGTAGCAAAATATGTATGCGACTTCCCGACTCCAGAGATCTGTGGTGTTAAGAATACAATTGTAATCCCTCACCTAGGCGCTTCGACAGAAGAGTCAGAAGACAATTGTGCGAAGATGGCGGTGCGTCAGGTACGTGAGTATATCGAGAATGGAAATATCATCAATTCGGTGAACTATCCAAATTGCGATATGGGTAAAGTAGGAGACAATACAAGAATCACAATCCTACATAAAAATATACCAAATATGATTGTTCAGTTCACCAATGTAGTTGCAGAAGGTGGAGTGAATATTGAGAATATGACCAATAAGAGTAGAGGGGAATATGCTTATACAGTGATTGATGTTGCAGATAAAATCGATGTAGAAGCAGTAGCAGAAAAAATTAGAGGAATCGAAAACGTCCTAAAGGTAAGAAGTTTTTAAATCTGAATAAAGTACTGTCAAACAAAAGTGACGGGGGTAGGATGAGCTTTCACTCATATCTCCCCCGTCACTAATTTTGGTTGCTGTTGTGTCACACAGTGGATATTTCCACCCCCATAGACGATTTCTCGTGTATTTACACCGACTACTTTATAATCTGGAAAGATTTTTCTCAGTTGTTCCAATGCGACTTGATCATGTTCGTCACCGTATTGTGGAACGATGATTCCATTATTTGATATCAGGAAATTTGCATAAGATGCGATACAGATTTCGCCTGGTGTTCTAGGGTTAGTAGAACTTGTAAGATCATATATGAAATCATCTTCAATGCAGACAGTGTTCTTTGTACAACAGAGCTTATGTACTTTTAATTGACGCCCTTTAGCATCGGTTGCACCTGTAAGATATTTATAGGCTTGTTGAGATTGTTGATAAAATGGATGAGATTCATCTTCGGTATAGATGCATACCATTTCACCAGGACGAACGAAGCAAGCAACATCATCGATATGTCCATTGGTTTCGTCAGGGTCTATACCATCTTTGATCCATAATATTTTCTCTACATTTAAGTATTTTCTTAGGTGATTCTCAATTTCATCCTTTTTTAGATGAGGATTACGTCCTTGGCTGAGTAAACACATTTCTGTTGTTAGGAGAGTTCCTTCTCCATCTACATGGAAGGATCCTCCTTCTAGAGTGAAATTTTCTGTTCGATAGCGCTTGGCACCGGCTAGTTCGCATATTTTTCGGGCTAGGCGATCATCTTTATCCCAAGGGAAGAAAATGCCATCGTATAGGCCACCCCAGGCATTAAAATTCCAATCACATCCCCGTAATTCACCCCATTGATTGATTAAAAATGAAGGTCCCGAATCTCTCACCCAACAATCATTGCTTGATAGTTCTAATACTTTAATATGACTAGGAAGTGCTGCTCTACAGTTATCGTATTGGGCGTCGGAGACGCCCATGATAACTGGGGTGAATTCTGAAATTGCAGTAGCTAATTCGACAAAAGTTTTTCGTACCGGAATTGCTCCACTACGCCAAGTGTCAGCGCGTTCAGGCCAGATCATCCAGACGGCTTCTTGGGGAGCATATTCAGCTGGCATGTAGAATCCGTCATTTTTAGGTGTTGTAAGAGTATCTATATATATTTTTCCCATAAAATCATCCTTTTATTTCTTTAATTCTGTCCACATTTCTTCGTAAATGGCTTGTGTTTCTGTATCTAAGTTTTGAATGTATTCTCCGTTTGCAATCACGTCTTGAGGAATGTTCTTAGCTGGGTTATTCATAAATTCATCACCCAAGATTTCGCAAGCTGCTTCGTTCGGATTTAAGTAAGGAAGTTCAGCAGAGCAGTTGGCAGAAGCTTCTGCACTTAGAATATAGTCGATAAATAATTCTGCTTGCTCAACATTTTTCGCACCATTTGGAATACACCAGTTATCCAAGAAGAGGTAAGCGCCTTCTTCTGGGAAAACAATTTCTACATTCTCATTTTCTTCCATGGCTAGAGCAATTTCTGCATTCCATGCCATCATAACGCTAGAGTCTCCTGAGATAAGTGCTGACTTAGGACTATCGGAGTCATATAACTTGATATTATCTTTTAGTGTTAAGAGCTTTGTTTTTATTTCCTCTAATTTGGCAGAGTCAGTTGTGCTCATTGAGTAACCTAAAGATGCAGCAGTTAGACCGATAATTGCTCTAGAATCATCTAAGACAACCATGGAACTAGCAAGTGATGGATCAAATAAATCATCATAGCTTGATATGTCTGTAGAAACTTCTGCAGTGTTTACAGCGATAGCTGCAACTCCACCCATATAAGGAACGGAATAGGTATTGTCTGGGTCATAGGATGGATTGAGGTATGCATCATAGATATTAGATAAATTTGTGAGTTTCGACTTATCTAGTTCCATAAGCATATCTTGTTCTGCCATCTTTTCAACCATATAGTCAGAGGGTTGGATGACATCATAGGCTCCTTCCGATTCAGAGCTTAGCTTTGCGTAGAGCTCTTCGTTGGAGGAATAATAGGATACATTCACGGTAATACCAGTTTCCTCTTCGAAATCTTGAATTACAGATTCAGGAACGTATTCGGTCCAAACATATAAGTTTAATGTTCCGTTTGCTTCTGCAGGAGAAGAGCAGCCCATCATAAGAGAACTTAATACAGTGGTGCATACTAGTAGAGCCAATGCTTTTTTAAATAGTTTATTTTTCATAAGATTATCCTCTTTTCTTAAATTTTTTTATAATTTTTTTTGTGGCATCAGTTTGTGTGAGAACTACAAATATAATGGTTGCAATCAATATGAGAGTGGATAGAGCGTTTACCGCTGGGGATACCCCCATTTTGATACTCTCCATTACTTTGATTGGGAATGTTTTTGTCATTCCGTTTACAAAATAACTGATGATTACATCATCGATGGATAGGGTAAATGCTAAGATTGCTCCTCCTGTAATCCCTGGTGCTAATACAGGGAGGGTTATTCTTAAAAATGTGGAAATCCTATTCGCTCCCAAATCCATACTCGCTTCTTCGATAGAGATGTCATAGCCATTCAATCGAGCCCGTATATTAAAGATTACGAATGGAATGGAGAATGCTGCATGAGATAGAATCAATGTAAGCATTCCTCGTGTTATAGACAAATTTGAAAATAAAGTTAGTAAGGAAATTCCAAGTATAATTTCCGGGATTACGACTGGAATATAGAGTAATGCGTCGATTGCAGTCTTACCTCTGAATTTATATTTGTACATTCCAACAGCAGCTAGCGTACCAATCATTACAGCAAGCAATGTACTTGCTACTGCTATCATTATGGTGTTCCCGAAGGACTGTAGCAGGTCTGCATTGCTACCGTCGAATAGCTTCACGTACCAATCAAGGGTGAATCCCTTCCAAGATAGATAAGGCTTGGTGGTAGATGCATTAAAGGAATTGACCACTACGATAGAAATCGGGAAGAATAGGAATAGGTAGATGAGAGCACAGTATACTGATTTCACAACTCCTCCTATTTTTTTCTTTGTTTTTTTCTTTAACATATTATAGATACACTCCTTCTTGTAGATGTTTAAACTCCTAAGCTATCCATATCTCCACCTGTGGCTTGATAGATCTTAACCATAATCAAAGTAATCACAATTAAGATAATCGATAATGCAGCGCCCAGAGGCCAGTTGTTTGCACTTAAGAACTGTCTTTCTATTAGGTTACCGATTACATCCGAATTTCCTCCTCCTAGGATGTCGGCGACGAAGAAATAACCTAGAGATGGAATGAATACCATGATACTTCCAGAGAAAATACCACCACTCGTTAGAGGGAGAATTACCTTGAAGAAGGTAGAAACAGGCTTTGCGCCCAAGTCGGAAGAGGCTTCTAACAAGGTTTTGTCTAACTTCTCGATTGCAGTATATAGTGGCAGAATCATGAATGGGAACAAGCAGTATATCATACCGAAAATTGTTGCTTCTTTCGTATATAACAATTCAAGAGGTTCCTGAATGAAACCAAATGCTTGCAAAACATTATTAATCCATCCACTCGTGCCTAATAAAGTGCGCCATCCGTATACTCGAATCAATGAATTCGTCCAAAATGGAATAATGACCAATATATAAAATAGGTTTTTGTATTTATTTGTGACACGTGCTATCACATAAGCGAAAGGATAGCCTAGTATGATGCAAAAAAGTGTGGTTGTAAGAGCAATTTGTAGACTCTGAATATAGATTTCTACATAGTTTGGATCCCAGAGATTTTTATAGTTATCAAGAGTGAAGGAATAGGAGATGTTTCCCCATTCGTCTAAACTACAGAAACTCATGATGATTACATATAGTAGAGGGATTCCAATTAAAACAACTAGCCATATGGTCACAGGCCCAATCATAACAAATGGAGCTAGTAGGGAAGATTTTTTTCTTTTTTCCATAGGTCACCCGCTCTTTCCAAGGTCAATATTCTCGACTGCATCATAGAAGACTTGATCGTAATTATGTACAATTTTAGCATCTTCTACATCCCAGTAGATGTAGATAAGACCTTCTTGAGGGAGTTCGCCGCCAGCCAAACGTTCGATTTTTAGTTCATTTCCATTTGGCAAAGTTGCAATTGTCTTCAATATGGATCCTACGTAAACTTGTTCTTTCACAACTGCCTGAATATCGAATCCGTCTACAGGTTTTAGAGAATACTTGATTCTTTCTGGTCGAACGGAGACAGATAATATTTCACCGACATGACAATTCTCTGATTTGCAGAGGCATGAACCAGTTTCGGTGGATACCGACATGGTACCATTGTTTATACTCGATACCGTCCCGTCTAGTAAGTTTGTTTCACCGATGAAGGTTGCTACGAATCTAGTTCTAGGAGATTCATAGATTTCAGTTGGAGGTCCTACTTGCTGCAACACACCTTGATCCATAATTACAATTCGATCACTCATGGTCAATGCTTCTTCTTGATCGTGGGTGACATAGATGAAGGTGATATTAAGTTTTCGCTGCAACCGTTTTAACTCTAATTGCATTTGCTTTCTTAGTTTTAAATCAAGAGCACCTAGGGGTTCATCTAGTAGTAGAACACGCGGTTTGTTGATCAATGCTCTAGCGATGGCAACACGTTGTTTTTGTCCTCCTGATAATTGTGAAGGCATCCGGCGCTCGAACCCGCCTAACTGAACTAGGTCAATCATCTCAGCGACACGTTCTTTGATTTCAGATTCTTTCACTTTTTTCATTTTTAGTCCATAAGCAATGTTTGAGAAGATATTCATATGTGGGAATAGAGCATAGCTCTGAAAAACAGTATTAACATTTCGCTCAAATGGTTCTTTGGCATTAATATGTTCATTTTCGACTGTAATATCGCCAGCTGTTGGTTCCTCAAAACCAGCAATCATACGTAGAGTGGTTGTCTTCCCACATCCTGAAGAGCCAAGAAGGGTTAAAAACTCACCTTCGTAGACTTGCAGGTTCAAATCTTTCACAACTAGATTGTCGGCTCCATATATTTTGCTTACATCTTTCAGCTCGACAATTACTTTTTTATCATTTATCATATTGAAGTATTTCCTTTCTGATGTTATAGCGCTTTGCGACCTCTCTCGCCAGTACGTATCCGAACAGCAGTGTCGATTGGTCGTACGAAGATTTTACCATCACCTACATGACCAGTTGCTATTTTCTCTCTTGCCTGAGTGATAATCTCCTCTACGATATCATCTGGTACAATAACAGAAACTTTTATCTTAGGAAGTAGATTAATATTGGTTTTTAGCCCCTTGATGGTATTGGTTGTCATTTCATCAAATCCTCTTTGTACACCACATCCCATTACACTTTCAATGGTCATTCCACCACATTTTAATCCGTCAAGTAATAGTTTGACCTGCTCTAGTTTTTCGGGTCTTACAATTAAAACAACTTCTTTCATAATTTCCTCCTTCTTGCGAAACAGAACGTTCAAAAAGGGGCATGACGTTGATGTCATGCCCCTTTGCATTCATAGTATTATTCTTAGCAATTTTCATTTTTCTTTTTCATGGGACTGATATTATCATAAACAAATTAGGAATGCAAGTGCTAATTTTTGAAAACTTGATAATTTTTTTTGGATAGTATATAGTAGAAACAGAAATTAATTTGGGAGGAAATTTTTTTGAACGGCATTGATTTTAATGAATTAATTATTTTTAATAACATAATCTACAAGATTTATTCGCTAGATAATTTTGATGAGATGAGAAAGCAGGTTTTGATTGATTTGAAATTTATTGTAGACTATGACGCAGCAGATTTTTATCTATCTTCAGGAAATGGAAGCTTTCATTTGAGTGAACCAGTTACCTATAAGATTCATGACGATGTGGCCAAACAGTATGAGAATATTGATTATAGCAGGGGTATTATGCAAACAGGAAAGAGCATGGTATATAGGGAAACAGATATTTTGGCAGATGAGAAGAGGGTTCTAACGGACTATTATATAAAAGTATATCAACCGAATAGCTGGCACTATGCAATGCAGATGATTCTCTGTTTCGATGACGAATTTCTAGGGGTGGCTACCTTCTATCGAAAAAAAGGCAAGAAGGATTTTGAGTATCAGGATGTATTTTTATTAAATTCTATCAAGGAGCATCTAGCACTTCGCCTTAGCAAGCAATCAATGAAGAAGGCAGAGATGGTGAACTACACAGATGTGGTTGATAAATATAAGTTGACTAGAAGAGAGTCAGAGATCTTACAATTGATCATAGAGGGGAATGAGAATTATCAAATATGCGAGAAAATAGTGATTACGAATAACACGTTAAAAAAGCATGTCTTGAATATTTATAAAAAAATGGGAATTAAAAATAGGGTTCAACTGGTCAAAAAAGTAATGCAAGAGGAGTAAACATACTACTAAAGAAGTAGAAAAATGGTAAAAATGGATACTTGCACTTATATTAAGCGGGGGTTAATATAAGATGCATAGCAACGGAGCTGCATGAGTTTATCTCAGCGGCTCTTTTTCAATTTCATTTTCATACCAATATTTATTTGTAGAGAGGAGTTTATGCATGGAAACTAAAAAAATGTACATAGATGGTGAATGGAGCAAGGGAACCTCAGGTTTATTTGTAGATGTGATCAATCCTACTACAGGAGAAGTTTTTGTTCAGGTATGCCAGAGTAGCGTGGAGGATACAGAGAAGGCGATTCAGGCGGCGAAGGAGTCATTCTACGTTACGAGACAGTGGCGTGATATGGATAGTCAAAATCGTGCAAATGTTCTTCTTAAGATTGCTGATGCAATTGAGGAAAATTTAGATGAATTGGCAAAACTAGATAGCCTTGACAATGGGAAGCCACTTAGAGAGGCAGAGGGGGATGTGTCAGACGGTGTTCATACATTTCGTTATTATGCAGGATTGATCAAGGCTCCTTATGGTGGTATCTATGATGTCAATGATGGATTTGGGAAGATGCATTCGTATACCATTCATGAACCGGTTGGTGTGTGTGCATTGATTACACCTTGGAATTATCCATTCCTGATGGCGTGTTGGAAGTTAGCACCAGCACTTGCGGCTGGGAATAGTGTGATATTCAAACCAAGTAGTGAGACCCCACTTTCTACAATTAAGCTATTCGAGATTTTCGAACAAGTTGGTATGCCAAAAGGAAGTGTGAACTTGGTAGTTGGACCTGGGTCCACTGTGGGTAATCTATTAGCTGCATCATCAGATGTAGATATGGTTACTTTTACAGGAAGTACAGAAGTTGGTCAAAGTGTTATGAAGAATGCTGCGACAAATGTCAAGAAGATTGGCTTAGAACTAGGTGGAAAATCACCGAATGTGATATTCGCAGATGCCGATTTTGAAGGAGCAGTTGAATGGGCAATGGTCGGTATCTTTTTTAATCAAGGCGAGGTGTGTTCCGCAGGGTCAAGAATCATTATTGAAGAATCCATTAAGGACAAATTTGTGAAGCGATTGGTAGAGCGTGCAAATAATATTACAATTGGGGATCCGCTGACGAATCCAGACATGGGACCACTTGTGAGCGAGAAACATATGAATACGGTATTATCCTATGTTGAGAAGGGGATAGCAGAAGGTGCGACTTTGATGTGTGGTGGAAGTAGATATTTGGAGGGTGAGTGCAAAGAAGGATACTTTGTTCGTCCGACGATATTTGATCATTGTACTTCGGACATGACAATTGTAAAGGAAGAGATTTTTGGACCAGTCGTTACAATCCAGACGTTTAAAACAGAAGAAGAGGCAATTATGTTAGCCAACGATACGATCTATGGATTGGCAGGAGCCGTATTTACAAGTGACATTACAAGAGCGATCAAGGTGATTAAGGAAATCCGCGCAGGTATCACTTGGATTAATGCGTACAATCCTACCTTCAATGAAGCACCATGGGGTGGATATAAGATGAGTGGAATTGGACGAGAGTTAGGAATTCATGGATTGGAAGAGTATCAGGAAGTGAAACAGATTAATATTAATCTTACACCAGGTGTAATCGGTTGGTATGAACATTAAAAGTAGATAGGATAGAGAGAAAAGAGGAGAAAGATATGAGTTTAGAACAGACAAGTAAAGAATTAGAACGTGTGATTGGATATATACATTCAGATGAATTGAGTGACGCAGATAAAGAGTTGATGACCAGTGAAACGATTGATTATTTTAATAACTATGTGAGCCCTGGTTGGTTAAAGTATAGAAAATCCGTGTCGACGAATTCAGCTGCCCTAGAGTGGACGGACCATGACAGTGTATGTGTGGATCTCTATGGAGAAGAGTTTATTGATTGCTTGGGTGGATTTGGAATCTATACATTCGGGCATAGAAACCCTTATATCTTAGATACGGTAAAGGCTCAATTAGATCATCAAGCTCTTCATTCACAAGAATTGTTAGATCCTTTGAGAGGATATTTAGCGAAAGCAATGGCAGATATTACTCCAGGAGATTTACAGATGTGTTTCTTTACAAATGGTGGTGCAGAAGCTGTAGAGATGGCATTGAAACTAGCACGTATTAAAACCGGTGGAAGATATTTTATATCTACAGTTGGAGCCTTCCATGGCAAGACGATGGGAGCCTTGTCTGTAGGTGGAAAAAATACATATCGTGTGCCATATACACCATTGATTCAACAAGTGCAACATGTAGAATTTGGAGATGTCAAAGCAGCAAGAGCAGCGGTTGAGAATCTAGTTTCTACAGGTGAGAAGATTGCTGGTATTATCGTAGAACCAATTCAAGGAGAGGCAGGAATCATTATTCCTCCTGCTGGGTACCTACAAGCACTCAGAGAGCTTTGCGATGAATTCGATATCTGTTTAATCTTTGATGAGATTCAAACAGGAATGGGAAGAACAGGAACCATGTTCCGTTGTGAGGCAGAGGGTGTGGTACCTGATATTATGACATATGGAAAAGCATTTGGTGGAGGTGTTATGCCAATCACAGGAATCATCTGTCGTCCACATATTTGGACAGAGCAATTGGTTGAGAATCCATGGTTGCTTGGTTCACCTACATTTGGAGGGAATCCAGTTTGCTGTTCGGCAGCACTTGCTTCTATTAAATATATGATCGACAATGATGTTGCAGGACAGTGTGCAGCAAAGGGTGAGATATTAAAATCAGGACTAGAGAAATTAATGGAAAAATATCCAGATATTATACATTTTGTTCGCGGAACAGGATTGATGCTGGCAGTAGAGTTTGTGAACTCTGATTTGGGATATGAAGTTGCGAAAGGAATGTTTTCGAGAGGAGTAATGACAGCAGGAACGCTCGTGAATGCAAAATGTATCCGTTTTGAGCCACCTGCAATCATCACAGAAGAGCAGATTGCGGCAGTACTAGAGAGAATGGATGCAGCATTGGCTGATTTGAAATAGCGATGATAAGGAAGTGATTAGAAATGTTGAAGAATAGTTTACCCCAAATGGTAACGACGGAGTTTCCTGGCTCAAAGAGCAAAAGTCTTTTGGATAGAAAGAAAGATGCGGTTCCCAATGCTTTTGATGCATATCCAGTATGCATCAAAAATGGGGAGGGTGCCATGTTTGAAGATCTAGATGGAAATGTGTTTGTGGATTGGATTGGCGGCGTTGGCGTGTTGAATATCGGTTATTCAAACAGCGAAGTGGTGCATGCGGTACAAGAGCAGGCAGAGAAGTATTTTCATACAATGCTAGCGATTACAACACATGAGCCATATATAAAGTTGGCAGAAGAATTGAATAAGATTGTTCCGTGTAGGGGAGAAGAGAAGAAGACTTTTTTTGCTAATTCAGGAGCGGAAGGTGTAGAGAATG
Source organism: uncultured Lachnospiraceae bacterium (assembly GCA_964367905.1). Taxonomy (GTDB): domain Bacteria; phylum Bacillota; class Clostridia; order Lachnospirales; family Lachnospiraceae; genus CAUPWF01. The sequence goes on from CAYIZP010000011.1 coordinate 67,438, forward strand.
CGATTAAGGTTGCAAAGGCATATACAAAACGATCCAATGTGATTTGTTTTACAGGTGCTTTCCACGGTAGAACTTCGCTTGGAATGGCATTAACGGCAAATAAAAAATATGCCCTTGGAATGGGACCATTTCCAAGTTGTGTGTACCGATGTGAATTTCCGTATCTATATAGGGCGCCAAAGGGATATAGTGAAGAAGAAGCGATAGACTATTATATAGAGAAGTTGCTGCAGGTATTTAAGGAAGGGGCTCCGGCAAATGAGGTGGCAGCAATTATCATAGAGCCTCTCCAAGGAGAGGGAGGATTCATTCCGGTTCCATTCAAGTGGATTCAAAAAGTTAGAGAGATATGCGACGAATTTGGTATCTTATTAATCGCAGACGAAGTACAATCGGGAAATTGCAGAACTGGAAGGCATTTTGCGTCGGATTATTGGAAGGATATTGGAACAGAGCCAGATATCTTAGTGACTGCAAAATCTATCGCAGCTGGGTTACCGCTTAGCGCAATTACTGCTTCAAAGGAAGTTATGGATCGTGTTGTAGCAGGGACGATAGGAGGAACTTATTCTGGGAATCCTTTATCATGTACTGCAGCAATTAAGGTTCTAGAGATTATGCAGAGGGATGATTATGCAGGAAAGGCGAATCGAATTGCAGAAATTGTGAAGCGACGTTTTGAGAAAATGAGCGAGAAATACAATGTAATAGGAGATGTGCGTGGTCTCGGAGCTATGATAGGAATTGAGTTTGTTAAGGACAAGGAGACAAAGGAACCATACACCAACCTTGTATCCAAGATGGTAGACAAGGCACTAGGGAAAGGATTACTGATGGAAAGTGCTGGGATGTATGGGAATATTATTAGATTTTTAGCTCCACTAGTCATTACAGAAGAACAGTTGAATATCAGTTTAGATATATTCGAAGATTGTTTGAACGAATCGTTATAAAGTAGGGGGATGAAATGGAATTTAATTATTATTTACCTGCAAATCTTATCTTTGGACGTGGGAAGTTGAGTGTTTTAGGAGAAACAACAGTAAAATATGGAAGCAAAGCAATCATTGTAACAGGTCAAAATAGCACAAAGAAGAGCGGAGTATTAGATCGTGTGATTCAGAACCTAGATGATAATAAGGTGGAGTATGTTGTCTTTGATAAAGTAATGCAGAATCCATTGATTGCAACTGCTATAGAAGGTGCAGAATGTGCGAAAGAACATGGTTGTGATGTCGTGGTTGCAGTGGGCGGTGGGAGTGTAATCGATTGCGCAAAGGGGGCAGCGTTTATTGCTGAGAATGGAAATGACATCGAAGAATATATGTATAATAGGAAGTTAAGTGAAAAAGCTTTGCCTGTAGTTGCAGTGCCAACAACTTGTGGAACAGGTAGTGAAGGAAATTGTTTTGCAGTGCTGACGAATTCTGAAACAGGAGATAAAAAATCGCTTCGGTGTAATGCAATTATACCAAAGGCTTCTATATTAGACTCTGAGTTGATGGAAAGTATGCCAAAATCAGTTCTAAATGCTGTTGGATTTGACGCCTTTTGTCATAATTTAGAGGGATATATATCAAAACGTGCACAGCCAATCACTGACATGTTGGCGGTTCAAGGAATGACGTTGGCAGCACAATCTTTGCGAGCGTTGAATAGTGGAGATGGCAGACCAGAGAATTGGGACAACCTAACTCTAGCAAGCCTATATGGTGGAATGGTGATTAACACAACAAGCGTTACCTTGGCTCACAATCTGGAACATCCTGCTAGTGGATTGAGAGATATTGTTCATGCAAAGGGGTTAGCAGCGATTATGCCGAGTGTAATGAGAAAAACCTTACCTTCCATAAAAACAAAATCTAGAGTGATTTCAAAATGCTTAGGAGGCACAGATGAAAAAGATTGTCTGCCTATGTTGGAAAAATTTATTAAAGAAATAGGAATGAAAACCAACTTGTCAGAGCAGGGGATACAAGAAGTGGATGTAGAATGGATGACAGAGAACCACTTTAAAGTCAATCCTGTATCGGCACATCCGATTGATTTTTCTCGAGAGGAAATTCGGGCGATCTATCTAAGTGCAATCTAGACCGTGATATAAACTAGGAAGATGAAAGGGTGATTTGATGAGAAAGATAGTAGTTGCTACAACTCAGATGGCGTGTAGTGCAAATATTGATGAGAATATCATGAATGCAGAAAAGAATGTGAGAGAAGCAGTCAAGCTTGGAGCCAATGTGGTTGCATTACAAGAACTGTTTGAGACAGAATATTTCTGCAAGCAACATAAGGCTGAATATTTTGGTTTGGCTACAACATTAGAGGGAAATAAGGCGGTCAATCATTTCAAAAAAATAGCGAAAGAGTTGGATGTGGTAATTCCAGTATGTTTTTTTGAGAAGAGTATCAATTGTTATTATAACTCGCTTGCTATGATTGATGCGGATGGAGAAGTTCTTGGGATATATAGAAAAAATCATATTCCAGACGGATTGCCATATGGTGAGAAGTTTTACTTCAAACCTGGAGATTTAGGGTATAAGGTATTCGATACAAAATATGCAAAAATAGGCATTGGGATCTGCTGGGATCAATGGTTCCCTGAATGTGCTCGTGCATTGGCATTGCAGGGTGCAGAATTAATCATCTATCCTACTGCTATAGGAAGTGAACCATATGCACCGCACATAGATTCGAAACAACATTGGCAAAACTGCATGTGTGGACATGCAGCAGCAAATATAGTACCTGTAGTGGCCTCCAACAGAATTGGTGTGGAGACCGATGTGCTTGCAATTCAGTTCCATGGCTCCTCATTTATCACAGACCACCTAGGGAATGTGGTCTGTGAGGCAGACCGTGAAAGTAATTCTGTTATGACAGCGACATTCGATTTGGATGAAATTGCCAAGCATAGAAGTTTCTGGGGAGTCTTTCGAGACAGAAGGCCAGAAACGTACTATTAAATTACCGTCAAACAAAAGGGACGGGGTATGGATGAGCTTTCGCTCATATCTCCCCCGTCCCTAATTGCTACAAATCATATGGTGTTGCTTGGTATACGTAGTAGTTCAACCAATTGGTATATAAGTTATTCGCATGTGCACGCCAACTTAATACTGGTCGTTCCTCTGGATTGTTCTCAGGATAATAATTTACTGGCATTTTGATATCGAGTCCTTTGCCTACATCTCTCTTATATTCGTTATCAAGGGTGATGCGGTCGTATTCAGGGTGTCCAGTGACAAATACTTGCTTTCCATCATGCGACATTGCAAGAAAGACTCCAGCTTCTTCAGATTCGGCTAGCATGACAAGTCTTGAATCATTCACGATGTGCTCACGCTCTACGGTTGTGTGGCGTGAATGCGGTGCATAGAAGATATCATCAAAACCTCGAACCAATGGAATCTTACGATTGAGTACTTTGTGTGGAAAGATTCCAAACACCTTTTCTGCTACACCGACTTTGTTGATTCTAAAATGATGGTAGAGGGCAGCTTGAGCTCCCCAACAAATATGTAGGGTTGAGGTTACATTTTCTTTTGTCCAATCCATAATTTCTTTCAGTTCATCCCAATAGTTTACTTCTTCGAAAGGCATCTGTTCCACAGGTGCTCCCGTAATAATAAATCCATCAAATTTCTGTTCGCGAATCTCTGCAAATGTCTGATAAAACTTGTTTAAATGACTTGTAGAAGTGTTCTTTGATTTATGTGAAGTAACATTAACAAAGGATACATCTACTTGTAGTGGTGTATTAGACATTGCACGTAAAATCTGTAATTCGGTATCTTCCTTCAATGGCATCAGATTCAATAGGCCAATCTTAATTGGACGGATATCTTGATGTATCGCACGGTATTCATCCATAACAAATATATTCTCAAGTTCTAGTTGTTCTTTTGCTGGTAAGTCATTTTGCACGCGTATTGGCATTTATTTCACCTCTTCTTGTTTTGTTTTCGTTTTTATTTGTTCTAATTCTATTGTTGTTGGGCTTTCTTCTGGCTCTAGGAGATTGACAAATTTCATCGTATCATCATCCACGTAATTATCGGGAGTGTACAAATCTGTTTCAATCGGAAGTTTCTTATTACCTAATCGCTGATTGATATATAGAGTCACTAAGTAATAGATGACTGCAAAAGTAGGTACGCCCATTACCATTCCAGCAAATCCGAATAATCCTCCGCCGACTAAAATTGCTACAATTACCCAGAAGGACGGAAGTCCTGTGGATTCGCCTAAGATACGAGGACCGATTACATTTCCATCTAGTTGTTGTAAGAAGAGAACAAACAGTGCAAAGTAGAGTCCTTGTAGTGGGTCGATTAAAAATAGCAGCAAAGCACATGGGATTCCACCGATGAATGGACCAAAGAATGGAATAAAATTTGTAACCCCAATGATTACACTGATTAGTAATACATATGGAAAATTAAAGATTGTCATCCCAATGGCACATAAAATCCCAATGATGATAGAGTCAATTATTTTTCCTGTAATGAATCCACCGAAGATTGCATTGCTTTTTTTTGTGATATGTAGGATTAAATTTGCTCTTTGGCATGGGAGCATCGCATAGATTAATTTCTTGGCTTGGCGAGAGAATAAATCGCGGCTGTACAGAACATAGATGGAGATAATGATTCCGAGGAAGAAGTCTGTCAAGCCTGTTATGAATCCGATGACACCGATGGTCAAGTCAGACATAAAGGTATTCGCCTGTGTTAATAAATCTGTTTCCATCCATGTTTCTAGAGAGGTCAATACCTGCTCGAGGGAATCAGTTAAAAAAATGGAAATATCAGGATTGTTGAAGGTGAAACTAGAAAACCAATCAACAAAGCTATTTGCTACAGTAGAGAAATTCTCGATTACATTTAACACACTGCGATAAATCTCTGGGATCAACATATAAAATAATAAAAAGATTAAAAAAAGCATAGATAGTTCAGAGATTACAATACTGAACAGGCGGGTAGAACGTATTCCCTTGTTTGACCATTTGAATTTCTTTGTTACAAATGGAATAAGAAACTTATCGATTGTTTTAACCATGGGTAACAATAGATAGGCAATTGCACACCCTGCAATAATAGGCATTAATATGGAGATTCCTTCGCTTAAGACTTCTAGTATGGACTGAAAGTTCCAAAAGAGGAAGAAAATGCCGATACTAAATGCAATGACCAAAAACAGTCCCCAACTTTTGGTAAAGTACTGTGGAATCTTAGACGGTTTTTGTTTGTTTAGATCGGGCGTTTGCTTTAAATAATTTTCTTTCGATTTTTTATCACTCATTTTAATAAGACAGAAGATAGATTCTGCCACTCCCTTCTAATACTATTACTGATATTATAACGTGGAGAGAAGTTACAAGTCAACTAATAACTTGATTATCCAAGATAAAAGTAGCTATAGACATTTTCATTTTATTTTGATAAAATAATTAAAAGCAAGCAAGTTCTATTTTTTCTTTCGCTACAGCGAATCGAATGTCAATTCTAGACATCCATTCTTAGCAACTTCATGCTTTTGATACCCAACAGCAAACAATTTGAGAGAGGAGGATTTCGAACTAAGGCAATTAGTAGTTGACAAATTTGCAAAAGTATCATAATATTATAAAGACGAACATGAGTTCGATTTAGGAGGGCGATAAAATGGCAAATGAAGATAAAAAGAAAGCATTGGAAGCAGCGATATTACAATTAGAGAAGGATTTTGGTAAGGGAGCAGTAATGAAGTTAGGGGATCCACGGGCGCAAGTAGCGGTGGAGACGATTCCAACAGGTTCTCTAAGTCTTGATATAGCACTTGGCTTGGGAGGAGTTCCAAAGGGGCGTGTTGTAGAAGTGTATGGACCAGAGTCGAGTGGTAAGACTACCGTTGCATTACATATTATATCTGAGGTGCAGAAGATGGGGGGGATCGCAGGCTTTGTTGATGCGGAACATGCACTTGACCCTGTCTATGCTAAGAGCATTGGAGTAGATATCAACGAATTATATATTTCGCAACCAGATAGTGGAGAGCAGGCGTTGGAGATTACTGAAACGATGGTACGTTCAGGTGCTATGGATATTGTAGTTGTTGACTCGGTTGCAGCCTTGGTTCCAAGGCAAGAGATTGAGGGTGATATGGGAGATGCTCATGTTGGTTTGCAAGCGAGATTGATGTCCCAAGCGTTGAGAAAGTTGACACCGATTATCAGTAAGTCCAACTGTGTGGTAATCTTCATCAATCAATTGCGTGAGAAGGTAGGTGTGATGTTTGGAAACCCAGAGACTACAACAGGTGGGCGTGCATTAAAGTTCTACTCTTCTGTAAGAATGGATGTTAGAAGGATTGAAACCTTGAAGTTAAGTGGAGATATGGTTGGTAACAGAACACGTGTAAAAGTGGTCAAGAATAAGATCGCACCTCCATTTAAGGAAGCAGAGTTTGACATTATGTTTGGAAAAGGTATTTCAAAAGAAGGAGATGTCCTTGACCTAGCGACAGGGTTGAATCTAGTGAGCAAAAGTGGTGCATGGTATGCCTATGAAGGAAATAAGATTGGACAAGGAAGAGAGAATGCGAAAGTATACTTAGCTGAGCACCCAGAAATTGTCGAAGCGCTAAGCAGACAAATTAGAAAGCATTATGGTTTGCTTGGAGAAAGTGAGACGGACGGTAAGTCAGAAACAGCTACAAAGAAAGAGAAAGAATAATGCTAGTTGAAGATATTATTGAAATCTCAAAAATAAAATTTAAAGTTGTACTAGAGGATGGAATTAAGCTAACGTTGTATAAGGGTGAGATTAAGAAGTATAGAATTGAAACGGGTATAGATCTCTCAGAAGAAATTTATAATGAGATTGAACACACGGTATTGTTAAAGCGCGCGAAGAAGCGCGCTTTACATCTTTTAGAACAGATGCCAAGAACCGAGGTTCAATTGCGTAAGAAATTAGAACAAAATGGATATTCCCAAGGGAATGTAGAGGAAGCAATTACTTATGTGAAGAGTTTCGGATATATTAATGATAGTATATATGCAGAATCTTATGTCAGGGCACATTATGACAGAAAGAGTCGAAGAGAACTAATGTTTCAATTGCGAGAAAAGGGCATTAAGGAAGAGGATATCATACATGCATTAGATCATATTATCGCAGAACAAGGAGAAAGTAGTGCTGTCCAGAGAGCGATACGTAGAAGAGGGATTGATCTTGACAACATATCGGAGGAGCAAAAAACGAAATTATATGGATATCTTGCCCGAAAAGGTTTTACATACGAGGAAATCAAATCAGTATTAGAGTGTGTGCAGGAGTATGGAATCTAATGCTTGACATTGCTAGGAAAACAGTATAAAATTGAACTGT
>CAYIZP010000012.1:0-3038 GCA_964367905.1 uncultured Lachnospiraceae bacterium
CCTTCTTTTTCTTGAATCAAGAAAGTCTTATATCCCATAGCTGGAATCTCGTCGATGAAGTTGAGGTAATATCTTACAAATGGTGCGTAATCTCCATAGTGTACGATTTGTCTATCGATCAGACCTGCATCTACCACCTCGCTCTTCACTACTTTGAATCCATATTTCTTGCCAGCTTCATCTACTAGGTCGAAGTTTGTCATCTTTGTGATAATCTGTGCCTCTACCACACCTTTTCTCGCATATGGAAGTAAGTTGAATACCGTAAGTTTATCCAAGGTCGGCTCACAGCTCATTGCATCCACGATTTTTCTCTTGTAATACTTGATTAATTCGTCTGTCTTGTCCTCTGCCAGTGTAAAACGGTTCTCAATCTGTTGATGAACCTTATCACTACAACAACAACCGATAGAATCATGTGCATGGTTCTTCATGATTTCCTTCCAGATTCTCTCAATCAATCCATGTTCATAAGGGAATCCTAGCTTGTGTGCGATACTCGCCAATGGCTCTAGCGTATTGGTAATCTTGTTTTCAATTCTTGTATTGATGGTCTTCAAATCTGCTCTTGTAGAGAAGATCGAACGGTGAACTCTCATGTATTTCCCGTCTAGTAACTCTCCTTTGATGGTATCTAGATTTGGTACCTTCTCTAACTCTTCGAAGATATTTTCATATCTACTTAGGAAAAAGTCTTTGTCTGGGTAGATTTCTTTTAAGCTCTTCATTACTTCGTAGATATCTTTTTGAATCGGCATCTGATCATGTCCGTTTGGTAGTGCAATTTCTTCATTTACTGCACCACGTTCTAGAACTGGCATGTATTTGCTCATACGCGTCTTCAATGCTTCGATCTCTACTGGCAAATATTTCCCGATGGCATAACCTAGTGGCAATAAGTGAACGAGAACTTTTCCCTCTGACTCGCTCTCCCAGTAGAAATTTTGTTTGTTTGTGCCGTGTCTCTCTGAACTACCTCTCCAGAAAATCGCACGGTCAATATCAAATCCATTTAGAATCTGTGGCAATTTCTCGCTTTGACCAAATGAGTCTGGTAGGTATCCGATCATCATTGGGTCTCCGAATTCACGGCTATCTTTCAATCCGTAGAGCAGATTCCTAACAATCGACTCGCCGCCGACTACCATCTCATCTGTCTGTGTATACCAAGGTCCGATGATTAATTTCCCCTTCTTAATCAACGCGTCTACCCTCGCTCTGTTCTCAGGTTTCACCTCAAAATAATCCTCTAGAATTGCAGTCTGCCCATCTAGCATATAGTATGGATAGTTGTCGTCCGTCTCTAGTCTTGTCATGATTTCTTCCATATTATTTACAAGCAAAATCCTAGATTCTTCTGTCGTAAAATACCATTCTCTATCCCAATGCATGTGTGGGATTACGTGTACATTCTTTGCTGCCATATTTTTGCCCTTTCTATTGTTGAATCACCTCATGCTTCATGCTCAATCAGGCATGAAGCATGAACTCTTAATCATAAATTTCTGGATGCTTACTGTGTTTCATCATAAATACTAACATAATTGTTGAAATAACTGCTCCAAACACTGCCGCCAATAACCATGCTGCTGCACTCATTACTGGATTCAATGTTGATACCGATGTATCAAGTAGGAACATAGAGAAGATTCCAGCTCCTGGTACATTTAATCCAATGTTTGTCCAAGCGATGATCATTCCACAGATTGCTGAACCTGTACATAATGATACGATTACTTTTAGTGGATGTTTCATCATAAATGGAATTGCTCCCTCTGTGATTCCACCAAGTGCCAACAACCATGTTGTTTTTCCAGCTTCTCGCTCTTCTGCATTGTAATATTTTTTTGCTACTAAAGTAGTCATTGTAATTGCAAATCCTGAAACCATTTTTACAGAAGCAAAAATCGCATAAGGAAGTAATAAGTTTTCGTCTAATGCTGCCACTGAGAATGCGTAAGCCGCTTTATTTACAGGTCCACCTAGGTCAAATGATGTCATGATACCAATCACTGCACCAAGTAATAATACGTTTGCACCTTGTAGGCTACGTAGGAAATCAAATAATGCATTGTTTAACCAAGCAACTGGTTGACCAATGATGAAGAACATAATTACACCGATTAACACGGTACTTACGATTGGATATACGAAGAAACTGATAAATCCTGAAAATGCTCCTTTTGCAGGAAGATATTTTTTCATGTAACGAACCAAGTAACCTGCAATCAAACCACCGAGCATACCAGCTAAGAATCCACCACCTACCATGTTGGCTGCAAGTCCGGCTGCAAAACCAGAACACAATGCTGTCTTTTCGGAGATCGCATACGCCATGTATGCTGCCATTACAGGAACTAACAATGTACCAAGTAGCCCCCCCGATAACAATCGGAAGTTGTTAAGCCATGAACCTGTTTCATTATATAAGTCTTGTAAACCAAACTGTTGAGTAATTAATACTGCAATTGCTAAGATCATTCCTCCAGCTACTACGAGCGGTACCATATGAGAGATACCTGTCATAACTGCTTGCTTGATTTCCTCTCCAAGTCCCATTTTTTCATCAGAGCTTTCGCTGCCTTGATATTCTCCCTTTTGGAAGTTTTCTGCTTTTTCTAACGCTCTTGTAATAATTGATTTTGCATCTTTTAGTGGTTCTGCTACTTGAGTCTTTGTGATTGGCAAATGATCAAAACGCTCTGCATTTTTTACTGCAACTCCTACGGAGAAAATTGCTGCATCTGCATTTTTCAACATTTCTGATGTATGTCTATCTTCAATTCCGTTTGCGCCTTGCTTCTCAACGTAGACTTTTACACCCATCTCTTCGCCTGCCTTCACAAGTGCTTGTGCCGCCATATAAGTATGTGCGATTCCAGCTGGACAAGCTGTAACTGCTACGATTGATTTTGTGTATTCGATATTTCTCTCTTCTTTTTCTTGTACTGCATCTAGCTTATCAAATAATTCTTTTGGAGTTTTTGAAGCGAATAAAGCGTTGGCATAATCTTCGTCGCTCATTCTCTCCATCAATG
>CAYIZP010000012.1:3138-74644 GCA_964367905.1 uncultured Lachnospiraceae bacterium
TTTGAAGCGAATAAAGCGTTGGCATAATCTTCGTCGCTCATTCTCTCCATCAATGTTGCCAATAGATCTAGATGAGTGCTTCCACCTTCACTTTTTGGTATTGCCAACATAATGATATGTTTTACTTCGTTGTCTGGGTCTAAACTCTCCCAATCTGAAACCACGTCTCTTGTTGTCATCACTGCAAATGCTGCTTCTCTTACGCAGTCTGATTTTCCATGTGGAATTGCAAATCCGTTCTCAATTCCTGTCTCAGAAATAGATTCTCTCTCATAAATCGCTTCCAAGAACCCCTCTACTGAACTAATTTTTCCATTGTCGTACAATACTTGTACTAGTTGTTTGATTACTTCGTCCTTTGTTTTCGCCGAAGCATCAAGCAAGATCATGTTTTCATTTGTTAACTCAAATAACTTCATATCTCTTCTCCTTTACCTTTGCAGCTAACTGCGTTTCTTGCATTTATTAAATCATATTTTTTTCACATTTTTCATTTATCGATATAAATTCACCTTGAAACCATCAATTGTGTAAATATACACAGTCTATAGCTCCATCCCGACTTTGATGCATCTCAGCAATCGCTCGACTGCGCTCTCGTATAATTCCTCGGCATGCTCAATCGCCTCTTCTAGTGGCATAATGCCATTGACTGTCGGTATGATGCTACGAATCCCATGGTTGTACATCTCTTCTGCTCGCTCTCCCATTCCACCTACAATTGCAACACAGGGAATATTTTCACTTAGACAAACCTTGCCTACTCCCGCTGGAACCTTACCATATGCGGACTGATAATCCATTCTGCCCTCTCCTGTGATGACCAAGTCTGCATCATAAATCCGATTTTGAAAATCCAAAACCTCTAGAACTGTTTCAATCCCTGATTGCATCTTCGCATTGGTAAACAACATAAGGGCTGCACCCAGTCCGCCTGCTGCTCCCGCCCCTGCTTCGTTTCGTACAAGACGCCCCGTAACCTGCTCCGCGATGCCGATATAGTGTTCCATTCCCGCTTCCAACTTCTTCTGAAGCTCGGGCGTTGCTCCCTTTTGTTTTCCAAATACATAAGTCGCTCCAGTAGGTCCAAGCAATGGATTCGTCACATCACTCATCACGGTAATATTCGCTTGTAGCACTTGCTCGTGAATCTGGCTCGCATCGATTCTCGTAATCTTCGTAAAATTTTCTGGAATTGTTTCCACTTCCCTATCTTCTGCATCATAGAATTTCACACCGATTGCTTGTGCAAATCCAATTCCTCCATCATTGGTCGCACTACCACCGATTCCGATATAGATTTCCCTGCAACCGTGTTCTAAGGCATGAATCAACATCTGTCCTGTACCATAAGTACTCTGCTTCATCACATCCCTCTCATCATCACTCACAAGAGTAATTCCAGATGCTACTGCCATCTCCATCACAGCCATTTCATTTACCAGACCATACTCTGCCGAAATATCGCGTAACAATGGGTTTTTCACCGTACATTCCACTTTTCGCCCTTGCAAGGACTCCATCAGACAATCCACAGTTCCTTCTCCACCATCTGCCATAGGGATTTTCACCACTTGGCATTGTGCCAGCGTCTTCTTCGCTACCCTCTCCACAATGTTGCCAATCTGAATCGCCTCAATCGATCCCTTAAATGAATCCGACGCAATTACAATTTTCATTCCTTAACGCCTCCTTCTCTCATATCTTTTTTCTATCCTATGAGTCTAACTCATCTGCTTTATCCCTAATCTACCATATTATGTTTATACTCCTCCCATTTTTGATATTTATACACCGTAATTTCCCACTGCACAAAAAAAGCCCTGTGTATTTATACACAGAGCTCCTTCCAATATTCTTCACAAATCAATCGAATCAACATCATCAATCCGATATAATCCGTCACATTATATCCATTCACCACTCTCTTCTCTCCCCAGAAGCAGAGCTGCTCATCACACACCTTACTCAATGGATTTTCTCCAAAATGTGTCATGCAATACACAAGGCTTCCCTGGGCTTTTGCCCGTTTTGCAATATTCACTAATCGCTCGACTCTACCCGATGCACTCAGCACAACCACCATGTCACCTGCCCCATACTGCCGCGCCATATACTCCATATCATTAATCTGCGGGAAATACTCCACGTGCTTATCCAGACACCTCAGGTACCTCCCAAACTGCTCCGCAAAATATGCCGAATCTCCTGTTCCTACAAACAGAATCTTGTTGGCCTGCTTCATGTCCTTCACCATCTTCTCCATGAGCTCTTCATCACGCAAATCTCGAGTACGCACAATATTACCCGGAATCTTCTCCATAACCTTCCCTGCAACCGTCATATTGCTGGTGTTCTCCAGTTGTTTTGTCTCCTCATTATGCAACGCAAACTTCAACTCCGAGAATCCACTATACCCTAGCTTCTTCGAAAGACGCATCACCGCATTTGGTGATATAAACAAGTCACTTGCAATTTTCTGAATCGCTAATTTATCGATTTCACTACGATGTTCCAAAATATATTCCACGATACTACTATCTGTGTCATTCAGCTTGAATTCCTTCTCATAAAACCTTTGCTCAAAATTCATAGTGCACCTCCATCGTCGATTCATTTTCATTGGGGACGTTGTTTTTTGAAGAAAACCCCCGTCCCCAATGAAAACATCCCTGTCCCTAATTACAATTAGTATATCATATGGTATACTAAAAGAAAACAATGAACAAAGGAGATTTAAAACTATGAAGATCGCAACGATTGGAAGCAATATTATCGTCGACAAATTTCTTGAAGCTGTACATACTGTAGATGGCTGTGAGGTAGTCGCTTGCTACTCTAGAACAAAAGAACGTGCGCTAGAGTTTGCCACAAAACATAACATTCCGAGTCACTACACCACTCTTTCTGAGATGTTGGAGAACTCGAACATTGATTTTGTCTATATTGCAAGCCCAAACAGCCTCCATTACGCACAGACAAAGCAAGCTCTACTTGCTGGCAAGCATGTCATCTGTGAGAAACCATTTACTTCCACCTATACCGAAACAGAAGAACTTGTTTCTATCGCAAAGGAAAACAACTTGTTTTTATTCGAGGCAATCACTACCATTCACCTCCCTAATTATCGCTGGGTCCAAAATTCCCTCAAGGGAATCGGCAACGTGAAACTCGTGACCTGTAATTTCTCCAAACACTCTAGTCGATACACTGACTTCTTGGCAGGAGGTACACCCAATGTATTTAACCCCAAATTCTCAGGTGGTGCATTGATGGATCTGAATGTATACAACCTACACTTTGTGATTGGTCTTTTCGGCAAACCAAACTCTTTGCAGTACTTTCCGAATCTAGAACGCGGAATTGACACCTCGGGTGTCGCTATTTTGACTTATGATAATTTTATAGCCACTTGTATTTCTGGGAAAGACAGTGATGCAAATAGTTCAATACAAATCCAAGGGGTAGAAGGCTCTATATATATTGATGCTCAATCCAGTCGACTCACAGATGTAAGCCTTGTAAAAAATGAAAAAACAACCCATAGTGGCACACATGAATTTGACAATGCGATGCACTATGAGTTGCTAGATTTTTATACGATGTTCTCGAAGAATGACTATGAAACTTGTTACCAATTGCTCGACCATTCATTGACCGTCATGGATGTTCTCCACACCCTGAGGGCATAAAAGGGACAGGGATTTTTTCATTGGTAGCCGGCGAAGAAGCCGCTTAGTTTCACCAGCATGTCCTCTAACACATCCAACTCTTCATCTGTCAGATGTGCTGCCACTGCTTTCACCATTTTTTTGTGGAAGGCAGCGTGGTGGTGAAATGCTTTTTCACCTTTTTCCGTAAGTGCTATATATACCACTCGACGGTCTTCATCACTACGAATTCGCATGACGTAGTTTTTTCTCACCAATGCGTTCATCGCAATTGTCAATGAGCTCACTGTGATATTCATTTTTTTTGCAATAACAGACATATTATTATTCGCATCTAAACCAATCGCCTCTATAATATGCATATCATTATTACTAATATCTGCAAATTCCTCCGATATAATACCTCGCTCTTCTAATTCCCATATCTGGTGAAATAGATTCACTAGTATTTCATTAATCAGATCATGTGTGCTCATTTGACTTCTCCTTTTATTATCCTGAACGAATCATGGTGGCGTCGTTACCCTAATGATTCCCCACCAAATCTTGTATCACTTCTTCCACCGTTTCTATTCTTTCTGCCTTGTATGCCTTTGCACCGCAAAATAGCAAGCAGTCCTCCACTTTTCCGTTCGCTGCATTAATTAATGCCTCGGTGATGCAATACGGAATTTCCTGTGGATTACACTTTTGCAAACAAGCCAAACATGTTTTTGGTGTTTTTTTCTCACCTTTCATGACACTTTCCATATATGGATTGTTGATTGCGCGTCCTGGCATTCCCACCGGACTCTTCACGATTCGGACATCCTCTTTTGATGCTTGGATATAGGTGTTTTTATATGCTTCGGATGCGTCACACTCGGAAGTTGTAACGAATCTGGTACCGACTTGTACTCCATCGATGCCAAGAGACATGATATCTTCCATATCCTTGCTATCGTAGATACCACCAGCAACTACAACAGGAATATGACAGGCATACTTTTCCTCATATTCTTTTACTGTTTTCTGGATATCTCGGATTTCATCCTTGTAGGTTTCTTCGTCAAACTTCTCCAATTGCTCCAGGTTGAATCCTAAGTGTCCTCCAGCTTGTGGCCCCTCTATGACCACCATATCTGCTGTTCTGTTATATCTCTTATCCCAGAATTTCAATATCACTTTTGCCGATTTATTTGTTGAGACAATCGGTGCAATCTTTGTTTTGAATCCCTTCACATACTCTGGGAGCTCTGTTGGAATTCCAGCGCCTGATATAATGATATCTGCACCTGCCTTGACCGCTTCTCTCACATACTCCGCATAATGCTTAAGAGCCACCATAATGTTAAACCCAATCACACCATCTGGTGCGATTGCACGTGCTTTTTGAAATTCGCTATTTATCGCTCTGATATTCGACCCGAACTGGTCTTTTGCAAATAATTCATCGCGGAATCCAATCTGTGCCGAAGATATGATACCGACACCACCCGCTTTAGCCACTGCTCCTGCTAAACCTCCCAAGCTAATACCAACCCCCATTCCACCTTGAACGATGGGATATTTGGCTTTCACTTCTCCAATTACCAATGGTTTATATTTCATTGCCTTTTCTCCTATATCAATATCTGCATTTTTATCATCTAAATATCGATTACATCTGGCGGAAACGTTGATATCTCTTCTCAAGCAATTCCTCTGTCGTATACTTCTGATATGCTTTTATAAATTTCTTGATATCATGAGTAAGTTTTCCAGATACTTCGTCCAGATTTTCCTCTGTAAATTCATCTGGTTCCGATATGATTTTCTCTACAATCCCTGCTTCTTTCAGATCACTTGCTGTCATCTTCATCAGTTTTGCAGCCTCTTGTGCTTTCTTGCTATCCTTCCATAAAATGGTAGCATAACCCTCTGGTGAAAGAATGGAATATACTGCATTTTCTAACATCCACACCTCATCTGAAGTCGCCATAGCAAGTGCTCCACCACTTCCACCTTCTCCAATTACGATGGAAAGAATCGGAACTTTGATTCCTGACATTTCAAACAAGTTTCTTGCAATCGCTTCCCCTTGTCCGCGCTCTTCTGCTTCCAATCCACAGAATGCACCTGGTGTGTCCACTAGGCAGATAATTGGTCGATTGAATTTCTCTGCTTGTTTCATCAAACGAAGTGCTTTGCGATATCCTTCTGGAGAAGGCATACCGAAATTACGTCTGATATTCTCTTTTGTATCTCTTCCTTTTGCCTGTACAATCACGGTAACTGGATTTCCTTCTAGTTTTGCTATTCCACCGATGATTGCTTCATCATCTGCAAAATATCTATCTCCATGAAGTTCCACAAAATCCGTAAACATTGCCTCTATATACTGCACTCCAACTGGTCTATCCTTCTTGCGCGATAACAAAACACGATTCCAAACATCAACCACTCTGCTGCCACTTTCTGAACTCAAATCTATCTTCATGCCTTTTTTATCTTTTATTGATTTTTTACTAGCATCCAAATTCATATCATGTAGTTCTAAAATTTGACTCAAGGCACTCTTCATATTCTCACGCTCTACAATTTCATCAATAAATCCATGTTGCAATAAGAATTCTGAACGTTGAAATCCTTTTGGTAATTTCTGCCCGATTGTCTGCTCGATTACTCTAGGTCCTGCAAATCCAATCAATGCCTTCGGTTCTGCCAAGATAATATCTCCTAGCATCGCAAAACTCGCCGTCACTCCTCCCGTTGTAGGATCAGTCAAAACAGAGATGTATAGACATCCAGCATCACTATGACGTTTCAGTGCTGCTGATGTTTTGGTCATCTGCATAAGCGAAGTAATCCCCTCTTGCATTCTTGCTCCACCCGAACAACAGAACAAGATCAATGGCATCTTCTCATCTGTAGCTTTCTCTGTTGCACGAGTGATTTTTTCACCCACAACCTGCCCCATACTTGCCATTAGGAATCTTCCATCCATGACTCCGATTGCCACCTTGTGTCCATCAATCGTTCCACATCCTGTGATTACAGCCTCATCTAGCTTGGTTTTTTCCTGTAGAACTTCGATTTTCTCTTCATATCCTGGGTATTCTAGTGGATTCTTCGTCTGCAATCCCATATCCCATTCTTCGAAGGTCCCCTCATCAACGATCATTCCGATTCGATGCATTGCATGCATACGGAAATACCCTCCACATTTTGGACAAATATAATAATTTGCCTTTACCTCACCTGTAAAAATCGCTTTGTTGCATTTGTTACATTTGCGAAGGAGACCCTGTGGTACTTCTGGTTTCTCCTCGTTGATGTTTTCTTCATGTTTATCAGGTGTAATTGTATTCACATTCGTTTCATTCAAAGGAATATAATGCTTGACTGTTTTCTTAAACACATTATTTAGCTTCATTCTTCACCTCTATTTGTAATATCTGCTTCCTGCTCGATATCTGTTTATTTTGACATCTTTTCTATAAATTCTACATCGATGTCACCCTTGATAAAATCTGGATGGTTCATAATCTCATACTGATAATCTACATTTGTATCGATTCCCTCTATGATTACCTCACCTAATACACAAGACATCTTACGAATCGCTTCTTCACGATTCTTCGCATGTACGATAATCTTCGCTAGCATAGAATCATAGTATGCCGGAACTGTATATCCACTGTAAATCGCTGCGTCGATTCTCACACCTTTCCCACCTGGCAAATACATGTCTGTAATCAATCCTGGTGATGGTCTAAAGTTCTTCGCTGGATTCTCAGCATTAATTCTACATTCGATGGCATGACCTGTAATCTTCACGTCCTCTTGCTTATACGAAAGCTCCGCCCCATTTGCAATGCGAATCTGTTCCTTAATCAAGTCAATTCCAGTTACCCACTCCGTTACAGGGTGCTCTACTTGAATTCTCGTATTCATTTCCATAAAATAAAAGGCACCCGATTTTTCAAGCAAAAATTCAATGGTTCCTGCATTTTCATAGTTTGCTGCCTTTGCTGCTCGGACTGCTGCATCCCCCATCTTCGCTCTTAATTCTTCACTAAGAGCAACCGACGGCGCCTCTTCGATCATCTTTTGATGATTTCTCTGCACCGAACAATCTCTCTCTCCTAGATGTATCACATTGCCATATTTATCTGCTAAAATCTGGAACTCCACATGTCGTGGTTCCACTACGAAATGCTCGATATACATCGTGTTATCGCCAAATGCCATCTGTGTTTCTTTCTGAGCCGTCTGAAACGCCTTCTCAAATTCCTCCGCACACTCCGCAACACGCATTCCTTTTCCACCACCACCTAGGGCAGCCTTTACGATAACTGGATAGCCAACCTCAGCTGCAATTGCATATCCTGCTTCCGCATCATAGATTGGTTCCTTGCTTCCATGGATGACAGGAACTCCAGCTGCTATCATCGTATTTCTCGCTTCTTGCTTGTGCCCCATCTTGCGCATCACATCTCCGTCTGGTCCGATAAATGTAATGTTGCATTGCTTACATAGGTCTACAAACTTACTGTTTTCTGATAAAAATCCAAATCCCGGATGGATGGCATCTGCACCTGAAATAATCGTAGCACTGATGATACTCTCCATATTCAGATAACTTTCACTCGACGGCGCAGGTCCAATGCAAACCGCCTCATCTGCAAGCTGTGTATGCAATGCTTCTTTATCTGCCTCAGAGTAAATGGCAACTGTTTCAATTCCCATCTCGCGACAAGCACGAATAATTCTTACCGCAATTTCACCACGGTTTGCAACCAATACTTTTTGAATCATATAAATAACCGTCCCTTCATTAGCCAACCATGAAAGTAAGTTCTGCGGTCGCTACGACTTTACCGTCCACACTTGCAACACCTTCTGCTACCCCGATTGGTCCTTTTTGTTTTATCATATTCACTTCTAATTTTAACTTATCGCCAGGCACTACCTTGCCTTTGAATTTGCATTTGTTAATTCCTGCAAAATAAGCAATTTTTCCTCTTAGTTCTTCTTGGCACAATAATGCTACTGCACCGACCTGTGCCATGGCTTCAATGGTCAATACTCCTGGCATTACCGGTTCTTGTGGAAAATGACCCTTGAAGAAGTCCTCACGAAAAGTCACACACTTGTAACCGATGGCATGCTTACCCGGTGTATAATCTTCAATGTAATCAATCAACAAGAATGGATGTCTGTGCGGGATGATTTCTTCGATTTCTTTTACGTTTAATCTCATGATGAGCCTCCTAAATTATGTACTCCTACGCAATGACAAAAAGTGGTTGACCATACTCAACACCTTTTGCATTCTCTACTAGAACCTCTTTTACTACTCCATCGAAATCACTTTCGATTTCGTTCATCAACTTCATCGCTTCTACAATCCCCAATACTTGTCCCTTTTTCACTGTATCTCCTACACTTACAAACGGCTTGGCATCTTCTGATGGAGCTGCGTAGAATGTCCCAACGAGTGGAGACGCTACCACATTTCCTTCTATCTTCTCGGTTGCATCTATTTCTGTTACAACTGCTACACTACCATTTACCGCTGGTGCAATCACTTCCTGTGCTTGTACCACTGTCTGTGGTGCTTGTGTCGTAATAATTGGAGTCTCATTTGTGCGAAGTAAAATCTTCACATCGCCTTCCTCATATTTAAATGTCGTAAGGTTGGAATCCGAAACAGCCTCTATCAATTGAATGATTTGATCAAACTTCATCGTTTTACCTTCTTTCTCTACTTATTTTCATGTCTAGTTTTAATCTTCGTATTTCTTCAATAAAATCGTTGCATTATGTCCGCCAAATCCTAGCGAGTTGCTCATTGCATAACGAACTTCCTTCTCTACTGGTGCCCCGATTACATAATCCAAATCACACTCAGGATCTACATTTTCAGTTCCCATCGTTTGGTGAATAAATCCTTCTTGTATTGTCTTCACACACACAATAGCCTCTACTCCACCTGCAGCTCCTAACAAGTGACCAATCATAGACTTTGTAGAATTTATCTTCAAGTTCTTCGCTGCATCGCCAAAGGTCAAGTTAATCGCACGTGTCTCAAACAAATCATTATGATGTGTACTTGTTCCATGTGCATTGATATATTCTACTTCCTCTGGTTTTACACCTGCTTCTTCCATTGCTAATGTCATAGCTCTAGCTGCTCCACTTCCGTCTTCTGCTGGCGATGTAATATGATATGCATCACAAGTAGAACCATATCCTACGATTTCCGCATAGATTTTAGCCCCTCTTGCTTTTGCGTGCTCTAATTCTTCCAACACGATAACTCCTGCACCTTCACCGATAACAAATCCATTTCTATCTACGTCGAATGGTCTAGATGCTTTGGTAACATCTGGCTCAGAAGATAGGGCTGTTAGCCCTGAGAATCCAGCCACGCCAACTGGTGTAATCGCTGCTTCTGTTCCACCTGCAAAGATTACCTCTGCATCTTCATATGCAATTGCACGGAATGCGTCTCCGATGCTATTAGTTCCACTGGCACATGCCGTTACAACATCCGTACATTTTCCCTTGCATCCTAGTTGAATCGCAACATTTCCCGCTGCCATATTCGAAATCATAAGTGGTACTATAAGCGGATTAACTCTTCCCGGTTTTCCATCTAATATCTTCTCGTGTTCCTTCTCGATGATATTCAGACTTCCAATTCCAGATCCAACAATCACACCTACACGAAATGGATCTTCCTTGTCCATATCTAACATAGAATCAGCCATGGCCTCCTTTGCTGCTACAACCGCATATTGCGAGAATGCCTCCATACGTTTAGCCGCTTTGAAATCCATATATTCTTTTGCAACAAAATCTTTTAACTCTGCCGCTATCTTAATCTTGAAGTTCTCTGTGTCAAATTTTGTAATTGGTCCTACTCCAACCTTTCCTTCTTTTACACTTGCCCAAAAATCGTTTACATTATTTCCAATTGGAGTAACTGCTCCCATTCCTGTAATAACAACTCTTCTCTTCATGCTAATAACCATTCCTTTCCTTAAATCGCCATCCCGCCATCGACACAAATTACCTGCCCCGTGATGTACTTTGCTTTCTCTGACGCCAAAAATGTTGTCATATTGGCAACGTCCTCTACTTTTCCAAATGTTCCAAGTGGAATCTGCTTTGTTGCAGTTTCCTTCACACTATCACTCAACACATCTGTCATCTCTGTCTCAATAAAACCAGGTGCTATGGCATTGACCGTAATTCCTCGTGACGCCAATTCTCTGGCTACTGATTTTGTAAGGCCAATCACTCCAGACTTCGATGCTGAATAATTTGCTTGACCTGCGTTCCCTAGCACTCCCGAAACCGATGAAATATTAATAATTCTTCCACTTCTCTGCTTCATCATCCCTCTTGTAACGAATTTAATACAGTTAAATGTTCCTTTTAGGTTGATATTTAATACATCGTCATAGTCTTGCTCCGACATACGCATAATCAATCCATCTTTTGTAATTCCTGCATTATTTACTAGGATGTCTACTCGTCCATATTCTGCAATTACATCGGCAAAAAACTTCTCACAATCGGCATAATTCCCGATGTTGCATTGATATGTCATAGCCGTTCCACCATTGTCCTCAATGGCTTTCTTCACTTCCTCGGCCTTGTCTTTTGAGCCATTGTAATTAATAACAACCGTAGCACCTTGACTTGCTAATTCCAATGCGATTCCGCGACCAAGCCCTCTCGATGCACCTGTTACTACTGCAATTTTTCCATTTAGCATGTTATGCCATCCCTTCTAACACTTTTTCCATATCCTCTATTGTTTCAATATTATAAACCTTGATACTTCGATCAATTTTCTTCATGAAACCACTCAATGTTTTTCCAGGTCCGATTTCTACAAATGTATCAACGCCCTGTGCAATCATCTCGCGCACACTTTGCTCCCAACGTACCGATGAAGATACTTGTTCCGCAAGCAATTCGCATATCTCTGAACTATCATTCACATACTTCGCTGTTACATTGGTTACATATGGAATCTCTAGATTTGAAATCTCCACCTGCTCCAACACTTCTTTGAGGTCTGCTCCTGCTTGTGTCAGCATCTTGGAATGGAATGGTCCACTCACATTTAATCGGATTACTCTCTTCGCGCCCGCTTCTTTCAAAGCTTCCTCTGCAATCCCAACACCTGCGATTTCTCCTGTGATTACAATCTGTCCTGGGCAATTGTAATTGGCAATGGATACCCCTTGAATCGGTTCCAATACCGCCTCAATCTTCTCTCCATCTAGCCCCAAAACTGCTGCCATCGCGCCTTCTCCTAGCGGAACCGCTTCCTGCATTAGGATTCCACGTTTCCGTACGGTACGAATAGCATCTTCATTGCTCATCCCACCAGCCGCAGCGATTGCACAATACTCACCGAGGCTCAATCCCGCTGTAACCTCTGGACGAAGACCTCTTTCTTTTAGAACCTCAGTCATAGCCAAACATGTGGTTACCATGGCCGCCTGTGTATATTCTGTAATATCTAATTTGTCATTTTCCTCGAAGCACAATGCTTCCATATCTATATCGAGTTCCTTCGATGCCATCAAAAACACATCTTTCGCACTCGGACATTGTTCATAAAACTCCTTACCCATTCCTGCCTTCTGTGAGCCTTGACCTGGGTAGATAAATGCAATTTTACTCATAAGATTCTGTTCCCTTCAGTAGTACTTCCGCTTGGTCGTTAATTCTTACCACTAATTCCTTCGCTGTCACTTCATCCTTCACCAATCCTGCAATTTGACCAGCCATGATGCTTCCTGTTTCCACATCACCTTCTACTACCGCCTTACGCAAGCCCCCTAGGGTCAACAACTCTAGTTCTTCGAATGAAGTTCCTGCTGCCTCAAGACGTAAGTATTCTTTTGTCTGCTTATTACGGATTGTTCGAACTGGGTGTCCTGTAGTTCTTCCTGTTACCCTTGTATCGATATCTTTTGCTTTAATTACATATTTTTTATAGTTATCATGAACAATGGATTCTTTCACTGTCACAAAGCAAGTTCCCATCTGTACGGCTTTTGCTCCTAGCATAAATGCTGCAGCAACACCTCTTCCGTCAGCCATACCACCTGCCGCAATTACTGGCACACTCACTGCATCCACCACCTGTGGTACAAGTGCCATCGTTGTTGTCTCTCCAATATGTCCCCCTGCTTCGCACCCTTCTGCAACAACTGCATCTGCTCCGCAACGTTCCATTCTTCTCGCCAATGCTACGGACGCTACTACTGGGATAACCTTCACTCCCGCATCCTTCCACATCTGCATATATTTCTCGGGATTTCCCGCCCCTGTCGTTACTACCTGAACCCCTTCTTCGGCAATGATTTTCGCAATCTCATCCGACTCCGGATTCATTAGCATCAGATTCACCCCAAATGGTTTCTCTGTCAATTTCTTTACTTCTCTGATCTGATCTCGTACCCATGAAGCCGGTGCTCCTCCAGCTCCGATCACGCCTAAGCCACCGGCTTCTGATACGGCAGCCGCAAGATGATATTCAGCAACCCATGCCATTCCGCCTTGAATGATCGGATATTCAATTCCCAGTAATCTGGTTACCTCTGTTTTCATAATTGCAACCTCTTTTCTTTTTATTCTTTTCTTTTTATTCTATTTTTTAACACCTACGGATTGCTACGCACTTTGTGCTCGCACAATCCTAAAAACATTCAGAATTCGCCCTGCTCGGGCTACTTCTTCATGTTTTGCGGGTCCCAAAGTCATATTTTTGTATGCAAGCATACAACATATGACCTTTTGACCCTGGTATCATTTATTGATTTGCTTTGATGTAATCCATAACATCTTTTACTGTTACCATTTTCTCTAGCTCTTCTGTTGGAATCTCGATTCCAAACTCTTCTTCAAATGACATTACCAATTCGAATAAGTCTAATGAATCTGCTCCTAAATCGTCTTTGAAACTTGCTGTCTCCACTACTTCTGAAGCCTCAACTCCTAATCCGTCTGCGATGATTTCTTGAATTTTTTCTAACATAATTTTGTCTCCTTTTAATTAAATTTAATCTTATCTATGTATGCCGGTTACCCGGTCGATACTATTGCCATTCGACATAGGTTGCTCCCCATGTCAATCCTGCGCCAAATCCAGAGAGAATTAATTTCATTCCTGGCTTCAACTTGCCAGACTTGTTTAACTCATCTAATAAAAGTGGAACGCTTGCCGCCGATGTATTGCCATACTCCATCAAGTTCACTGGCAATTTCTCTGTGCTGACTCCTAGTTTCTTTGCTACTGAATCTATAATTCTCTTATTCGCTTGATGTACTATATACAAATCAATCTCGTCTTTCTCTACCTTTACCTGCTCCAATACCCCATTGATACACTTTGGTATCTCACGTAGAACAAATTTGAATACCTCTTGTCCATCCATCTTGAGGTACGTGTCTTCAAGTTCTACCTTAGTTTGGTGTCTAGACTCACATACTAAAGCTTTTCCCTTGTCTCCATTCGAACCACCAACCATAATACTCGGCTCACCCTTAGTCGCTTCTAACACCGCTGCACCAGCACCATCTCCAAAGAGCACGCAAGTCCCGCGATCACTCCAATCAAGCAGGGTCGAAATACTGTCTGCACCAATCACCAACGCGCGCTTCGAACTTCCTCCTGCAATATACATCTGTGCTGTGTGGTATGCGAACAAAAATCCCGAACAGGCTGCATTCATATCAAAACACACTGCATGACTCGCTCCAATTGCACTCTGTACCACACAGGCGATATTAGGCATCACCTTGTCTGGCGATGTAGTAGCTACAATCACTAAATCCAATTCCTCTGGACTCATTTTCGCCGAAGCCAAGGCATCTTTTGCAGCTTCAATCGCCATATCGGAAGTTCTCTCCCCATCTGCAATATGACGTCTCTCAATCCCCGTTCTTTCCCGAATCCATTCATCACTTGTTTCGACTATGGTCGAAAGGTCATCATTGGTCATCACTTTCTTCGGTGCATAAGAACCAGTTCCTCTAATTACTCCTATCATTTATATCTCCTATGACTATTGCTTTCGCATATAGTTTGATTCATAAATTATTTTTTCTTTCAAATAGTTTTACTTTCAAAGTATATCACAAAAAAAAGAAAAGTCAACTTTTTATTGTCGACTTTCCTCTGTCAATCCACCGCTCTATATTCTATTGGTTTTCCTCTGTTTTTTCCCTAATCTCTTAAACTCATACATGCGCTTATCTGCAAGTGCAATCAATTGCTCAGCTTCTAACGTATTGGCTTCATCCGCGAAAACCACTCCATAACTTATAGACGTATAGTATTCCTTATCATATCTCTGTTTTAAGTTTACTACTTCGTGATGACAACTAACCACCTTAGAGTTTATACTAGCTTCACTATCATAATTTCCAATTACGAGAATTTCATCTCCACCATATCGACAAACCACATATCCGTAAAAGGTATTGTTTATTACTTGTGAAATTTTTTGAATATAGAAGTCACCTTCTACATGTCCATATGTGTCATTGACATATTTCAATCCATCGATATCTATAAATACAATAAAGAATTTTTCTTTGTTACTTGTTTTTTTTGCCAACGTTTCGTCAAATACGATCCTCATATGCATCTTTGTAAGATCATCCGTCAAGGATTCTTCTTCCAATTTTTTTATCAAGTTTAATTGTTCTTCATTTTGATCTCGTATCTTTTCATAGTCAACGTATGCTATCCTTAAATCTGCCAAACTATATGCATATATTAAAAATCCTACAAATCCTATCAATGCGAACACACCTGTCAGTAAAAAATGAAATACAAATCCTGCTCCACCTTGCGTTGTAGATATTGTGAGCGCGAATACGAACATAGTTGCATAGAGCAACGAGTAGATTCCTGTGAGAAATTTCATATTAAGCTCATCTGATAAAATCGTGTCTAGATAAATTCGTTTCAAACTGCTTCTTGCCGTGAAGATTGTACCGATTGAAAATGTAAATGAAATTGCTACTATTAACATTCTCATTTGTGCATTATCTACTGTCTCTACAATCCCTCCCCCTTTAACTAACGCAACACTCGCCATTCCAATAAATATTTTAGCAAATAGATTGATTGCAAATGCCATTGCAAGAAACACTGCAAACATATTCTTTACTTTAAAAACAACTTTAAATTCAACTATCAGCAGGAGTACATACCCAAGCACTACAACCGCCTCATATACCACCGAAAGATATCGACAACACAGAATCCAGAACACGATATTAATAACACCGCATATCGTTCCATATAAAATCTTTCTTTGGTTTCGATTAAATATGTAAGAAGCATAACTATATAAAATAAAATGATAGCCAAAAAATCCGATTATCAGAAGAAAATATACCCAAATCATTTTACGCCTCCTCTTGTCCCTGGTAGAACAACTCTTTACTTTCGCGCATTGCTGAATCAGCCATAGCCAAGATGTGCTCTCGTCCCTCTTGCTTTATGGTATCATCTACCACAACCATACCCACACTTGCTGAAATATTGATTTCTTCACTTTGATTTTTCATTGTGATATTATGCTCTATACGTTCAATCACCACCTTCATCCTCGCATCAATTGTTTCATCGAGAATTACAAGAAACTCATCTCCGCCGATGCGTGCCACTACATCCGAATCTCGTACTGACTCGCTTATTGCATCTGCAATGCTTATAATCAATCGATCCCCAGCCTCATGCCCATAGGTATCATTAACATACTTCACTCCATTCACATCCACAAACAACACTCCGAACTGATAATCTGCAGCCTCACAAAACTCATCCAACAAATTCATCACATATCTTCTATTATATACACTTGTCAATGCATCTTTCGTGATTTTGTCATATAACTTTTCTTTTGTCTTCTCTATAAACTCTTGCTCATCTATTGCTGCATCTGATTTCCGTTTATAAAGTTTCGCATTCACTATTGTAATCCCATACATAAGCAAAACATAAAACGCCCCCAAAAGGTATATACCACTTGCTAGCGAGATAACAATCTGTGCACCAAACATCTCATCGGATATCAACAACTGTGTTTGAATGGACAAATATAATACTGATACCAAAGTAGATGACAAAAGTAGTACTGTATGTCTTCCTGCCGTTGTAACTCTTTGAATATAGATAACATCTATCTTTTTTTCTATATAAGGCAAAATCACAAGTGCAAGCAAAACACAAGAAACTAACAACACTATTGCACTATAAATATTGTTTCCTGTAATCAATGTACTCGGCACATTCATCACGTGACTGAGTATCATTAATGTAGGAATATATATCGCTGCTATATGCATCATAAATACAGATGCTCCACAAACACATTGAAGTATATTCGCCTTGGATAGCATTCTAAACTCAACACATAAGACCACTATAGCCAGAAAAAAGAATCCACTCACTGGTATCTTCATATTGTTATACCCTAAAAAAAGTACTGTATTTATAAGTGCTAACAAATATATATTCCATAATTTTTTTGTTCCATCAACTAGTATTTTTATTGCATATTTAAATATCTTTACTTGATATCCAAAAAACATCATGATACTTAGTATCATAACAATCAAATCATTCATCTTCTGTCTCTCCTAATAAGCAGCAATGTATCGTACTTAAAGTGCTTCTCTTATTGTAAAATTATAACACTATATCCTTATATTATCAATATAATTCATCTCCAAGCACTTATACCCTTAATATATATTGCTCCGCACTCGTGATTGCATTCGCCCCGTCTGAAACTGCCGTCACAATTTGTCGAAGCTGCTTTTTTCTCACATCTCCTGCTGCATAGACCCCCTCTATGTTCGTTACTGTGCATTCATCTGCAATGATGTATCCTTCTTCCATCTCTACCACACCCTCAAACACTCTGCTATTGGGCGTAATTCCAACTGCGATAAATACACCATCCACATCCAGTTCAAACTCCTCATCCGTCTCTAAATTTTGCACACTCATACTTTCAACTTTCTCCACTCCATTGATGGACAAAACCTTACTACTCCATAAGATAGATATATTATCTATTGCTTTAATCTGCTCCTGCAGATATCTTGCACCTCGTAACGCATCTCTTCTTGGTAAAAGATACACCTGTTCACACATTCGAGAGAGAAAGATCGCGTCTTCCAATGCCACATCCCCACCGCCGATTACTGCTGTCGTCTTATTGCGAAAAAAAGCACCATCACACGTTGCACAGTACCCAACACCTCGCCCCCGAAGTTCATCCTCGCCTTTTACACCCAATTTTCTATGTGTTGCTCCTGTTGCAATGATAATTGTCTTAGCCTTATACTCATTTCCTTTGCATATAATCTTTTTGATATTATCTTCGCCATCCACAATTACCTCTACCACTTCATCAAATATAAAATTGGCACCTAAGTTCTCTGCATGTTCACGAAACTTCATTCCCAATTCAAAGCCATTAGTGCCTGGTAGACCAGGATAGTTATCCACCTCATAAGTTAACAAGACTTGTCCACCACTCATGGTTTCTTTTTCTATCACTAACGTCTCCAATCGTGCACGTTGTGCATAAATTGCTGCTGATAACCCTGCTGGTCCTGACCCTATAATCACAACATCATACGTATTCATTCTATCTCCTCCATCATTCATTATCACATTATCATTTTGTACAACTTCTTAATGTTTTCATAAGAATTGTACAACTTTTATTATTTAACGTCAATTATATTTCAAATATTCGCAATTATATTTAAATTTTTCCACCTAATAATCCAAAAAAGTTATAACAAACTGTATATTTGTTATAACTTTTCTGTTCTTCTCAATCCATAGCTAATGAAATAATTCCATCTTGTTCCCCAAATTTAACCTTGGTAGATTTCTCTGGGTTTGTAATGATCTCGAATTTTTTTCCATTCTGTTTCTTATATCCAATCGCAATCTCATTGTGTTCTTTTAAAACATCTGTAATAGTATAAAAGTCCATCTCTGTATCTAATTTCACATAATAAGAAGCATCTCTGATATAGATTTCTGAACCTTCTGCTCTTAGTAGCTCTTGAAACACATCCGACAACGAGCGATTCTCTGCAATCTGCGTCAACATCAAATTGATAATATTGGAGCCAACCACCAAGTCATTTGCTTCCGCAACCTTAGCTAATCTTTGATTTGCAACATCCTTCATCTCACTAGTAATACTAAATGTCCAACTGTTTATTTTTGCAATATCTCGTAAGTGAATTAACCTCAACAATGTCATTGCATCGGATGTCTCACTATCACAATCATCACTTAATAACAATACATGGTTCATTTCCGCATGAGTCAATCGTTCTAAATTGTCTCTATCATTTACATCACAATTTTCACAAGTCAAGATAACATTCCGTAGCTTCCCTGCCAATTCTGTAATGCTATCTGGTATAAACGCATTCGCTACTGTTACCCGAGAGCCGCTCCCCATGAACTCATCTACCTCTAAGACAATCTGTTCCACTTTCGCATTTGCTCCGACAATCAACAAATCCAAAACCTCTTCTTGCAATTTCCCCTCTGCTTTTACATCAACTTGAATAGGTATTTGACATTTCTCCACCTTTGCCATCCCGTCATCTTCCACAAGTAATAGCAGCTCGTCTGTTTCTTTTAGAATTACATCCTTCTGCGGATTAAGCACTACCTGTCCGTCACGTTTATATCCAAAGACCACGGCTTTCTTAAAGTAATTCAATACGTCCCCGAACATTTCCCCCTTTAACTCTGGGAATGTTTCAAAATACAACTCATCCCCATCATAGTCGAACAACTCAATCAGCACATCTGAAAGCCCAGGGTATCTACATGTTTGAGCAATAATTCGTGATATCGCATCTTGAACCAGAACAATCTCAGCATTGCCTTCTGATATAATCTTTGCTGCATGATAATTTGATTCATCGTATATCGTCGCAACAATGTGTGGTTTTTCTCCTTGCCCCTTATGCCGATTGAGATAGTTATTAATCCCTAAGATCGACTTAATTGTAATCAAATCACGGTCTTCATTAATAATAATGCAACGAGCTTTTTCAATAGAGCATTTTGTGAGCATGAAGAAATCTGTAATATTTCCCTTTCGTGTAATGATTCTCGTAGTCTTTAAGTCTGTAATCATCTCGGCGATTGCCGTATCTATCATTTCTTTGTCGTCATCGGCAAGAATCACGATACAACCATCTTTGTGATTCTCATTTGCTTCTATTGTTTCCGAAATCAATGAATATATATTATTGTTAAATCCTAGAATTACTGTATGGTTTTCCTCAATTACTCTTGAGGTTCCTTTTTTTAGATCATATAACTTCTCTTCAAACCCCGTGGTAATAATACCAATTAAGATACTGGTAACGAACAATCCGCACAAGGTCACAAGTGACATTACTACTAAGAAACCAATATTATCTGTCCCTGCACCTGTTATTGTGCCTGCATCAATTACATGCATAACACCAGCCCATACATTAGCACCCACTGTTGAACCATCGCCATTCACAAACACGAGTATAATTCCCGCAACAACTACTACCAATGCAGTTGCCAAGAATAACATCCCTACCAATGTTACTGCACCTTTTGCCATCAAGTTATCAAATCTGTAATTCAGTTTTTCCTTAAATCTCACCTTGTCCATCTCGCCCCTCCTCTACTTCTACTGCTCGCGTATTGCTTATACCGCAATCATTCTCTTTGTCATTTTATTTATATACCAGTAATAATATGGCACTAACGGGATCAATGCCGATAACCATGCAATTGGATCCGTTAAACTAATCGCGATAAACTGTAATGATTCAAATAGAAATACAATCGTCAAGCCACGCGCGATTAACTCTGCAATTCCCCCTAGAAGTGGTACCAAGCCATTCCCTAATCCCTGTAGTGCATTTCGATACACAAAGATTAATCCTAATGGAATATAGAACCATAGACATATGTGGAATAGTTGTCTTGATATCTCTACCAATTGCCCATTCGTATCCTCCGCAAATAACACAATCAGATGCGGACAGATAAAATAGGCTACTGCCATTGCGATTACGCAATACCCAGTTACAATCTTCAGTGCCGCCGACACCCCTTGCTTCACTCGTTCGAACTTCATCGCTCCAAAGTTCTGTCCCACAAAACTTGCAAGCGCCGCTCCAACCGCAATCGGAAACTGGATCAAAATTCCTTGAATCTTCATAGATCCTGAGAATGCTGCAATATGTAGCGAGCCTAACAAATTCAGAGAACCTTGCACAATCATTGTCCCGATGGCTGTAATTGAAAATTGTAACGCCATTGGAATTCCGATTCCTAACAATTGAATCATCGTAGCAGCTCTAAATTGTCCCTCCTCTTTCGAGAAACGTATCTCTGGATATTTTCTCAAAACGTAAATCAAGCACAGCACACCTGAAATCACTTGAGACAGAACTGTTGCATAGCCTGCTCCTGCAACACCAAATGGCAATACTGCCACAAAAAGTATGTCCAATCCAATATTAATCACTGAAGAAAACGCAAGAAAATACAGTGGTGTCTTGCTATCTCCCATTGCTCTCGCAATGGATGCCAACATATTGTATAAGAAACTAGCTATCAGCCCTGCATAAATAACGGTAATATATGATTTTGTATCATAATAAATCTCTTCTGGCGTATTCATAAGCTGTAAGATTGTATCATTTGCTAGCAACAACCCCGCTGTCATAACTATCACAAACCCAATACAGATATATGTTGAAATAGCCACATAATGTCTTAACCTTCTATCATCTTTTGCTCCATATGCTTGAGATATCAAAACTCCAAATCCATTGGTAAGACCTACTACCCAGCCGATGACCAAAAATATAATCGATCCTGTCATACCAACAGCAGCCAAAGCATCTACTCCCAAGAATTGCCCTACAATTATAATATCCACTACATTATATAAATTCTGAAATAGGTTCCCCACTAGTATCGGCAACATAAAAAGCAATATCTTCTTCAATGGACTTCCCTGTGTTAAATCATTCATATGTATCCTTTCTTTCCACAACTAGAATGTATCATTTCGTACTTGTTCAAGGTATTATATAACATCTGTATCCCACTTACAAGAAATAAATTTGCATTTTCTGTAATTTTTTTATAAAATTTTTATTGACTTTTGATTCTATTTATAGTAATATTATCTTTGCTGTTAAAGCAATGTGGGTGTAGCTCAGCTGGATAGAGCGTTTGGCTACGGACCAAAAGGTCGGGAGTTCGAATCTTCTCACCCACGTAGAAAAAAGGATGCGAATTTCGCATCCTTTTTTCTTGTTGAAATACAGCTTTCATGCCATCAATTATTTTCATTGCCAAGTAGTGTCTTTTGTACTTTCCGGACTTCTTCTAACGAAACCTGTAAAATCTCTTGAATCTCTTCTACCGATATCCCTCTATTCAACATACTACATATTATTTTTTCACGCTCTTCTGCTCTTCCTTCTGCTCTTCCTTCTGCTCTTCCTTCTGCTCTTCCTTCTGCTCTTCCTTCCGCAAGCCCCTTTGCACGTGACTCCGCTTCCCAAATTTTTCTAACCGCTTCTTCGTCATATTCTGTTAATATACTACACATCACTTCATCCCTTTCCGTTTCCAACAAATCTCTTAGAATGTTATGTGCGATGCAATACTCAACCGTCTTATATGCAGCAGTTTCAATGTCCAGCTCTTTTTGGAACTCCCTTAATATATCCACAAACTCGGAGTACTCGCCTAAAGTCTTGCACTGCTCTTTTAATTCATCATTAAACCCTTTGTTTATGTTGATCACAATCACCTTGAGCTCTAGATTCGGGTCGTTCCCTCTTGGTGATATTCCGTATAAATCAGATAGCTTCAAAACCTCTCGCTCTCCCATTGTTCTTTTCCCATTGTAAAATACAATGAAGCTAGGGTAAGGAATTTGAATTGGTGTTGAGCCATAGACTGCATCGCTATAAACCAACTTTTGAAATTGTTTTGCAACATACAACAAAAAACGAAATGGCATATTGGGATTTTTTGTTGCTTGATGTTCAAATAGATTGAGCGTATTGTTAATCATAAATGACACATCATTTTTCATTCCCAAATACACCGTGTTTTCTAATGTTGTTACAATCAAATCCTCTACATTCGTATAATTGGTACCATTCAATGCATTGTAGACCTCTAATTTTACGTGATCGGGTTTCATGACTAGGTTGAATAAGCGATCTTTCACCTTTCGATTTGTTCTAATTTCCAATTGTTCCATATACTTCTCCTTTCGTATTGTATGACCTACCAAGAAGAAGCTTACTCATCTCATTTGATTGATTTAGATATTTTTGCGCCCATCATGAATAATGAACTGATTTGTTTTCTTGCTTACAGTATAAAATAATATGTTTGGATTTTCAACCGTTTAGACAATAATTACGGTAAGAATAATGGTGCTAGAAATTTGATAGAGCAAACCTCTCTTTGATGATACCATTCTACCATATTTCCATAGTCAAAACAAGAGGCTTGTTCTCTCAAATGTGGTCGGATCTGTAAATGATATTTTCACTCCCTCCAGTTAGAAAAGCATATGCTCTACATAAGATGCCTGAAATTTCAGATTCATAGCCAAATCTACTTCTTCTGCGACTTCTACTATCTTTTCTAAAGTTTTATCCCCTTCTTCATCTAGCAAATATTTTATCGCTCCACCCAATGAAGTATTTCCAACTGGTTTTATCTTCTCTAGAATCTCTTCTGCGAACATCCCTAAAGCGACAGCCTTTTCCCTATTAATTTTATAGCCAAATCCGCCTGCCAGATATACTGTTTCCACCTCCGTATAGGAAATGCCTGCCGTTTCCATTAACGTTTCCACTCCTGCTCGAATAGCTGCCTTGGCGAGTTGTATTTCACGGATGTCTTTCTGGGTAAGGACAATCACTTCTCCACTGGATGTCTTCGCTAATGGATATCCATCGTCAAAATATTCATCATCAAGTAAGCCCGTTTCGTCCACAAGCTCTTCTCTCAAAAGTTCTGCAATTGTTTCTAAGACTCCTGTACCACAGATCCCTTCTGGATTTCCATCACCAATAACCTCAAGACCAACTTGTCCCGATTCTATCGCCACGTCGCTGATCGCACCTTGCACACCTGCCATCCCCCATGTAATATTGCCCCCTTCAAAAGCTGGTCCCATAGCGGTGGATGTGACAAAGATTTTTTCACAGTTTCCAAGCACCATTTCTCCGTTCGTTCCCAAGTCCACCAATAGAGAATATGACCTCCCCTCCAGAATCTCACAATCATAGGTACCCGAAACAATATCAGCCCCCACATAAGTTGATACCCCTGGCAACATGGTGACTTTTACCCTCCACTCATCTTCACCTTGGAACACTTCATTGAATTCCAGTGTCATTTGGCGAATGTCAACAGGGGTAAACGGTGCAACACCTAATGTTTCACAGGAAAATCCCAACAGTAAATGTAGCATTGTTGTATTCCCCGCGATTACAATTGATTTGATATCGTTATGTAGCTCACCAGCTCTCCCCCCTCTATCTTCTACTTTCTCTAACCCAAGACTCTTCATGCCCTCTAGCAGATCTTCACAGATTATCGCCCGTAACTCATCGCCTTTTC
The DNA here is from genome assembly GCA_964367905.1 of uncultured Lachnospiraceae bacterium. Classification (GTDB taxonomy): domain Bacteria; phylum Bacillota; class Clostridia; order Lachnospirales; family Lachnospiraceae; genus CAUPWF01. Next base: position 27,523 of record CAYIZP010000012.1, read on the forward strand.
CATCGTTTGACGCTTGGATACGACTAATGACATCTCCCCCATATGCCCGTTGTCGATTCACTGTGGTATAGGTGTCGACGATTCCTCCTGATTTCAGATCAACCAAAGCCATCGCAATGGTGGTTGTTCCTAAGTCAATGGCAATTCCATATTCGCCAGAGTTCTTCCCACCTTGGGTGCTCTGTTCTTCAGGGAGAATGCCTACTGCTTCAATCCCACTCTCATGATGTTTCTGCACGATATGCACGTCGCAGTCTCTTGTCACTATTCGCTTACATGCCAATGACACCTCCGCTTCATTGTCCACTCTCACTTGACATTTTCCACAGTTCCCATTGCCCCCACATGGTGCTGGAATATAGATTCCACCACGAATCAGTGATTCTAATATGGTTTCACCTTCTGCATTTGCCATCGTTCCAAGCAATACATCATCCTTACTATATATACGCAACTCCACATCATAGACTTTTCGAAGCTTACAAGTTGTGTTGGGACAAGTTCTACAATTGTGGTCTAAGTTGAATGTTTCTACTTCTTTGCTGAGACGTAGTACCTGGCAAGTGGATTTTACTGGCTCTAGCATGTAACCTACCGTAATATCCATGCCAAGATATTCGGATGCCTTACATTTTGCAAATGCAATCTGCTGAAACTCCATAGGAATATCGACAGGCGCCTCCATGCGGCGGTCAATCCCCATACCGATTTCTGAACATAGGGATTTTATGTATGCACGAAATTCTTTTTCCATAGAAAAAAGGCATGTGTCTGCAAGGGCATCCGCCAACATTCCTTTGAGGTAGTCTCCCTCATCAAAATATCCACGGCTAAACTCGCTAGCTTCCCTCCCTATCGTAAGAATAGCACAGAGCACCTTGTCATCTAAAGATAAGATGCCGTCTACCACTGCTGTTTCTTCTATATTAGAGAATGCCACGATTGCCTCTGCTTTCACAAGCCCAAGTATCACTGGTTCTAATTCCATTAACTCTTCTAAAGTGTCTTCGTAAACAGTGCTCTCTGGATAACAATCAATTAAATCCATTACTTGTTTTCGATCTATCTCAATGTGAAACTCATCAAATACCCTAATCTCGCCCTGTTTCATAAATCCACCCCTATTTTTATATACTTCTAATCACCTTTTCGTCTAGTTTATCCTAGAACCGCTGCCCTTGCAACCTCTCCACAAGTCGCTGCATCTGGTGTATAATAATTCGCTCCGATTTGATCTGCGAAGTTTTGATTCACAGGTGCACCACCAATCATAACGATGTACTTACCTCTAATCCCTTTTTCTTGCAAATCATCGATGACAGTCTTCATAAATGGCATGGTGGTCGTCAATAATGCTGACATGCAGATTACATCCGCCTCCACCTCTTCTGCTGCGGTAATGAACTTCTCTGAATCCACGTCAACTCCAACATCGATCACTTCGAATCCAGCACCCTTCAACATGATAGCCACTAGGTTTTTACCGATATCATGCAAGTCCCCTTTTACAGTTCCGATTACAACCTTTCCAACTGGCTCATTCCCAACCTCTACTAATTTCGGTTCTAAAATGCTTAGGCCCGCATTCATTGCACGCGCTGCAACCAACACCTCTGGTACAAACACTTCATTATTTTTGAATTTCTCCCCGATAATCATCATCCCACTTAGCAAACCATCATCTAGAATTTCTTTTGGTGCTATTCCCTCTTCCAATGCTTGCTGTACGAGTAACTTCACATTTTTTGCACGTCCTTTTTGTAGTAATTCCGACATTTCATTAATTATTGACATAAATTTCTCCTTTGCTCTTCGATCACATATATTTTTATTAATTATATCATTTTTCAATATTGAAATTATAAATTATTTTGGATTTTTAGTAGTTTTTCTAGAATTTTTGTGTTATAAATAAACGAAAGGAACTGCATTAAATAAGTAGCGCAAACAATAGAAGGGACGATACACATGGAGCCATATATTTACACAATAATCGAAGAAGAAAAATTAAGAGAGATGCTGGTAGCCTTCCAAGTCTGCACCAACCTCCCTGTTCAAATCATCGACGAAAAAGGAAACACCCTTCTCTCTCATGGACAATCGGTGGAATTCTGCAAAGAATTTCGCAAGCATCTTCCGCCCTCCGAATCTTGTAAGATTATCCACGACAAGGCCAGTCGTCATGCCATGGCTCTAGGGGAAACCTATATCTTTTCCTGTCATGCCAATTTGAACCACATCGTGTTTCCACTGATTAATAAAAATGCATTATTTGGCTCTGTATTAGTGGGACCATTTTTAATGGATGAACCAGATTCTCTATTAATCTTAGATATTGCGAATCATTATTCCATCCCAACCTCCTCCTTATTGGAATTGTATGATACATCCAATCAATTAACTGTAGTCCCACCAAGTACGGTGACTCAGATTAGTCGATTGCTTTACTACTTATTATCGAATCTGGTACACGACAGCCGTGACCAATTTATCGCAAATCAACATAAGCTACTACAACAATCCAAAATCAACGAATCTATACAGATGTATAAAACAAGCGGACAGATAGCTCCTGTATTCTATCCATTTGAAAAGGAACGCGAACTAATTGCCAAGGTGAAATCAGGGGACGCCAAGGAGGCAAAAGGAATCCTCAACGATCTCTTAGGCTATGTTCTGTTTTCCGAAGGCAGTAGCTTAGACACTGTGAAGACACGCTCCATCGAACTATCCTCTCTACTATCTAGGGCTTCTATCGAAGGTGGCGCGCCGACAGATAAGATTTTGATCTTGAATAATGACTTCTTAAAGTCCATGATGAACATCAATACATTAGACGACCTCTGTATGAAATTACAGGAATGTGTAGAAACCTTCACCGAGAGTATGTTTGTACACACCCACTCCTCGAATAATGATGTCATTCAAAAAGCGGCTCAGTATATTGCCAAGAATTTTGCCTCTACCATTACATTGGAAGCGGTTGCAAACTACGTGCACTTGAATCCATCTTATTTTTCTACCTTATTCAAACAAGCAACCGGTTCCTCCTTCAAAGAACACCTTACCATGGTGCGCATTGAAGAGAGCAAACGATTGCTTGCAAATACAGATTATGCAATTATCGACATTGCTACTGCTACTGGTTTTGAGGATCAAAGTTATTTCTCTAAAGTCTTCAAGAAATATACTGGGCTCACCCCTAAACAATATCGATAATCTCTTTTTCATACATCATTATTTCTTCTTGCTTACTGCCGCTTGGAAACAAGCGGTTAGTTCTGCTGCATCTGGTAGAATGCTACTATACTTCACTTCTCCATCTACACAGATGGTTGGCACTTGTGTCGCACCCAATTTCATCATACACACAACACCTTCTTTTTCTTTGATCTTGTGCTCGATGATAATCACATCGTCTTTCACTGGCTCTGCCGCCACACAAACCGCTTCCATATTGTATTGGCAAGCTGCACAAGACTCAGAATCTAAGGTAATACAATCGATGATGACCTTATCCGAATCTGCATAGTTTGGCAATTCATACTCCACACCTTCCATTACATCTCCGCCTTCGAAGATGTCCTTGATATCTCCATGTACCGTCTTCGTTACTGCAAGCACATTATCCACTGGTGTTGCATATGGCATGTCGCATCCTGGTGCGAGGATGAATCCCTTGCGTCCCCCGATTTGCATACAAGCCTGTGCATCTTGCATATTGTCATATGGCGTTCCGAATAACATGGTCAATGTTAACTTAATATTACCACCAACTGATACATTGTACTTCTTCGCTGTGTCTACAACATATTGCAGATCACAGTTCTCATCCACGGATAGATTATCGCAATTTGTCTGGCACATTCCTTCAATATTTCTCGTAGCATCACCGCAAACAAAGAGTGAACCCAATTTTCCTCTAGAATGTATGTAGTCGAACACTTCCTTGCAATAAGGCGCCACGAAATCTTCGAAATTACTTGGAGAAATCTGAGATGTCATCGGGTCAACCAATGCCACAATATCAACCCCTGCGTCGATGTACATCTTCGCTGTTTGGATTGCTACCTTTTGACAGAACTCCATCACTTCTTCCACATCTTCTGGCTCATCAATCATATCATAGAAGATATCTGTCCCTTTTAGATGTAGTGCCAAGGTAAATGGTCCTGTAATCAGTCCATACACCGCCATCTTATCACCCAATTCTTCTACAATTCTTCGCGTTGCAGAAAGTGCGATTGGAAAACGTCCATCCTCCTCTGTTGGGATCTTCAAGTCTTCTAACTTGGCTCCATCTTCTAGAACATGTGTCGAAACCGCTGGCGGATTCTCCTTCGCATATGTAAGGCCACACCCCATCGCTTCTGCCTCTAATTGTAAGTCGAACATGGTAGGCAGTCCATCTGGCTTGTAGCGTTCAAATGATTTCTTCACACCTTCTACGATTAGGTCTTCACTCTTAAAATAACTTTCGCAATCTACACCTAACAAACTAGCAGCATGGCATCCCACAAATGGAACCCATGGAATTCTATCCACATCCTTGCACTGCATTGCATCTAATACTAATTGTTTACTATTCATCACTTTCCTCCGATTATTCATATATAGTCAGTGGCTGCTGGAAGTATTGACCCCAGATCTCAACCAACCATTCCCTGTATTCCTTCTCATCCTTTCCAATCGTCACGAACTTCGTCTTCGTCAACTTCTGCTTCTTCAGTAGCTCCGCTTCCTTCATTTCAATATGTGATTCCACCACATCCACCTTCTGCCATCCCTCTGCGGTAAGCACGAATCCTTTCGCCCTGTACAAACGTCCGCAGATTTCTTTCAGGAAATTCTGAAAAGCCTCAGTTTCCACCACTTCATCGCATTCCAAGGAATAAGATACAAATTTGTTATAACACTTATTTGTTGTCTCACCATCATATCCATTATCTAGTAAATCTTGCTCTAATGCCTCAAATGGCACCTTCGCATACATCGTCTCATAGACCTTAGCACATGGATTCAGCTCCAATACCTTCTGCCTACAACCATCCACCAACTCTTGATTCACCATATCTACCTTATTTAATACGAAGAAGTTACTACTGAGCACTTGATTCTTGATCGATGGTAACACTTCCACATGGTTCAAAAATGTCATGGCATCCAAGACACAGATTGCACCCTTGTATTCATAGCTTCGTCCACCAACTTCTATCCCTTGTTTCAGGAGCTTATGAATATTAGACGGATCCGCCATCCCAGAATTCTCTATGATCAGCACATCAATGTCACTGGTTGAAAACGCTCTCAATACAGAGATAAAATCCCCCTGCTTACAATAGCAGTAAATAGAACCATTGGTAATCTCCGTCATCTGGATTCCATTTTGCTCAACCAACATTCCATCGATACTGACAGTCCCCAGTTCATTGACCAAAATCCCTAGCTTCTTATCCGAAAAATTTTTCAAAAACTCAGTCATAAAAGTAGTTTTTCCCGATCCAAGAAACCCTGAAATCACATATATTTCAATTTCATTTCTCATAGAGTCACCGATTATTTCTGAAATAAATATTTGTCTTGATTCTGGAACACCTCTACCATTGCAAGAATATTCTCTGCTGGAACATCGAATGCAAGTGCATGTGTTGGCGCCACAATATATCCACCGTCTTTTCCTATTTCCTCATACATCTTCACCACTTCCGCCTTCACCTCTTCTGGTGTCACAAATGGTAGACATTGTTGAGTCGAAATTCCACCCCAGAAGCTAAGTCTGTCTCCATACTTTTCTTTCATTTCTTTTACATCATATACTTCAGGTTGGAATGTCTGGTAAACATCTAGTCCGATTTCAATTAAGTCTTCCATTAATTCAGAACAATCTCCACACGAATGCTGCATTACATAAAGACCTTTTTCCTTCACCTTCGCATATAGACGTGCCATCTGCGGCTTAATGTAATGTCTCCAATGCTCAAGTCCCATGATCAAGCCCTTTTGTTGTCCCCAGTCATCTCCAAAATAAATTCCATCGAAATCATACTCCAATGCAATATCAAGTAAGTGACAGTAGTAATCCCCAATCTTCTCGAAGAACTCCTCCGTCTCCTCTGGACAGATAATCATATCGCATAAAATATTCTCCATCCCACACATCGCCCAAGCTCTCTCGAACATCAAGAATCCAAATCCATACATAATGAATCTATCATCCTTCACTTTATCCTTGGTAAGTTCTTCACATTCCTTACGAAGTCTCGCCTCATCCGGAATTGGGAACTCGTACTCCGAATCCTCTAAGTCTTCAATCAAATCTTCCTCTGGTAGTCCGATATCTTTATCCGCTCCATTTCGATTCCATACAACACCAAATTCATCTCTATAATATCCCGGCTTATCCTCCAACTCTGTCGGCCATCCCCAGTATTGCTTATAATGTAAATACTCCCCCAACTTATACTCAATGTCAGGATCCCCTGTGTGTGCAATCAGGTTCTCTAACGCCTGCTCTGTAAAGTCCATATGATATGGCACTGGATTTGTTTCCTTGTGGTTCAATGCTTGAATTACAATCTCTCTTCTAGTCATGCTTGTTTCTCCTTTTCTACACTTACGTCTTATAACCATTTGACCTTAGTATTATCATAGCCTTTTGCATCAGATGTTTTTTGTATTTTTTTTATGTTATTTTGTAAATTCATTGGGTAAGAAAAAAGAAGCTGAAAATAATTTTTCAACTTCTTTTAAATACTATATGCTCTTATTTTGTAAATTCGATATTTCCTTCCGCATCTTCAAGAATCAATTTATCTCCATCAAGTTTAAATTGGTCTTCATCCGCTGTTCCTTTTGCGATATATAGGTAATCACCCTCGATAACCCACTCACCTTCTAGAACATCTGTAGCATACATTCCGATTAGCATATCTACTGATTGAGTCACATACTCATCCACTGACATTCCGATCGCTTCTTCAACACTTGCAGCAGCTTCCTCTTCTGTCATACCCGCTGACTCAATGATTGCTTGCAATTGTGCATCGATGTTATCTGATACAAAAGTTTTCAATGACTCTACGGTTTCGTCTGTTACAGCCGTTGAACGTGTAAACGCTCCACCTTCTTTGATATCTAAACCAAGATCAAATTCCAGTGTAATCTCTCCCATGTCAGGTACTTCTTCTGTCATCTCCAAAGAACCCTTCCACTCACCTAAATACTTTGCTTCGTCGCTTCCGCAACCCACTAGCATTGAAGCCGATAACGCTACAACTGCTAACATTGATAAAATCTTTTTCATTTTCTTCTCTCCATCTCTTTTCTCTTTGTTTTGTATGCAAATCGCATACTTGACTTACTATACATCTAACTTATACAGTTGTCAAGAGATATTCTCCATGTTTCAGCCTTAGCACATTCCTATTTTTTATTTTTTTCTTCAAGCAAAATCCCAGTTATGATATCTGAGATTAACTCATTAAAATCACTTGCTTTTTTATCACTTTTCAGCCTCGTTATCCCAAGCTGTACGAATATTTTTATCTTCGAAATTTTCTATTTCATTTGACATTAAAAAAACCTCCTCTAGACTTTGTAATAATATCTGTATTCTACTTTGTGCACCTATAAAACGTAATTTCATCATTTCCTGGTCTTCCTATTCCTGTATACAGTTCCACTATGCCGCCTGTCATATATAATATCCAAACATATGCTGACCGTCGATCATTTGGTGCCCCTACCCCTTTTACTGAGAGTGAACGCATAACAGCTAAATTTTTCAAGATATACTTTCCATTTACCACAATCCAGTGTTGCACAAAAGTCACTCACCTGGAATGTGTCCCGGATAATCCGATAATATCACACTCAACAGGAATAATCCCATTCGAACAATTAATGGTTTTTTCTTATCTGTTTTATTTTTCGGCTTAATGCGCCTATTTCTATTTGCCATTCTCCATCTCCATAGCAGCGTGCTTGAGCAAATTATTGCACTTCGTCTACATCCTCTCCTCAAATTCTTGCATGCTTTGTGTATCCATAATTAATTCTATCCATTTATTCAAGGTCTCTACAGACTTCTCACTCACAATAATATCAAGAACTTCTTGCTTTATTTGGCCACGCTTCGACAAAAGCTTTATTACAACTTCTCTAACGCCCATAGCAAGTCCTTCTGCAAGTCCTTCTTCTCTCGCCTCTTCTTGCCATATTTCCTTTACCGCTTCTTCATCGTATTCTGTTAGTAAACTCGACATAATCACATTCCTCTCTTTCTCTAATAAATCTCTAAGGATGTTCTCACGAATACAATAAATCCGTAGCGATATCATAATTGGTTCCATTCAATGCATTGTAAAGCTCTAGTTTTGCCTCATCTGACCTCATAATAATGTTGAACAGGCGATCTTTTACTTGTCGATTTCCTCTTGTTTCTAATTGTTCCATACTTCTTCTCCTTTCGTGCTTACAATATGATTCATATGTTTTTATATACAAAGAAGAAGCTTACCCATCTAGAAAGATTGATTAGAAATTTCTTTTATTTAGTTATGCTTAGTATAAATTAATTATTGGGATTTTTCAACCATTTGACTTAGAATAACTGGCTGATGAATACTCGCTTTCGCTTTTTGATTTAGATAGAGTAGACCTCTCTTCGAATAACTTGATTTTACCATTTCTTAGATTTGATTTCAATTAAAATTTGAAATACTCATGCAACAAATTTTTCAAGACATTGTTCTTTCATTCAAACTCATGAATTGACATACCCAATATTCTCGGGAAGATAAGCTTCCTCTGGATTATTCAGGTTGTATATTACCCTTACTGCTCTCCCCACTGATATATCTCCAAGCCTAGGACTTTTCCTCTGCCCAATCGGTAGAAATCCTAGTTTAATTATTTCACTTTTTAATTTCACACTTTCTTGTATGTGATAGCACTTTCCTTCCACCACATATTCAACTATAATAACTGTAGGGAAATCTTGCCCTTTTAGTTTAACATCATAAATAAGTCCATCTGTTGTTTCCGTACATCTACTCTTTCTTACCATTGTAATCCCCCACTTGTCATTATCCCTATATTATATAGAATATTCCTCAACCAAACTTGCTATCTCTGTTTATGCAAATTAGCTACACTCAACAATTCGCTTCCTAGTTTATCTGAATAATCCCAAGAGTCTACAATCGCCCTTGGAAACGACAATACATACTCTTTATTTTCTTTTATTTCAGAAATTTCTTTTAATATTTCTAGCATTTGACACTTGTTTTTTTCACTTCTTCCCAAATCAATTTTTTCGATTTCTGCATGAAGGAGTCCTTCCACTTCTTTTATTTTCTTCCTTAGTTTTTCATCACTACACATTATTTTTATACCATTGCTTTCCTTAGTATATTTCAACTAGTTTTTCCATATTTTTATAATAGATTACAACTGCAGATGTTAACTCATTTTTCTCGAAATCTTCTCGATTCACTTCTAATTCTATTTGATTTCCATACTCATCTTCTCCTATTATATAATATTCTTGTGAAATAATTCCATATCTTCCATTCACTTGATTCATAGATATGTTTTCAAGACGAATCCTTTCGGTACCTTGTATTATATCTAGTGCTAGATTTTTAGAAGATACTAGATCTATCGTCCAAATTGCTATAATACAAATCATTCTAACAACTGTTCTTCCATCTTTCTTTTCTTTATTTATTTTTACTAATTTAACTGTAATAAATATTGCTATTCCTAAAAGAATCATAGCATTTAATATTCCATCCAACAAAGCATATGTTCCCGCATTTGGAAGTAGTACAAATGCAATGCATAATAATATTATTACTATGCAGCCTATCAAATCAAATCTTTTTATCATCTTATATATATTCCTCTCATTAGGGACGGGGGTTTTCTTCAAAAACCCCCGTCCCTAATCCACCACTTTAAACTCCTAAAGCAATTCCTCTATTTTTCAAAAATTCTTTTCCATCTCCATATTTCTCATATACATAATCGATGTCTTTATCCCCTCTACCAGAAAGGTTCACCAATATGGTTCCTGTTCTATGTGCTTTTGCGTATTTGATTGCATGTGCTACAGCATGTGAGCTTTCAATTGCAGGAATGATTCCCTCTAGCCTTGAGAGCAAGAAGAATGCTTCAATTGCTTCATCGTCATCTATATAATCGTATTTTACTCTACCACAATCATGCAGATATGCATGCTCTGGCCCTACCGATGGGTAATCTAATCCACTTGCAACTGAATATACTGGGTCTGGCTCGCCTTCTTTTTCGTTTTGTAGAAGCAAGCTTTCGAATCCATGTAGAACTCCTTTTTTACCATATGTGATAGAAGCTGCATGCTCTCCTAGTCCATGTCCTTTTCCTAATGGTTCTACTCCATAGATGTCCACAGGCTCTTTTAAGAATGCTGAAAACATTCCCATAGCATTTGATCCACCACCTACGCACGCCGATACTGCGTCTGGTAAAAATCCAGTCATGTCTTTGAATTGATCGAGTGCTTCGAATCCAATAACTGCTTGGAAGTCTCTAACCATCATTGGAAATGGATGCGGTCCAACTACGGATCCAATACAATAGATTGCATCTTCGTATTCATTTAGGTATGCTTCAAAGGCTGCATCCACTGCTTCTTTCAGCGTCTTTAGTCCATGACTTACTGGAACAACTCTAGCTCCAAGCATCTTCATACGAACTACGTTTGGATGTTGTTTTGCAATGTCAACCTCTCCCATGTAGATATCACATTCCATTCCAAAATACGCAGCAGCAGTTGCTAGTGCAACTCCGTGTTGCCCTGCGCCTGTCTCAGCAATAATTTTTTTCTTGCCCATGAATTTTGCTAGAAGCCCCTCGCCCATACAGTGGTTAATCTTGTGCGCACCTGTATGATTCAAGTCTTCTCTTTTTAGATAGATTTGGCACCCACCTGCATATTTCGATAATGACTTGCAATGATATACCGGTGTTGGTCTTCCTTGAAATTCGCGTCTGATTCTTCTCAATTCATTGATAAAATCCGAACTGTTACATATGTCATGATAAGCTGCCGTGATATCTTCAAAGGCAGGAATGAGTTGTGGTGGTAAAAATGCCCCTCCATATTCGCCAAATCTGCCGTCTGCTGTTGGAAATGTCTTTAAATATTTCTCAAAATCTCTATAATTCTTCTCCATCTTCTTTCCTCCTCGAATTTTTCACTTCATTTTTTGCGTATAACTTTTTGATTTTAATAACCTAACTCAAATTATACAATGTGAGGAGGGCTTACGCAAGCGAATTCCTAGCAACTACTCAACTGTAATTTTCCCACTTACACTTACCATGGTAAGGTCTGAATCACTTGATTCATATCGATATCCTTTATTCTCTCCAAAGAACTTGACTTCTCCGAAACTATTTGCCGATACTTCGGTCACATTTGTTCTGACAACGATATCTCCTGAAACCGTTTGAATGTCACCTTTTATATTGTCTGAAACCACCTCGCACTGACCTGAAACCGTGGAGATATCTATGTTCTCGAATATTCCACTCACTTCAACATCTTTACTTGTGCTTTTTGCGAATAATTGAGGAATCACTGAATCTTCAACCATAACATTTCCTGAAGTTGTAATGAAACTTGCATTTGAAATTCCCTCTATGTCTGTATACACATTTCCAGCAACTGTCTTTATATCCACATCATCAAATTCCACATCCTGTGGAACTGTTATTTTAATATAGAAGTTACCATAGTCAACATCAAACTCATAAGTATATCCTGTATCGAATATCAATGTGTCATCTCTCACCTCTAAAACATCGATATGTTCTCTATCGTGTAATTTGTATTCGACCGAGTATTCGCTCCCTACAACAACCTCCACATCTGGTGACAGTGCATCAACATCTATGGATGTGAACGGTGCTAATTCCTCCATATTTCCCGAATGCGATTCACTATGCGCTTCCCCTGTACACCCTGTAACCATCCCTAGTGCTACTACAACTACTCCTGTAAAAACAATTGATTTTTTCACGTTAAATTTCTTCATTTTCATCTTCTCCTTTTTGCTAGATCTCCTTGTTTTCTATAACATTATTATATCTGATATAGCAAAAAATCCCTTTAGCATTCCCGCAAGGAAGCCAAAAGGATTTCGAAAGATTTTCGAAAGAAGTCATTCTTTTCTTGGTATTTTGATTTGTGCTGTAAAAATATGATCTTCAAACAAAAGATGAAGCGAACTATCAAAGGTCTTCAGAAGTTCTATCACAATAGATAATCCAAGTCCAGAAGATGCATCTTTCCTGTTTTCTTCTACCTTGTATAAGCGATTGGTAAGCAAGTCAATCTTATCCGTCAAATCTTCATTCGTCTCATTTTGAATTTCAATATAAGTGAATCTATCATCACTATAATTTTTAATAGAAATCTTGGTATCTTTATTTTTATACTTTTGGGCATTATCTATTAGATTCGAAATCACACGCTGAAAATGATTCAGGTCTACTAAGATCATCACATTTGCTGATTGTATATCAAGACTGATGTCCTCTTCATACAATTCCACCGTTTGCAAGACAAGTCTGCTCACACTATATTCCTCTATCCGCGGTTTCAGGTCTTTACTTATAAGTTTACTATATAAAAACAAATCGTCGATCAGCTTTTGAAGTCTTAAACTGTTCTTCTTTGCAGTGCTTGCATAATTATTAACTTCACTGTCTTTTTCTGTGTTTGCAAGGATTAACTCTAGATATCCACTTATGGAAGTCAGCGGCGTTCTTACATCATGGGATAGATTGGTGATTAGCATTCTCTTACTAATTTCCTCCTTGTGTTCATTTTGACTCTTTATATAAATAGTTTCTCCCATATCATTGATATTTTTCGCAAGACTTAAAATTTCTTTCTCCCCAACAATCTCTATTTTATGCTGTAGATCATCATTGGCAATGATATTGATTCCACGCTCAATCACCTTAATTTTCGAAATGAGTTTTGCCATTTCTCTTAAGATTAGAATCAAAAATAATATAACTGAAAGTGTTATAGAAACTATAAAATATGCCATATAACGTGTTCGTACTACATTCGAAATAATCAAAACAGAACCACTTACATCAAAGAACTCGATATCGTATATGAAATAGGTATCATTTATAATATTTAATTCGTTACTTGAATAGTCTTCCGTAGAGTGTAAAAAATGTAAAGTATATCCTGAATTACTCCATAATTCGGAAACCTCCTCTGCTTCATCGAAAGTAAGAAAGTTTTCGGTAATCCTCAACTGAATTTCTTCCACAAGTTTGTCTGTTTCTCGCTTTTGCGCCTGTGTATTCACTCCCAAAACATTTAAGAGAATAAAATCGGCACTAAATGCCAAGATCGCAAAAAACAGAATACTCAGAAACAAAGAAAAGAATACTCGAAATGGAAGTACAAAATATAGCGAACGCTCTCTAGTCCACACGATATCCGACCCCCCATACTGTTTTTATATATTTTGGTTCTTTTATATTGTCCCCAATCTTTTTACGTAGATTTCTGACATGTACAGAAACTGTACTTTCTGCGTTTAATATACTGTCATCATTCCAGATATTATTGTAAATCTGTTCCAATGTGAATACTCGTCCACGATTTTTTAGAAACATTTCTAAAATAGAAAACTCCGTCTTCGTAAGCCTTACCAATTCGCTATCCTTAACAACAGTTCGCGCAATAAAGTTAATCGTAAGATCGAAAAAGGTGATTTCATCCTCAGATTTTGGTAGATCTACTACATTATAGGAACGGTACCTCCTAATGTTAGCTTTCACTCTAGATATTAAATCAACGAGATTAAATGGTTTGACAATATAATCATCTGCCCCAGAAGAAAACCCTATCATTTTATCTGCATCCTCTGCTTTTGAAGTTAAAAACAAAATAGGCATCTTGTATTTTTCACGTATTTTTATGCAAGCATCAACTCCATTCATACGTGGCATCATGCTATCTAAAATCACAAGATCAACATCATCACCTATTTTCTCTATTGCATCGATTCCATCTTCTGCTTCTATCACTTCATAATTTTCACCTTTCAGATACAGGCTAACTAGATTTCTAATATCAACGTCATCATCTACTACTAATATTTTCATCAAATTCACCACCCATCTACCATCTCATTATAGATCAAATTCCATTTGTCTTTTCTGTGTATAAAATCCTTCCCTCTCATAAAACTTAATTGCACTTTCATTCTACTCCCCCTCCAGGTACTCGTGTGGTCTTTCTACATAATCCTTGACCTTATAATCACCAATCATTTCGTATTCTCCACCCTTAGATTCTGCATCGCTATCGCATACATGCTCCCCTAGAATCGCATCGAAGAATATTTTCTCAAGATACTCATATTTAGAATACATCCCTTGTGATGCCCATACCAATGCATTTCTTACATATGCTGAATGAATCTTAAACATCTCATGATTCACATCGAAGCCCAATGAGTGCGCCAACAACACAGCAAATACAATGACGGTTCTAGTATTTCCCTCTCGAAACGGATGAATCTGCCAGAGATTTGCAATAATTCTGACCAATCGAAATGTGATATCTCTATCATTCTCCCCTATCCTCTTGAGCTTCCGAATCTCTTTCATGGTTGCATTCAGTTGCTTCTTTATCTCTTTTGGTGATGCATAGTGTACAGTATCTCCCCCAAGTACATCTTCGTACTTAACAATTTGAATCGTGCGAAACTCTCCTGCCCAATCATATACTTGCCCAAATATGGACGCATGGATATCAGAGAGTGTTTTCGTATCAAATGCTTTGTACTTGCTATTATAGATCGCTAGCATAGATAGGTTAGTTATATCCGCTTCTGCCTTTGCAAGCAAATCTATGTCTCTAATTCCTGCAAGATTTCTTAAAACATCTATATCTTCATATAAATAAGGATCACGCATGATTATCCTCCATAGGAAAACCGTACATCATAAGGGTTTCGTTAAATATAGACAAAAATGTTTTGTTTCCAACTTTCCACTCATTGATGTTTTGTTCTGTAGTTTTACTAATTGGCACGCCTTCAATTGCACTTATTGCATTAGCAAATGATATACTTCTCGACTTTTGCTCTTGATTCAATCCGTCCATGCCCGCAGAGACTTTCCATAACATAAACTGTCGGCTTAATTTTTTATCAATTAGTTTCGCTGCCTGCTCTAACTCTAGCATACGTTTTTCTATCTGTTGTAATTCATCCTTGTATCTCTTGTATAACAAGATTTTCTCTTCCATACCTCGAAGGTCTTGGGATTTTATATACCGACTTATAATCTTGCCACCTTTTCTCGTTTGTAGATAAAAATATTGTTTGCCTTTTATGTTTTTCTTAGAAATATATCCTTGTGGTAGGCAACCAACTTCAGAAGTGATTTTGTGGTATTTATCTAAAAGTTTTTTATATTCATATGGTATTGAAACTGCCATACAACACCCCTCCTTATCTTATATATACTATACCATAAAATAACCTCATTTACAATATTTTATTCAAAATTGTAGGTTAACAGTTGCATTTCAGTCCCACGCTAATCACTCCGCTGATTAGTGATGGGCTAGTACGTGAACCAAATTGGTCAATTTCTTTCCATATACATATTTTCCGTTATCGGCAAGATATCTCTGATTTCATCAATTATTTGCATTTATATTTTGCCGATAATGTGGTATACTATATCCAATAGGAAAGTGTGATAAACAAAATTTTATATAATGAATTAGGGAAAAGGAAGGTTATTGCCATGAAGTTTTTATCTGTTGCAACTACTGCAGAAAAATGGAATATATCAGCGCGTAGCGTAAGAAATTATTGTAAGGAAGGTCGAATCCCTGGCGCATTTTTAACTGGAAAAACTTGGAATATTCCAGAAACTGCTCAAAAGCCAGATAGAAAAATTCGAATACCCAAAAAGTCAACGACTCTGCTTGAGATATTAAAAAGAGAAAAAAGTTCAAGACTTTCAGGTGGCATCTATCATAAATTGCAAATCGAGCTAACCTACAATTCAAATCACATGGAGGGTAGTCGTTTAACTCATGACCAAACACGCCATATCTACGAAACCAACACCATCGGTATTGAACAGGAAATGATAAATGTCGATGACATTGTAGAAACCGCAAATCATTTTAGATGTATTGATATGGTAATTGACAGTGCGAATTCTAATTTGAGCGAAACTTTTATCAAACAACTACACACCACTCTTAAAAATGGTACTAGTGATTCTAGGAAGGAATGGTTTCAAGTCGGAGATTATAAAAAGCTACCAAACGAAGTAGGAGGAGGTGAAACCACACCACCTGAACTTGTATCAAGTGAAATCAAATCACTGCTTAGCTCATACAATTGCAAGAACCATAAGACCTTCGAAGATTTGATAGACTTCCATTATTGTTTTGAAAAAATTCATCCATTTCAAGATGGAAACGGACGTGTGGGTAGGCTCATTCTTTTGAAAGAATGTTTAAAACATAATAGTGTACCTTTTATCATTGATGAGCAGCTAAAACTATTCTATTATAGAGGGCTCAAAGAATGGAAAAATGAAAGAGGCTTTCTTCTCGATACCTGCCTCACGGCACAAGATAGGTTCAAACAATATTTGGATTACTTTAAGATTGGCTATTAGCCAACTCAGCGATTAATCTTCGTGCAGATACGAATCGCTAGAAGCTTTTGAACCGAAAGTTCACAACTAACTTGTGCATCCAACTTCTCACACAGTGTTTTTACAATGTAGAGCCCTAGCCCCGTGTTTTTCTTTGTCCGCGAAGAATCCGCTGTGTAAAACCGATCAAAGAGATGGGTAGTATCTTCATCACTTAAACTACTCGCTTGATTACTAATCGTTATGATACAATTTTCATTCTCCTCAATGAGTGAGATATCTATAAAACCTTCGTTGTATTTAATTGCATTAGAGATAATATTTTGGAGAATACGTTCATATGCACCTATATTCCCGATAACGCCGACCGCCTTATCGGGAATATTTATTTGTGGTGTTATGCCGTTTTGTTCAAATAGAGAAAAATTACCCATTAACACATTCGTCAATACAGCAACCATGTCTATTTTATCTAGCTCCATTGTATAATCGTTATCTTCTATGATTGAAAGCTCGTAGAATTCATTTACCAAAGTATTCAGATTCTTTGCTCTTCCCTCTATAATCTCTAAGTATTCTTCCGTTTTTGACTCATCTGTTTTCATCATAGTTATGTATCCCATAATAGAAGTGAGCGGCGTACGTAGGTCATGTGATAGATTCGCAATAGACTGCTTCAATTGCTCCTCGTGGTTTCTTGTTGCAATCTGTTGCTCTTGTTGCTTCATCAGGTTTCGATTGATTTCAACACACATGTTTTGTATATTTTTATGCGCAATTGTAGTGGTCAGTTTTTTCTGTGTTTTATTGGAAGTCAGCTCTCTCAACTGCTTCGTAATATTTCTCACTTCCGCGTTTATTAAAATCAGCTTTATGATTAGTGATACAATGATGACTCCTAATATAATATACCACATATTGCGTCTCCCTTAGATTATTTTAACTCTGCTCTTTGTAATGCGATGTATGAAAATCCACCAGCAAGTAAAAAGGTTACGATACTAACACCGATTACCTTGATAATATCTCCACTTGTTTCAATACTTCCCATATTATTTGCATAATAAAGTGGTGTAAACTCCATGATCTTTTGCCATGTCTCCCCGAGAGGCATTACAGCGATAATTCCATAGATTAATAGCGCACCTATGCAAATCCCCATAGTTACTCCCATATTTTTCAACAGATAAGCTACGAAAATGCACATACTGGTAACGGATAGGTTCACAATAAGATATAGGATAAAATCTATTACCATTTCTCTGAAAATCTCCGCAGTAAATTCAACGCCAAACCCATTTATAGCGGTTATAAGTGTTGTCATCACAATTGGAACAATGATTAAAATAAGAACTGTGCCAAGCATTACCGCCACGATTTTTCCAACAAGCATTGACATACGTGATTTCCCTGATGAAACTGCTAACCCTAATGTACGGTTTGCAAAATCTCCACAAACGAATAGCCCAATAAACGTAGCAATAAATACAATATTACTCTGTAACTGTATCAATGCGGTCTTGAATACATCGTATCCGCTTATTGTTACATTAGAGACTGAAATGATAACCCCCTCTGGCAAATCACTAGGAATCATATCTGCTGTTATTAATATTAAAACTGCGAGCATAGCATATATTGCTGCATTGACCAACAAAATAATTTTAAATCCTTTTAGTTTCCCTAATTTATAGAGCTCTGCACGAATTGAATTAAGCATATTTATTCCCTCCTATCAGTCCCATGTAATAGCTCTCCAAATCATCTCCTTTTGTTGAAATTTCGCTAACAGACACACCTCCAAGAGCAAGTTCTCGTGCTACCTTGGCTGTATCATCTAGGAACTCATATAGTTTAATGGTATCATTGGATGTAACGCTAAATTCTGTAGTATTCAGTTTTGTTTCCAGTATAGAAACCGCTTTTGCTGCATTGTCAACCTGTAGGTATATATGTTTTTTACATTTTTTATCTAGTTCCACTAGGCTGATTTGCTCAACAATCTTTCCATTGCTTATAAACCCATAACAAGTCGCAAGTTGATACAGTTCTCCTAGAATATGGCTTGAAATCAATATCGTAATATTCTGCTCTTTATTCAATTTTTTTAGTAGCTCCCGAAGTTCAACAATGCTTGTAGGATCAAGTCCATTGATAGGCTCATCTAAAACCAAGAATTCTGGTTCACCTAAGAGTGCAATTGCAATTCCTAGACGCTGTTTCATCCCTAACGAAAAGTTCTTCACCTTCTTTTTCCCTGTATTGGTAAGCTTTACCACCTCCAACACCTCTTGTATCCGTTTCTGATCTGGTATCCCTAGATACATACTGTGCACTTTAAGGTTCTCTACCGCTGTCATATTGGGATAAATTGCAGGTCCTTCTACGATGCATCCCATTCTTGCACGATTTTTTATATGTGCAGCCTCCTCGCTTGTTCCAAAAAGTTCCATTTCTCCACTTGTTTTTTTCGCCAATCCCATCATCAAACGTATTAATGTGGTTTTACCTGCTCCATTCTCACCTACAAATCCGTATATATCTCCACGGTTGATCTGCATTTCTACTCCCTTTAATGCAAATCCTGTTTGGTATCGCTTGCTTAAATCTGTTGTCTTAAAAATTATTTCTCTCATATATTCGCATCTCCTTTTGATATTATGATAAACAACAATCTTCAAGAAAACCTAAAGTCAATTCTAAAGAATCTCTAAAGAATTGACAGTTTATATCCCATACCCCAAACAGTTTCTATATACTCCTTATCGGATGCTTGTTTGATTTTTTTCCTAATATTACTCATATGTGTATTTATCGTATTGTCATCATATGCATACTGTTCATTCCACACACTCTCATACAGGTTCTGCTTCGAGAACACCTGAAGCGGATGTTCTAGCAGAAGCTCCAGCAACGCATACTCCTTAGCAGTGAAATTCAAAATATTATCCCCCACGTAAACTTCTTTGGATATTCTGTCCAACGATATTTCACCATGACAAAGCTTCTGACTTACCACACCGTCATCTCCTAAGCTATATCTGCGAATGTTCACTTCGATTCTTGCTAGCAATTCATTTAAATCAAAAGGCTTTGTTATATAATCATCCGCACCTAATCTCAGCACTTCGATTTTTGTCTGTGTTAAACTTTTAGCCGACATCACTATGACTGGCACTTCGGAAACTTCTCGTAGTTCACGCAAGATTTCATCTCCACTTTTATACGGCAACATCAGATCCAAAAGAATTAAATTATAAGTATTTTCCTTCGCTTTCGCTATTCCAGTCACGCCATCACTTGCGCTTTGCACACAGAAATTATGCTGTTCCAAAAATCGTATAAGCATAGTGGATATCTCGTTGTCATCCTCTATGATTAGTATTTTTCTCATATCTCTCACACCTCTCGCATATTTTCTTAATTATACTGTCGTTTTGGATGAATATCAACTCTGCTATAAAAGCAACACTGCTGAATGTGTTTTACTTTCCCCCGAAGAATATATACGTTTAATGGATGAGGTCAATGATGCTAGACTTTTAGCAACCGCGACAGAACGTATTCAAACTTATGATTCAAAAAATACAATTTCAGGAGATACGGTATTCCGTGACCTTGGTATTACTGATGAAGATTTAGAGGGATTTGAAAAGTAATGACAAATCCCGTTTCAATCTATGAGGGCGGATACGGGAAGCCCTTGGGAAACAAGGGTGGAACTGATTTGACAGGTCTCTTTAAAATCAAGCTTCGTAATGCTGGACTGCGTATAGTCTATAAGATTATAAAAACGGAAACCACCATGATTGTAATTGTAATCGGAGCAAGAAGTGACGATGAAGTATACAATATAGCTGAAAAGCGCTATAAAAAATAGCACTCATCAGATAATGTACTATATCGCGTAATATGGTCCCCCCAGAATGGCATCATTGCACCTATCACAATTTTCATCACTACAATGTGTAATATATGAGTTTTTCCTTATTTCATTTGTACAAACTTCAACGAAGTCCTTTGCCTTATAGCATCGCCATAAGCTATTGCCGACAACAACTCTTTTTTCAATCACTTGTAGTGCACTGTCAAAATTATTAAATCCTAAAGAACAACTGCCACAATTAACACCAATTGTTTCCCCCTCCGAGTTTTTTGCCCATCTAACAAATAATTTCCTTCCTGCAAGTTCCTCCGCATAATGAATCGCTGTTGCAGATGTTAAATCCACCCCCATCAAAAGAACAAATCCATCCATATCGCATAACGCTTTAAGCGGCGCATAAACATCATTAGGTGTTTGTGCTTCTACGATCCTATTTGCATTTTCTCCAACTGCTGTAAAGGAATTAAGTGGATGATTGCCTCTTACACTACCATCGCAATTTAGAACATACTCACTGAAAGCCCCCATTTTTTGGCTTGAAATACATTTACTTTCAATTGAAAAGATATCATTATCAGAATAATCTATATTCATATAATAGGAATAATCTCCGGCACCATTTTGCTTAGGCATATATTTCTCTATAGGTTTTGTTCCATAAACATTTGAAAATGTGGGTACTAGTACTGTAGCATTATGTTCTAAAAAAACTTCTACAAGTAACTTCGGCAATTCTTTTGAAGGCATTCCAAACGAGCGAATTGAAGAATGTACACAGACAGATTTCCCTTCTATCGATAACTTCGATATCGCTTGTTGAACTTCTCTAATAAACATATTTCTTTCGGAATATTTGCTCATATACTTGACCTTTCCCTGTTTCATTCATTTAATTTAGTCCCTTTTTATATTCATATTTCCTTTTAGAGATTTTCAAACTATTCAGTCTTGCGATTGAATATATGTAAGCCTTTTCTATATTTACATAGCAACACACACATTATTATGTAACCAAACCACCCCACTCCATATAAAATGAGCGAATTACCCATGTCAAGTGTTGGTCTGATTACCCATGAGTATCCTCCAAGTGCACCTTGTATAAAGTTAAACAAGCAAGAATAAGGAATTAAAAGCAATATCCAAATATTGATAGTCCAAAATTGTTTTTTGGCTATATCTTTCTTTTCCCCATCATATTGCCCAACAAAATATATCATTGTGCCTATCGCCATCAATATTAAGCCAACTGCGACTGCAACAGACGTTTGTTGTTCCTTCCATATCATGAGCGATGCAATCAAACCAATAAAATTAAGTGCAGTACCTGCTACTGCAAAAATCCTCGCATCTGACGCATCTTCTCTATGGCTATTTTTTTGCTCAATCCCTTTAATTAGATAATCTGTTGTCACCTCGAAGTAGTCACTTAACTTCATAATTTTGTCAATATCTGGTATACTTTGCTCGCTTTCCCATTTTGAGACTGCCTGCCTTGAAACACCTACTTTGTCTGCAAGTTCTTCTTGTGAAATTCCTTTTGTTTTTCTTAATTGTTGTATTCTATCTGCTATGTTCATCTCCTATATCTCCTCTCTGTTATAACTCAATAATAACAAAACCCTTGGTTGCATAACCACCATTTAAGACTGGAGATATGACAACTGACAGTTGCACTCTTCAATTCACCTATCTTTTTTGTGTCATCAATCGTCTAATTGGGCACAAGCTAATTCGAACTCCGCCTGACACGGCAAAGCCTTCTTTTCCTTATCAGGAAATGCTTTTTCAAATTCCGCAACTTCTTCCTCGCTCACATCTAAATCTGTTGAGAAACAAGCTATCCCTGCAATATTGTCAAATGCACCCTCGTATAGAGGCAAAGCTAATAGTCCCTTATAGTATTTACCATCAGCCATGGATATACCATACTTTTTCCCACCGACAAATCCATACGGTTCATAGTGATGCGGGTAACCTAGCGTTAAAATACCACGAAATCCCATGGACTTTGCTTTTTCAATCGAATAGGTAATAAGTTGTCTACCTAGAGATTGCCTATGAAATTTTGGGGATATAAACATCGGACCAAAGCTAATTGTTTTAATTGGCTCTTTCTCTGCCCTTTCAATCTGTGAGTGTGTGTAGAAAATCGCACCTTCCACAACACCATCAACCTCTATCACAAAACAGAGCTCCCTAATAAGGTCTGGACTTGTTCTCATCTTGTGAACAACACAATGTTCATGTGCACCAGGAAAATATAAATTCCAAAATGCTTCTCTTGCTACTTCTTCCACACGTCTATAATCTTTTTCTTCTTCATTTCTTATTATAATATTCATCTCGATAACCCTTTCTTTTCTATAATGATACCTTTATTACATTCAAAAAGCAAACCATATTTCAAGTTTGCTTTTTAGTTTATCTTATTAAAAATTTCACGTAGTCCACACTTCCATGTAGTATTTGATTGATATAAACAACATCTTTTTCCTGTTTGTAAAAACATAGGTAAGCATCTACAATAAGCATACGATACCCAAATTTTTCAAGCATCGTGCTCTGAGGAACCACACCCATATTCGGAAACTCCTCAAGTCTCCTTATGCTTGTCAACAGCTTATCTGTAATATGTTTAGCCGACTTAACACCTGCTTTCATGCGATATACAGTGGCTATATCTCTTAGCTGATTCCGTGCTGTATGCATGATAACAACCTTACATTTCTCCATACAAGTCCTCCAATTCACATTCTACTTCATCTACTGTATAAGTTTTTGCACCTGCAAGCATCTCACGCTCGGTTGTGAGGAGTTTTTCAAATAACGTAAGCTCCGCTTCCCTCGCTTCAAACAGTTCTTGGGAAATGAACACCATCTCTCCCTCGCCATTTCTTGTTATATATACTGGTTCTTTTTTCGCTAGCTGTACCATGTTATCATAATCATTACGCAACGATGATGAAGATTTAATTGTCATTGAATTTCCTCCTTGTGATTTATTATAATAATATTATACACAAATAATACAGAAATATCAATATACAAGAAATATGCTGTTGCTACGAGCAACGCAATTTAACAACTTGAAATTATTCACTAAGAACGGGAATTCTCCCCTTGCGACAATGATATTTATTTGCTATTCTAAGGTAAGAAATAAATTGGAGAAATGATTAAATAGGAGGTACATATGGATAATACACTCAATACACTCAACACAACCATCGCTTCACTTCATCTGCCGCCACGATTTGAAAACAAGTTGCGTGCCGATATAACCTATCTGCTCCAATACTCCATAGATACCCTAGAACAGATTGTGTTATTTGGAAGTTGTGCACGCGGTCAATTGCGCGTGACAAGTGATATTGATCTATTGCTAATCACAACCGCTTCTCTTCCCCGAATGGATCGAGCTGAAATAAGTAGCACCTTGGAAGAGGCTTTGGACGAAGTCCATACAGATGTTGTATTCTATACAAGAGAACAATTCGATGATTCTAATCGGCTAATTGTTACTCAAATCAAAAATGAAGGGGTGATATTATATGAGAAATAGTTATTTTTATATCGGTTATAACGACTATCTATTCGCAAAAGATTCTCTGACTCTATGTGACCAAAGTGGAAACTACAACTCTGTAGCAGCCATACTAGCTCAAAGCGCAGAAAAATTACTGAAAGAAGTGATCGAAATAAAATTTGCCGATGATAGTTCCTGTATTTCTATCCTAAAAACGCATAACCTTAGAACAATTGTCAACAAAATCAAAGAAAAATATCCTGATATCGCACTGAATTCTATTGAATGCAAGTGGCTCGGTGATTTTTATTTTGATGCACGCTATCCTGGCGATAACTTTGTAGTGGTCAGCAAAGAAGATGCTTATACCGCACTAACTATTACAGAAGATATCTTAAAAGCAGTGCGGGAAGTTCTGGAATATTAAATTTAGTTTAATCTATCCCGACTTTGTTCTCTTGCAACCATCACAGCAAATGCTGTGATCAGTGGTAAATATTTTTCTTCCCTAACATGTAAGGCAAAATTATCAAAGACAATATTATGAGTTGTAATGTTAAATCGATCTGCAATCGTACCAATCGTTTTATCATCTAGTTTCACAATATAATTCACACCCACTTTATCATTTATACTTTTCACTTCAAATATTCCTTCATCTGTTTTCATAAGGAATTGATCAAACATAATATTAATCTTCTGCTCAAATGAGGCATATTTATTTCCATACAAATAAAAGTCATAATGATCATTTAAATGTAATAGCCTCTTTGTCATCTTGAATATCTCTTCATTTGTTTCTATATCTCTCAATTGAAAGCTCTTTAATGGATATGTAGCCTCGATTTCATATATTGGATTCCCCTCATAATCATAGAGATAAAATACTTTACCCGTTAAACTAAAATCTTCATCAAATTGATAAATCCTTCCAGTATTTTCCTCCAATGCAAATGATTCTACAACATTTGTTTCGTGAAATATCTGTAATACTTGAAAAATATCTGGCAATGCACTCTGTGCAAGCAAGGAATAGCAAATCATTTCCTCATCAGAAGTAAAATCAATTTCTTTCACCTCTCTATTTATTCTCCATAACTCAGATTCTGGCCCTTTAATCCAAGCCGAAGAAGGGCACTGACTGAAATAAAAGTGATTGAATAATTTGTATAGATACAAAAAATCGCCATTTTCGGTAGGTCCGAAAATCAAACTGTTTCCTTTGACCCACTTCACTTGACCTAGCCAAGGAGCACCCAAGACAGACTCCTGATCCTTAAAAGCATGATAAAAATCTTCTACAGATTTCCCCCTATTGCTCTTCATTCTTCTGATAGAGCTTACGGAATTATTGTATGTTTTATCACTCGAAGAAATAAAAATAACACAACCAACCGCCATAACGATTGTTGCTAAAATCATTATCAATACTTCAAGTTTTGCTCCATTACCGATATAGAACAGCCAAATTGATACAAGGACAATTAGTGCCCCTGTAATTTTCATTACAATATTTTTCATTGAATTCATCCTAATAATCATCCTTCTTATTCCTTAATAATCCCCATGGTATTTTGAATTTTATACGGGTATGCCCCTTCAGCTTAATATCATCGTTGAAACATTTTTAGCCGCACTTGTTTTAATAATGTAACACTCTGATCCATTTTACTTTGATCTTTCTCATTTAAAGGTAGTTCGATGATTTCTTTTACCCCTTGAGAAGTGACAATCGCAGGCACTCCAATATATACATCATCTTGTCTATACTGTCCTTCTAAATAACAAGAAATTGTAAATATAGCATGTTCATCATTTAAAATTGCCTCTACTAAACGATTCAATGTCATTCCTATGGCATAATAAGTTGCTTTTTTTCTTGAAATAATTTCATAAGCTGCTTGCTTTACATCATTATGAATGGCCTCTAATTCACACAATGTACATTCTCTTCCTTCCATATATTGTGCTAATTTTTTTACTCCTACGTAGGCGTGTTCCCACGGAACAAAGGAGGAATCACCATGCTCCCCTAATATATATGCATGGATGTTTTTAGAAGAAATATCTAAGTGCTTTCCTACTAGATATCGTAAACGAGCTGTATCTAACATAGTACCTGTTCCAATTACTTTTTGAGATGGTAATCCGGAAGCTTTCCATGCTTCATATGTCAATATATCAACAGGATTTCCTGCTACAATAATAATGCCATCAAATCCACTCGTCATAATGTTAGCTGTAATCTCTTTCATCATTGCAATATTACGAGCAGCTAAATCTAGACGCGATTCCCCTTCTTTTTGCGGAAATCCTGCCGTAATAACAATAACATCACTATTTCTACATTCACTATAATCCCCTGCTCTGACATCCATTTGATATTTTGCATAAGGCATACCGTGATTTAAATCCATTGCTTCTCCGATAGATTTGTCTTTATTAATATCAATTAAGACTAACTCATCTACTCCCCCTGTATTCACTAAAGAATACGCCATAGACATCCCAACAAATCCAGTACCAATCAATACTACTTTTTTCGTATCTATTTTTTTCATAATTAATCCTTTCTTTGTAATGTCATTTTCGCCACAGATTCTGTGTGTACTGTGTGAGGAAACATATCGCACGGTGTCACCTCTTCCAATCCATATCCATGCTCTCTCAGGTATTTCACATCTCTTGCTAGTGTCGCCGAATCACAACTCACATATACAATTCTCTTTGGCTGCATCTCTATCATAGTTTCAAGTAAGCTTTCTTCGCACCCCTTTCGCGGTGGATCTACTACGATAACATCTGCCGATACTTGATTCTCTTCATATTCTCTTGGCAATACCTCTTCCGCTTTTCCTACGAAAAATTCCACATTACTAATATCGTTAATCTGAGCATTATTTCTTGCGTCTTCGATTGCTTGCGGTATAATTTCTACCCCATACACTTTTTTTGCCTTCTGTGCTAGAAACAGTGAGATTGTTCCAATTCCACAATACAGGTCCCAAACTATTTCTTCTCCTGTCAATGCAGCATATTCTAATGCCTTCTCATATAATTTCTTTGTTTGAATTGGATTCACCTGATAGAACGACAAGGGTGAAATCTGATATTTTACATCACCAATATAATCCGTAATATATGCTCTACCTGAGATCACATCGTAAGACTCTCCCATAATTACATTGGTATTTTTCTTATTCACACTAGAGGTAATACTTGTCATTCCCTCTAGCTTGTTCAGTCTCTCTACGATAATCTCGCTCTTTGGCAATGTATTTCCATTGATAACAAAACACACCATAATCTCACCAGTTATAAACCCATAGCGGATGAGTACATGTCGAAGAAGTCCTTTGCCTGTTGACTCATCGTAGGTCGATATCCCTTGCTCTCGTATAAACTCTAGCACAAGTTCTAATACTGACTTGTTGATTTCTTTGCCAATTGCACAATCTAGATTGGAAATAATAGAATGCGTGCGCCCTGCATAGAATCCTGTAATAATGGTTCCATCTCTATCTGTGCCAAATGGAAACTGCGCTTTGTTGCGATATTGCCACGGCTTCTCCATCCCAATAATTGGTTTCATCACTTGCTCTAGCTCGTCCTCTGAAACACCACCAATGCGTCGCAAGTTGTTGTAGACCTTTTTCCACTTAAAATCTAACTGCTTGGTATAATCCATTTCTTGAATCTGGCATCCCCCACACTGTTTTGCGACTGGACATCTAGGCTCCATGCGATACTTTGATGGTTTAATCACTCGCATCAGCCTTCCAAACCCATAAGACTTCTGTACTTTGGTAATCTTGACCTCAGCCACATCTCCTATCATTGCATCTTTAACAAAGATTGGAAAGCCTTCCGACTTTCCAATTCCCTCTCCGTTCATTCCAATATCTATAATTTCTAATTCTACTATTTCATTCTTCTTCATCGTTTCTCTCGTTTCCTAGCCCTTAGTTTTTCGTAGGTTGGATTCGAAGATACGGTTGAATCCTAACCAATCTGTCGTTTCTTTTCCTTTGAAGATTTCTGTCAATGTCTGTATTTTGGCATCTGCATTATCTGCAAGGTTCAAGGCTAACGCCTCTGCCAGAGCTGGTTTCTTCGGTGAACCATATTCATACTCGCCATGATGCGCCACAATGCAGTGTTTTAATTCGTCTGCTAAGGTAGGAGGGAATCCGTCAATGCTTCGAATTGCTGTACTCGCCATCTCTACCCCAATTACAATATGTCCTAACAGTTGCCCAGCATCTGTATAGTCGTTATCTGGGAACTTCGAGAGCTCTTTTGTCTTCCCAATATCGTGATATAATGCCGCTGTATATAATAAATCACGGTTGAAGATTTCATAATTATCGGTAAAATACTGGCACATCTTTAGGATGCTTACTGTATGTTCTAACAATCCACCCGCGAATCCGTGGTGTACAGATTTCGCTGCAGAATGTTCTTGGAACAGTTCTATAAAATCTGGATCATTCACATAGTAGAACTCTACGGCTTGTTTCAGATAAGTATTCTCTATCTGCCCGATATAACCTAGAAGTTGTTGGTACATCTCGCTTACATTTTTCTCTGTTGTCGGCATGTAGTCTGCCACATTGTATTCTGAACTTCCCGCCACACGCAATTGCTTGATATTCATCTGTAGTGTTCCATTATAACTGATGACCTCACCCATGACATCTATGAAGTCCTTTTCTGAATAGTCCGCGATTCCTTGCGAATTTGGATCCCATACCTTTCCATCTAATGTACCTGTCATATCCTGTAATATCAGGTTATCATATGGTTTTCCATTGCGTGTTTCCGCACTTCTCTTTCCCTTGCATAAATAAATTTCTCTTATTGTTTCGCCTTCTCGCAAACTGCTAATATATTTCATTTTCTTCTTCCTATCTAAACTAAGTTTCTTTGTTTCTTAAGTCTTATATATGTTTGATTATTCCTTACTTCCAACTGTCACTTCGAATTCCACCTCGACATATCCCTCCGCGCCTTGTCTTTCCACAATAATCTCAATACTTTCGTCTACTGTAGTAGCAAGCAGCTGATTTCGATACATCTGTTGATTTACCACTTCCACTCCATCTACTTCCATGATTTTATCCCCAATTTTTATTCCCGCCTGCATTGCTGGAGAATCAACTTCAATTTCTTGTACATAGAGTCCTGCTTCGAGTTCATTCGTCTCACTTTCTTTTACGCTTACACCAATTCCTTTTATGCCTAAGTATGGTACTGATTTTCCATTTGACATTAATTCGATATCATCTTTGAATCTTGAAATCCCTAATGCGGAAATCGCACCTTCATTTAATCCACTTAGCAAATCTTCCTGAATCAAGCCTATGATTTCGCCTTGTAAGTTCACCAATACCCCCGTTCCACTTTCTACGCTTGGAATATCTGTGGAAATCAGCTCAAAGGATCCATCTATCATATTTATGGTATTTCTCACCGAACTAACAACTCCGTATGCCAGACCACTTTCATAAGCAAATTGGTTTCCGAGGGCTATCACAAAATCGCCTTGCTGCATGCTATTTGAATTTCCCAAGGTCGCCATGACTAGATTCTCTGTTCCTACCATTTCTTTTGGTAAGCTCAGAATCGCGTACCCTGTATTTTTATCCTGCATCTTAATCGTCGCCTCATATTCATTCCCTACCATTTCCACCATGATTAAATCACCCTCGTGCAAATGATTCATTGGAACTAATACCAAAATCTCGGTCGATGTACTAGCTATCATGATTCCAGTCGATTGTTTTTGATTAATCTCTGCATTGGTAAGGTCATATGATTCTTGCACAACTTCATTTTGATCCACACTGTGTACGATTACCAAGCTTTTCGATGCATTCAATGAAACATCATACAGAAGCTGTCCCATCTTATCAACATCTTCAATCGTCCACTCTATCTCCAATAGTTCTTGTTCATCTCCCCCATCAGATTCTGCCAATCCATCACCTTGACCATTTCCATCACTTGGTGTTTTCTCTTCTTCAGCAGGTATTTCTTCCTCCTTCTCTTCTTCGGAATTTTCCGCATCCTCATCTTCTGGAATCTGAATCGTCTCTTCCTCTTCAATAGAAGCCCTGATCTGTGGTTGCATCCAAACAAACGCCACACTCGCGGACACTCCAAAAACCAGCCCCATAATCGCAGCCACAGCTATGTATAATAAGATTCTCTTTTTATTCCATCTTCCTTGTTTCACTCGTTCTTGTAAGAATGAAAATTCTTCTTTTGGTTCTTGTCCATCACCCATAAACAATCTCCTTTAATTCTCTCGATATAGGCTGTTTCTTCAAATAATAGTATACATTATAGATTTCTTCTTTTCAACTGATAGATTATAGGTTAGAATAGAACTTATATAAATATTATCATTTTTATGATGAATCAATAGAAATTTCGAGGTAATTATGAACAAAAAAACATTTCAAAAGCTAGAATTTGATAAAATCATAGATTTTTTGGTCGCAAGTGCATCTTCCCCAAGTGGACAAAAATTGTGTCAAAACCTAATTCCTAGTACAAGCCTTAGCCTAATCGAGAGTATGCAGTCTCAAACTGCGGACGCTTTTTCCAGACTTGTTAAGAAGGGGAGAATTTCATTTAGCGGGAGTTATCCCGTTGAAAGCTCTCTGAAACGATTAGAGATTGGTGGTGCTCTTACGATTAGTGAGTTGCGTAACATCTGCAAACTTCTCGAAGTAACCAATCGTGTAAAGACTTATGGCAATCGAGAAAATGCTGATTTAGAAGAGGATAGTCTAGATTTCATGTTCCAACAGCTGGACCCACTAAAGCTTATTACAACAGAAATCAATCGCTGCATTCTGGATGATGACGAAATCAGTGATGATGCAAGTTCTACATTGAAGCATATTCGCCGTTCCATTCAGCTTACCAATGATCGAATTCACTCCTCACTGAACACTCTGGTAAATGGTTCGCTACGAACATATTTGCAAGATGCACTAATCACAATGCGCGGAGATCGCTATTGCGTACCTGTAAAATCAGAATATCGCAATCAAGTTCCTGGAATGGTACACGATCAATCCTCTTCAGGCTCTACTTTATTTATTGAACCAATGGCAATTGTCAAACTCAACAATGACTTGAAGGAACTATTTGGGAAAGAGCAAGATGAAATCGAAGTGATTTTGGCACGACTCAGCGAGGATACTGCTCCATACATCAACGAGATTCGTACAAATTTCGAAGTACTTACGGAGCTTGATTTTATATTTGCAAGAGGTAATTTGGCAGTTTCTATGAATGCATCCAAACCTATATTCAACGGAGATGGACGCATCCATATTCGTCAGGGACGCCATCCTCTACTTGACAAGAAAACCGTTGTCCCAATCACTGTAACTCTTGGGGATCAGTTTCATCTACTGATTATCACTGGTCCAAACACAGGCGGTAAAACAGTGTCCTTGAAGACTGTAGGACTATTCACCCTAATGGGGCAGGCGGGACTTCATATCCCTGCCTTGGATCGTTCCGAATTGGCAGTGTTTCAAGATGTCCATGCAGATATCGGCGACGAGCAAAGTATTGAACAGAGTTTAAGTACATTTTCCTCTCATATGACCAATATTGTATCGTTTTTGGAGAAAGTTACTCATAATTCACTCGTGCTCTTTGATGAGTTGGGTGCTGGAACTGACCCAACCGAAGGTGCAGCCTTGGCAATTGCCATTTTATCCTATTTACACAAGAAACGTGTGCGCACAATGGCAACCACTCATTATAGTGAATTAAAGGTATACGCCCTGTCCACAACCGGTGTAGAAAACGCTAGTTGTGAATTTGATGTTGCCACCCTACGCCCGACTTACCGTCTACTAATCGGGATTCCTGGTAAGAGTAATGCTTTTGCAATATCAAGCAAACTAGGATTACCAAGTTATATTATAGAAGATGCGAAGAATCATCTTAGTGAGCAAGAAGAATCTTTCGAAGATGTTCTTTCTACCCTAGAAGAAAATCGAAGAATCATCGAATTAGAGAAGAAAGAAATCGAGGATTACAAAAAACAGATTGCCTCCCTCAAATCTGTTCAAGCAGATAAGCAAGAAAAGATCGAGTTACAAAAAGAGCGAATTCTGAATGAAGCGAAAGAAAAGGCCAATGAAATTTTGCGCGAAGCCAAAAATGTCGCAGATGAGACTATGAAGAATTTTCGCAAGTTCGGAAATCAACATATTTCTGCTGCCGACATGGAAAAGGAACGAGAACGACTTCGTTCTCAGATGAAGAAAAATGAGCCTCGCAGTAGCCTCCAAAAGCCTCAATCCAAAAGGGAATACAAGGCTTCCGACTTTAAGCTCGGAGAATCCGTTCGCGTTCTTAGTATGAACCTAACAGGAACTATTAGCACCCTACCAGATGCCAGAGGAAATTGCTTCGTTCAAATGGGAATTCTTCGATCACAAGTAAATATCTCTGATCTAGAAATCATAGATACACCGACTGCGAATCAAAAGCAG
Organism: uncultured Lachnospiraceae bacterium; assembly: GCA_964367905.1. GTDB lineage: Bacteria > Bacillota > Clostridia > Lachnospirales > Lachnospiraceae > CAUPWF01. The sequence continues at coordinate 60,176 of CAYIZP010000012.1, forward strand.
ACTGCAAAAATTACAACTGGAAAGCTGAATCTCAGTAAGGCAATGAACATTCGTCCTGAAATCAACCTTCTTGGCAAAACTGTCGATGAAGCGCTAGGAGAATTGGACAAATACCTAGACGATGCATATCTCTCTCATATCAACCCTGTTCGAATTGTTCACGGCAAAGGAACTGGCGCATTGAGAAAGGGAATTCATGAATACCTGAAACGACTCAAGTATGTGAAATCATATCGTCTTGGTGAATTTGGCGAAGGCGATGCTGGAGTCACCGTTGTAGAATTTAAATAATCCAAACATATAAGGGGAAAATTATGGTTACAAAACAAAAAATATTAATTGTTGATGATGATGAAAATATAGCAGATTTGATTTCTTTATACTTAGAAAAAGAATGCTTTGAAACAAAGATGGTTCATAACGGAGAGGAGGCCATTGAAGCCTTTCACAGCTATCACCCGAATCTCATCTTGCTAGACTTGATGCTTCCTGGCATCGATGGCTACCAAGTCTGCCGTGAAATCCGTACTACTTCAAACACTCCTATCATTATGCTATCCGCCAAAGGAGAAGTTTTTGACAAGGTTCTGGGATTGGAACTAGGTGCAGATGACTATATGTTAAAACCGTTTGATTCTAAGGAACTTGTCGCCAGAGTAAAAGCCGTTCTACGACGCTATCAGCCTGTAAAACACGAGCAACCTACCGAGTCGAAAGGCAAGGTAGTGGAATATGAAGGAATTACGATTAATTTGACCAATTATTCTGTTGTTTGTGATCAGGAAACCGTCGAAATGCCACCAAAAGAATTGGAACTTCTATACTTCCTAGCCGCTTCACCTAATCAAGTATTTACCAGAGAGCAGCTGCTAGACCAGATTTGGGGCTATGAATACATCGGTGATACTAGAACGGTTGATGTGCACATTAAGCGTTTGCGCGAGAAAATCAAAGACCACTCACAATGGTCTATCGGAACTGTTTGGGGAATTGGATATAAATTTGAGGTGAAATAATGCGAAGTACTCTTTATATAAAGTTTACATTTATCTATATTATTTTCGGATTTTTAATCATCTTCACGACCGCAACGTTAACAAATGAACTATTGATTAATGAGAGCGAACGTGATGCGAGTTATGAGCTTTATCAACAAGCAAATATTATGGCAGCTCAAGTATTGCCCGATTATTTTTCAGAAGATATAAGCTCAACTGCTGCCATGCAACAGCTACATGGATTACAGACGTATTTAGACTCAGCCATTTGGCTGTTAGATGTAGATGGAAATATGCTTCTCTCCTCAAATATTTCCGATTATTCCGCTCCACCTGCTGTCGTTGAAGAATTTAATCCTGCGGAGTCTGGGAGTTCCTATGCTCTAATCGGTAGCTATCATAACTATCTGTCAGAAAAATCTGTGACAGTCATTGCTCCAGTTACACAGAGCTATTATATACGTGGATATCTCATGATACATAAACCATATGAGGATATCATCACTGACCAAACTTCAACCATGCGTATTATTTACTTAACATTGGCTATCGTTTATCTACTTTCAATCGGAATCATGTTGGCATTCCATTTCTTGATCTATGTTCCTCTGCGAAAAATCACAGAGGCAGCCACACAATATGCATCGGGAAATTTAACATATGAAATTCCTGTTTACACCCAAGATGAGATGGGCTATTTATCAGCCTCACTCAATTACATGACCTCACAACTCAAGGATATTGAAGACTATCAAAAGAAATTCATCGGAAATGTCTCCCATGATTTTCGCTCGCCACTGACCTCTATCAAAGGATACATCATGGCAATGGTAGATGGAACCATTCCACCAGAGTTACATGAGAAATATCTAAAAATCATCCTAGGGGAAACCGACCGATTAACCGATTTAACCCAAGACTTGCTAGCATTAAACGAATTTGATACCAAAGAGCTTTTGCTAAACAAAGAAGCCTTTGACATCCAGCAATTACTAAAAGACGTTGCCACCTCTTTTGAGGGCATCTGTAAACAAAAATTAGTGAAGATAGAGCTCATACTAGAGTCACAGCCACTTGTTGTGTCTGCTGATAAACGAAAGATTCATCAAGTACTCTACAACCTAATAGATAATGCCATCAAATTCAGCAATACAAACTCGTCGATTGACATCGAAATCTCCGTCGTAAATGGAAAAGCATATATCGCTGTAAAAGATTATGGAATTGGAATTCCTAAGTCTGACATTAACAAAATCTGGGATCGCTTCTATAAATCAGACGCCTCCCGTGGAAAAGATAAAAAAGGCACTGGCTTGGGACTTGCCATCGTCAAAGAAATCGTACAAGCTCATGGGGAGCATATCAACATCATCAGCACTGAGGGTGTCGGGACACAATTTGTGTTCTCACTCGCACTCATTAACCAATTGGGGACGTAGTTTTTTGAAGAAAAACTACGTCCCCAATGAAAAAAAGCCTGTCCCTTTTTATCCTCGTCCCCAATTTAAAATCGTTGACCTTCGTGCACTCTCTTTTCTGTGTGCTTGCTGCTGTCTAATCAATGCATCGAGCTTCTTATACCGATCCTCTTCTAGTCTATCTTTTGCATCTAGCAGATGCGTCATCTCTTTCTTAATAGAGTCTGTGATTGCCTCGCAAATATTTTTTTCTAGTACACTATTATTTCCTTCTAGAACCTTCACTAATATTTCTTCTGTCATTATAAGTTCTCCATTCTTCACCTTTCTAGTATCTTTTTGAACGATTATCCTTCTTTTTTTCTCCTCCAGCTCCGCTTTAACCTTCTGTATCTCTGGAACCAAAATACGCAATTCATTAAGAGTAACCCCATGTGCAATCAATTTTTTGATACACTGTAATAATTTAATATTCTCTTCTGTATAGTAACGATGTCCTGTGTCATTTCGTTTGACTTGTAGACTCAGTTTTTTCTCCCAATGTCGTAGTACGTGTGGCTCTACTCCGACGTTCTTAGATACTTCGGATATCACATAGTGTGTATTTACCATGACTATAACCTCCTCTTCTATATCAACATCTTAACACATTGCATGTCCATACTGTCAAAAAATCGTTCGTCAAGTTTTTCATTGGGGACGGGGGAAAACGTCGTTTTCCCCCGTCCCCAATGAAGTTCTTTACAAATTCCCGAACTTACTGTACACTAATTAATATCAACTTCTAAAATTAAAGGAGGGCTCTATCATGGCTCAATTTCATTGCACCCTATGTGGCGGGCGAATATCGAATGGTACTTGTACTGAATGTGGTTTTCATGCCAACTCGATGTCAACAGCCGAGAACGCGCATGCTTATACTCCACCCGAGAATCAGACGCAACCAAATACAAGCAACACCTATCAAAAAAACTATACACAACCAAATACTTCAACCACAAAAACAAGTAATTCAACTACCTATGTAACAAATAGTACAAACACGCACAAAACAAGCAATACCGCACCAACAACCAAAAAGAAAAACCTGGCGCTTTTTATCGGTATTATTGTAACTATTTTTACGTTTATAGGGCCTGCGATTATTGAATTTGTTTCGGATATCATAGATGAGATTTCTTACAGCGCAATGGTATCTAATTACGATTTTGATTCCGACTACGACTTTGATTCTGATTTTGATTTTGACATAGACTCAGAAATATTAGATGATTTCGAGAATACTACTTCCGATGGGGAGATTGGCTTCACGCTTCCTGACTATTCTTACGTACAGAGGGAATTAGCTGAAACTGGCGAGTCTATTGAAATGAGTTTATCGCCTGGAAGTTATACCGTAGGTGTGCATCTTCCTGAAGGTACCTATACTGTATCTTGCGAGGAACTCGTTGCAGATTATTACGTAGGTGTTCTATATATCTCTGATTATGAACATTCCACGGGATTATTAGAAGAGTTTTATCATCAAGAGATTGGTGTCGAATACGAGGGGATTCGCCTATATAATGGTTCCGTTGTGGAAGTAAAAGAAATGTCTATGTATTTGAGATCCGATAATGCTGATTCCTCCGTTCAGTATGGTGCTAATAATACAAATTCTGAAACATACACAGCTGGAAACGAAGTATTAATTGTAGGAACGGACATTCCTGCTGGGACATATGATGTAAAAGTTGCTCCCGAAGCCTATGCTTATCTAAATTATACTGCACCTGCTGGCTATGAGCCTTACACCATCTCTGCAATTGACATTCTTGCTGGTTATTATGTATACATAGACAATGAACTTGATTCGGAACTATTTGCGGAATATAAAAATTATTATCTTCCTGAAGGATCCGAGCTCAACGTAGAGATTTATGGTGCAGAAGATGGGGATGCTTATGTTGAATTCATTCCTTCTGAAATTGTGGACAGCACACTCCAGAATTAAATAAAAACAGTTCAAGATATCTCCACTATCTTGAACTGTTTTTATCTTAAAATTTAACTACCACTTCAAATACATATGTAACTAACGGCATTGTTACCAAGCACAGCAGCACAGATATCAGATTCAATCGCCCTGCATACTGGCCGTCAGTTCCGTATATTTGAGAAAGTTGGGCTACCATCGTACCCACTGGTGCTGCCGTTGCCCATAACACAATCAACATAATACGTTCTAGTTCAGGGTGGTATATCACCTTGCTTATCAAGAAGAATAATCCAACTGTCAATAAGGGAATGGCAATCAATCTTAGAAAACAGATGAAATAACTCCGTTTCACTTTAAATAACTCTGGCAATTTTTCATCTCCGATTAACAGCCCTATAATCACCATACTTAATGGTCCTAACAATGATGAAAAATCACTCATTGTAGCTTGAAGCACTCCTGGAAATCTCAAACCTGTTAAAAACATAAATATTCCCGCGTATATTGCCAGAAAATTTGGATTCACCAATATCGCCTTCCACTGAATCCGCCCATCATTCCCAACCAGCGACTTGCAATGAGTCCACAATAAAATCGTTTGCACTGTGCTGTATGCACAAGTGTAGAATACCCATTCCGGACCTAAAACAGAATAAACCAGAGGAATCACAAGGTATCCCGCATTGGAATACACCACTGCTGCCCTCTCCACTCTACTCATACCAATCGTCTCGCCCAATACACGCGCACCCGCTATATAAATCACGTGAATCGCTATGGCCAATCCCAAAGCAATGAGGAGTCCCACCGCTTTATCACTAGTAAATTCCACTTGAAATGCCGAAACAATTGCACAAGGCGAGCAAATAAACGCTAATACCTTAGATAGCACGCTGCTGTCTTCTGTTTTTAGGATTCCAACCCGAACCACAACAAACCCCACAAGGCATGCTAACAGCATGGATAATATTTTCTCGCCTAGTAATATACTAATTTCCATTCTTTTACCTATTTTCCTCTTTTATCATCGTATAAAGTAATCATATCCTACATCATGTAAAATGCCTTATACCCTCTATATCCCTCATAGACATCTGCCTTGCTCGTTACCTCATACGGTGCATGCATTCCTAAAACTGCCATTCCGCAGTCAATTACATGCATTCCATATTCTGCCATCAGATATGCAATGGTTCCACCACCACCTGCATCAACTGCTCCAAGCTCCGCAGTTTGGAAACAAACGTTATTGTCTTCCATGAGCTTTCTAAGCTTCGCAATATACTCTGGGCTTGCGTCATTGGCACCGCTTTTTCCTCGAGACCCTGTATACTTGTTAAATACTAGACCATTTCCAATATAAGCCACATTTTTCGATTCAAAATACTCCGCATACATCGGGTCAAATGCTGCGCTTACATCTGATGACAGCATGAAAGAATTTGCCATCGCACGTCTCGCCTTCAAGCTAGAGTAGTCTCCCAGTCTATCCATAACCTCCGCAACCGTATTCTCAAATAACCTAGACGCCATACCAGTAGCACCCACACTTCCAATCTCTTCCTTGTCAGCCATAATACAACAAACGGTCTTCTTCAAATCCTTCATCTCAAGCAAAGCCATCAAGGATGTGAATGCACACACGCGATCATCTTGTCCATATCCCATAATCATACTACGATCAATTCCACACTCACGCGCCTTCATCGCAGGAACAATCTCAAGTTCCGCAGAAATAAAATCAGTCTCATCAATCCCATAATACTCATCCAAGATATTTTCAACCAACTTCTTCACCGCTTCTTTTTCTTCCTTCTCCTCTGCACCTTCACCCTTACGAACTTCTGGACGCGAAGCAATCAGAAGATCTAGTTTTTCCCCTTTAACAAAATCGCTTACCTTCTTCTGTTCCCTGTCTTTTCCCAGATGTGGAAGCAAATCAGTGATCACGAAAACTGGATCTTCCTCCTTCTCACCAATACAGATATTTACCTCCGTACCATCCTTCTTCACAACCACACCATGCAGTGCAAGCGGTGTCGAAAGCCATTGATACTTCTTAATCCCACCGTAGTAATGTGTGTCCAAATAAACATGTCCCTTCTCCTCAAATAAAGGCACCTGTTTCACATCAATTCTTGGCGAATCAATATGCGATCCGATGATATTCATCCCATTCTCCATCGGTTCCTCACCAATGTGGTAGAGTAGAATCGCTCTTCCCATATACGCATAATAAACCTTATCTCCAACTTTTAGTGACTCATTATTCTGAATCATCTCATTCAAATCGCGATATCCATGCTCCACTGCCATGCGAATGGTTTCATTCACACACTCTCGCTCCGTCTTCGCCACGCTCAACAGCTTGATGTATTCTTTATTTACTTTCTCTAATTCCTGTAGATTCTCTTCACTATATTTCTTCCATGCATTAATTCTCTTCATTTTAATAAATCCTTTCTCGTCCTTCTATCATTCATAAATAGTATACCATATTTCACTGTCTATAAACACATTGTCATATAAGCTGGTATATAAGTTATCTTTCCCTCGATTTGCAAGTTTTTGGTATGAATGACATAACCTTTATCCGCTCGCTCTGAAAACTTCTCCAAAAACCGTTCCAAGGATTTGATACCATACCTTTCAGATGATTTCACTTCTATCGGCGCAACCTTATAGTTCAACTTACTCTTATTCGCAATTAGAAAATCAATCTCTATATCATTTCGTTTCTTCTCATGATTGTATCTCGTATAGAAGAATAATCTATGTCCTTTGGATACTAATTCCTGTGCAATTGCATTTTCAAAGAACATACCTTCATTCACACTCAGTTTTCCAAGAAGTAAATGACGATACAACTCTTCCTCCTCGATTTCACTTTCATCGAATGTATGACTAATCAAAAGACCCGTATCACCCATATAACACTTCACATAGGTTCGATCTTCATTCAAAGATAATGCCACATTCGGATCGTTACAATTGAAACATTCATTTGCTATCATCGAATCGCTCAACCAAAAGAAAGTATCATGAAATTTAGAAAATGTCCCACTTTTCTCAATATTAGAGAATACAACCCTTCTCTCGTGCTTTGATAGAAACGCTGGAATTTGATCAAATATTGCCAACACCCTAGAGCGATACTTCGCTTCGATTTTCATTATATCATCTCGATAGAGGGATAATATATCACGCTTTTCCTGATCTGCCTTTAACATATTACGGTTATTTTCTAGAAAAGCTGACACACTTCTGGGCATCCCTCCCACAATCATAAATTGGCGAAATAGCAACATTGCTTTTGCATGCAACCTAGATTCTAACGGCTTCTCCTCTCGAAAACAAGTTTGAATATAATCCACCAATCGTTCTTCTCCTAAAGCAATCGCAAACTCCTCAAAGTCCATCGGATACATCTGTAATTTACGTTCTTCTGAAGGGATGGTAATATCCTTTACATTCTCCTTAACCGATATCAAAGACCCCGTTTCAATATAGTCATATCTTCCATCCTTAACCAATCTCTTAATCGACTGTCTCGCTCGAGGAAACCTTTGGATTTCATCGAAGATAATTAGAGACTCACGGGGATGCAAGATGACTTTATATTCCGTCGACAATATAAGAAAAAACGTATCCATATCTCCCAAATAATTCTGAAATGCGTCTAATACGACTTCACTGGCATCATTGAAGTCAATCAATAGATAACTTTTATACTCATTTCTTCCAAACATCTCTGCAATTGTTGTTTTTCCAATCCTTCGTGCTCCTTCGATCAACAGTGCTTTTTGCCCTTTCGTTTCTTCCTTCCACGCTAGTAGCTTCTGATACACTCGCCTCTGAAATTCCATACACGAACCTCCTTTCAGGACATCTCTCATCATCTATATTATATCCAATTTCTAGTATCCATTATACTTGGATTTTTTATAATACGCAAGTTGTAATTATTTTTTCCGTATATAATACGCAAGTTTAAATACTGCTTTTTTCACATAATACGCGATTCAAGTTTATTCAACCACTCAATCCAGAGCTTGCAACTGTTGTAAAATCATGGTATAACTTTTATAAGATATACTAAGGAGGATTTGTATGAACAACATAGAGATATTATCTAAACACTGTCTAGAAACCTTTGATTTTTCTACTGCAAAACTATCCGATGAATATTACTATAACAGCCTTCCATTTGCTGTTATCGATGCAATATTTTCTATCGGAGTTCGTTATGCCTCCACCAAAGCAACTGTAATTAGATATTGTGAGTACTTTAACTTACAAAGAATACGAACCCAAAAAGACTTTTCTCCTACAATTGAACAGCATACTATAAGTCAACTAATTAGTAATATTAGTTCTATAGAACATTTCTCTGAAAATATTTTACATAACAAACAAAGAACTTCTTCTAGAAATGGTATTCTGAAAGCAGAAGCAGTATTAATGTGGGCAGAACTTTTTCAAAAAAATAACATTGACACTCTACAAGACTTTAACCAAAAATATACGAAATCTCTTGAATTAGATTTAAAAAGTATTAAAGGACAAAGTAGCGGAATATCACTTGCTTACCTAAAAATGTTATGTGGTGATGATAACCATTGTAAGCCAGACCGCCATATCTTGCAATTTATATCGCAATGTTTATCTCAGGATATTTCTCCTGAAATGGCACAAGACTATCTCAATGGTGTGTGTGATTTATTAATTACCAAATTTCCTAATTTGACTGTTCGGCTAATCGATCACACCATATGGAACTACATGTCTAGCACGTAACAACTTTATACAAAAATGCGATGAGAAAATTTCTCATCGCATTTTTTCTTGATATACTTATAAATTCGCTGCCCCTATAATTCCAGCATCGTTACCCAATGCAGAAGTAACAATTTCTGCAATTCCACTCTGTTCCTTTGCGAAACAAAGCTGATTCACTCTTTCTTGAAGTGGTTTAGTTAGATTTTCTTTTTGTGCTGATACTCCCCCACCAAGGATAACCTTCTCAGGACGGAATATATTGATTACATTCGCAATCCCACAAGCCAAGTAATCCAGATACTCATCTACGATTCCCTGTCCTATTGAATCTCCTGCCTGAGCTGCATCGAATATAACTTTACCATTGATATTGTCTGGCTTACCCTGGCACATTTCATAGATTATAGACTCTTTGCCTGTTATCTCATCAAACACTTTTGCCCTTGCAATTCTAAGAAGCGCTGAAGCCGAAGCATACATCTCTAAGCATCCTCTTCGACCACAGGTACACCGTTGCCCTTGGTGTACAATAACCATATGCCCCAATTCGCTGCCACCTACCATCGGTCCACTAAAAATCTTCTTATCTAGTATAACCCCACCGCCAACACCTGTTCCGAGTGTAAGCAGTACGGCATTATTGCTTCCTTTCGCCGCACCTTCTAGAATCTCGCCTAGTGCGGCTGCATCTGCATCATTTGCTATATGAATCGGTATTGGGAAATACTTCTTCATCTCATTAATAATCGGAACATTCTCCCAACCAAAGTTGTTGGAGAAGATGATGACACCTTCTTTCTCATCAATAGTACCTGGACTGCCAATCCCCATGCTTTCACACTCATGAACTCGTACACCATTATCTTCCAACAATAACTTGGTATTCTCTGCAATCTCTCTTACAAATTCCAATGCCGGAATATCTAATCTCGTCTTAATCACCTTGGTAGATACTAATTGATTCTGCTCATTTACCAATCCGATCTTAATACTCATGCCACCCATATCGATTCCAATTTTCATACTAGGCTCCTTTGTTGTGTAATGTGTTACCCTCTCTATATTAAATCAATTCACACATTCTATCAATAAATTTTTGAAAATCTTCCGATGTCATTTTTTCAGTCTGAATCAAATATAGGTAATCGTACAAATTAGGTAATAACGGTATCCCTGTCATCTCCTTGGCAAATGCATGTGCTGCTATCTCACAACATTTATTAATCTGTGCATATTTTTTCCACCCCAGGATTGAGAAGCGTTCCACTGGCAACAACTCAGCGACGATTGACACTCCATTTTTATACTCCCAAAAATGATAGAACTCATGTGCTAAATGCACGTGTAAGGCTTGTTTATACGTTAAACATTCGCCCTCCCAACAACTATATTTCGCCAGTTCCCGAATAGACTCCTGATAAACGCTAACTCGACATTCCGAACTACTCATAGTTGCTTGGCCTCTAAGCACAACTCCATAGCTACCTTTTCCCGAATCAAGATAGTCGATGGATATACCCTCTTCTCCATAAATTTCTTCTATGTTTTTACCCTGAAACTTCTTCGCTATCTTAATGCCTTGTTCCAACGACTTGTCTATATAGTATGACAAATATTCCTTTCTTATCTTATGAAATAATAAATCATTCGATAATTCACACATTGCTAGTACTCTATCATTCATACAAGCTCCCTATCTCTACTGTTTATATGCTACAACCAAAATATTATCTTCCTCTGTTAGCAATTCGGTTTCTAAATCAAAAATAGAATATAGCTGTTCTATCGTGTGCATTCCAGTCAGGTCCAGCATCTTTTCCTTATAGAATACAAATACTTTTGGAATTGTAGCATTGGCATCTGAATATACTGTGTTTTCTTCCAAGAACTGAGGCAAAACATTATTTTTATTAGATTTAGGGAACATAATGTGATTTGCTTTTTCCTTACGCAAACGCACAACTCCCTCTCTATCTACAATAGCTAAAGCCTGTTGTTTTACCTTAAATAAGCCTAATTTCTTCTTCTCTTGTATGCTTTCATATAAATGCCAACGACCTGTTTCGCATATATACTTTGTTTCTTCCTTTTTGGCAGACATTGAGCTCGCTGCGATCTCTCCAAGCTCCTCTTGAGATAATTCCCCTGCCGATAAATCTTTCTGTCTAAATTCAGTCGCTCCTGTCGCGATTGCTCTTAGGATATTTTTTTGAGAGTCAATTTCGATTGCTACATCTACGGTTTCCTCTTTCGCTCCTGACGTAACAATACGTTCAATAATATCTGCTCGAATCTTCTTGATGTCCTCTTCGTTCGGATTGAGTACAGTTCTTTCCAACTGCTCCCTTACCATAGCTAACGCAACACCAATCGTGGAAATATACGGTGCATTTCTTGCCATCTGGCTTTTCACATCTAATCTTTCTGCTAGCGAATTAACAATAACAGCTCCACTACCACCACCACCGACAAGTGAAATGAATTTTCTATCCAATTCATACTCATCGATTAAATCTTCCACCACTTCTGCCAATTTATCCATGGCCAAATCCATAACCTTGCGTGCAGCTTCCCGACCGGTTAAGCCTACATATTCTCCTAAAATCTCCCATGCCTTTTCATTGCTTTCTGGGTTTCCATATGCATAATCCCCCTCTGGAACATAACCTAGGAGATTTGCTACCCCTGCGAGAGTATAGGAATATGCGTCTCCACTTGGGGTAACCATCGTCGCATACTCACAAGGATCGCCTGGTCGTGGGCTGACTAAGACTATTTTGCCATCTATTATCTTTCCGCTTGACACAAAACATTCATAATCTTTCCCTGCAATATGGGCACTTCTAGGTCCAACATCTACAATTTTTCCGTCTTGAATTCGAATCATACTGCCACCTGCTACTCCTAGCGTACGTACATCAAGACTTTGAAGATATGTTTTATGCCCACCTACTTGTGCGTATTTAATCATAACCTTTCCATTTTTGATAACACTGATATCAACACTAGTACCGCCCGCTTCAAAAAAAATACCATCTGAAACTTTTTCGTACATTAACGCTCCTGCCACTCCTGCCGCTAACCCTGAAAGCATGGTTAAAATTGGTCGATTACGAACTTCTTCTATGCTCATAACACCACCATCACAACGCATGATCATTAAATTCGAATCAATCTTCGTATCACGAACTGCCTGTTCTGTCATATTTGCAGTTTCCATCATTTTAGGTATCAAGCTTGCATTAACTACTGCTGTTCGCGTACGCATCTTCAATCCATATAATTGACTGATTTCATGTCCACCTGTGGCATAAATCCCTTTCTCTTTGGCAGCTTCTGTTACACGCGATTCGTTATATGGATTATCTACACTGAAGGCTTCGCTAGCTACGATTACCTCTGCACCCTTATCTTGCAATTCTTTCACCGCATTTTTAATCACTTCATCTGACAGGTCTTTACTATCACGAAATGTATGAACACTATTTAAGTATTTTTTTGGTGCTAATTCGATTTTTTCAACTGCAGTTTCATTTTTTGCACTTCTCACATCCATACCTGTTGCCATGCCTAGTATTCCTACATTTGCAACATCTCCTTCTAACAAAGCATTTGTCGCCTGTGTAGTTCCATGTGCAATGAAAGTTACATTTTCTGGTTTTATCTTATATTCTTCCATGAGTGATGAAATAATATTGACCACACCATGCGCTACTCCTTCTTCATGAGTTGTTGGTATTTTTCTTTTTGCCATGACCTCATATGTTTCACTGTCGATAATAACCGCATCTGTAAATGTACCACCCACATCAATCCCAATTCTAACCTTTTTATCCATCCTTACCTCCTACGTTGAAATCCTACAAACCTTGTATTACCAATGACAAAGTGTGTAGGATTTCATTTCATTATATCTCGATTCTATTAGCCTTTTCCTACTAGTTAGAGTGTAACAAAGAAAGTCGCAATCGCTAATCCAATCAGTGTAGAAGCCATAATCCATAATATTGTTTTTCTCAAATATGTATTAACATCCACTTTTGTAAAATCAGACACCCATACATTGTGTGAGTTTGTTGGATCACAAACTGCTTGAACATTGGAATCTAATCTTAATGCGACCATAGCTGCAACTGGATTCATCCCTGATGCTGCTAGCAATGCTACAATTCCACTTCCTAATCCCCATACATTAAGTGGTCCACGATAAATAGCAAGAATACTCAATAATCCAAATGTTAGAACAAACATAATTGCACTTGTCGGAAGAATTGCAGTGATAACTGGTGCAAGCACCGCTGAAACCTCTGCTGACATAACTGAATTTAACACCATTCCAATACCACTCATTAACGCAATTGCACCAGCGGTATCTTGGATCCCCTCAATAAAAGCACCAGAAACAACCTGCACCACATTCTTAGGTGTCGATAAAGCAAGTGTTATGATAATTCCAATAAAAATAGACGGAACCAACGGTAGTGAAAAACCAAATACCAAAACAACTGGTATCACTGGACTTATCAATGCAATACTTCTAACATTTTTCTCTCCACTTACATCTGCTGAAGGCATCGCCCATGCCTTGCGGGTTTTTCCTCCTTTCAAGATGGAATAAGAAATCCATACTACTGCCACTATGATTAGCGGAATTCCACATAACCATGAATAAGATGTAACTGTTTCTAGTGGTAGCCCTAATGTATCAATATAAATTCCTAAAGTACCTACACTAAATGTAACTCCAATCGCATTCGAAAATAAAAGTACCACTCCCGCCACAACTGGACTCACCCCTGCTGATATCATAATTGGAATAATAATTGTTCCAACAAGAATTACCATTCCGAGACCATTAGATGCAGCGAAAATAACTGAACAAACAACTAGAAAAGCTAGTGCAATCGGTAATGGTCTATCACCTGCTAACTCAGCTGCCTTACGAATCATCGTACGTGTAATGCCTACCTTCGTTAGAAGTTTTCCGAACCAACCTCCATAGATAATACCAGCTATCGCTGTTCCCATTCTCATTGCTCCGCTTTCAATTACTGTTCCTGCAACTGATGTCGCTTCTGGATCAGATGAAATGAATGGAATACCTGCCACTAAAGCAATACTGATCGCCATAATTGGTAGTGCCAGAATTGTTGGTAATTTACGTGTCATCATCAATGCCACACAAATCCCAAAAATCAAAAAGATACCTACTGCTTGAATAACCATAAAAATATACCTCCTCTAGTATAATAATGATGTAGTCAATAAGACTACTTGGTTTACAAGTTTCTATATA
>CAYIZP010000013.1:0-73978 GCA_964367905.1 uncultured Lachnospiraceae bacterium
TTGTACATAGCAAGTGAAACAAAATATGAAATAATAAACAGTGCCACTGCAAGAACGATACAAGTCACTCCAATTAACGGGTCTGACATCGATAGTGTTATATCATTTGAAAACACTGTAAAAACATAAGGTATTAACATATAGATTCCAGCAGCTAACAGAGCACAAATTATAATAATCATCTCACTTTTTTCAGCGCCAAATTTCAGCATTAATGGATACATAAATGCGGCTGTGAATATAGACAGTCCCATACCATATGTAAATCCAAAAAACACAGATGTCATTTCCATCTCACCAAACATAAAACTTTTTATTAATACAGTTACTGATGAGAAAAATAAGCCTAAAAAAATCAGAAATACAAATGAAATATATCTTGCCTGAATAATGGAGGTTCTTCTTACAGGCATAGTAAGTTCAAATTTATTCCAATTGGATGCAACATCTACCTTCAGCGCAGAACCAATATTGGCAATGAATAAGAATGACTGCATAGCTAACAGCATTGAAACAATTGAGTTGTGGTCTACTACTAGAGCAATCACCATAATCATATTTGATAAAATAAATGAAAGCTGTAGGTTTGATCCTAAAGAATAAAAATTATTTCTAAGTAATCCTTTCATGCTAAGAAGCCTCCTTTGCAATTAGTGGTAAAATCTCATCTATGGTAGCATGATCTACTATAATATTGGGATAATTTCTTGAAAACGTATTTTTGTTTGATACCAATACTTCAAGTTGTAGACCTCTTTTTCTACAGGCCATATACTCCGATTTATCAAGCTGATCAAAATCACTTTGTTTCATGCGTGCAATGCCATATTCATAAATCAAGATGTCCTTCTTTTCTTCTAAAATAATTTCTCCATTATTTATGAAGGTAATATAATCAGCCACTTTCTCAAGGTCGCTTGAGATGTGTGAGGATATTAGAACTGAATGATTCTCATCTTCTACAAACTCTAAAAACACATCTAGGATCTCTTCTCTTACAACAGGATCAAGACCTGCTGTAGCTTCATCCAAAATCAAAAGTTTTGCTTTATGCGAAAGTGCAACGCTAATTGAAAGCTTCATTGCCATACCACGAGAGAATATTTTGATTTTCTTGTTTTTCGGAAGACCAAATCGTTCTAGAAAGCTGAAGAATATACTCTTATCCCAGTTTGCATATATGTCTGCTAAAACTTTTTCAAGTTTTTCCGGTGTAAGCTCTCCCGAAAAATTAGAACTATCAAATACTACTCCTATATCATCCCGAATGTTCGTGGTTTTATCAGACATTTTCTGTCCAAAAAGTCTAACTGTACCGCTATCCTTATGTAATACATTTAAGATCGCATTGATTGTCGTACTTTTACCCGCACCATTTTTTCCTACAAATCCCATGATAGAGCCCTTAGGAATATTAAATGATATATTTTGTAACTTGAAATCTGCATTTTTATATGATTTACACAGATTATTTACTTGTAATACATAGCTCATTATTGTTCCTCCCAAAAAAATATTGTAATTAACTCCACTAATTTTTCTAATTTAATTCCACTTGTCTTTGCAACATCAACAGCATTGTATAAGTGTTCTTCTATAATTTTTTGTTGTTCCTCTTGAATAAAGTCTCTGTTTTGTGCTGAAACAAAGCTACCTCTACCAACCGTTGTCTCTATAAATCCATCTCTTGCCAAATCCTCATAAGCCTTTTGCACTGTGATAACACTAACATGAATTGTTTTTGCAAGAGAACGCATAGATGGTATTGCTTCACCCGTTTTAAGTTCACCGCTCATAATCATCCCTTTAATCTGTGATGTTATTTGTTCGTATATCGGTTTACTTGTATTGCTACTGATAATAATTTCCACATAACACCTCCTTCTTTTCTTTATAAAATATATAATGTACTTATTAAACATGTACATTATATATTTTATAAGTACACTTTGTCAATAGTTTTTTATTATGACAAGATATAATTTAAAGGCCATGATTTCCCATACAAACATGAAATCATGACCTTTTATCTCTTATATATACTTTATAGATATTCGCGAATTGCTTTGATGAATCCCTCGCTGTTTAGTACAGTTGGATTCTCGATTGATGTAATCAATGCCAAGTCTTTTGTCATCTTTCCTTCTTCGATTGTGCGAAGGGTTGCAGCCTCTAACTTATCTGCGAATTCCATTAACTCGTTGATTCCATCTAGCTCTCCTCTTTTTCTTAGAGCTCCTGTCCATGCGAAGATTGTTGCTACTGAGTTTGTTGATGTTTCTTCGCCTTTTAGGTGTTTGTAGTAATGTCTTTGCACTGTTCCATGTGCCGCTTCGTATTCGAAGTATCCCTCTGGTGATACTAATACAGATGTCATCATTGCAAGTGAACCAAATGCTGATGATACCATATCACTCATAACGTCTCCGTCGTAGTTCTTACAAGCCCAGATGTATCCACCTTCTGACTTCATAACTCTTGCTACTGCATCATCGATAAGTGTGTAGAAGTATTCGATTCCAGCTGCTTTGAATTTGTCATCATATTCTGCATCATAAATATCTTGGAAGATATCCTTGAAGCTATGGTCATATTGCTTAGAAATTGTATCTTTTGTTGCAAACCATAGGTCTTGCTTGGTGTCTAGAGCGTAATTGAAACAACTTCTAGCGAAGCTTTCGATGGAATCTGTTAGGTTATGTACCCCTTGAACAATTCCAGCACCTGTGAAATCATGTACTAATTCTCTGCATTCGCTTCCATCTTCTGCTGTGTATACTAATTCTACTTTACCAGGAGCAGGAATCTTCATCTCTGTACCTTTATATACATCACCATATGCATGACGTGCAATGGTAATCGGCTTCACCCAGTTCTTCACACATGGCTCAATTCCTTTTACTACGATTGGAGCACGGAATACAGTTCCATCAAGGATTGCACGAATTGTTCCGTTTGGACTCTTCCACATTTCTTTTAACACATATTCATCCATACGTGCTGCATTCGGTGTGATGGTTGCACATTTTACTGCAACACCATATTTCTTAGTCGCCATTGCAGAATCAACTGTAACCTGGTCATCTGTTTCATTTCTGTATTCTAATCCTAGGTCATAATACTCTGTTTTAAGATCGATGTACGGCAATAATAATTCATCCTTAATCATTGTCCAAAGAATCCTTGTCATTTCATCCCCATCCATTTCAACCAAAGGTGTTGTCATTTTGATTTTTTGCATTGTTTCTCATCCTCCTAATATAGTTTTGCTCTGATTTCTTTGGGTTTTAACCCTGCTTCTTGTAAGGCATCCATGATCTTTTGCTTGTGATCAGGCCCGAATGCCTCCATTGTTATTCTTAACTCAACAGATGCATTTCTGTTGATGCTAACAAACTGATTATGTTCTAATTTGATGACGTTTCCATTGGCATCGGCTATGGTTTTAGCCACACGCACCAACTCCCCTGCCTTATCAGGCAATAGGACGGAAACAGAGAAAATTCTATCTCTTTGTATCAATCCATGTTGTACTACGGAAGCCATGGTAATCACATCCATATTTCCACCACTTAGAATAGAAACAACTTTTTTGTCTTCTAGATCTAAATGTTTTAATGCTGCAACCGATAAGAGTCCACTATTTTCCACCACCATTTTATGGTTTTCAACCATATCTAAAAATACACCGATTAACTCTTCGTCTTCGATTGTTATTATCTTATCAATGTTATCACGAACATAAGGAAAATTCAAGTCTCCGATTGTTTTTACTGCAGTACCATCTGCAATCGTATCCGCAGAATCTAAGGTAACAATCTTTCCAGCCTCAATAGACGCCTTCATCGAAGCCGCCTCAGCTGGTTCTACTCCGATTACTTTTATCTTTGGATTTAACATTTTTGCCAAAGTTGCAATTCCTGTAATTAATCCGCCACCACCGATTGGAACCAAGATGTAATCTACTGTTGGCAATTCTTGGAATATCTCCATTGCAATTGTTCCTTGTCCTGCCGCAACGTCTAAATCATTGAATGGATGCACAAATGTATATCCATGTTCCTCTGCTAACTCCATCGCTTTTGCACAAGAATCATCATATACATCTCCATGTAGTACGACTTCAGCTCCATAACTCTTTGTACGATTGACTTTAATCAATGGAGTGACGGTTGGCATAACGATTGTTGCCTTACAGCCAAATTGTTTTGCTGCATAAGCTACACCCTGTGCGTGATTCCCAGCAGAAGCTGTAATCAATCCTTTGGATCTATCTTCTTCTGACAAGGTACTGATTTTATAATAAGCTCCTCTTACCTTGTAAGCTCCTGTATACTGCATATTCTCTGGCTTCAAATATACCTTCCCACCAGTCATATTACTGAAATACTCACTGTATATCAGTTTTGTTTTATTGGTAATCTTCTGAACTACTTCTGTTGCTTCTTCAAATTTCTTTAATGTAAGCATAATTAAGCTCCCTTCTCTACACCCTTTTATTCAGTCTCTGTATTTGCTTCTGAATAAAACAAAGCGTCTACAAAGGTGTCGGAATCAAATTTCTGTAAATCATCAATCGACTCGCCTACCCCGATATATTTTACTGGGATTCCAAGTTCCGATTGAATTGCGATTGCAATTCCACCTTTTGCAGTACCATCCATTTTTGTTAATACGACTCCACTAATTTGTGCCACATTGCTAAATTCTTTCGCCTGCGCCAGTGCATTTTGTCCTGTAGTACCATCTAGTACAACAAGAGTCTCACGATAGACATTAGCATATTCTCTGTCTAGAATACGGCTGATTTTCTTCAATTCTTCCATAAGATTTTTCTTATTATGAAGTCGTCCTGCAGTATCACATAATAAAACATCTGCCTTTCTAGCTTTCGCCGCTGCAATTGCATCATAGATGACAGAGGCAGGATCTGCTCCCTCTTGTCCACCAATTAACTCGGCATTGGAGCGGTTCGCCCATTCTGTCAACTGTTCATCGGCCGCTGCGCGGAAGGTATCAGCGGCTGCAAGGACAACTTTCTTCCCTTGTGCTCGAAACTTTCCTGCAAGTTTCCCGATGGTTGTAGTCTTACCAACCCCATTGACTCCAATGACTAAGACTACGGATGTTTCTTCTTCGAATCGATAGGCAGAATCTTCAATCTTCATCTGCTCCTTGATATTGTCGATTACAATCTGTCTGCAATCCAAAGGGTCTTTAATCCCTTGCTTCTTCACAGTATCCTTAAGATTGTCGATGATATTCATGGTAGTATTTACCCCGATATCACCCATAATCAAGGTTTCTTCTAGTTCTTCATAAAAATCATCATCAATGGAAGAAAAACCATGAAAGATACTATTCATATTTGAAACAATACTGTCCCTAGTCTTGGTCAACCCCTCCACTAATTTACCAAAAAAGTTAAATGCCATTTCCTCTTCCTCTCTTCAAAAAACTTCTAGTTATCTAGCTTATCATCCAATAAATCAACTGACACTAAGGTAGACACACCCTTTTCCTGCATCGTAATTCCATATAAGCGATCTGTTGCAGCCATGGTACCACGTCTGTGGGTAATTACAATAAATTGAGTGTGCTTCGTCAATTTATGTAAATATTGTGCAAATCTTGTAACATTTGATTCGTCCAATGCGGCTTCAATCTCATCAAGCAAGCAGAATGGAGACGGTTTCAAATTCTGAATTGCAAATAATAACGCAATTGCGGTCAATGCTTTTTCTCCACCAGATAACTGCATCATATTCTGTAATTTCTTCCCTGGTGGTTGAGCAATAATCTTCACCCCTGCTTCTAAAATATCTGCATCTTCCATGAGTTCAAGAATTCCTTTTCCACCACCGAAGAGTTGTTTAAATACCGCATCGTACTCTTTTTGAATCAATGAAAATTGATTTTTGAACTGCTCTCTCATCGCTTGATCAAGCTCTTCAATTATATTAAGCAAAGTAGCTTCTGCTTCTACAAGATCATCATATTGTGTCTTCAAGAAATGGTATCGTTCTGACTGTTCTTTATAATCTTCGATCGCATTGACATTGACTGAACCAAGTGCTTTGATCTCACTCTTCAATCTTTGTACTTGTTTTCTCATAAAGCTCAGATCTGTGAGTTCAGAATCTCTCAGCTCCAATGCTTTCGAATAGGTCAATTCATATTCTTCCCACATATAAGTGATTTGTTTTTCCGACTGTTCTTCTAATGTTTCCTTCTTGGAAGAGAGTCGAAACTTCTCCTTATCCAAATCATTCAATTCTTTGGATATATTTTCTCTACTGTCAATCAAAGATTTATGCACATGACTGAGTTCTTCTTTTTTTTCTGTCGATTCGAGAATTCCTGTTTGTAGGGTCTGTAGTAAAGCCTTTGACTCTTCAATCGATTGTTTTAGACCACTAATCCGCTCTTCTTTCTCGAGGATTTCATCAGAAGCTTGTCCTCTATCTGTTTCCAACTCAGCAATTTCATTCTCTAACTTTTGAATTTCTTCTACAATCCTCTGTTGATTCTCCCATGCAAACTCATGCTTTTGCTTAATGCCTGCAAGGCGTAAGTTTATCGTCTCGCATCGCTCGACAGCCTTCGCTTCTTCACCCCTTAGAGCTTGAATCGCCTTGTTGATCTCACCGATTTCTTCTTCGAAGTCTTGCTCTGAAGCGTGAGAATTTTTCAAGGTGTTTTCGATGATCATTGTTTTACTATATACTTGCTGACTTGAATTTTTGAGATTTACCAACTCATCACACATCTTTTTATGAACATCCATGGTGTCATTCAATTGAATGGTTTTTTGTTGTAATGTAACCTCACATGTATTCAACTCCACAACAAACTGTTGTTGTTTTGTCGTCAACTCTCTCAACTCATCATAGTACTTTGCACGATCGACCTTATCGTTTTCAATTGATTTTTGTAGGCTTTCGACCTTAGACCTTTGTTTAGACACTGTCAACTCTAACTCATCAATTTCTCGTCGTCTCCCTAAGAGATTACTCGTGTTTTTAAACGCTCCACCTGTAATGGATCCACCTGGATTTAATAATTCACCTTCTATGGTAACAATTCGAAGTCCATATTGATATTTTTTGCTAAGTCGAATCCCGATATCAATATGTTCTACCACAATGGTTCTACCCAATAGATTCACTGCCAAATCCCGATACTGATCCTCAACATGAACTAAGGTACTGGCAAGACCGATGACACCACTTTCCTTCAATGCATCCTGATTGCGCAAGAGACTATTTGCCTTTACATTAGTAAGAGGCAAGAATGTAGCCCTTCCGAAACGGTTTTGCTTCAAAAATTCTATCATCTTTTTCGCAGTCTGTTCATTATCAGTAACAATATTTTGAATATTTCCACCCAAAGCGGTTTCAATCGCAACTTCATGTTTCTTATCTGTCTTAATGATATCTGCAACTACCCCAAGCAGTCCTGGTGCATTCTTCTTCTGCTCCATCACTCGACGGATACTGTTTCCGTAACCATCATAACGTTCTGTCATATTCTTAAGCGCATCAAGACGTGAAGATTCTCTATGATATTTCGACTGTCCTTCTTGTAAAACATTGGTTTGCTCTGCAATTTTTGATTGTAGTTGTTCAATGTTTTTTTGATTTCCTTGAATCTTTTGTTCTGTTTCGTTCTTCTGTTGTAACAATGCATCTTTTTTTTCAGTGAATGTCTCGATATCACTTTTTAGTTTACCGATATTGTAATTATGTAAACTACTCTGTTCAGAAATTTCATTTTCTCGTATTTGATTTTGATTTAGGATCGAATTTAGTCGTTGAATTTCTGATTGAATCTCAATTCGATCATTCAATGTACTTATGATATTTTCTTTATTATCATTTAATTCTTGCTCTGACTCATAGATCTTTATCTGAACCTCTGCAAGCTCACTTCGCGCTTGCTCTACATCTGCTTCTGTCTGATCAAGCTCAGCCTTTAGTGCAGCTTGTGAGTCCTGAGACTCCTTTTGTATCAGCTTACGGTCTGCAATGTCTTGCTGAATCTGTTCAATCCGTTGAGAAACATATTGATCGCTTTTGATTACCGTATTGATCTGTTCACGGAGCACCTCGATTTGACCTTGATATTGCTGACTGAGTATCGAGGTTTCATTTAGCTTTGTGCGAAGTTCCTCTATCGCCAAATCTGCTGCAGTGATTTCCTCTGCTGCTGATTCATACTCTTGCTTCATGACCTCATATCGTTGGTTACTCTGCTGTATTTGCGTATCAATATTGTTTAGGTTCTCTTCTTGAACCTTGATGTCTTCTTTTATCCGTTCCGTCTCGGATAAAAACATATTGATGTCAAAATGCTTCAACTCATCACGCATTTTCAAATATTCTTTCGCAACCTCTGCCTGTTTCTCCAGTGGCACAATTTGTTTTTCGATTTCTGATAGAATATCTGTTACCCTCACTAGATTCTGTCGCTCTTCCTCTAGTTTCTTCATGGATAAATTCTTACGTCTCTTGAATTTCACAATTCCTGCCGCTTCATCAAATAATTCTCGTCGTTCTTCCGGTTTACCACTTAGAATACGATCAATCTGTCCTTGACCAATGATGGAGTAACCTTCCTTACCAATCCCCGTATCATAGAACAACTCATTGATATCCTTTAGACGACATGTGGTACCATTGATGGCATACTCACTCTCACCTGAGCGATAGAGCCTCCTCGTTACCGTTACTTCGTCATAGGCGATGGATAACTGATGATCTGAATTATCCAAGGTAATAGAAACCGACGCATAGCTCAAAGGCTTGCGCATCTCTGTTCCCGCAAATATGACATCTTGCATGTTTCCACCACGTAATTGCTTGATACGTTGTTCTCCAAGCACCCAACGGACAGCATCGGCCACATTACTCTTGCCACTACCGTTAGGTCCTACAATTCCCGTGATTCCCTCGCGAAATTCTAGATTGATTTTTTTTGCAAATGATTTAAATCCGTGTACTTCTATGCTTTTCAAATACATATTATTTCTCTACCTTTTTCATCAGCTTTTTTATCGCTTCATATGCAGCTTGTTGCTCTGCTAATTTTTTGGAACGTCCTACACCAGTTCCTAACATCTTATCTTCTAATGTTACCGAAACCTCAAAACTCTTGTTGTGGTCTGGTCCCTCTTCTTTTAATAAATGATATTGAACCGAATGCTTATAATCCCCTTGAACAAGCTCTTGTAGGATGGTTTTGCTATCATAAAAGAGTTTTTTGTTCTCAATGTCATTTAAGACATATTTATGGACAAACTCTTTTGCACTAGCAACCCCACCGTCTAGATATATTGCTCCAATAAGCGCCTCAAATGCATCAGATATAACGGAATCCCGACGATTCCCTCCCATATGCAACTCTCCACGCCCCAAAAATATATGTTCGCCTAATTGAATCTCTCTTGCACAATTGGCTAGAGACTGCTCACAAACAATACTTGCTCGTAATCTAGTCAACTCCCCTTCTTGGGTTTTTGGATATTGCAAAAAGAGAAATTCACTTGTTACCAATTCTAATACAGCATCTCCCAAAAACTCCATTCTTTCATTGGATTTTGTTTTTTTCATATTCTTTTCATTGACATAGGAGCTGTGTGATAACGCCTGTTTAAACAGGTTTTTATCCTTAAAACAATATCCAATCCTATCTTCTAATATTTTCAGTGAATCTGACATGATTCCCCTCTCTAAATAAAGGAAAAACTCTTTGAAAATTCAAAGAGTGTTCATCCTCATTAATTGCTTGCACTTTTTATTTTTTCTATTGCATCTGCTACTGTCGCAATGCTTTCTGCTTCTTCATTCGAAATTTCAATATCAAATTCATCTTCAATTCCTGTTATGATTTGAAATATATCCAAGGAATCTGCTCCTAAATCATCGACAAAAGTCGTATCCATTGTTACATCATTCTCATTTACATTCAGTACATCTACAATAATTGTTTTTAATTTTTCAAATTCCACTTTCATTTCCTCCTAAGTCTTAGATTAAGTTTTCAATTTTTTCAATAATTTTTTGTTCTTTAAAAGTAACACATTGTTGAATCGTATTCTTCACTTCAGTTGCTTTCGCACTACCATGTGTTTTCACAACAAGACCTTTTAAGCCTAGCAGTGGTGCTCCGCCATGGTCAGTAACATCGAAACCACTTAACGTCTTCTTCAATGCTGGTTTCACTAATAATGCCCCAATCTTACTTCTGAAATTAGACATTAGTCCTTCTTTGATTGCTTGTTGAAGAACAATTCCAACACCTTCATATGTCTTAAGAATACAATTTCCTGTAAATGCTTCACACACCACAACATCTACAGCCCCAAAAGGGATATCTCTTGCTTCTACACTACCTGTAAAGTTAATTGTATCTACTGCTTTCAACAATGGGAATGTTTCTTTTACAAGTGCATTGCCCTTCTCTTCTTCAGCTCCATTGTTAGCGATTCCAACTTTTGGACTCTGCACACCCATCACATGTTCCATGTAGATAGATCCCATTTTAGCAAATTGTACCAAATGGGAAGCTCTCGCATCAACATTTGCTCCGCAGTCAATTAATAGTGTCACTCCATTTTTTGCAGGTAGTAGTGGCGCTAATGCTGGTCTTTCTACCCCTTTAATCTTTCCAATAAGGACTTGACCTCCAACAAGTACAGCTCCTGTATTTCCTGCTGAAACAAAGGCATCTGCTATACCGTCTTTCACTAACTTCATTCCTACTACAATCGATGAATCTTTTTTTGTACGAATAGCCATTACTGGTGATTCTGCTGATTCAATCTTCTCACTCGCATGCGTAATTGAAACATACTCTTCATTATATTGGTGATTTTGCAACTCAGACTTAATAGAAGTCTCATTTCCAACTAAAATTAGCTTGATATCTCTTCGTCCCTCAATGGCTTGAACAGCACCTTTCACGATTTCACCTGGTGCATTGTCTCCACCCATTGTATCGACAACAATTGTAGTAATTTCCATCATTTTTATCCTCCTAACACCACCTATCATATTTTACTAAACATCTGATGAAAATGCAAGCAAAAAAAGGAGAAACGATTGTTTCAATCGCTTCTCCCTTGCGCTCTAGTCTTGAGCAATGATTTCTTTTTTGTTGTAGCTTCCGCAAGCTTTACATACTCTATGAGGCATCATTAGCTCACCACACTTGCTACATTTTACTAAGTTAGGAACACTCATTTTCCAGTTCGCTCTTCTCTTATCTCTTCTACCTTTTGAAGATTTATTCTTTGGACAAATTGACATCGTTTACACCTCCTTAAAGTTCTTAAATACATCTCGGATAGCTGTCATTCTAGGGTCAAGACTTGTGTCCTCGCAGTCACAACTCCCTAGATTAAAGTTTTGACCACATGTGTTACAGATGCCTTTGCAAGCATCATCACATAATATCTTCATTGGCCATCCTATCAAAATCTCAAAATAGAGTAATTTGTCTACGTCTAGATTATATCCGTCGATATAATTATTATTTTCTGAATTGTGGTCGTTGCTATCTTTTTCATTCAAATCAACTTCTCTATCAATCAGGATGCTAATTTCTTGAGTCGTAGTTTCCAAGCATCTATCACATGGTATCTCTACTTCTATAGATGTTTCTCCCTTGATTAATATCTTATGCTCTTTCAAATGATGAATGTTCAACTCAAATTCCTTCGTCTGTTTAACCGCAAACTCACCGAAATCCGTCTGAATCGTGTCACTTTCATAACACACTGGAAATTTTATTTCGTTGTCATTCACTCTCACAACGTCTAATAGGTTAATTATCATATTATTCTCCTATTCACACCAAATAATTATACCATGTAATATGTTTTTGTCAAGCATAATTTTATTTAACTAATTCTGCTGTTTCTCTTGCAATTGCCAATTCCTCATTTGTAGGAATAATAGCCACTGTCACTTTTGATCCTGGTTTAGAAATTACGACTTCTTTTCCTCTTCCATTGTCATTGATTTCCTTATCAATCTCAACACCAAGGTATTTCAAATATCCAGAAACCATCTCGCGAACCAACTCGTCATTCTCGCCAACTCCAGCTGTAAATACAATATTATCTACACCATTCATAGCAGCCACATAACCACCAATCAACTTCGCTACACGGTATGAGAATACTTCAAAGGCTAAAGTTGCTTTTTGATTTCCTTCGTGATGTGCATCTGTTAAATCTCTAAAATCACTAGAAATATTATCAGAAACACCATATACTCCAGATTTTTTATTCAAGATAGCCATAACTCCATCAATATCTAATTTTTCTTTTTTCATTAAAAACTCAATGATAGATGGGTCAATATCTCCCGAACGTGTTCCCATTGCTACACCTTCTAGTGGGGTAAGCCCCATAGAAGTATCAATCGAAACTCCACCATCCACAGCACAGATACTTGAGCCGTTACCTAAATGACACACGATTGTCTTTGTTGTTGCCACATCTTGCCCCAAAAATTCACAAACTCTCTTAGATACAAAACTATGACTAGTTCCATGGAAACCATATTTTCTAACAGCATGTTTCTCATAATACTCATATGGAAGAGCGTACATATATGCCTTCTTAGGCATTGTTTGGTGGAATGCTGTATCAAAAACTCCTACCATTGGTGTTCCTGGCATCAACTCTTGACAAGCACGAACTCCGATGATGTTTGCTGGATTATGAAGTGGTGCCAAATCATTGCACAATTCCACATCTGCAATCACCTCGTCTGTAATAATCACGGATGAAGTAAATTTTTCTCCACCATGTACCAAACGATGTCCTACCGCACCGATTTCATCTAAACTTCCAATCACACCAATCTCAGAATTCACTAATGAATCCAAAACCTTTTGAATTGCTTGTTTGTGAGTTGGCATGTCCCAGCCTATTTTCAATTTCTCTCCATCCTTTGGTTGGTAAACAAACTGTCCATCAATTCCAATTCTTTCGCAAATCCCTTTTGCCAATACCTCTTCATTTGCAGTGTTGATCAATTGAAATTTCAATGATGAACTTCCGCAGTTAACTACTAATATATTCATGTGCTTCTATCTCCTTCACTTCTTAAAATTATATTTTTTTGTAATTTTTTCACATGCAATGCACTTCATTTACATGTAAGATTTACACTTACATATTTTCCGCTTGTGCTTGTACTGCTGTAATGGCAACAACTCCTACGATATCTTCAGCACTACATCCACGTGATAAATCATTGACTGGTTTTGCAATTCCTTGTGTCACTGGACCATATGCTTCTGCTTTTGCAAGACGTTGTACTAATTTATAACCGATATTTCCTGCATCTAAATCTGGGAAAATTAATACGTTTGCTTCACCAGCAACTTTACTGTTTGGTGCTTTTGATTTTCCAATTTCTGGAACGATCGCTGCATCTAATTGCATTTCGCCATCTAGTGCTAAATCAGGATTGTTTTCTTTTGCAATTCTTGTCGCCTCAACCACTTTATCAACATCTGCATGTTTCGCACTTCCCATTGTAGAGTGTGATAACATTGCAACCTTTGGTTCTTCTCCCACTAATAATTCGAACGATTCTGCCGATGAAGCTGCAATCGCTGCCAATTTCTCTGCATCTGGATTTTGCTCCAATCCACAATCCGAGAATACAAAAGTTCCATTTGCACCCATATCACAATCAGGCACTACCATTACGAAGAATGATGAAACTAATTTTGTTCCTGGTTTTGTTTTTAATATTTGTAGACTTGGTCTTAATGTATCTGCTGTAGAGTGGCATGCTCCTGATACCATTCCGTCCGCATCTCCCATTTTAACCATCATAACCGCATAGTATAAGTAATTTGTTAAAAGCAATTCTTTCGCTTGCTCTTCTGTCATGCCTTTTGCTTTACGAAGCTCAACCAATGTTTGAACATAAGCTGGAGTTCTCTCGTCTGTTGCTGGATCAACAACAACTGCTCCTGTAATATCATAACCTTTTCCATTTTTCTCTACTTCTGCTTGGCTTCCAACCAACACGATTTTCGCTGTACCTTCTTTTAAAATCATCTCTACAGCTTGATAAGTTCTCACATCTTCTGTCTCTGGTAATACAATTACCTGTAAATTCGCTTTCGCTTTCGCTTTAATGTCTTCAATAAATCCCATAATACAAAGGACTCCTTTCAAAAGTGTATTCATATTTTATACTTAAAACATTATACTCCAAAAAAAAACAGTAAACAAGAGTTTTGTGCACTGTTTTACGATTATCTTGTATTTTCTTCAAAACATTTGGAAGATTTCACAGAGTATATGATTTTCACCACCTTTTATGTTAAAATATTAACAAATAAATAGAACTATTTTTATTATAAATTGTAAATATATTGTATTCTGATGTTTTTTATGTTAAACTATTATCAAAGAAAAGCATTTCTGATTGTAAAGGAAATGTCCTTCTAAGACACTCGTTCTTGAGAGGCATTTTTCTAAGCAAAAAGGCGCACGGATAATTTTAAGAAACTTTGGGTAAATTCTACCCTCTTTAAATCTGCGCCGACGTGCAGATTTTTTCATTTACAACAAAGGAAGGAGGACTTGCAATGGAGGATCGTGTTGCTCTGATTGGAATCATTGTCAATAACAAAGAATCCATCACACAGCTAAACAACCTACTCACCGAATATAATCCACATATTATCGGAAGAATGGGAATTCCCCATTCGAAGAAAAATATATCCATCATCAGTATCGCCATAGATGCACCTCAAGATATTATTAGTGCACTTTCTGGTAAAATTGGCATGCTCGATGGAATTAGTTCCAAAACAGTATACACAAAATCATAATAAATAATACTAAAGGAGATGAAACCATGTATAATCCAAGTTCAAAACAAGCAGCAGAATTTATTGACCACCAAGAGATCCTCGACTCTCTTGCCTATGCAGATGCTAACAAGGAAAACATCGAACTAATCGATCAGATTTTAGAAAAAGCAAAACAAAAAAAAGGACTCACTCATCGTGAGGCCTCCGTACTTCTCGCCTGTCCAATCGAAGAGAAAAACCAAGAGATTTACAAATTAGCAATGGAGATTAAGGAGCAGTTTTACGGAAATCGTATTGTAATGTTTGCACCTCTATACCTCTCCAATTACTGCATCAACGGCTGTACCTACTGTCCGTACCATTTAAAAAACAAAACAATAGCAAGAAAAAAACTTACCCAAGAAGAAATTCGCAATGAAGTAATCGCACTGCAAGACATGGGACACAAACGTCTTGCCCTTGAAGCTGGAGAAGATCCAAAGAACAATCCACTCGAGTATATCTTGGAAAGTATTAAGACAATCTACAGCATCAAACACAAAAATGGTGCCATTCGCAGAGTTAATGTTAATATTGCTGCCACCACCGTGGAGGATTATCGCAAATTAAAAGAAGCTGGAATTGGAACCTATATCCTCTTCCAAGAGACTTATCACCGTGAGTCTTATAAGGAACTTCACCCAACTGGTCCAAAGAGCAACTATGAGTATCATACCGAGGCGATGGATCGCGCGATGGAAGCTGGTATCGATGATGTAGGAATTGGTGTACTCTTCGGATTGGATAAATATCGCTATGAGTTTGCAGGTCTTTTGATGCATGCGGAACATTTAGAGGCTGTATTTGGTGTTGGCCCTCATACGATCAGTGTTCCAAGACTCTGTGATGCAGATGATATTGATAAAGAATCCTTCTCCAATGGAATCAGTGATGAAATATTTGCTAAAATCGTAGCCTGTACACGTATCTCTGTACCATATACCGGAATCATCGTATCAACAAGAGAAAGCCAAGCCTGTCGTGAAAAAGCACTGACACTCGGAATCTCCCAGATCAGTGGTGGTTCTAAGACAAGTGTTGGCGGATATGCAGATGATGTACCAGAAGTTGAAAACTCCCAACAATTTGATATCAGCGATACACGAAGCCTAGATGACATCGTAAAATGGTTGATTGAATTAGGACACATGCCTAGTTTCTGTACTGCATGCTATCGCGAAGGCAGAACTGGAGACCGCTTTATGAGTCTATGTAAGAGTGGTCAGATTGCTAACTGTTGTCAACCAAATGCATTGATGACCTTAAAAGAATACTTGATGGATTATGCCTCAGAAGAAACTCGAAAGTTAGGGGATGAACTAATCGAACGAGAACTCGCAAAAGTTCCCAATGAAAAAGCAAGAGCCGTTGCAGCCGAGAATTTAAAGGCAATTGAAGAAAATAATCGTCGTGACTTTAGATTTTAAACTATAAACTTAGAAAGGAGGTCCTTATGACTATGAATAACACTCCATCTTCTGAACGAATTCATATCGGGATTTTCGGAAGAAGAAATGCTGGAAAATCCAGTGTCATCAACGCAATAACAAACCAAGACTTAGCAATCGTTTCCGATGTAAAGGGAACTACGACAGACCCTGTTCTAAAGGCAATGGAACTCTTGCCTTTGGGACCGGTTGTCATCATTGATACTCCCGGCCTAGATGACGAAGGAGATTTGGGAGCACTCCGTGTGAAGAAAGCCTATCAAGTCTTAAACAAGACTGATATCGCGATTCTTGTAGTGGATGCAACATTAGGTATGACTGATAACGATCAGGAAATCTTAGATCGAATCAAGGCAAAGAACTTGCCTTATATCATTGTGTATAATAAATCCGACTTATTAGATAAGTTGCCAGAAACCTTACCAACAAATTCTATTTACATCAGTACCGTGAATGGTTATCAAATCAATAATTTAAAAGAAAAAATTGCAAAACTTGCCCCGATTTCTGAAGAAAAATTCCAACTTGTGGGAGACCTAATCTCTCCTTCAGATTTCATCGTGCTCGTGGTTCCAATCGATAAGGCCGCCCCAAAGGGACGTTTAATCTTGCCACAACAACAAACCATCCGTGATATCTTGGAAGCAGATGCCACCGCTATCGTTGTAAAAGAATACGAACTTCGCGAAACCCTAGATGTACTTGGCAAGAAACCAAAACTCGTCATTACAGATAGTCAAGTATTTGCAAAGGTCTCTGCGGATACACCAAACGATATCTTATTAACATCATTTTCTATTTTATTTGCTCGATATAAGGGGAACTTAGAAGTCTTGGTTGAAGGTGCGCGTGCACTAGATAGCCTAGAGGATAATGATATCATCTTGATTTCTGAAGGATGTACCCATCACCGTCAATGTGATGATATAGGGACAGTAAAATTGCCAAGATGGATAAACAACCACACTGGAAAGAAACTGAACTTTGAATTCACCAGTGGAACCGAATTCCCTGCTGATTTATCAAAATACAAATTAATCGTCCACTGTGGTGGTTGTATGTTAAATGAAAAAGAAATGAAATATCGAATCCGCTGTGCAGGGGATTCGAAGATTCCAATTACTAATTATGGAACTGCCATTGCACATATCCAAGGAATTTTAGAAAGAAGTTTAGAGATTTTTCATTTCTAAACACTTCATAAATCCTTCCATTCCTGTTCCGTCTTCTCGGCACTGATGAATCAAACGCTCTACTTCATCATAGCCGAGCAGCGGAACATATCTGGTGGCAAACGCCATAGACTCATCTAAATGCTTTTGACACATGTCCTCATTCACAGTTAAAGTTTCAATGCATTTTTCGCGAAACACTTTGACTCCCTTTTCCAAAATCTCCAAACTCTCAAGCAATCGCTCCGCAATCAGTGGAAGAAATGCGTTTAATTCCAGATTCCCGCTTGCTGCACACATGGTGATTGCATAGTCATTTGCCATCACCTGAATCGATATCTGAGTAATCATTTCTGGAATCACCGGATTTACTTTACCTGGCATAATCGTAGAGCCACTCTGCATCTTTGCCAGTGCAATCTCTCCAATTCCTCCATATGGACCTGAATTCAAGAATCGAAGATCTGTTGCAATCTTCATGAGGTTTGTTGCGAGTGCTTTTAACAAACCAGACACTTCTACAAATACATCCTGGTTTTGCGTCAAATCCATAGGGTATTCAGCCCTTGCTAGACCCAAACCTGTAAGCCCTCTTAGAATCTCCGTAATCTGGTAGCTATAGCGCGAGGAGGTGTTTGTTCCATCTCCAATTGCAGTACCTCCTAGATTGATCTGACGCAACCGCTCTTCTACTTTGTAGATTCTCCAGCGGTCTCTTGCTATCGCTTGCGCATAGGCACCAAATCCTTGTCCTACCGTCATCGGAATTGCATCCATCAACTGAGTCCTACCCAATTTCTCGATATGATTATATTTTTGTTCACTCAATTGCAATGCCTCTTGTAGTTTGCTACACTCATCACTTAAGGTTCGAACCTTTCGAATACATGCGATTCTTAGCGCCGAAGGATAGACATCATTGGTCGATTGCTGCTTGTTGACATCATCCAATGGATGTATTTGCCTTCCTAACTCTTCACTTGCCAGATTCGCTACCACTTCATTTACATTCATGTTTGTAGAAGTACCCGCCCCACCCTGATATGGATGAGTCGGGAAGTTCTCTGCAAAATCAATCTCTCGCGCCCTGTCACAAGCACTTATAATCGCATCGCAAACTTCTCCGTCCATGACTTCTAGTTTCTTATGCGTGAGGGCTGCCGCTTTCTTGATTTCTAGAATCGCTTGAATAAGTGATGCGTTGACACTTCTAGCATCAATGGAAAAATTATTTACCGCATGTTTCGTTTCTTCTCCTATATATCCCATTTCCACATCCTTAAATATTTTATTTTTTTGGTACTACCTCTAGCCAATATCCATCTGGATCTGAGATGAAGTAAATCCCCATCGCCTTGTTCTCATAACAGATACATCCCATTTCTTTATGTTTTTGATAGGCACCATCAAAGTCTTCCACCATAAATGCTAGATGAAACTCATTTTCTCCTAAATTATATGCCTGTGGATGTCCATCTAATGCGGTAAGTTCCAATAAGAAATCCGACTCTTCCTCGCCTAAATACACAATCTTAAAGCCATCACCCTCAATTCTTCTTTTTTCTTTTAAGTTCAAAGCCATCGCGTAAAACTCCATACTATTTTCGATATTTTTTACATTAAAATTCATATGTACCATTTTAAAATTCATAATTGTTCTCCTTTTATTTTTAATATGTTTAGTATATCATACTTTTTTATGAATTCAATGACAAAAAAAGCATAAACTATGATACAATAACAATAAATAATAGACCGATTCAAAGGAGGGTGATTGTTATGAAACTGACATTTATTGGTGCTGCCCATGAAGTCACTGGCAGTTGTTACCTACTCGAAGTAAACGGTACTTGTATTTTGGTGGATTGTGGGATGGAACAGGGACCCGATATTTATGAAAACCAAGAAATTCCTGTTCCTGCAAACGATATTTCCTATGTACTTTTAACTCATGCCCACATCGACCACTCAGGATTAATTCCTCTATTGGTAAAACAAGGGTTTCAAGGAGAAGTCATCACCACATTTGCTACCTATGATCTCTGTAACGTCATGTTACGGGACAGTGCACACATTCAAGAGTTCGAAGCCGAATGGAAGAATCGCAAGGGAAAACGCTCTGGTGCCCCTTTGATTGAGCCACTTTATTCCACTATGGATGCAATCAACGCACTCTTCTTGTTCTCGCCATGTAATTACAATGAACGCATTAGCCTTTCAGAGGGTGTGGATGTTCGCTTTACGGATGTAGGACATTTGCTAGGGTCGTCTAGTATCGAAATTTGGATGACAGAGAATGACATTTCTAAGAAAATTGTATTCTCAGGAGATGTTGGCAATCTATCACAACCTATTATCAAGGATCCATCTCATGTTCTCGAAACGGATTATCTTGTAATAGAATCTACTTATGGAGATCGTCTCCACGCTGCTGAGCGTCCGGACTATCTAGGTGATTTTACAAGAATCCTTGGCGAAACATTTGGAAAGGGTGGCAATGTTGTGATTCCATCCTTTGCCGTAGGACGCACACAGGAATTCCTATATCTGATTCGTGAAATCAAAGAAAAGAATCTATTACCTCAATATCCGAATTTCGAAGTATATGTAGATAGTCCGCTTGCAATTGAGGCCACAACAATTTTTAATAAAAATGGAAAAGAATGTTTTGATAAGGAGGCGTTGGATTTGGTAAACAAAGGGGTGAATCCGCTTCATTTTCCTGGACTAAATCTCTCTATCACCAGCGATGATTCAAAAGCGATTAACTTTAACTCAAAACCCAAAGTCATCTTATCAGCTTCGGGAATGTGCGAAGCAGGACGGATTCGTCACCACCTAAAACATAACTTGTGGCGCGAGAATGCAACAATTTTATTTGTTGGCTATCAAGCGATTGGAACTTTGGGGAGAAAATTAATTGAGGGAACACCAACTGTCAAGCTCTTTGGCGAAAGCATCGATGTGTGTGCTCGGATCGAAACATTGAAGGGTGTAAGTGGTCATGCTGACCAAGATGGATTAATCGACTATATATCAGCGATTCAAACTCCTCTCGCTCGTGTATTTATCACCCATGGCGATGATACTGTAACAGATCTCTTCGCTGATCTAGTAAGCAATAAATTCTCCTGTACTACATTTGCACCATATTCGGGGGCTGTAGTGGATCTCTCTGAAAACATCATATTAGAAACTGGTAATAACCAACGCAAGGTAGCTTGTAAGGCAAAACAACGTAAGGCCTACTCAGCGCACCAACGTTTGCTAAGCTCGGGAAAATCACTTATGGATGTGATTCTAAAATGCGAAGGCATGACCAACAAAGACCTTGCAAAATTCGAAACACAAATACAAAAATTAATCGAAAAATGGAATTCCTAAGGGGATTCCATTTTTCGATTAAACCAAGTATATAAATGCCATGTTTACAATAAAGAAATAGATCAAAACAGAACAAGAATCCACCAAGGTTGTAATAAGTGGTCCCGCCATGATTGCAGGGTCTAATTTTAACTTTGATGCAAATAACGGCAAAAGGCAACCAATTAGTTTCGATATTAAAATTGTAAATAACAGTGTAAATCCTAGTACAATAGAAAGTGATGGGTTATTATACATGAGAACCACACGGATTCCATTGATTATCGCCAGAAAAATCCCAATTTCTAAAGCAACTCTCGTTTCCTTCCATACAACCTTCCAGATATCTGAAAATCGTATCTCATCTACTGAAAGTCCGCGGATGACGAGTGTCGCACTCTGAGACCCAGTATTCCCTCCCGTTCCCATAATCATAGGAACAAAGCTAATCAACAGTGGCACTGCATTGGTTAATGCCTCATAATGGGTAATAATCATTCCTGACAGGGTTGCCGAGAGCATAAGAAACAATAACCATGGCACCCGATTCATTGCATGTTGCCACACCCCCGTAGAAAAATAATCATCATCTGTATGCAATAACGCCGCCATCTTATTCATATCCTCTGTGGTTTCGTCTTGAACAACTGTCATGGCATCGTCTACAGTTACAATTCCCACCAGGCAATTTTCATTATCCACCACTGGCACCGCCAATAACCCATATTTTCGTGTAAGCTTTGCCACATCTTCTTGGTCATCATGGGTATGTACATATTTGATATTGGTATCCATTATTTTTTCTACCTGTTCTTCATCTTCGCTAGAAAGTAAGTCTACCAATGAAACATATCC
The DNA here is from genome assembly GCA_964367905.1 of uncultured Lachnospiraceae bacterium. GTDB lineage: Bacteria > Bacillota > Clostridia > Lachnospirales > Lachnospiraceae > CAUPWF01. The sequence continues at coordinate 21,728 of CAYIZP010000013.1, forward strand.
TAATAGATGTTTTTTCTCAGTAACATAACAAGTATAAATCGTTTCCTTATTAATTCCTACATGACGAATCTTACGAATCCCCTCTGCCACTGTCATCTCTTTCTTCAGACTGATATACTCCACTGTCATGATACTTCCCGCGCTATCCTCTGGGTAGTCCAGTATTTCATTGATACGTTCACGTGTATCCTCATCAGTCATAGCCAACAACCGCTCTACCACATTAGCTGGCAACTCTTCAATGATATCTACTGTATCATCAATATATAGTTCTTCAAAAACATCTCTTATCTCTTCGTCATTCAACATAGCAACAAGTGATTCTCTCACCTCGCTGCTCATATATGTGAATGCCTCAGCAGCCTCTTCCTTAGACAGTAATCTAAACGCCAATAAGACCTGTTTTTCACTCAACTCTTCAAACAAACTCGGGATATCAGCAGGATGTATGAGTGTCAATTGTTGCTTTAATTTTTTATATCGTCTCTCTTCTAAGAGCTCTTTTATCTTGGTTCTTGCCACTCTTCTTCCTCCTTACTTTTATAGTCGATACACAAATATTACAATTTGATAATACACTATAATGGCTCCCGCATCTAAGAGGGTTGTAATAAGCGGTGCCGCCATCAAAGCTGGATCCACATGGATTCGCTTCGCCATCAACGGAAGCACACAACCTACCATCTTTGCCATGATAATAGTGGCAATCAGTGTAACAAATACAGTAAATGCCATCAATGTATCATGATACATCAATTGAATTCGAATTCCATTTGCAATTCCTAGAATAACTCCCACAATAAGCGAAATTCGAAATTCCTTCCATAAAATTCTCCAGACATCGCCCAAGTGTATCTCATCAACTGCCATACCCCGAATCATTAATGTAGATGTTTGGGATCCCGAATTCCCCCCCGTCCCCATAATCATAGGAATCATCGCGCTGACTAGAGGAATCATTGCTAACGATTCACTATATTGGGTCATCCACACTCCAGTAATCGATGATGTAATCATCAAAATCACAAGCCACACACTTCTATTTTTAGCATGTTGGAATACGTTCGTTCCAAAATATGACTCTTGGCTCGGGGTAACGGCTGCCATTTTTACAATATCCTCTGTTCCTTCTTCTTGCTGAATTAACATAACATCATCTATAGTAACAATTCCAACAATGCATAATGTTTTATCAACAACTGGAACAGCAATCATCCCATATTTCTTGAATATTTTCAAAACATCTTCCTGATCGTCGTTGGTATCCACACAGATAATATTCGTATCCATGATATCTTCAATTATTTTTTGATCACTACTGATTAATAATTCCTTGATATCTACATATCCAATTAACTTTCTACGCTCTGTTACATAACATGTATAAATAGTCTCTGAAGCAATCCCGATGTGACGAATCTTCTGTATCGCCTCCGAAACTGTCATATCTCTCTGTAGGGAAACATATTCTGTAGTCATTATGCTGCCCGCACTATCTTCAGGATAATTCAATAATTGATTAATCTGTTTTCTTGTTTCCGAATCCGTAACCATCAAGATTCGATCAACAACATTTGCGGGCATTTCCTCAAGCATATCTACAGTATCATCTAAAAACATCTCATTAATCACTTCACGTATCTCTGCATCTGTTAGTGCATTAATTAAAACTTCTTGCATTTCAATGTTCATATATGCAAAAGTTTCAGCCGCCTCCTCTTTGGGCAGTAGACGAAATATCAACAATAACTCTTTATATTCTAAGGTTTGCAGTGCATCAGCGATATCCACTGGGTACATCTCTAAAAGAAAATCTCTAGCTTCTTTGTAACGTTTTCTCTCCAAAAGCTTTAAAACAATATCCTTCATGTCTACCTCCCTTCCTATCAAAACAAGATTAACTTGTAAACCATATAAATGTCAAGTAAAATTAGTGTATAATCTTTTGAATAAATAGTGTATAATATAGATACAAAAAATAAGGCTATCAAGGGGGACATTATGAAAGTTGTCGGACTCATCACAGAATACAATCCATTTCATAACGGACATTTATATCACATTAATGAAGCGGTTCGTCTTACTCATGCAGACCACGTTGTTGTCATCATGAGCGGAAACTATGTTCAACGCGGAACACCTGCTATAATGCCAAAACATCTACGAACGCAGATGGCACTGTCATCCGGGGTATCTGCGGTCATTGAGTTACCTCTACAATATGCAACCGCAAGCGCAGAATATTTTGCATTCGGAGCTGTATCTTTGCTTGATTCCCTATCATGCATCGATTATCTATGTTTTGGAAGCGAGTGTGGAGATATTGAATCTCTCACACGCATTGCAGATGTCTTAATTCAGGAGCCGGTGGCATTTCAAAACATATTGCAAGAACAGATTAAATCAGGAGTCTCTTTTCCTCTTGCTCGCCAACAAGCCATGTTATCCTTTTTAGGTTCTGACTCCGTTGATGCAAGTTTATTAGAGTCACCCAATAATATTCTAGGGATTGAGTACATTAAATCCATTCGACGTTTAGGATCTAAGATTATCCCCTTAACAATACAGCGAAAATCCTCTAATTATCATGATGCACACCTAAGTGAGAAATACAGTTCAGCCTCAGCAATCCGAAATCTATTGGAATATAGTCAGTCCAATGTGAATTTTAAAAAAGGGACATCCTTTAAATCTGCTTCTGTATTCAATGCAACCCAACACTTACGGACTCAAATACCAAAACATTGCTACTCCATCATGGAAGATACCTATATGGAGCGATTCCCTGTTTATACCAATGATTTCTCACTATTATTACGTCAAGTGCTATTAAATGAAACTCGTGAGTCTTTGGCAACTTATTTTGATGTAACAGAAGATATTGCAAACCGTATTATCAAATATCAGAATCGTTTTATAAATTTCGAGCAATTTTGTGAGACACTGAAAACAAAAAATACGACCTATACGAGAATATCACGATGTTTACTTCACATTTTATTGGGAATAAAAAAAGAAGATATTACATCTTCTTTGGAAGATATTACATCTTCTATTCACCATTACATACGCATTCTCGGTTTTCGCAAAGATGCATCGAAGCTTTTGAAGATCATTCAAGAAAAATCGAATTTGCCAATTATTACAAAATTAACTGCAATAGATGCCCTCAGTCCCATAGCACGTGCTATGTTAACCAAGGAAATCTATGCAGCTAACCTATACGAAAGCGTGGTAACAAATCGTTATAACACTTCGTTTATTCACGAATTAGAACAATCTATTATCTTGCTTTAGCAATTGCAATTGCTAGCACACCATCACCTACATGGCAAACAATACTAAACGGAAGCCCAGCTAATTCTACGTCATAATCCGGAAACCGTTCCTTTATCTCACGTTGCCATTCTAGGGCATCTTCATCCTTACAGGAGTGCACCGCGTACATCTTCATCTCTATATTAGAAAAACGAGTATCCAAATCCTTCTGAATTGCATCCAGAAGGGTTTTTTTCGCTTGTTTTACTCCACGAACCTTTGCAAACGCGTCTAGTTTACCCCCTTGAATCTGCAGCACTGGTTTAATATTCAATACTGTACCTATTGCGGCCGCAGTTGGAGTCACTCTTCCACCCTTTTTTAAATAATTCAAAGTATCAACCATAAGATAAATACTTGCTTCACTTTGATCTGTCTCTAAAATCAGTTTTATGTCTTTTGCACTCTTTCCTTCTAATTTTAATTTCAGTGCATTTAACGCAGCTTGTCTTTGAATCACTGAGATTCTCTTATTGTCAACAACTTGAACTTTCTCATCATAATCCCGAGCCAACGTCATACATGATTCACATGTACTGCTCAATGCACTAGACATTGGGATATGTAGGATTTCATCATGTGTTTCCAATAGTTCATCCCACAACTCACAGATGGATAGTGGCGTCGGCTGTGATGTGCTTACATCTTGTCCAGCAATCAATCTCTCGAAGAATTCGGGACGCCCCATCTCGTAGTACAAGGTGTCATTCATGTAAAATGGCATCGGCAACACATATATGCCCAAATCTTTTGCCTCTGCAGCCTCAATACCACTATTACTATCTGTTATAATTGCAATTTTCCTCATTCCGTGTTTCCCCCTTAATTTTTAAAACTATGTATCGGTGCTGGGATTCTTCCAGTACGATTTATAAATGCATCGCATCCAAATGCATTGACTGGCATAATTGGTGCATAACCTAATAATCCACCAAATTCAGCCACCTCGCCAACATCTTTACCTATCACTGGTATCAGTCTTACTGCCGTTGTCTTCTGATTAATCATTCCGATTGCCATCTCATCAGCAATGATTCCTGATATAGTTGTTGGTTTTGTATTTCCTGGAATAGCAATCATATCAAGACCTACTGAACATACACAAGTCATAGCTTCTAATTTTTCAAGATTCAAAGCACCCAAATTAACTGCATCAATCATTCCTTGATCTTCACTGACTGGTATGAAAGCACCGCTCAATCCCCCCACGTAAGACGAAGCCATAACGCCCCCCTTCTTCACTTGGTCATTGAGTAATGCCAAGGCTGCTGTTGTTCCTGGTGCACCCACTCGCTCCAAACCGATTTCCTCTAATATTTCTGCCACACTATCTCCGATGGCTGGGGTCGGTGCTAGAGAGAGATCCACAATTCCAAATGGAATATTTAATCTCTTAGACGCTTCTTCCGCCACTAACTGTCCCACACGGGTAACTTTGAATGCTGTCTTTTTAATTGTTTCACATAGAACTTCAAACCCTTGTCCTCTTACTTGTTCTAATGCTTTTTTCACAACACCAGGTCCACTGACACCTACATTGATTACAGCATCGCCCTCTGTTACACCGAGGAAAGCCCCTGCCATAAATGGATTGTCATCTGGAGCATTACAGAAGATAACTAATTTTGCACACCCTAGAGAATCTATTTCTTTTGTTGCTTCTGCTGTTGCAACCACCATTTCCCCACATAATTTCACAGCATCCATATTAATTCCACAGCGAGTAGAACCCACATTGATAGAACTACATACACGCTCCGTCGTAGAAAGTGCCTCTGGAATTGAACGAATCAACCATTCATCGCTCTTAGTCATTGCCTTTGATACTAAAGCAGAATATCCACCGATAAAATTCACCCCTACTTCTTTTGCTGCACGATCCAATGTGCGTGCAATCGAAACAAAATCTTCCGAATTCTTACAAGCTGCACCGCCAATTAGTGAAATCGGTGTAATTGAAATTCTCTTATTTACAATTGGGATTCCATACTCATCCCCAATTTGGTCTCCAGTCTCCACTAGATTTTTCGCTAGTGTAGTAATCTTTGTATATATTTTTTCATTTAAGACATCTAGATTCGAATCAATACAGTCCATAAGACTAATCCCCAATGTAATCGTTCTAACATCAAGGTTCATATCCTGTATCATTCGATTTGTTTCTTTCACTTCATACATATTAATCATAATAATATCTATCCCTTCTCACAGTCTGCCAACTTTGAACCATTCGCCTTATAATCTATGCATTTTTCCGAAAATTTCTTCACGTTGACACTGAATACGAACTCCGATTTCATCTCCTAGTTCACTTAAACCACTTACAACCTCATTATAAGTTTGGTCTACCTCAGTAATATCCACAACCATCATCATATTAAAATATCCTTGAACTATCGTCTGCGAAATATCCAAAACATTCACTTGCTTCTCAGACAAATAAATACAAACTTTTGCAATAATCCCCACTTTGTCTTTTCCTATCACTGTAATTATACTTTTCTTCATATCGTGTCTCCTCTTCTGCTATCCATTCAGAACAATCATTTCTGAAAGACCATCTTTCTTCGCAACCATCAATTTGAAATCTTTGCAACTAAAGGGAACTTCACTTAAGTTCACTTCAAGTTTTACTGTTTCATAAGCCAACTCATCGTAATTATTATCCTTACTAATATGACCTAGCATTACATATTTTAATTTTTTATGTAGTATATCACAAAGTAATCGTCCTGACAATTCATTCGACAAATGTCCTTTATTTCCTAAGACTCGTTTTTTTAACGAATATGGGTATTTCCCTACTTCTAACATATGTACATCATGATTTGCTTCCAGAAAAACCGCATCTAGTTTACATAATTTATTTATTGTATACTCATCGTAGCATCCTAAGTCCGTAACAACTGCTAATGATTTCTCTTCATGTGTAATTTTATATCCTGTTGGCTCTATCGAATCATGAGAGATATGAAACGCCTCAATGATTAACTCTCCATGTGTAACAGGATGATTCACATCGATGGGATTCAATAATGCCTCTTGAATCTCTCCCACTGCTTTTGATTGCTTTATCCCCCTAATCGTCCCACTAGATGCATAAATTGGAATCGAGTAACCTCTTGACATCACACCCAGTCCCGCTATATGATCACTGTGTTCATGGGTAATAAAAATCCCACTAATCTCAGAAACAGGTACCCCGATATCTAATAATCCTGCCTCTATTTTCTTCTTGCTAATTCCTGCATCTATTAAGACGTGTGTATTTGCACTCCCCACATAAATACAGTTTCCACCACTACCACTTGCAATACTACATAATTTCATTTGTTTCTCCTAATAAGCGCTTCAATTCTTTATCGATCTTTTGGTGGAGCGACTCTAGTGTCCCCGTATTATCAATGACATAGTCACACCCCTCTTCAAACGCCTCGTTACTTAACTGTAGGTGGTCAATATCTGAAAATTTCTCCTCCGTACAGTTTCTATTTTTTACAACTCTCTCTCTGCGAATATTCGCACCTGTTTTAATATACCATATTTCATCACAGATTTGTTGATAATTTTCTTCTAATAAAAGTGCAGCCTCTAAAACAAACAACTTGCACCCTGATTTTTCATGAACTAAAATCAAACGATTGACTTCATTTTTTACCGCTGGATGCATAATTTGATTTAACGTTTTTAATTTTTCTGTATCTTGAAACACAATATTTCCTAGTGCTTTTCGATCAATATTTCCTATCTCGTCTAGAATTTCTTCTCCAAACTCACTTACTATCTCTAGATATGTAGATTTTCCTATTCCCTGAATCCCATGCGCTACTTTATCCGCCTCATAAGTGATTAATCCCGACTTTGTGCTCAGATATTTAAGCACTTCACTTTTTCCTGATCCAATTCTACCTGTAACTCCTAATATTTTCATACTCCGTCCTATCAATTCATAAATGACAGACAATGTTTCCACTGCCTGTCATCTTATGAAATTTTACTTATGATTTTCAATATATTTTTAAACTGGATATGCTCCATCTTTTGTATCTGCAACATTTGCATCAATCTTGGTCTTTTGTGCATCTCTATACTTAAAGAACTCAATCGCAACCTGCGGGAATAATGCATATGACAATACATCCTCATCTTGTTGCTTGTATTGTGCCATTTCTGCTTCTAACGTATCTAATTCTGCAGGCAATGTATCTGCAAATCTACAAGTAATCGGCTCTACGTCTCCGATAACCTTCTTCTGTACTTCTGGATTGAATGGCTTAACTGTTCTACCATATTTTCCTGACAGAACATCCTTTGTCTCTTTTGTAGCCATCTTGTATCTTTCACCCATCAATACATTAAACACCGCTTGTGTACCAACGATTTGTGATGAAGGTGTAACAAGAGGGCACTCTCCTAAGTCCTTACGCACTCTCGGTACTTCTTCAAGAACTTCATAGTACTTATCCTCTGCACCTTGCTCTTTTAATTGAGATGTAAGATTCGATAACATACCACCTGGAACTTGATATAATAATGTTTTGATATTTACACCCAAGTTCTTTGGATTCAATAATCCACTCTCTAGTGCTTGATCCTTTAATGGTCTGAAGTAATCCGCAATCTCTGCTAATAAACCTTGATCAAAGCCCGTATCATATGGTGTACCCTTAAACGTTTCAACCATAACCTCTGTAGCTGGTTGTGAGGTTCCAAGTGCGAATGGAGACATTGCAGTATCGATTACATCCACTCCCGCTTCAACCGCTTTTAGATATGTCATAGAAGCAACACCAGAAGTATAGTGTGTGTGTAATTGAATAGGAATCTCCACAGCATCCTTCAACGCTTGTACTAATTCTGTTGCTTGATATGGTAATAACAAACCAGCCATATCCTTGATACAGATTGAGTTTGCACCCATCTCTTGTACGTCACGAGCCATATTCACCCAATAATCTTGTGTATATGCATCTCCTAGTGTATAAGAAAGCGCAACTTGTGCATGTCCTTTTTCTTTATTTGCAGCAGAAACTGCCGTTTGTAAGTTTCTCAAGTCATTTAAACAATCAAAGATTCTAATAATATCCATTCCATTTGCCACAGACTTTTGTACAAAGTACTCTACCACATCATCTGCATATGGACGATATCCTAAGATATTTTGTCCGCGGAAAAGCATTTGTAATTTTGTGTTTTTGAACCCATCACGAAACTTGCGTAATCTCTCCCATGGATCTTCTTTTAAGAATCGGATAGAAGCATCAAATGTAGCCCCTCCCCAACACTCAACTGCGTGATATCCTACTTTATCCATTTTATCAATAATTGGTAACATCTGTTCCGTTGTCATTCTCGTTGCAATCAAAGATTGATGTGCATCACGAAGAATGGTTTCCATTATTTTAATCGGTTTTTGCTCCATGTCTATTTCTCCTTATATTTTCAAATTTGTTTTATTGCACACCGAAGATTGCCATAAATGTACCGGCTGCAACTGCTGTACCGATAACACCAGCAACGTTTGGTCCCATTGCGTGCATCAACAAGAAGTTGGTTGGATCCGCCTCTGCCCCCACTTTTTGAGATACTCTGGCCGCCATAGGAACAGCCGAAACTCCAGCTGAACCGATGAGCGGATTCACCTTACCTCCAGTCGCCTTACACATAATCTTACCAAAGATTACTCCAGCTGCCGTTCCAAACATAAATGCTGCAAGACCTAGTGCTACGATATATAATGTCTCTAAATTTAAGAAAGCCTCTGCACTTGTTGTAGCGCCAACTGAAGTTCCCAGTAGAATAACTACAATATACATCAATGCATTGGATGCTGTCTCTGTTAATTGTCTCACTACTCCTGATTCACGGAATAGATTACCAAGCATCAACATACCTACAAGTGGAGCTGTTGACGGTAAGATTGAGCAAACAACAATTGTTACAATAATTGGGAACAAGATCTTCTCCAACTTTGATACAGGTCTCAATTGTTCCATCTTAATCTTACGTTCTTTCTCTGTTGTCAGTAGTTTCATAATTGGTGGTTGAATAATTGGAACCAAAGACATATAAGAATATGCTGCTACCGCAATCGGCCCCATGATTGCTGTCTGATCCAATTTACCAGCTAAAAAGATTGATGTTGGACCGTCCGCACCACCGATAATAGAGATTGCCGCTGCTGCTTTGTCTGAAAATCCAAGTGCCATCGCTCCGAAATAAGCTGCGAATATACCAAATTGTGCCGCCGCACCAAGCAAAAAGCTTTTTGGGTTTGCTATCAATGGCCCGAAATCTGTCATCGCTCCTACACCCAAAAAAATCAGTGATGGCAACACTGCCCATTCGTCTAGCAAATAGAAATAATGTAATAGACCTGCCACTCCATTAGAAGATTCTTCTGCCGAAATCATAATATCCGGATAAATGTTTACTAACAACATTCCAAAAGCAATCGGTACTAATAAAAGTGGTTCAAATCCATGTCTGATAGCCAAGAATAGGAAAAGGCAAGCAACCCCAACCATAACAAGATTCCCCCATGTTAGGTTCATGAAAGCGGTCTGTTGCACAAGATTTCCTAAAGTGCTCATAATATAATCCATGTTTTAACCTCCGTCGTTACTTTAGTTTAATGTTGCTAATACTGCTCCTGATTCAATCATATCGCCTACTGCCACGTTCATACTTGCCACAGTACCATCTTCTGGTGCAACAACAGGAATTTCCATCTTCATCGCTTCAATCACGACTACTGTATCACCTTTTTTTACTGCCTGTCCTACACTTGCTTCTAATTTGAATACTTTTCCAGCTGCTCCCGCTTTTACTTCAATTCCACCTGCCGCAGCACTTGCTACTGGCGCTGCCACTACAGGTGCTGCCGCTACAGGTATCGCTGCCATAACTGGTGCTGCTACTGATGCCGATGCTCCTTTTTCTTCTACTGCTACATCGTATGCAACTCCATTAACTGTAATTGTATAGTTTTTCATCTTAAATTCCTCCTAAATTCTATCCATTCCACTGGTTTGATTTTCTACGTTTTATTGATCGAACCACAAATCCATCTGTTGTAGTTCCTTCTGCTGCTGCAATCGCTGCAGCAATTACTGCAATCAATTGTGAGTCATCTTCTTGAGCCGTTACCACTACTGGCTCCACCACTTTTACATCTTTCACAACTTCTTGCAGTTCTGGTTTCTTATTAAATTTCGCTTCCAATGCTGGAATGAATTTAAACAAAGAAATTATAAATGATATAAAGATTAAAACAACAAAAACAGTTCCCATACCCAAAAGTGTATTCATCCCTGCTTTCGAAAGTATTTCGCCCATAGTATATTCTGGAGATACTGTCATAGACTCTAAGTTTCCATGATCATCGAACATAAATTCAATGCTTGCATCTCTTTCTTCAAACTTTGCTTCTGTTTCTACAATTATATCACCACTTGATATCGTTGTTGAATACTCGCCATATTCTACTAGCATTCCACATTCTTCTATAGATCCCTTCCAAGCGGTAATCATTGTACGGAAGTCTTTTCCTTCAATCGGTAACTGTGAATTTGCCATAATCGCATCTAAGTCTTCATCCGAATATCCTAGGAATATCTCGAGATCTGCTTCTTGCATTGCAGCAAAACTCTGAATCATAGTATCTGAAATCACACTCAATTCTTGCGTTTCTTGCTCCGGACTAACCTCCGAGCTCGAGCATCCAACAATAGCAAATACACAAATTATCGTCAATAATAATAAGCTAATTTTTTTCTTCACTAATTGTCACCTCTCTAAATTGAACCATGTTTTTTCATCGGACGTTCTTCTCGCTTCGTGAATAACATCTCGAATGCTCCGATTACATATTTTCTTGTATCTGCTGGATTGATGATGGTATCGACATACCCTCTCTTCGCCGCTGAGATTGTACTAGATTGTAATTCACTATATTGTGCTGATTTTTCCTTGATTGTAGTTGGCTCAGAATCTGCGTACATAATCTTGGCTGCCATATCAGCATCCATCATACCGATGCTAGCATTTGGCCAAGCATATACCATGTCTGCACCGATTGACTTACTGTTCATTGTCACATAAGCACTTCCAAAAGCTTTACCAATTACTACATTTACCTTTGGTACTGTTGCATTTGCAAACGCATAAGTTAGTTTCGCTGCTTCTTTTGCAATTCTTTTCTCAGAACTTTGTGTCGCATAATACCCACTAACATTTGTAAGCGTAAGTACTGGAATGCTAAACGCATCACAAAATGTCATAAACTTGCTCGCTTTGCTACAACCACTTGCTGACAAGCTTCCATCATAAGATTCAATTACTTCTGCATTTGCATCATATATCTTTGTACGATTAGCAATTACACCAACTGTCATTCCGTTCAAACGAACAAATCCTGTCACCATATCTTTTGCATAGTCTTTTTTCGTTTCAATGAACACTTGATTATCTGCAAGCATAGATAATACGATTGAAGTATCTTCTGCTGCATTTTCAATATCTGCACACACACGATTCAAGTCATCCGTACACTCGTCATACGCATCATTATCCTCGTTATTTGCTGGTAAAATAGCCACAAGGCCACGAATATTTGCAAGAATTTCTTCTTCAGAACCAACACCGTCCACAAGTCCAATCACTTCGCTTTGATACTGTGCTGTTGAGATATCGCATTTAGCTGTTGTGTTTCCAGCCAATGCATTTGGTGAATTCACGAATAATTTCGCATTTTTTTCTTCCATATATGTGAAATCAGTTAAAGCAGGAACTAAAGCTAATCCGCCTCCACACATGCCAAAAATTGCTGTAATCTGCGGGATTACTCCCGATGCCATCGCTTGTTTCATGTACAATGAACCAAACGCATGTAAAGCATCTGTCGCCTCTTGTAGTCTTAATCCTGCACAATCAATCAATCCGATAACTGGTGCACCCATCTTCATTGCCATATCATAGATATTAGCAATCTTCTTTGCATGCATCTCTCCCATAGAACCTTTCATAATTGATGCATCTTGGCTATACACATAAACCAAATTGCTGTCAATCACTCCATATCCGGTTATTACACCATCTGATGGCATTGCATTTTCTGTCATGTTAAAATCAGTGTTTCTAGCTGTAATTGATCCTCCAATTTCAACAAAACTACCCGTATCAAGCAATGAATCAATTCGTTTACTTGCTACACTGGATGTGTTGTTACTCATAGAATTTTCCTCCGTTTTCCAACTAATTTTAATAACTGTAAAAGTTATACATTTCTTATTATATGATAGGTGGAAATTCTTTTCAACTGTTTTGTGTAATTTATATCAATAACCTTACAAATTACTTACTTTCCTTGTGAAAAAGGGTGAATAATCTCTTGTATAAGTCAAACCACATATCAGCTTCCTCTATATTTTCTGTGGTATATATTCCATCCACCTTCCAGATTTCACCATCTACAAGGTAGCGTGCCGTACCAACTAGAGTGTCATTTTCTACTGGTGCTTTCACCACAATGGGATATTCTAATAAGATTTGAACTTTCTCATCCTTTTTCTTTAATAAGGTAATTGTTTCTCCTGTTTCTACTTTTAACATAGTATGAAGTTCATCTTCCACGCTTTTTGCACCTAAGCAATTGATCTGCTTCCACTGATCATCTCCCGATACTGTTCTCAATTCACAATTCTCATAGTTCGCCTTTCCATAATCTAACAACTCCATACAATCTTCCCATTTATAATTCTTATTATACGGCCAACCGGCACCCAAGAGCGCAACAATGAATGTTCGACCTTCACTTTCAATCGCTCCTACATAACAATAGCCTGCATCATTGGTAAATCCCGTTTTTCCAGTAACAGCCTCAGAAGTCATATCGAATAACGAATTATGGTTATTTACCGAAAAACTCCTTGATCCCTCTGCGTTGTTAAATGTATGATTTTCTGTTTGGGTAACGCGAAGAAACTCTTCTGCCATAGGAGATTGATTCATGCAATACATTAAGATTCGTGCCAAATCCTCTGCTGTAGTATGATGAAATCCTTGTTCATCTGAGGCATCTAGACCGTTTGGTGTGATAAAATATGAATCTTCACAGCCGATATTTTCTGCTTTTTGGTTCATAAGTGATGCAAATCCTTCCACACTCCCACCCACATGCTCTGCAATCGCGACCGCACTGTCGTTATGTGATTCCAACATCAAAGAAAACAGAAGATCCTCTAGGACATACTCCTCCCCTTCTCTCATACCTAGATGCACCTTAGGCTGTGCTGCTGCATTTGCACTCACTACAACTGTTTCATTAAGCGTCGAATTTTCTAGAGCGATGATGCAGGTAAGGATTTTTGTAGTACTAGCATTTGCTCGTGGTTCTTCTCCTTCCTTCTCAAATAAAATACGCCCACTCTCACCATCCATCATGACAGCAGAAAGGGCGTACAGTTGACCTACTTCTTCATTTGCATATGTTTTCTGGGGTAATATCAACACGTATGTGATGATTAAAATTACAGAACATATTTTTTTCATATTATAGTTTCTTTCTTTTCAAATTTGAAATTACACATTTAGCTTTAACTGAATCTCTTCTTGTGCTTCTGTTTTCAATTCTTCAATCTGTGCAGTATCGATATACGGCAGCTGTTCCAATGATTGAACGGAAAACCTCCTTAAGAATTCTTCTGTCGTAGCAAATAAATGTGGGCGTCCAGGTGCATTCAAACGTCCAACTTCCTCAACCAACCCATATTCTATCAAACGATTGACTGAGTGATCTGATTTCACTCCACGGATATTTTCAATTTCGATTTTAGTGATTGGTTGTTTATACGCAATGATTGACAGCGTCTCTAACATTACTTCTGTCAAGACTAATTTTCGTGGTTGTTTCGCAATACGAATCAAGTATTCATAATACTCATTTTTCGTACACATCTGATAGGAACCATTTAATTCAATGATTTGCATACCGTACTCTTCATTGGTATAGCGTGATTTCATGTTAGCAATAATCTTCGCCGTCGTCTTTTCGTCTTGCTCGATTGCTGTTGCTATTTTACTAAGTTCTACTGATTCTCCCATAGTAAAAAGAATCGCTTCTATAATCCCTTCTATCTTACTCACTTTCACATCTATCTCCTTCTTCTGTCAATTATGCTGCCGAATAAATATAAATATCGTCAAACAGTTCAGCTTGCTCAATAACGATCTTCCCTAACTTCATCAATTCCAAAACAGCTAGAAAAGTGACCACCACATGCATTTTACTCTCTTGTTCCATCAATAATGTATGAAAACTTATCTTATGCTGTAGATTCACTCTCGACATCAAATAGGTTAATTTATCATCTAGATTTACTTCTTCTCGCTCAATCTTACCAAATTTACTTCGAACTGGATCCACCTTATCATAATTTCGGCGAATGACTTGTTGAAAAATCTTATCCAACAATACAGTTGTCACTCCATCTAATAATTCATCCAAATCGATGGGTTCTTGATATTGGCGAACTTCATCAGGTATTGTAGGAGTCTTGTAGAACGTATATTGACCACCTTGCTCTAAATCTTTCAACTCCACAGCCATACACTTATACATCTTATATTCTAGCAATTGAGCAATCAAAGCCTCTCGTGGATCCTCTTCTTCCTCATCATCCAAAACCTCTTTTGGCAATAACATCTTGCACTTAATATCTAAAAGTGTAGCAGCCATCAATAAAAACTCACTCATGACATTCATGTCCTTTGTATTCATCTCACGAATATATTCCATATATTGATCAGTGATTAACACAATCGGGATATCATAGATATCTATTTTGTTTTTGTCAATTAGGTGCAACAATAGATCCAGGGGACCCTCAAACACCTCTAATTTCACTGGTATTCCCATATCTGACCTCTTCTATTTCTTCTCTCCATTCAAGTGTACCACGACAACCTCAGGCTGATTAAATAAACGTACTTTGACTGTATGCTCTCCCAATCCTCGACTTACGATGACATCTGTTTCATTACACTGATACAGCCCACCCGTATAGGGCGGAAACAATTTCCCTTGTGGACTGATGATCCCTCCTAGAAAAGGAATTCGCACCATTCCTCCATGATAATGTCCCGACAGCACCAAGTCTGCCCCCCAGTCGGCATATGTATGGATATGAGCAGGATTATGCGCTAATAAAATGTGATACTTTTCCTCGTCACACTTTCCAATTAAGCCCTCCATCTCCTTCAGACTTAGATGCCCTTTAGGAAATTTTCGATAATATTTCTCAGGTATCTCTATACCAGATAATTCAACTTTATCTTTGGTATCCTTCGAAGAATATAAAGAAAGCGTTCGATTCTCTAAAAATATCACCCCATATTCTTTTAATCTTCTTCGATAGATTCTATAATCATCCCCATATTTTTCTGGATGCTCTTTCATTCGCTGTTCATGATTCCCATTAGCATAATAGACCTTGCATACTTTCGTAAGTCTATTCACCAGATTCAAGGCTACATCACATGGCTTTGTATCAATCCCCAAGACCATATCACCACCTATAAAGATACAGTCTGGTTTTTCACCTAGAATGATTTTCATTATTTTATCATTAGATTCACCATAGGATTTGTTATGCAAATCCGTTAGAAAAATAATTTTTTTATCTTTATCCATTCTCGAAAGCTTCGATGAAACTACACGATATCTAGTTGTTTTTAATGTTTTTTGCTCTCTTAGATTCTCCAAAAGAATCACAACCGTTATTGCACTTAAACATGCTAATACCCACATAGTACTTCTCCAAAACTTCATTTTATTCTATCTAGTTGGCTTATCGATCCATTAAAGGCAAAACTCTTTGAACACGTGACAGAAGGCGAAAGAAAATGACATTTCATCTATATCTTCCATTGCCACTACATCAATCTTACCTAGCTCTTCATCTCCAATTTTATATAGAATCTCTCCCACTTTATCGCCGCTTGCAATAGGAGCTTCCAATTCATCGAATACTGTAAATTCTTTTGTGACTGTCGATAAGTCATTTCCATTTATATCAATATACGCAAACTGTTCAGCACCCTGACCTGTTATTGTATCTTTTGTTCCATTTAATACTGGTATTTCCTCATAAATATTCTCTGCTTGATCCAAGTATTTCTGCGAAACCCCAAATCCATAATCCAATAAACTGATTGCATCTTTGGTTCTATCGTTACCGCTTGGTGCAGCCATAATGACAGCAATCATATCAATCCCACCATTGCTTGCCGTAGCGGATAAACAGTATTTCGCTAAACTCGTCGATCCTGTCTTCAAACCTGTCGCATAGGCATATTGTTTGATCAATTTATTTGTATTGCTCAACCCAAACACAGAACTCCCCTGCGCCGTTTCATGTACGATATCTTCCATCCATATAGTTGTGTATTCATATATTTCCGGATGATTTGTAATCAGCTCTCTCGTCATAATTGCAATATCATAGGCAGTGGTCAAGTGTCCCTCAGCATCTAAACCATTACAATTCACGAAATTCGTATGTTCCATCCCTAATTCTTTCGCTCGCTCATTCATTCGTACTACGAATTCTGCTTCCGTTCCTGCTATCATCTCTCCCATAGCCACACAGGCATCATTTGCAGAAGATATCACAATACATTTTATCATAGTATCTACCGTCTGACGTTCCCCAGCCTCTAAAAACACTTGAGACCCTCCCATTGATGCCGCATACTCTGAAACAACAACGTCCTCTGTTAATTCAATTTCTCCTGCTTCTAGTGCTTCAAAAATCAGTAACAATGTCATTATCTTCGTTACACTTGCAGGTGCTAATTTTTCATTTGAATTCTTTTCATAAATCACTTGCCCCGTTGACGCTTCCATCAAAAGTACAGAAGGCGCACTCACTTCAGGAGCTTGCGCACTTGCAATAACAGGATTTATGATGGCAACAGTTGTAAGAATGCATGCTAATACGAATGCAATTTTTTTCTTCATGATAACTCCAACAATCATATTGTTATCTATACATATGTAAAAATATTTGAATTATGCAAAATGTTGTTTTTGTACGTAAAATGAGGTCCGTATATACTACTATATACGACCTCATATGTTTTACAAAACTCTGCACATTAATTATATTTACGTTTTCTAGCAGCTTCCGATTTTTTCTTGCGTTTTACGCTCGGCTTTTCGTAATGTTCTCTTTTACGAATTTCTTGTTGAATACCGGCTTTAGCGCAGTTTCTTTTGAATCTGCGTAAAGCACTATCTAACGTTTCGTTCTCTTTTACGATTACATTTGACATAGACTCACACCTAACCTCCCCTCCAGCCCTATATTGTGCATGATACGACTGTTCGGGTATTTTTTTTGCACTACGTATGATTATAACACATAATTATAATTCGTCAATACCCATTTTTAAATTATCTCATATATTTCTTCATATTGTAACGCTGACTGCGTCCAAGAGAAGTCTTTTTGCATTGCTCTATCAACAATTTTATTCCAATCACGCTTGCTATCGTAGTAAATATGTTCTGCGTAACGAATGGTTTGCATCATTTCATGAGCATTGTAATTTGAGAAGCTAAACCCTGTTCCAGTCTTCTCATATTCATTATATGGTTCCACTGTATCTCTCAATCCGCCTGTCTCTCGAACAATCGGTATGGTTCCATATCGTAAACTCATCAATTGGCTCAGTCCACATGGTTCAAATAGTGACGGCATAATAAATGCGTCACAAGATGCATAAATCTTACGCGCTCGATCCTCTGAGTAGAAAATATTTGCTGAAACTTTATTCGGGTATTTCTGCGCGAAATTTCGGAACATTTCTTCGTACTTTTCATCACCCGTACCCAACACAACAATTTGTATCGAATCCTGACACAATTCATCCATCACACATTCAATCAAATCAAAACCTTTTTGATCCGTTAGTCTCGAGACAATTCCCAACATCATAATCTGTTTGTTTACTTCCAGCCCCAACTCTTTTTGCAATGCTTCTTTGTTTTTAAACTTATATTTTCTAAACGTTGATATTGTGAATCGCTTTGCAATAAGATCGTCTGATGCCGGATCATATTCTGCATAATCTATCCCATTCACAATTCCTCTGAGGGAATTTCTGCGTGCAAACATCAAGCCATCTAATCCTTCGCCATAAAAACGACTCTTGATCTCATCTGCATACGAATTACTAACTGTTGTAATCACATCAGAATACACAATCCCACCTTTCAAATAATTCGCATCATCTTTTACTCCCAATTTATCAATAGTAAAATAGTAATCTGGCAATCCTGTAATATCTCTGATTCGCTTTATGTCCCATACTCCCTGGAATTTCAAATTATGTATCGTAATCACAGTTCGAATATCGGAATAATAATGATCCCAATAACGATAGTTATCTAAAAATACCGGAACCAACCCTGTCTGCCAATCGTGACAATGTATTATATCTGGTTTATAATCAAGAATTGGCAACATCTGTACGATTGCTTTTGAAAAAAAAGCAAATCGCTCCACGTCATCATAAGTATCCCCGTAAGGCTTGTCTCCGCTAAAGTAATATTCATTATCAATAAAGTAAAATGTAACTCCGTCAATTTGTGTTTCTAATATCCCCACATACTGCCTTCTCCAACTTAATTCCATGTAAAAATGTGTCTTGTAATCCAATTGACTCTTGTATTTTTCATTCATACATGCATATTTAGGCAGTACTACTCTTACATCAAATTTATCCTTATCAAAATATTTTGGTAATGCTCCTACAACGTCGGCTAATCCCCCTGTCTTAATAAAAGGAACTGCTTCTGATGCTGTAAAAAGTATTTTTTTCATATCCGTCCTCCACTAAAGTATAACTATTAAGCAACATATTCAATCAATTATACTATATTTCAAATGAAATGAAAAGTTTTTTTTAAATGAAAATTTTTTTTCATTTTATTTATTCATTTTGTATTTTAATCTAATTGTATCAGATATCAATGCTATAAATTCAGAATTTGTAGGTTTCCCTCGTCCATTACTTACAGTGTAACCAAACAACTCCTCTATTGTATCAATTTTCCCTCTGCTCCATGCCACTTCAATCGCATGTCGAATCGCCCGTTCTACACGACTAGAGGTTGTTCTATTTTTTTTAGCTACGCTTGGATAAAGCACCTTGGTAATCGCATTCAAAATATCCATATCCTCAACTGACATCAAAATCGCATCTCGCAAATAATGGTATCCTTTTATATGTGCTGGTATTCCAATTTCATGTAAGATCGATGTAACATGTTTTTCTAAGTCTTCTTCTTTGTCTTGAAGAACAATTTTTGCAACGCTGGAAGACTTTTCACTCGAATTCATCTGCTTAATTCCTTTGATTCGACTAATAATGCTCTCTCGATTAAACGGCTTCATGATAAAATAATTTGCCCCCTTTCGAAATG
Organism: uncultured Lachnospiraceae bacterium; assembly: GCA_964367905.1. Classification (GTDB taxonomy): domain Bacteria; phylum Bacillota; class Clostridia; order Lachnospirales; family Lachnospiraceae; genus CAUPWF01. The sequence continues at coordinate 41,535 of CAYIZP010000013.1, forward strand.
CATCTTCCGTAATACTATCTTGTCCTACTGCCGTGATGACTATGAATCCTGGTAACTTGTTCAATCCATGATCTTGTTGAACATTTTCCATAACTGTCAATCCATCCATCCTAGGCATAATCAAATCTAACAACACCACATCTGGCTCATGTTTTTTTATGATTTGACACATTTCTTCTCCATTACTTGCTTTCCCTACGAGATGCAACTCCTCATCACTATCGATAATTTCGCCCAAAATTTCTAACATTTTTTCATTATCGTCAGCAATAGCAACATTTAGCTTTTCCATAGCATCACCATTCCACATTCAACACACCACAAATGTATTATAATGGCACAAAAGAAGTAATGCAATAGCAAATTTATTATATTGTTCGACATTATGTTGATTTAAGATGTATTTTCACACAATTCAATGTTTTTCGACATAATTATTTGTTTCCTTGTCGATATAACTCTTTCCATTCCTCTAATAACTGCTTTGATGGCTTTACTTGCAAAACTTCCTCGACTGAATTCGATTCTCTTTGTAGAATATCGTCTAACTCTTCATAGACCTCACTCTTGGCAATTAGCAGCTTATACTCTGTCGTATCTAAATGCTTTTTCGCTGCGTATAGATAGCATTTTACAAACATTGGATCATTATTAATCTGAAATGCTTTATCATACATAGTCATTGCTTCTTGATACAAGAACTGTCTTCCATAGCAAGCTCCAAGACAAGCATATATCTTCCCATAAAACATCTCATCAACTTTGTTATTATGTTCTTTTCTAAGAATGGATGTATAAAACAAGATTGCTAATTCTACTTCACCATTCACCAGAAGGTTATCTGCTTTTTTCTTAACAATTTCCACCTCTTCAAGGTAATTTAGCTTTCTTAATTCTTCTTGTAATTTATTCAACTGCATATCGGAATACATATCGCTACTTCTAAGAATCGTCAAAATAAATGTTTCTATACTACATTTTGTATGCAATGAATTAATAATCTCACTTGAAAGCTCATCTAACTTTAATTCTTCTGATAACCACACACATAATTGTTCATTCATAATTGTACTATCCACTAGATAAATATTCTTGCCAAGATAATAGCACAACTCTTCAAAAGTATATATTTTATGATGTATTCTGGTGATTTCATAAGGAGCAGTAGCTCTCACATTATGACACAGAATGATGTTTCCCATAATTTCCCCCTAAAAATATTTTGGTCTCTTTTTCAAATCCAGAAGATGGATAAAACTCTCCAAACCCCAGATCTGTTAGCGTAATTGTACAATTCTTAGCATCCGTGAACTGAGTTTTAATCAAAAGCCTTGTAGTAAATGACTCTCTTTCCATCAACCCCTCTAGGGATATTGGAATCGACTTTAATTTCCCTTTATAAATCGACTCAACGCTAAGCTCAAGATCTTCCGTATCTTCTAATAACACTTCCCATTGATCCGTGGATTCATACCATATTTTTCCCCATTGAACCACTGGAAGAATCTGGGGTTCTCCTCCCGAAATCACTTTAAGCGATATACGATGTGTCAATTTATGTTCATTGATATAAAGTTGGCCATCTGAGATTTTATACCAACGCCTCATAGCACTAAAACATGCACCCTTACTAAATAGGTTACTTCCTAAAAATGTTCGTCTCCCATTGCATATACTTTTTAGAGACTCAGGATACCAGTTATTATCAAACCCTTCTCCAGTTAGATATACAGAAGAAATCACTCTTTGTTCGAATACATTTTGAAGAAATAATTTAAACCGCTCATCTGCCTCTCGTGCCCTCTCTCCATGTAGCAATGGAAAAATTGCATCCATTTCTTCCTTTTTTGCAAAAGCAACATCTTCAACTGAGATAAAATTACTAGGTTCATCTCTAAGTGCCGACTTTATCTTATACAACATACTAGCTCTGATTTCATCTTTGTCACAATATAACAAAGCAGCCTCATATTGCCATAATTCTTTCGGCTGGTTGAACATATAATTAGAAAAGCTCTCATTATAATCCTGTACACAGATATTTTGGTTTTCTATCCCTATATGTCTTGCAACACCACGCAATATGTTAGCAAGTTCCTCGTTTAATTCAGGCACAGTAAAAACAATCGCTTCAATACTTTCAAAATGTTCCAATGAAATTTTAACAAACTTCGCTAATAACCAAACTGCATCATAAGTTTTTCCATCTAACGTGATTTTTTTCCTTAAAAGTGCACTAGATACTAATTCTGATGCAATTTCTCCATCGTGCAAAATCGAAAGCCGTTTTGCTCCGATTCCAATTGCCCACACATCATTTTTTTGACCGATAACCAATGGGATTTGAAAGCTTTCTGGAGAAGCTTCATATGTTTCTGGCTCATCCATATTCTCGCTATAAAAACTGATTTGACATGATGTATCACTTATATCATATCCTATTATTTTTCCATCCATTACTCTCTCCTAATCATAAGGTACAAACACCTTTTTCGCCTGAACATTTTCTAATGCATAGGCTTTAAATTTCCCCTCATCTAATTTCTCTGATTGAAGCAATTCATTCAACCTACCATATTTCCCATAATATGTCTGCTCAGTGTTTGCCTTATACTGATATGTTTTACTATTGACAACTTCTCCATTCTTTTCTTCTTGAAAATAATACTGAAGTGTCTCATCTTGAAATATCAGTAACTTTTTTACATAAATATTTTCATACATCGACATAAGAACCTCCGACTCATATGCAGGCTCCTCTATTCCCTCTTCCAACAGACGGTAGAATATCCGCACTTTTCCGCCCCATTTCGACACATATGATACCAGAGTCTTATCCCACAGCTGAACTTCTCGTAACCAGGTTTCGCTGTATCTGAAATAGAAGGAAAAATATATTTGCTTTTCACATAGTTCTTGCATACAACGTTTTAAAAGTTCCACATCACTTGCATCATACTCTTGTCTCGAATGGTAATGCAATAATGCAATTTTCACAATATTCGCCAGTTCAACTTTCTGTATCAATTCGTTCTTGATAATCTGTATAATCTTAGGATTTATCTGCTTATTCATGACAAAATACTCTCTTGCATAAATAGATAAATATTCCGATACAACGCGTAAATTTGCTTCATTCTCGTAATAGTAAAAAAATATTTCTTCGCATCCTAAAATATTGCCAGTATAGACTGCATTAGACAATATATTAGAAGAAAGGCGTATCACATCTATTTCATAGTCAACTGCAGCATTCCAAATATCTCTCTGAGTCTTTGTATCTCCTGAATAGTACATCGATAAATATACTAAGATGTTTCTGTCATACACTTCTCGTTTAAACAAATACAGACATAGATACTCTAATAAACCATCTTCTATAAATTCATTTTCTATAATTACTTCATTGCAAAATTCAAGAACTTCAGTTTCATCAAATATATGAGGACCAATATTTCCTAGATTCTCATAATTTAATTCGATCAACTCTCGTTCTGCTTCTTTTTTTCCATAAATATCTAGATGTTTATTGCAAATTTCTACAAAAGGAATTTCATAAAACATTCGCTCTGATTGAAAGTCAACATTCCCTACTAAATGTTCTCCCGATTTCGTTTCCCATACGAGTATATCATCTTTGGAGTCAAGCACAACAATCGCTCCTTTTTCCTTGTATGACACTTTTTGTCTCATTAAACCATCCTCGTCAATTACACCGACACTCTTAATGTTCTTGGCCGTTGTCTTCACAAGGTAAGAAAACGTAATGTTGTAAATTGCCCGAATCTTTTCGATATTCATCTCATTTTCATTCAAACAATATCGATACAAAATCCTAAGATGCTTATTGATTCGTCGTTGTTCTAATTGCTGCATTGTGAATACAGTAATTCTCTCCCTGTAATAAGCGAACAACTCACTTGATTCTTTTTCATAAGTTACGAGATTTGCATACAAAAATGCTAACTTATTCTTAGGCAAATTACTTCCATGAGCAAAATACAAAAATATCGTACGCGGAAGTTCTTCTGAATAAAATTCTTCATTAATACTACTCATATAGTATTCAAATATCTTAGCAATTTTTAATTCTTCTTTAATCGCAAGCTCATACCATTTGAAATATCGATTATCTGTGATATTCCCTTTAATCAAAATAGTGCAAATTGTAGTAAGCAATGCGATATCATTATGAATCATATATGCTTCTTCTAAAACTTTTAAAATTTTAGGATTAAATTCTTTATGCTGCATCGCCAGGTTTGCAGCATATAATGCCAATTCCTTAGATATTATTTTCTGTTTTGTTGCAAAATTAAGAATTTGGATTTCAAACTCTCCAATCTTCTTTAAGTTACTACAACGAGCTGAAAAACATTTATATCCTTCTAGGTACAGAATCATACTGTGAACCCCTAGATAATATTGATGTTCCAAGGCATGTTTTCTCTCAAATGCATCCGTATAATATGGATCGATTTGTACAAGCATACATAATATTTTCCATGAGCCCGAATATTTAATATATAGTTTTTGTAGTTCATCTACTACTTTTTTTGTATAACTAGAATTTTCTCTATGCAAAGCTGTCAAATACAAGTAATATGCATCAATCTCTACATCACGTCCGATACCAAACTTATTATAATTATAATCATCTAAGATCCACTTCGCCTCTTCTTTTTGTTCATCCAAGAGATAGACATGCGCTCTCATCAGTTTATAGATACGATTTTGTGTATCATTTGACTCTAACTCAGTTAACACCTGAATAGAACCTTGCACCCACTTGCTGTTAAAATCATGATTCGCATCTGCCTTTACATAACTTTTTATTAAGCGAGCCATTAGAAATTCTGCACTTCTATCGTCTTGTCGCTCTATTTTACGGTTTTTGATCGTAATATCAAAAATGATGGTATCAAAATGATTCTCAATAATAATTTGTCCATAATTATTTCCAAAATGAAGTTCCTCATCATCTATTTGATAAGCTAATTCATACTCTGTATCTGCGAATTCATCTGTACATAGCTGGTTTTGCCCTAACAAAAGAAAATCCCCATTTGCGCGAATGTTCCATGTCATATATCCCCATGTATTTTTTATAACTTTAATCTTATCAACAAATGTTTTATCCACGTTACTATAATTTTTCTCAGACTCCGAAAAACTAATATATATCTTTTCTTTTTGCTTGATTGATACTAAAAATTCTTCCAAATCTTTCGCCTCTAGACTCCACTTTCTCATATTACTATAGAGATGCTTAATCTTAGAAGGCTCATACTTAATCAATTCGTAGAAATCTTTTGAATGGAATATCTTCTTAGCCTCTTCAAAATCATGGAATGCAACTTTTTTAAAGCCTTTCAAATCCTGAATATTTCCTTGTGATGTAGCAATAAAAGGTTTTCTTATGATTGCAGAAAACGGAATCTCAAACTCTCCACCATTGCATACAATATAAATATGTCCTTTCTCTACAAACCCTGGTTGCAATCCCATCCCATTATACTGAAAACAAATTTTAACAGAACCGCCTTCTATATTGTCTTGTAGACACTGCAGTCTGATAGAATTTGTGTAGATAGCTCCATAGATATCATTTTCATTTGCACTTTTAATTATAAAGCTACCACTGTATATTTCTCCCTCGCCAATTTTCAAAACCAAATGGGTTTCAGAAAATACAACATCAGGTTTTCCCATCTGAAATTCATTACTTACAAAATGTTTAACTCTATGCTTCAATATCTCACCTACTTGTTATTCTTATTGATTTTTTTCTTAGACTCGCTATAATGAATTATAGCATTACTACTATCATTCATGCAATCAAATTCTTATATACTTATATTAGAAATTGAGAAAGGATGTTACTTTTTATAAGTACACAAAGAAAGGACTACCTCTATGAATCAGACGCAACAATTTCACGGAAGTGATTTACATCAAATATCAACATATTATAGCATACCAATCGAAGATATTATTAATTTAGCTGGAAATGTCAATCCTCTTGGAATGTCTCCAAATTTCCTAGACTACACAAGGAATCACCTGTCCTTGCTATCGGATTATCCCGATCGCAACTACACTTCACTTCGCCAATCCATTAGTAATTATTGCCAATCTAGTTTTGAGCACATTATAGTCGGAAATGGTACAAGCGAATTAATTTCACTCCTTATCAACAATTTAGGCACGAAAAAAGCCTTACAAATCGGTCCAACATATTCTGAATACGAGCGTGAAATCAAACTAGCTGGAGGAACACTCCATCATTATTTATTGAAACCACAAGATGATTTTCAACTTTCATTAGACCTGTTGTATTCTGAGTTAAATGGCGGATATGATTTTTTAGTAATCTGCAACCCAAATAATCCTACTGGTACTGCATTAGACACTCAGCAGCTCAGTGCCATATTAGACTATTGTCATTCTCACAATGTCTTTGTTATGGTTGATGAAACTTATATAGAATTTTCAAGTAATCTGTCATCTATTACAGCAGTTCCGCTTGTGGATAATTATAACAATCTTATCATATTGCGTGGGACTTCTAAATTTTTCGCTGTACCAGGACTTCGATTTGGATACGGAATCACCTCAAACAAACAATTTTTAAATCATTTGAAGTCTGTTCAAAACCCTTGGTCATTAAATAGTATTGCGGCAAATGCTGGTCATATTATGTTTGAAGATATCGATTATATCGAAGCTACAAAATCTTTAATTGAGTCGGAGAAAAATTATATTTATTCCCAATTAAATGCATCTAACAAGTTTCGACTATATAAATCCGAAGCAAATTTCATATTACTTCAGTCATTAGATGCTAGTCTCACTGCATCTAATATATTTGAACATTGTATAAAACAGAAGCTAATGATTCGAAACTGTGATTCATTCTTTAAGTCTGACGGTGAATTCATCAGATTTTGTATTGGTCTACCACAGCAGAACAAAAAATTAATACAAACTCTAAAAGGAATAGATAGCTGTATATCTTAAAATACAGCTATCTATTCCTTTATTTTACGCCTTGTTAAAAGCCATTCATATTTAAACTGTCGCAATATCGATTAAAGTCAAATGATTAATATCTGTGTTTTCTAAACTCATTACCAATGCATTAGCGGTATCCATTGCTGTTAATACATTCACACCTGTTTCAATGGCATTTCTTCTAATTAAGAAACCATCTTTTGATTTTTCTGCTCCTTGTTGTGGCGTATCAATAATCAAATCAATTTCATGGCCTAGAATCAAATCCATTAAGTTTGGTGATTCTTGTTCGATTTTTTTTGTTCTGATTGCCTTTACTCCAGCCTCATTAAGAACTTTAGCAGTTCCAACTGTAGCATAGATGCGATAACCTAGTGCCTCGAATCTTCTTGCAACTTCGATTCCCTCTTCCTTATCCTCATCACGTAATGTCATAATCATATTTTTATATTTCGGTAAGTTGATTCCTGCTCCCAAAAATGCTTTATATAGTGCTTCATCAAATGTTTTCGCAATTCCTAAGCACTCTCCTGTTGACTTCATCTCAGGCCCCAAGCTAATATCTGCACCACGAATCTTCTCAAATGAGAATACAGGCATCTTGATTGCTATATAATCTGCTTCTGGTTGTAGTCCTGAGCAATATCCCAAATCTTTTAACTTGTGTCCTATAATCACCTGGGTTGCTAATGGGACAATCGGTATTCCCGTAACCTTGCTAATATATGGAACTGTACGACTAGAACGTGGGTTCACTTCAATTACATATACATCTTCATCACATACAATGAACTGAATATTAATCATTCCAATTACATGAAGCGATTTCGCTAGGCGTCTTGTATACTCTTCGATTTTTTCTTTTACCGTTTCAGAAATACTCTGTGCTGGATACACCGAAATACTGTCTCCAGAGTGGATTCCTGCTCGCTCGATATGTTCCATAATTCCTGGAATCACAATATCTTCCCCATCGCAAACTGCATCTACTTCGATTTCTTTTCCAACTAAATATTTATCAACTAAGATTGGATGATCTTGAGCAATTCGATTGATAATACCAATGAATTCATCGATATCATTATCGCTGATTGCGATTTGCATTCCCTGACCGCCTAGTACATAAGAAGGTCTTACAAGGACTGGATATCCCAGCTCATTCGCAACTTTTTTCGCCTCTTCCGCCGTGAATACTGTTCCACCTGTCGGTCTTGGAATCTCGCACTCTTCCAAAATCTTATCAAATAACTCTCTATCTTCTGCGGCATCAACATTTTCTGCTGATGTTCCTAAAATTGGAACCCCCATCTTCATCAATGCTTCAGTTAATTTAATTGCTGTCTGTCCACCAAACTGAACGACTGCACCATCTGGCTTTTCAATATCAACAATACTTTCCACATCTTCTGGGGTCAAAGGCTCGAAGTATAATTTATCTGCAATATCAAAATCCGTACTAACTGTTTCTGGATTGTTATTGACAATAATTGTTTCATAGCCTTCTTTTTTGAATGCCCATGTACAATGTACAGAGCAGAAGTCAAATTCAATTCCCTGTCCGATACGAATCGGTCCCGATCCAAGTACCAATACTTTTTTCTTGGCATTTGTCTCTACAACTTCATTCTCACTTCCAAATACAGAATAATAATACGGAGTTGCTGCTGCAAACTCTGCCGCGCAAGTGTCTACCATCTTATATGCAGCAACAATATTGTACTCTTTTCTTAAATCATGTACTTCTCGCTCTGTTTTTCCTGTCAATCGAGCAATCACATTATCTGGAAACTCAATTCGCTTTGCTTCTTTTAACAACTCTTCTGTTAACTCTTCACTTTTCAGCTGTTCTTCCATTTCCACGATGATAGAAATTTTATCAATAAACCAAAGATCAATCTTGGTTATGTCATGAATCTCCTCATATGTGATTCCTTTTCTAAGTGCTTCTGCAATCAACCAAATTCTTCTATCATCTGTAGAATGTAGCTTATCTAGAATTTCTTCTTTTGATAGTGCTGTATAATCATATGACATCAAAGAATCAACATGTTGCTCTAAGGAACGTATTGCCTTCATCAATCCACCTTCAAAGTTATCACAGATACTCATAACCTCTCCAGTTGCCTTCATCTGCGTACCCAACTTACGTTTTGCGGTGATAAACTTATCGAATGGAAGTCTTGGTAATTTTACAACACAATAGTCTAACATAGGCTCAAAGCTTGCATATGTCTTACCTGTAATTGTATTTAAAATTTCATCCAATGTATATCCCAGTGCAATTTTCGCTGCAACCTTTGCAATTGGATATCCTGTTGCTTTCGACGCCAATGCCGAAGAACGGCTTACACGTGGGTTTACTTCAATTACACAATATTCGAAACTTGTAGGATGCAACGCATATTGTACATTACATCCACCAGTGATTTTCAATTCGCTGATGATATTCAATGCTGAAGTTCTAAGCATTTGATATTCTTTATCACCTAGAGTCTGCGATGGTGCAACAACGATACTATCTCCTGTGTGAACCCCTACTGGATCGATGTTTTCCATATTACAAACCGTAATACAGTTTCCATTGCCATCACGCATCACTTCATACTCTACTTCTTTCCATCCTGCGATGCATCGCTCCACAAGTACTTGTCCTACACGCGATAGTCTAAGACCGTTTTCTAGAATTTCGCGAAGTTGCATCACATTATCAGCAATACCACCACCTGAACCTCCTAGTGTATAGGCAGGTCGTAACACAATCGGATAACCGATCTTAGCAGCAAATTCCACACCATCTTCTACATTTTCAACTACTTTAGAAGCTGCCACTGGCTCGTTGATTTTCTCCATTGTCGTTTTGAATTCAAGACGATCTTCTGCTTTTCGAATTGTTTCTGAAGTAGTACCAATAAGGTTTACCCCATGTTTCTTGAAAAATCCCTTTTCATCTAATTCCATAGCAAGGTTTAGTCCAGCTTGCCCTCCAAGCGTTGGTAAAACACTGTCTGGACGCTCTTTTAGAATCAATTGTTCCACTACTTCTACTGTAAGTGGTTCAATATATACACGGTCCGCAATATCCTTATCTGTCATAATAGTGGCCGGATTAGAATTTAATAAAACAACCTCGATTCCCTCTTCTTTTAACGAACGACATGCTTGTGTTCCCGCATAATCAAATTCGGCTGCTTGCCCGATTACAATCGGTCCTGAACCTAATACAAGTACTTTTTTAATATCAAGATTTCTAGGCATTCTTCATCCCTCCCATCATTTCAATAAATCGATCAAACAAGTATGCTGAGTCTTGTGGACCAGGACTAGCCTCTGGATGAAATTGAACCGTAAAGATATTTTTTCCAACGTATTTTAGTCCTTCATTTGTATTATCATTTACATTAACAAACGCTTCTTTTGCCACTTTTTTATCTAGGTTATCCACATCTACTACATATCCATGATTTTGTGATGAAATATATACATGATTTGTTAGCAAATCTTTTACTGGATGATTTCCACCGCGATGTCCATATTTTAATTTATGTGTATCTGCACCATTTGCAAGCGCCATCAATTGATGCCCCAAGCAAATTGCAAAAATCGGAATTTCTGTGTGATATAACTTCTTGATTTCTTCTATAATCGCTCCACATGATTTTGGATCCCCAGGTCCATTGGAAAGCATGATTCCATCTGGCTTTGCTGCGATGATTTCTTCTGCACTTGTATTTGCAGGATAAATCGTAACTTCACAACCTCTTTCATTGAGTGCTTTTGCAATATTGGATTTTGCACCAAGATCTAATAAGGCTACTTTATAACCTTCCCCTGGAAGTACATAAGTTGCTTCACAAGTCGTCTTTGAAACCACATCTCCCACAGTATAAGCCTTTAATCTCGAAAGAACTTCATCCAAATCATAATTCGCATCTGTAGTAATCATACCATTCATTGTTCCTTTTTCTCTAAGAATCTTGGTCAATGAACGTGTATCAATCCCAGCAATTCCAGGAATATTCTGTGCTACTAGAAACTCTTGTATGGTTCCTTGTGAACGGAAGTTACTCGGCATTCTTGATAATTCTCTTACGATGAAACCATCTGGCCAAGCCTTTCTCGACTCCATATCTTCATAGCACACCCCATAGTTACCAATTAGTGGATATGTCATAACAACCGCCTGCCCTGCATATGACGGATCGGTTAACACCTCCAAATACCCCGTCATAGAAGTATTGAATACAATTTCGCTAATCATTTCACGCTTTGAACCAATACTCTTTCCTGTAAAGATTGTTCCATCTTCTAAAATAAGATATGCTTTCATTTTACACCTGTTCCCTTCACTTAATTATATCAATGCACAAATTGTAGAAAGTTTACCACAGATTCCGTAATAATACAAGCCTTTTATTTCAATTAGTCGTCTAATAAATGTTTTTTTGTACTTACCACCTGCTCTTCTAGACATGTAAATACTTCATCTACCCTCTTCGGTTTTGATTTACCGCTGACTATACTCACCACTGGGACAACTACCAGTCCCGTAATCATCGCAATCGCTCCCGCATTAATCGGTGAACCGATGTAACCAAACATCATATTAGATACTGTGATTCCAATTCCACTGACAAAGCTTGCTGCAACTGCAGCCTTCGTCGTCCTCTTCCAATACAACCCATATAAAAATGGGGCAAGGAACGAGCCTGCTAATGCCCCCCATGAAATCCCCATCAAGGATGAAATGAATGTATTCGGATTTAATGCAATTATAACAGATATTGTGATAAAAATCACTATTGCGATTTGCATAATTCGAACTTGTTTTTTTTCAGAGATATTCTTCATAACTGTTTCTTTTAGCAAGTCCAATGTTAAGGTTGAGCTAGAAGTCAACACCAAAGAAGAAAGAGTCGACATCGATGCGGATAATACGAGCACCACTACGATTCCCACCAATATATCTGATAGGGTTCCTAACATACTTGGTATAATCGCATCATACATGATTCCACCCGCTTCATTTCGGATTGCTTCTGAATCAAATAATCTACCAAATCCACCTAAGAAATAAGATCCTCCAGCCACAATAAATGCAAAAATTGTAGATATTACCGTCCCTGTATTGATTGATTTCTCATCTTTGATCGCATAAAATTTACCAATCATCTGCGGCAAGCCCCAGGTTCCTAGAGAAGTCAAGATAATTACTCCTAACAGATTCAGTGGGTCTGGTCCAAAAAATGAAGTAAACACCCCTTGTTGTTCTGCTGCAATTCCTGCATCACTTGGTATCTTTGATAATTCGATAATTGCCTCTGTAAAGCCACCTTGACCGTTCAGAACCGCTATGATGACCGCTGCAATGCCTCCTAGCATAATAATCCCTTGTATGAAATCATTAATAGCTGTCGCCATATATCCCCCTAAAATTACATAGAGAGCTGTCATAAATGCCATTCCAATAACACACACATAATATGGAACATCAAATGCCATTCCAAACAAACGTGATAACCCATTATAGATCGATGCCGTGTATGGTATCAAAAAAACAAACACAATCATAGATGCTACAATCTTCAAGTTCTTGCTTTCAAATCGCGTCCCAAAGAATTCTGGCATTGTTTTTGATCCCAAATAATGAGTCATAACACGGGTTCTTCTTCCTAAAATCACCCAAGCCAACAAACTTCCAATCAAAGCATTTCCAATTCCAATCCAAGTAGCAGAAACCCCATAACTCCAACCAAACTGCCCTGCATATCCTACGAAAACAACTGCTGAAAAATAAGAAGTTCCATAGGCAAACGCAGTAAGCCACGGACCTGCATTTCTTCCTCCTAAAACAAATCCCTCTACAGATTTGGTATGTTTCCTAGCATAAATACCGACCAAAACCATAGATGCAAAGAATACTACTAGTAACAGAATTTTGATGAACATTTTTTTACCCTCTTTTCTTTATTCTTATAACTTGTTAACTTCTCACTTTAAACCGTTACGCTTTAACGCGCTAAATTAACATGAGTATAAAATACCATACATCGATTGAGATGTCAATATTATTTCATCTGTTCTACTCTTGCTTCCACTTGTTTTGTAAAGTTTTCTACTCTACGAGTATAGCTTTCATTCATATAAGACGAATGTAACATAAAATCTGCTGTCGCGAAATTATTGGCAATCGGAATATCATACACAACTGCAATTCGAAGCAAAGCCTTTACATCGGGATCGTGTGGTTGTGCCGCCAAAGGATCCCACATAAAAATCATGAAATCAATCTGTCCTTCTACAATCTTTGCACCAATTTGTTGATCTCCCCCTAGCGGTCCACTGTTATATGCTCTAACAGGCAACCCCGTCTTCTCCGAGATCAGTCGCGCAGTCGTTCCTGTTCCACACAGAAAATGTCCCTTTAAGATTTCTTTGTTCTTATCACACCATTCAACAAGTTCTTTCTTCTTACCATCATGCGCTACTAACGCAATATGCTTTGTCTTACCAATCTCAAAATCCACATAATTCATATCCATATTCTCATCTCCCATCTATTCTCATCTATCTCTTCTCTGCTATCTCACCTTGTTTTTTGTAGATACTATTTTTTGGTACATAACCTCTTACCATAGAAAGTGGATACACCGTGGCATCAGCACCGATAATTGTTCCTGGATTCATTACTGTCTGACAACCAACCTCCACATTATCTCCTATCATTGCGCCAAACTTCTTCAACCCCGTTTCAATACTTTCACCATTCTCTCTTACACTGACTAGTGTTTTATCCGACTTCACATTCGAGGTAATGCTTCCAGCTCCCATATGAGCCTTGTATCCTAAAATCGAATCTCCCACATAGTTATAGTGTGGTACTTGTACCGAGTCAAATAAAATAACATTTTTTAGCTCGGTTGAATTTCCAACTACACATCCTTCGCCCACTAGTGCATTTCCACGAATAAATGCGCAATGACGAACCTCTGTATGCTCTCCAATGATTGCTGGACCATTAATATAGGCTGTAGGTGCAACCTGTGCAGATTTTGCTATCCACACATTATCCCCTACTTGTGTATACTTACCTTGATTCAATTCCCTTCCCATTTTTAGAATATATTCTCCAATCAAAGGTAGCGCTTCCCACGGATATGTCAATCCTTCAAATATATTACTTGCATTTGTTTTACTTAAATCATATAACTCATTAATCATCACTTCTTTCATCTTAATAATCATTCCTTTCTCAATTTTGTTTTTTATAAAATGTTGCAGCATAATCAAAACATTGTCTCAAAGCTGCTTGTTGATTCGTTTGAAGAACCGCATCTGTTCTTGCCACAATATATGCTTCCAATTTTTTCATATATTCATCAGATGTTATACTACCTTGGGAAATATAAGTCAGTCCTTTTTCCCAACTTGCAGTCAATTCTGGATTTAAAAGTGACTGAATAGAATGATTGGTAACATCAAATATCATCTCGCCTAATAAGGTTGGTGTAATAATCTGTGTCTTTTTATTTAATTGAAGATATTTGTTTCCAATTAACTTCTTTAAAATTTCAGCCCTAGTTGCACTCGTCCCAATCCCACTCCCCTTAATCTGCGCACGTAATTCATCATCTTCAATCAACTGTCCTGCATTTTCCATCGCCAAGATGATAGACCCAGAATTGTAACGCTTCGGCGGGGTTGTTTCCCCTTCTTTTATGTCCATGGCAGCTATCGGTATTTCCATTCCTTTTTTCAATTTCTGGATTATATCAAACACCGATTGGCTCTGCTCTGTCTGCTCTTCCTTATCACCTGTGTTTTTGCCTAGAACCTTCAGATATCCTTCTGATTTCAAGACTTTAAAATTAGCAAAGAAATGCTCTTCCTTAATTCGAACTGCAAGACTGATTTTTTGAAATTCCGCAGATGGGTAAAAAATTGCTAAAAATCGCTTGGTAATGCTATCATACACTTTTAATGACAAATCCGATAGCTTTGATAAATTCCCCATCCCCTGACCAGTTGGAATAATCGCATAGTGATCTGTGACTTGTTTGTCATTTACATATCGTGTCGATACAAGCTTCTTATGACTTCCAAATGTAATGATTTCTTCTAGGTACGGCAACATTTTCCCATATTTAGACAATCCATTGAGATTATTATGAATCTCTTTTGCCACAGCGGTAGTCAATACCCTAGCATCTGTTCGTGGATAGGTAACCATCTTCTTCTCGTATAATTCCTGCACTACTTTCAAAGTCTCGTCTGGACTAATCTTAAATAGTTTTGCACATTCGTTCTGTAATTCCGCTAAGTTAAAAAGTAATGGGGCATTTTTCTTCTCCGTTTTTTTCTGAATCGATGTGATCTGCGCATTCACATTCGGTTCATAGCATTTTTGTATCAGAGCTTCTGCCGTTTCCCTATTCTTAAACCCATTCTCTTTATAAAGTAATGGAGACTGATAATATTCTGTTCCTTCAATCGCCTTCCATTCTGCCTCTATAACCTGATTTTCAAGGTTCATCCGCGCTAACACCCGATAAAACGGAGTTTTTACAAATTCACGAATCTCTCGCTCCCTCTTGACTATCATTCCTAGAACACAGGTCATTACACGTCCAACAGAGATAGAGATGAACTTCATTTTCAAGTAATTAGCAACGCTGTTTCCATATTTTAAAGTTAATAATCTGGAGAAATTAATTCCCATCAGATAATCTTCTTTCGCTCTTAAATAGGCCGACGCACTTAGGTTATCATATTCTGATAAGTCTTTCGCTTCTCTAATTCCCCGTAAAATCTCATCCTCTGTCTGAGAGTCAATCCAAACCCTCTTACGAACCTTTCCTGTCACTTCCGCCATCTGCTCTACCAAACGATAGATATACTCTCCTTCTCGTCCTGAGTCCGTACATACATAGATTGTGTCTACATCAGCTCTAGTTAGTATTGATTTTACTGTCTGAAACTGTTTTGCGACATTGGGAATAATTTCATATTTGTATTCATTTGGCAAAAAAGGTAGGGTACTAAGACTCCACCTTTTCAAACTAGGGTCGTATGCTTCTGGATAGCTCATAGTAACAAGGTGACCAACGCACCAAGTAATCACCGCTTCATCAGATTCTAGAAATCCATCTCCTCGTCTCGTCGATAACTTTAATGCTTTTGCAAATTCCTGTGCCACACTCGGTTTTTCTGCTATATATACTGATTTCCCCATATCCACTACACCAAAAACTTAAATCCTGTGGTAGTACGATACGTTTCGCCTGCTTTCAAAATAGGAGATTGAAAATTGTCATGGTTAATCGCATCTGGAAACAGTTGTGTTTCAAAACATACTCCTGCTCTGCCACTTAGTGGAACTCCGTTTCGATCTATTTCAGAATCCCCAAGGAAGTTCCCTGTATAAATCTGTACACCTGGGAGATCTGTGTATGCTTCCATTTTTATTCCACTATGTTCCGAATACAAAGAACCGAACAATTGATATTCACCACCTGTGTTTAGTACCCAATTATGGTCATATCCACTACCGATTCGAAGTGGTTCATAATCTTGATTGATATCCTGTCCAATTGGTTTCGCTATACGAAAATCCATTGGTGTATTGTTCACGTCGATAATTTCTCCTGTTGGGATAGATCCTTCATCCGTGTTGGTAAATGCATCTGCATCCAACCACAACACTTGTTTTAGTACATTACCACCTGAATATCCGTCTAGGTTAAAATAGCTATGATTTGTCATATTAATAATCGTATCTTGATCGCAAGTCCCTTCATAAGAAATTTGTAGCTCATTCTCTTCTGATAGGGAATAACTCACCTTGATACACATATTTCCTGGATATCCCTGGTCTCCATCAGGACTTTCTATCGAAAACGTAATCCTCTGATTGCTTTCTTCTACAACATCCCAGGTTCTAGTATGAAAATAATCTAGACCACTGTGTAAATTGTTTTGTCCATTATTTTTTTCTAATTGATATTCCTTACCATTCAATTGAAATCTTGCCTTCCCAATTCGATTTGCAATCCTTCCAACAATCGCTCCTTGAAAGGAGGTGCCCTGCTCATATCCCAAAACATCTTGGAATCCCAAGATGACATCTGTTGGTTGATTCTCACGATTTGGCACAAGAATACGTGCCAAGGTTGCTCCATAGTTTAATACAGTAACTTCCATACCATGGTCATTTGTCAATTGAAATGCAGTAATTGCATGATTCGTCCCATCCTGTCCCCATTGAAGTTTTTTCATAGTCTCTCCTTTATATAAATAGTTCTATTATTCTTCTTTCATTCTTAAGATATACTTTTGAAACCAATTAAGCTTTTTGCGTTGTACTTTAACCTCTACAGTACTTGCCTCTAGTGCATCTTTGATAAAATATTCTTGTGCATTAATGAGAGGTTGAACCCACTTCACTTTTTCATAAGTTCCATCATTTCTCATATTTCTAATTTTCACATTGTCTTTTAACATGATCTGCAACATATCATAAAGACGTTTTTTTATACTCTCATCTAAAATCGGTGCTGCAACTTCAACACGCTTGTCCGTATTTCTCGTCATCATATCTGCTGACCCGATATAAATCTTCTGTTCTGCCCCTTCTCCAAAGCAAAAGATACGCGGATGCTCTAGGTATCGTCCTACAATACTTGTAACCTTCAGGTTGTCTGTCTCCCCTTCCACTCCTGGTAGAATACAACAAATTCCTCTTACAAGCAAGTCTATTTTTACCCCTGCCTTGGATGCTTCTGCAATTTTAAGGATAAAATCTCGATCGGTCACCGAATTCATCTTCATGATGACGCGTCCTTGGGTGCCTTTCTTGATTTCTTCATCTATCAGATATAGAACCTTTTGTTTTAAGCTCGTTGGTGCTACAATCAAATGTTTATATGCCCCATCAAGATTAGCAATTGCCATATTTTTGAAAAATTCCGCAGCATCCTCTCCAATTTCTTGATTGGATGTCATCAATGATACATCTGTATACATAGTTGCTGTTTTTTCATTGTAGTTTCCTGTACCAACCTGAGTCAGATATTTAATCTCATTTTTATTTCGGTAGGTAATCAAACATAGTTTAGAATGCACTTTGAATCCATCAAACCCATAGATAATTCGACAACCAGACTCTTCAAGTCTCTCTGACCAATCGATATTGTTCTGCTCATCAAATCTAGCTCTTAACTCAATTAAAACCGTAACTTCCTTCCCATTCTCCGCTGCTGCGCAGAGATATTCCACAAGTCTTGCCTTCGAAGCCAAACGATAGATTGTAATCTTAATATTCACTACACTTGGATCCACAGATGCTTCCTTAATCAATTGCAAGAATGGTTCCATCTTTTCATAGGGATAAGACAACAAGATATCCTTTTTCTTCACCTGTGCCATAACATTACTGGAAGAACAAGTCTTCGATGGTTGAGGACTGAATGACGGGTATGCCAACTTCCTCTTAACCAAATCATCTACCTTATCAATTACGCCGAACATATACCCCAATTTCATGCCAATTTTCGTTCGATAGATCTGATAAGGCTTGATATTTAATTTATCACAGAAATAAGCTTGTGTTTCGGAATCCATGACATTTGCCACTTCCAACCGAACTGGTGCTAGTCTCTTTCGTTTATGCAAGGTAGCCTTCATCCTTGCTCTAAAGTCTTCGTTTACATCTACTGATTCATCATCTGGTGAAATATCTGCATTACGTGTCACCGAGATATAATTTTTATTTGAAACTTGATATAATTCAAAAATTTGTTCTAAAAATTCTACAATCACCTTTTCCACGCGTAGAAATCTCACTCCCTCACCTGGAAGATAAATCACATTGGAAATAAACTGTGGAACTGGTACGATACCAATCATTTTTTTATTTTTTAAAGTTAAGGTTGCTGTTACATATATTTCTTTGTTCACCAAATGAGGAAATGGATGTTTGGAATCCACTATTTGCGGAGATAACACTGGTAAAATTTGGTTAAAAAAATACTTACTTATATATTTTCTTTCTTTTGCATCCAAGTCACTCATATTCAATGCATAGATTCCATACCTTTTTAATTCATTTTTTATACTTAGGTATGTTCGATCTCTTTCTTCGTACAATGGTGCAACCGCAGCATAGATCGCGTCTAATTGCTCTCTTGCATTCATGCCCGTCCATTTATCCACCGTGTTATCACCAACGGTAGCGATGTCATACAAACTACCTACTCGAATCATAAAGAATTCATCTAAGTTACTAGTAAAAATAGATACAAACTTCAATCTCTCTAGTAAAGGTACACTCTCATCTTGTGCTTCTTCTAACACGCGATGATCAAATCTAAGCCATGATAATTCTCTGTTTTGTGTAAAATTATAAATCTTCTTCTCCATGTTTCACCTCATTGTTATTTTATCTTCAGATAGTATAATCATAACATTTTTCTACTGATTTCTCAAACAATTTTATGTAAAATATATAAACTCCATTCCCTATTACATTAAAAGAGATCAGCAAAATCTGCTGACCTCCCTATTTATTCATTCTTATTTGTGAGTGATATAATTTTGAGCTACCAATGTCTCAGCGCAAAGAACCGCTCCACCAGCTGCTCCACGAACAGTATTATGTGAAAGTCCTACGAATTTAAAATCATAGATGCTATCTTCTCTTAAACGACCGATAGACACTCCCATTCCTTTTTCATAATCTACATCAGCTTTTACCTGTGGTCTATTATCTTCTTCAAGATATTGGATAAATTGTTTTGGTGCACTTGGAAGATTCAACTCTTGTGGAACACCTTTGTAGTTTACTAATTTTTCAATTAATTGCTCTTTTGTAGGCTTTTTATTAAAACGGATAAATACTGCTGCTGTGTGTCCATCTAAAACTGGAACACGAATGCATTGGCATGAGATTTTTGGTAATTCTACTTTTACAATCTCTCCATTTTCAACCTTACCAAGAACACGTAGAGGCTCCAACTCACTCTTCTCTTCTTCTCCACCGATAAAAGGAATGATATTCTCAACCATTTCTGGCCATTCTTCAAATGTCTTACCTGCTCCTGAAATTGCTTGGTACGTTGTTGCTACAATCTCTACTGGCTCAAACTCTTCCCATGCAGCCACGCATGGCGCATAGCTTTGAATCGAACAGTTTGGTTTTACCGCAACAAAACCATGCTTTGTTCCGAGTCTTTCTTTTTGAGCTGCAATCACTTCAAAATGATGTGCATTAATCTCTGGAACTACCATAGGAACATCTTTGGTCCAACGATGCGCACTATTATTTGAGACTACAGGTGTCTCTGTCTTTGCATATTCATCTTCAATCTTCTTGATTTCCTCTTTATTCATATCTACAGCACTGAATACAAAATCAACACTAGAAGCAACTTTTTCTACTTCATTTACATTCATCACTACTAGGTCTTTCACGCTTGCTGGCATCTCAGTCGGCATCTTCCAACGATCCCCCACAGCTTCTGCATATGTTTTTCCTGCTGATCTCGGGCTTGCAGCAACTGTAACTACCTCAAACCAAGGGTGATTATCTAGAAGTGCAATAAAACGTTGTCCTACCATACCTGTTGCACCTAAAATTCCTACTCTTAACTTCTTATCCATGTTCGTCCTCTTTTCATTTTTGTCTTTTCAGCAAACACATTTGTTCGCGTCTGAAGACAATTATAATACATTTCTACAAAAAATCAAGTGAATTTCTCCTTAAATTTTGTTTTCGTTCTATATATGTAAGATATGTCATTATTTTATGGATTTAGCATATTTTTTTAGTGATTCATACTAATTTTCTCTTCCTTTATAATTTACAATCACTTTCTCCATTGCTGTTTTCCCTGGTGCCCCTATAGTAAGTCGCTTGTTTACACACGATTCCATACTAATCGCTTCAAATATATCCGCTTCAAACACTGATGAAATCGCTTGATATTCTTCTAATGTCATATCATCTAGCGCAATATCCTTCTCAATACAATATAATACTAATCTACCAACAATCCCGTGTGCATCACGAAATGGAACTCCATGATTCACAAGGTAGTCTGCCGCATCTGTAGCATTGGTAAATCCATTCTTCGCACTGTTTTCCATCTCTTTCTTCTTAAACTTGATGGTTGCAAGCATACCTGTGAACAACGCCAGACATCCTTTTACCGTATCAATCGCATCAAACACCAACTCCTTATCCTCTTGCATATCTTTGTTATATGCGAGTGGGATTCCTTTCATTGTAGTCAAAAGAGACATCAATGCTCCATATACTCGCCCAGTCTTACCACGCACCAATTCTGCAATATCCGGATTCTTCTTCTGTGGCATAATACTACTGCCAGTACTATAGGCATCATCGATATCGACAAATTGATATTCGTTCGAATTCCATATAATAATTTCTTCCGAAAAACGACTTAGATGCATCATGATAGTAGACATCGCAGACAGCAATTCAATGAGGTAATCACGATCAGAAACTGAATCCATGCTATTCAATGTAGGTCCTTTAAATCCTAGTAACTGTGCTGTATACTCACGATCCAGATCATAAGTTGTCCCAGCAAGTGCTCCTGAGCCTAATGGACAGTAATTCATGCGCTCCTTGATATCATACAAGCGTTCCCTATCTCTTCGAAACATCTCATAATACGCTCCCATATGGTGCGCCAATGTAATTGGTTGTGCTTTTTGTAGATGAGTAAATCCAGGCATAAATGTCTCTAGATTTTCTTCCATAATCTTCAATAGAACACTCAATAATTCATCGGTCAATCCACTGATTTCATCCACTTCATCACGTGTATACAACTTCATATCAAGCGCAACTTGATCATTTCTACTTCTGCCTGTATGTAACTTCTTACCAGGCTCTCCAATTCTTTGGATTAATGTCGCCTCAACAAAGCTATGGATATCCTCATACTCGTGAGAAATCTCTAATGTCCCCTCCTCAACATCTGTAAGAATGCCTTCTAATCCCTTGATGATTTGACTCTCTTCATCTTTGGGCAGAATGCCTTGCTTGGTCAACATCTTGACATGTGCAATACTTCCCTGAATATCTTGTTTATAAAACTTTTTATCAAATGAAATCGATGCATTGAAATTATAAACTAATTGATCTGTCTCCTTGGTAAATCTACCACCCCATAATTGTGCCATTTTGATTTTCTCCTTCTATTCTACATTTGTTTTCTTGCTTCTACTCTTCTATCTCGTTCATTTCTTGAATATACACACCCACAAAAATCTTGTCGATACAAACCATATTCTTTCGATAATACAACGGATCTCTGGTAACCATTTTTCTTCTTGAAATCTGAGACTAGATACTGCAACCCTTGCTCCTGGGCAATTTCCATCCCTATCCAATTCAAAACTTCCGCCTTTTTTAATGGACTGATTGTCAAAGTGGTCGTAAATAAACTCACATCCATTTTCTTTGCTAATTCTGCCGTTTTTTGCAATCTCAGGCGATAACATCGTTGGCAACGCTCTCCACATTCCGGCTCATCTTCCAATCCTTTCGCCACCTGATAAAACCGTTCTTTCTCATACTCACCAATCACGCAATGAATCGGATGTTTTGTGCACATTTTATCAATCAGCTTTTGCTGCTCCTCTGCTCGTTTTCGATACTCCTCATCAGGGAATATATTAGGATTGTAATAAAATATGATTAATTCATATACTTCTGATAACTGTTCAATTACATAGGTGCTACATGGAGCACAGCAACTATGCAAGATTAATTTTGTATTCTCCATAGTATTTTCACAGTCCTTTTCTCGACTCTCTTAACAGTCTTGATACAAAGTATAAGTAAATTCTATATATATGTCAATCCATTCCATATATTTTCACTATAAACTCGAAACTATTAGGACCCAAGCACATATAATGATATAGAACTAGCGGGAGGAGACTACAATGAAAGAACTATTATCTTTTCAAGATATTTCTTTTTCCTATCATAATATAGAGGGAGAAACAAGAGCACTAAAGAACATATCTTTTACGATAAATCAAGGGGAATTCGTTGCAGTAGTCGGTCCATCCGGTTGTGGAAAATCAACTCTGCTGTCATTAATTATGGGGTTATTCGAAGCAGAAGAAGGTGAGATTCTAGTCTCTGGCAGGTCTATTCAAGACAGTCGCACCAATATCGGATATATGCTACAACATGACCATTTATTTGAATGGAGAAGTGTTTATCATAATGTGGTTCTTGGTTTAGAGGTTCAGCATATGTTAAATGCAAAGACTCGACAAAAAGCAAGTGAACTTCTATCCCAATACGGTCTAAGTGATTTTTCCAAGGCTAAACCCACCGAACTCTCAGGAGGAATGCGTCAACGAGCCGCCCTGATACGAACATTATTGCTAGAACCAGAACTTCTATTATTAGATGAACCATTCTCAGCTCTTGACTATCAAACCAGATTGAATGTAGGGGATGACATCGGACAAATCATTCGAAAAGAATCCAAAACAGCCCTTATGATCACTCATGACATCTCAGAAGCAATCAGTCTGGCAGATCGTATCATCATCTTGTCCGAAAGGCCTGCCACTGTCAAACAAACTATCTCTTTGTGTTTTGATTTAGACATTGACACACCGCTTATGAGACGTAATTCTCCTGAATTTAAGTCTTATTTTAATTTAATATGGAAGGAGTTAGACTTACATGAACACAATTAGCAAAAATCAACTCCTCTATCTTCAGAAGAAAAAAAGAGATCGGCTACTCATCCAATGTTCCCGAATTTTCTTACTTTTTTTCTTCCTCGGTTTATGGGAATTCAGTGCTTCATTTGGCCTAATTGATTCCTTTGTATTCAGTAGTCCAACTAAAATCTGGAGCGCCTTCACCTCCATGCTCATAGATGGAAGTATTTTTATTCATGCTGGGCATACATTGTACGAAACTCTAATTAGCTTTACACTTGTTATATTCTTCAGCATCTTAACTGCAACATTGTTATGGTTTTTACCAAGAGTTGCTCAAGTATTAGATCCTTTTTTCGTTGCACTAAATAGTTTGCCTAAGTCTGCACTTGCACCATTATTAATTGTATGGTTGGGTACAAATCAACGTACAATCATCATCGCCGGAATGTCTGTAGCGATTTTTGGAAGCATCCTAAGCCTATATAATTCATTCCAACAAGTAGATCCAGAGAAAATCAAACTAATCTACACACTAAAGGGCACTTCATGGCAAGCTCTAACTAAAGTTGTGATTCCTAACTGCACATTAACTATTATTAGCCTAATGAAAGTAAATATTGGTTTATGTTTAGTCGGAGTTGTAATCGGAGAATTCCTAGCTGCACGTAGCGGTCTAGGGTATTTAATCATCTACTCTAGTCAAGTATTCAAGATGGATTGGCTACTCATGTCTATTATATTACTATGCATCATGTCCATGCTACTGTATTGGTGCATTTACATGATTGAAAAGCATTGGGGACATAGATAGAATGCGCGTGCAAAAGGGACGTTGTTTTTTGTAAAAAAACAACGTCCCTTTTGGTGCCCTTTAGCAGCCCTTTTTATTCTTCGATATCCTTCATGCTAAAGCTAATTCTACCCATTTTGTCTTTTCCAAGGCAAACCACTTTTACAACATCACCGAGTGTTAGCACATCCTCTACTTGCTTGATGCGTTCTTTGCTTATTTTAGAAATATGAACCATTCCTTCTTTACCAGGTGCGAATTCGATAAACGCTCCAAATTCTTTGATACTGATAACTTTTCCTTCAAAGATTTGTCCAGCTTCGAAATCAGTTGTAATGATTCGGATAATCTCCATTGCTTCTTCAATCTTTTCTTTATCTACACCAGCTACCGAAACGATACCTTCTTCTGAGATATCAATTCTAACACCAGTAGCATCGATAATTGCATTAATTGTCTTACCTTTTTGTCCTACCACATCACCAATCTTCGCTGGATCAATTGACATTTGTAGAATTTTAGGAGCATATTGTCCAACTTCTGCTCTTGGGCAAGCGATCGCTTTATTCATAACCTCGTCAATGATGAATGTTCTTGCTTTCTTTGTAGTTGCAATCGCTTCTTCAATGATTGGTCTTGTCAATCCATGAATCTTAATATCCATTTGGATCGCGGTAATTCCCTTGTGTGTACCAGCAACTTTAAAGTCCATGTCTCCAAAGAAATCCTCTAGACCTTGAATATCAGTTAATACTAAATAATCATCATCACTATCTCCCGTTACCAATCCTGCAGAAATTCCAGCAACGGTTGCCTTAATCGGTACTCCAGCCGCCATCAATGACATACTTGATGCACAGATACTCGCTTGAGAAGTAGACCCATTTGATTCAAATGTCTCTGAAACAGTTCTAATTGCATATGGAAACTCTTCTTCCGATGGAAGTACAGGCACCAATGCTTTTTCTGCAAGTGCACCGTGTCCAATTTCACGACGTCCTGGTCCTCTAGATGGTCTTGTTTCCCCTACTGAATAAGAAGGGAAGTTATAATGATGCATATATCTCTTTGTCTTTTCTGCTTCATCTAATCCATCAATTCTCTGTGCTTCTGATAATGGAGCCAATGTAGTGATTGTACAAATTTGAGTTTGTCCTCTTGTAAACATAGCTGAACCATGAACACGTGGTAACAAATCTGTTTCTGCCGCAAGCGCTCTTATCTGATCAATCGCTCTACCATCTGGTCTCTTGCGGTCCTTAAGAATCATCTTACGAACTGTTTTCTTTTGATATTGATATAACGCTTCGTCTAATTTTCCTAACCACTCTTCATTATCTGCAAATGCTGCTTCCATTTTATCACGTACTACTCGCATGTTTGCTTCACGTACTTGCTTTTCATCTGTAAATACTGCTACTTCCATTTCATCTGGAGTTACAACTTCTTTCATTGCTGCAAAAAGTTCCTCTGGAACTGCAAAACTCACATAACTCAACTTCTCTTTTCCACACTCTGCTACAATCGTATCAATGAATTTGATTATCTCTTGATTCATCTCATGTGCCGCAAAAATCGCTTCAAGCATCTTAGCTTCTGGAACTTCATTCGCTCCTGCTTCAATCATAATTACCTTATCTCTTGTCGAAGAAACTGTAAGCGCAATGTCAGATACAGCTTTTTGATCTGCTGTAGGATTAAATACTAGTTCTCCATCAACCATTCCAACTTGAGTCGTAGCAGTTGGACCATCAAATGGAATATCTGAGATTGATGTTGCAATTGCACAACCAAGTGTTGCTGTAATCTCTGGACTACAATCTTGATCTACAGACATTACTAAGCTCTCTAATGTCACTTCATTTCTATAATCTTTTGGAAATAGAGGACGCATTGGACGGTCGATTACACGACAAGTCAACACAGCATTTTCAGATGCTCTTCCTTCTCTCTTATTAAATCCTCCTGGAATCTTCCCTACTGCATATAATTTTTCATTATATTCTACACTCAGTGGAAAAAAATCAATTCCATCACGTGGTTTTTCCGCTGCTGTGGCAGTAGATAAAACAACTGTATCTCCATAATGCATCAAAACTGCACCATTGGCTTGTGCTGCAACTCTACCTACTTCAACGCGTAGTGTACGTCCAGCTAAATTCATTTCAAATTTTTTAAACATAAACTTTACCTTTCTTTGTTTTATATATGATTTTATCTAAATGGGGTTTACACAAAAAGTGAGAATGGTAAACCATTCTCACCTCTAAGTTCGAACTACTTTCTAAGTCCTAATCTTTCAATTAAAGAACGATATCTTTCAATATCTTTTTTCTTAAGATAAGCTAAAAGTCCTCTTCTTTGTCCTACCATCTTCAAAAGACCTCTTCTAGAATGATGATCTTTTTGATGTGTTTTAAAATGATCTGTTAAATCATTGATTCTTGCTGTCAACAAAGCAACTTGTACTTCTGGTGAACCAGTGTCCCCTGTTCCTCTACCATAATCTGCAACAATCTTTTCTTTCATTTCTTTTGAAATCATTATAATTTCCTCCTAATAATGTTATTTGTAATCGCCTAACATCAAGTAAGGGTTGGAGTGTCCGCTTACCGAATGTCGGTTTAATCATACTAGCGAATTATATCATATTTGCAATGTGTTGTAAATATAATTTTGAATATATTCTCTATCTTTTTTTATCTGCGTCTCCAAATCCCACAAATGGTCAAATCGTTTCTCCACTCTTACATGATTCAGCAATTCTACCTTGATGGTTTCTCCGTATATATCATCCGAGAAGTCATAGATGTTTACCTCTAACAATTCCTTTTCTCCATACGAAATCGTAGGCTTTCTCCCTAAGTTCCCCATTCCATAATACTCTTTGTCACGCAGGTATATTTTACAAACATAAACTCCATAAGGTGGCAATGCTTTTTTTGTGTCAGGAGCGATATTAGCAGTTGGAAATCCCATCGTGCGTCCTAACTGCCTCCCACGGATCACTTCCCCCGTCAACGAGTACGGATAATTCAACAATTGATTCACCGCCTCCATATCACCTTCTTGCAATTTTTGCTTAATTAAAGTTGAGCTAATTTCTTCATCGTGATGTTTTTCTTTTTCGACTACAACCACTTCAAATTCGTATCGTCTTGCCAACTCTTGCAAAAACAAAGCATCACCCTTTGCACCATGACCAAATCGAAAATCACTCCCTACTACAATCCATTTCACATGTAACCGCTCTACCAGAATCTCGGATACAAAATCCTTTGCTTCCATCTCGCGCAATTCATCGGTAAATGGATAGTCAATATAACAATCGACATAAGATTCCAAGATTTCTTTCTTTTCACTCAAGGTCAACAGTTGTTTCACGAGCTGTTGATTATTTTTTTTATATTCCGTCATATCAAAAGACAGCACAATACTGATGAAATCTTCTTTCTTCAAACCTCTTACTTGTTCAATTAACTTTTGATGCCCTCTATGAAGCCCATCAAATTTTCCTAATGTCACAATGGATGGTGCCACATCATGATACACTTCCAAGTTGTCCATATATTTCATGAATTTTCCTCTTTATAACTTTATCAAGTTTTATCTATCCAAAAACATCTTCTCTAATTTTAGACATCCGTTGTCTTTTTGATAGCGATATATGCCTACAAACTCTCCTGATTGCATATATGCACGAATCTGTTGTCCTTCCTGCCAATTCATCCCCTCTAGGTATAAGGAATTTCCATTTGACGCCAAGACTTGAAGCCCCTCAGGAATTTCATATCGCTCTAACCGCTCAAACACAGAATCCGTAGCACGAATACACGAACCGATTTCATCTTTTGCTTTCAATTCTTGAATTTCCCCAAGCGTAACACTGTCCTTAATATCAAAAACCCCCACACGTGTTCGTATCAATTCTTCCATGCAACCACCACATCCCAACATCTGTCCAATATCGTGACAAAGAGTTCGAATGTACGTTCCCTTGGAACAAGTCACCTTCATGGCAACTCGTGGCAAATCCACCTCTTCTATCTCAATTTCAAGAATATTCACCGTTCGTGCAGCACGTTCGACTACTTTCCCTTCACGTGCCAACTCATAGAGCTTCTTCCCTTGTACTTTTAGTGCAGAATACATCGGTGGCACTTGGTCATAAGCACCTACAAATGAATGAATACACTTTCGAACCCGCTCCTCTGTAAGACCTTCACAAGATTTCTCCATCAACACTGTTCCAGATGTATCCTGAGTATCTGTTTCTATCCCAAATAGCAAAACTGTCTCATAAGTCTTATCCTTTTCCGTCAACATATCACAGAGCTTTGTCGCCTTACCTAGACACACAGGCAAAACTCCTGTTGCATCTGGATCCAAAGTCCCTGTATGCCCAATCTTTCTCTGACCAACAATACCACGAAGCTTTGCAACCACATCATGAGAGGTAAATCCTTTTTCTTTCTTCACATTGATGATTCCGTTTATCATACCTACCCTCAAATTCTTGATTCTTACTACATAATTTCTTTTAATTTATCCAAAATCTGCTTCGAAACTTCCTCGATAGTTCCATACAAAGTGAACCCAGCGGCTTTCTTGTGGCCACCACCACCAAAAGTTACTGCAACTTCACTTACATCTACGGCATCATTTGCTCTTAAACTCACCTTCCATTCCCCAGGTGACAGCTCGTAGATAAACGTAGAAACATCTACGCCTCTTGTGTTTCTCATCTGACTTGCAATTCCTTCTAAGTCCTTCGCCGTAATGCCATAATCCTTTAACTCTTGTGCAGATACCGCCGCCAAGATTACTCTTTGATCTATATATAATTGACTTTCCAACAAACATTTTCCTAGCATCTTCTGTTGGTGATAGGTTTTCTCATAAAAAGTATCTTCTATGATTCGATATCCCTGTACTCCTTGTTCTAGCAAAGCTGCGGCAGCAATCATGGTACTTGGTTTTGCGTTAGAATATTGAAATACTCCTGTATCATGAACAATACCCAGATATAGACACTCTGCAATTTCTCTAGTAAGCTCTTGTGGTTCCATCAAGTTATACACCAATTCACTGGTAGAACTGGCCGTGGGAACTATATAATAATTTTCATCTTGGTTCTGATTGCTGATATGATGATCGATACAAACTCTCACTTTCGCAGCTTGATATGCTGTTTCTGCAAACCCCAATCGATCCCATGACCCACAATCCAAACAGAAATACAAGTCAAAAACCTGCTCCTCCTGAAATTCATGCAAGATTTTATCTGCTCCAGATAAAAACGAAAACACACGCGGAAAAGTTTCCAGATAAACTGTTACTTCTTTATCTGGAAACCATGTCTTTATATAATTGTACAACCCCAAGCATGAACCCATACAGTCTCCGTCTGGTTTCACATGCCCACTGATGGCTATCGTTTCGGCATTTCTTATCAGTTGTTTTAGATTCATTACGATTCCTCGTCTTTCAACTCTTTGTTGACTTCTGCTATTTTCTTAGAAATCTCTGCTCCATATGCAATGGATTGATCTGGTATAAATGTAAGGTGTGGCGTATTGCGCATATTCAAGTTGCGCGCCAACTCCCTACGGATAAACCCTTCCGCTGCATTGAGACCTGCTAGCGTATCCACCTGTGCTTTTTCCTCACCATAAACACTGATGAACACCTTGCAATTCTTAAGATCTGGAGCCACTTCCACTGCCATAACAGTCGTCATTAATGCCACACGTGGATCTTTGATTTCTGTGCGGATGATATTACTCAATTCTCTCTGCACTTCCATATTCACACGTGTGTTCTTAATGCTGTTTTTTCTCATCTCTAAACCTCTGGCATCTTATCGTGGTACTTCTACCATCTTATATGCTTCTACTTTATCTTCTTCTTTTACATCATTAAATTTCTCAAATACAAATCCACACTCATATCCCGATCTAACTTCTTTCACATCATCTTTGAAACGCTTCAATGATGCAAGCGGCCCATCAAAAATCACCTCATCTTCACGAGTAACTCTTACAGAGCATCCACGCTCAAACGTTCCATCTAGAACATATGAACCTGCGATTGTTCCAATACCAGAAGCCTTGAATATTTGACGAACTTCTGCATGACCGAGTACCTTCTCTTCAAATACTGGATCAAGCATACCCTTCATCGCTGCTTCCACATCTTCAATCGCACTGTAGATTACGCGGTATAGGCGAAGGTCTACGCCTTCTCTCTCAGCTGTATCTTTTGCTGCTGCATCCGGACGAACATTAAATCCGATAATAATTGCTTTCGATGCAGAAGCTAGGATAACGTCTGATTCGTTGATTGCACCTACTCCACCATGAATCACCTTAACTACAACCTCTTCATTTGAAAGTTTAATCAAGCTTTGTTTCATAGCCTCTACAGAACCTTGAACATCCGCCTTCACGATGATTGGCAATTCTTTTAGGTTACCTTCTTTAATCTGAGAGAATAAATCGTCTAATGACATACTTTTCGACTTTGTTTCCTCTAACATCTTCACTCGATTTTGCGAGATAAATGTCTCTGCAAACGCTCTTGCTTCTTTATCATTTTCGCAAGAAACGAATACTTCACCAGCCTTAGGAACATCATTTAGTCCAAGGATTTCGACCGGAATAGATGGTGTTGCTTCTTTGATTCTTCGCCCTTTATCATCCATCATCGCTCTTACTTTACCATACGCAGAACCTGCTGCAATTGCATCTCCAACACGCAATGTTCCTTTTTGTACAAGAACGGTTGCTACAGATCCTTTTCCTTTATCCAGTTCTCCTTCTATTACAAGACCTCTGGCTTGACGGTCCGGATTTGCTTTGAGTTCAAGAACTTCTGCCGATAGTAATACCATCTCTAACAGGTTCTCAATTCCGTCTCCTGTTTTCGCCGATACAGGTACGAAGATCGTACTTCCACCCCAATCTTCTGAAATCAATTCATGCTCCGATAGTTCTTGCTTCACACGTTCGATATTTGCTCCTGGCTTATCCATCTTATTGATCGCTACAATAATCTCAATATCCGCAGCCTTTGCATGGTTAATTGCCTCTACTGTCTGAGGCATCACTCCATCGTCTGCCGCTACAACGAGGATTGCAATATCTGTTGCATTCGCACCACGCATACGCATTGCTGTAAATGCCTCGTGACCTGGTGTATCCAAGAATGTAATCTTTTCCCCTGACACCTGAGTCACATATGCTCCGATATGTTGTGTGATTCCCCCCGCTTCGCGATCCGTTACATTCGTTTTTCTGATTGCATCAAGAAGCGAAGTCTTACCATGGTCAACATGACCCATAACACAAACAACTGGTGGACGTTTCATCATATCTTCTTCGTTTTCTTCATTTTCTTTCAATAATTCCTCAATGACATCAACAACAATTTCCTTCTCACATAAAATTTCAAATTCCAATGCAATCTCTTCTGCCGTCTCATAATCCACTTCGTGGTTCACTGTCACGATTTTACCTTGTAAGAATAATTTCTTGATGATTGTTGACGAAACAATCTTCATCTTATCTGCTAATTCTCCAATTGTTAAGCTTTCTGGAATCGTAATCATCTTGATTTTTTCCTCTACCTTTGGCTCAACTTTTTTCTGTGGTTTTTGGATGAGTGCTACAGGCTTTTTACCTTTAACATTTCTTGGTCCCTTATCCACCTTATCATTATATTCTTTCTTCTTGAAGTCATTTTTATTCTGCTTTGTTCTGGTTGGCTTTTGTTCTGAAATAATTGGATCCGGTGCCCCTGATTTTCTCTCATCGCGCCGATTATTATTATTAAATGGACGTGATTGCCCATCGCGATTATATGGACGGTTCTCCCCACCCTCGCGATTGTATGGACGTTGCTGGCCATCTCTGTTATATGGGCG